>JAFSUN010000011.1 GCA_017445225.1 Erysipelotrichaceae bacterium | reverse complement strand
TTTGGCTGGAACGGCTGGATTCGAACCAGCGAAATGCCAGAGTCAAAGTCTGGTGCCTTACCACTTGGCTACGTCCCAAGTTGGCAATGGTTGAATGGTGGGAGGGGACAGATTCGAACTGCCGAACCCGAAGGAACAGATTTACAGTCTGCCGCGTTTAGCCACTTCGCTACCCTCCCAGTTCAATATTTCAGTGGTGCCGGATAAGGGACTCGAACCCCCAACCTACTGATTACAAATCAGTTGCTCTGCCAATTGCGCTAATCCGGCAAACAAATGGTGGAGGTTAACGGGCTCGAACCGCTGACCCTCTGCTTGTAAGGCAGATGCTCTCCCAACTGAGCTAAACCTCCACGGGTGCACCTCCGTGCTTGAATAATATACCATAACAAAGAAGGATAAGTCAATAAATAAATTCAAATATGCGGCGCTAATAATGGTATAATTACAGGTGAACAGGTGGTGATCGTATGTTTAAAATCTACAATAAGCAGGCCCTGACCAGACAGCAGCGCTTTTCCAATGCCTGCGTCGTCGGTGTGGGGGCTTCCATATTATGCGTGGTGCTTTTCATGGCACTGTTACTGTTTCTGAAGATCTATTCGCCATTGTTATTCCTGCCAATGGGCTTTCTGATCGGATATGTTATTCAGCGCTTCGGCAAGGGCGTGCAGATCCAGTTTTCCCTTCTGGCCCTGGGCCTGACTCTGGCGGTCATCTTTGCCTGCGACATGCTGGCCTACGGTTCCGTGCAGCTGCTGCTCAGCGATCTGCTGGAGTTCGGCCAGTACAGCATCCTGCAGCTTATTTACCGGGCTGGCGCCTGTTATCTGGCCTATTCCAATGCCAGAGTAGTTTAGGAGGTCGGTCATGGTAAAGAAGTATCTGGTTCCGTTTCTGACGATCATCCTGAGTTCCCTGGTCCTGACCCTGGTAAGAAGCTTTGTCTTTCTGGAGAACAAAGAAGTTCTGATCACCGTGGTGACGGCCATTGTCATGTTCCTGTTCGGTACCACCCTCAACGAGCACGTCAGAAGCAAGAACGATACCTGGCTTAAGAAGATGATCATCATGGCCGTGTTTGTAGTCTTACTGCTGATCAATGCCGGGGTCATCAACATTCCCACCGTCAATAAGGTGTTGCAGACGGCCGGGGTCGTAACCGCCGTATGGTACATGCTGTTTGTCTACCTGGGATATCTGTTCTTCTCATAAGTCACTTTAAAGGAGCCCGGCTCCTTTTTTTTGAAAAAAGGCATCAGCCATTGGCTGATACCTCATTCGGTTTTCAGATTATAGATGACCTTCAGCTTATCACGGCACTTTTCCAGCGCTTCCTTATTGCCGATGACGCAGACGTTGTTCTGGCGGTTGATCTCTTCAAAGATCTCCTTCATGTCCTTTATGTCCTCGATGGTGGTGCTCAGCAGCTGTTTCAGTCGGGCACAGGTCAGCTCATAGGTGTTGTTGCACAGATAATTGAGCTCCACTCTCTTGATGATGCCTCTGGTTGACAGCAGGGGATCAAAGTCGCCCATGGCGCCGATGATGTACTGTTCAACACTGTCGTTTTCCCTTACAAAGTCATCGAGATAATTGTTCACATCTTCATATACCTGCAGGCTGTTGGCCGGATCGGGATCGCGGTAGGAGTAGAAGCGTCCGGCCCCGCTGCTGCAGCCAAAGCCGCAGCCGTAGGCCCCGCCCTGAACCCGGATCCTGGTCCACAGGTAATCATAGGTCAGGATGCTGCCTAAGACAAAGCACTTGCCGCCGTATTTCCTGGCCAGCTGATTCAGTTCCGCACTCTTGGCCGCAAAGGAAACATTGGCGGGGACGATGAGGCCTTCATTGAGCTGACCCAGGGGTTCTCTGACGACCTTATTCCCAATCCTTCCGGATGACAGAGAGGCCAGGAAACGTTCAGCAACCTTATGATGATCGTCGCCGCAGGCCGACAAGATAACTCTTTCTCTCACCAGTATTCTGCCCAGCAGTTCTTTCAGCATGGCGATCTCTTCGTCAGCGCGCTGTTCCCATTCTCTTTCCAGTTTGGAAACATAGCGGAAGAATTCATAGCCGGTGGTAAATTCGCTGAAGGTGGACAGCGGATCATTGTAGGCTGCGCTGCGCTTGGCGGCCAGGGAATGACCGGCGACGGAGAAGGAGTTCTTCAGGTTGTTCTTCAGCTGTCTGATGATGTTGATGATGGCCTGCTTGTTGTCAAAGTTGGTGGTCTTGAGGATCTCATCGACCAGTTTCAGAGCTTCATCATCATTTCTGGTCAGGTTGCTCCAGGAAACGGCCATGTAGTAGCTGTCAGTAAAGTCATTGACATCGCTGCAGCCGGTCATCGACAGGCCGAAGCTGCCCAGGTAACGTTTGATCTGCTGGCGCAGGTGGACGATGTCATAGTGTTCGGTATCCAGATAGCCGACCAGGGAATTGAGCAGGGAGAGCCGCTTGACTTCCTCATTGTCGAAGTCATCGATTCTTAAGTAAGCGGTATTGTAGCTGATGCCGTTGGTGTCAACTGCCGGAGTGATTACCGTAGTGCCGCCAATGGTTTCCTGGGTGAAGTCGCGCTTTTCCGGCTTGTCATTGAGGTCGGAGAGCTTCAGGGCCGGCAGGGTGGCTTTCTGTTCGGGGGTATCCATGGTCTGCTGCCACTGGCTGAATTCTTTGTTCATCTGAACCATGGCTTCCAGCTGAGCCGGACTCCAGGAATCCTTGATGGCAGCCAGTCTTCTTCTTTCGTCTTCGGCTTTTTCGGCACCGAGGGTCTGGGATGGCTTTAACAGGATCTTGGCATTATGGTTACTGTTGAGGATGCAGTCCTCGATCAGTCTTTCGTAGTAATCGGTATGGATCTTTTCTCTTAATCCGGCATAGGCCCGGTCATAGAGAATGCCGTCCATGGGGTCACCGCCGTACAGCCAGCTGTCCAGAGAGGAAAGGGCAAAGACCAGTCCCTTGGGAGCGCCGCCGAATTCCTTTTCGCGGGCCCGGAACTCGGAGATGTTCAGGGTAGCTTCCAGTTCGTCCTTGTCGACGCCTTCCCTGACGATCTTCTTCAGGGTTTCCCGGATGGTCCGGGTCACTTCTTCTTCCTTATCCAGGTCGGTATTCAGAACCGTTATCTCCACATATGACTGCATGATGCCGGCATCGATGGAGAAGGAGATGTCCTCTCCCAGCCCCTTGTCGATGATGGCCTTCTTCAACGGTGATTCATTGGAACCGCACAGGACGGAAGAAAGCAGTTCAAAGGCATTGTTCTTCTCGTATTCATCATAGCGGCCGACGACGTAGCCGTAGCTGATCTGGGCCTTGTGCTCCAGCGGTTCGTTGGGGGCGATCTCAAATTCCTGTACGACGACATTGTCCTTAATCGGCTTCTGAGTCTCAATGACGATCTGCTCACCGGAGTCTTTAATGTTGCTCAGGTATTCATCGTTGATGATCTTCAGGGTGACATCCAGGTCGACGGAACCGTCGAGAATGATGTAGGAATTGGAAGGATTATAGTATTTGGCATGGTTGGCGCAGAACTTCTCCCAGGTCAGATCGGTAATGTAGCGGGGATCGCCGCCGGATTCGCAACCGTAGCAGGTATCCGGGAACAGGGCATGCATCAGGGTTCTGGCTCGGACACCGTCACTGGATGAGAAGGCACCCTTCATCTCGTTGAAGACGACGCCCTTGTAGATGGGCTGTTCGTTGACGTCATTGATCTCGTAGTGCCAGCCCTCCTGACGGAAGGTGTTGGGCTGGGTGACGGCCAGCGGATAGAAGACGGCATCCAGATAGACCCGCATCAGATTGAGGAAGTCCTGATCGTTGCGGCTGGAAACCGGATAGACGGTCTTGTCCGGATAGGTCATGGCGTTTAAGAAAGTCTGAAGAGATCCCTTTAACAGATCGACAAAGGGTTCCTTGACCGGATAGCGGCGGGAACCGTTGAGAACGGAATGCTCCAGAATATGGAAGACACCGGTATCGTCATCGGGTGTGGTCTTGAAACCGATGGCGAAGGTCTTGTTGTCATCGTTTCTCTTGATCCAGATCAGTCTGGCTCGGGTCTTATCGTGAACCATCTCATACAGTTCACCGTTGATCTCCGGCATCGGCCGGATGTTATTCAATGTAAATCCATGGATATTGTCGTTGATATTCATGTCTTACCTCCTTTGCGTTTTAATCATTATACTATGATGAAGGAAAAGCAGGCACAAAAATGATTGAAAGAAAAGCGCAGATGATTTCATCTGCGCTGATCTGATCAGGTTAGGTCAGTTTTTAGTACATGCCCTGCTGGCCGCCCATTGATGAAAGGGCATTGGCCAGAGCAGCATTGGGATCTTCCTTGGTTACGACACCGGCTTCGGTGGTAACGAAGAGGGAAGCGATGCTGACAGCGTTGGCTACGGCACTTCTGGTGACCTTGGTAGGATCAACGATGCCGGCTCTGAACATGTCTACCCATTCGCCCTTGCTGGCGTCAAAACCGATGTTGCCGGATCTGGCCAGCTGCTGCTTGACGATCTCGTTGCCGTCATAGCCGGCATTCTCGGCGATCTGGTACAGAGGCAGCAGGATTGACTCGAAGACGGCATTGATGCCTTTCTGCTCGTCAACGGTAGCACCCTTCAGGGTATCCTTTTCCTTATTGTAGATCTTGGCTAAGGCAGCTCCGCCGCCGATGATGATGCCTTCGCTGACCGCGGCCTTGGTGGCATTCAGAGCATCTTCGATTCTGAGCTTCTTTTCCTTCATTTCGCTTTCGGTAGCGGCACCGACCTTGATGATGGCAACGCCGCTGGTGATCTTGGCCAGTCTTTCGTTCAGGCGCTTCTTGTCATAGTCGGAAGTGCTCTTTTCGATCTGGTTTCTGATCTCGCCGATACGGGCATCGATCTCTTCCTTAAAGCCGTTGCCGTGAACGATGGTGGTAGAATCCTTCTTGACGACGACCTTGCTGGCAGAACCGAGATCCTGGAGTTCAACTTCCTTTAAGTCCATGGATAATTCCTTGGTGATGTACTTGCCGCCGGTTACGATGGCAATGTCCTGCAGCATGGCCTTCTGGGAATCACCGAAGCTTGGAGCCTTGGTGGCTACGACGTTGAAGGCACCGCGCAGCTTATTGACGATCAGGGTGGTGAGTACTTCGTTATCGATGTCATCAGCGATGATCAGTAAGGGCTTGTTGACCTGTACGATCTTCTCCAGTAACGGCAGGATCTCCTGAATGGAGTTGATCTTGTAGTCGGTTACCAGGATGTAGGGATTTTCCAGTTCAGCCTGCATCTTTTCCCGGTCAGAGGCCATGTAAGGTGAAAGGTAACCCTTGTCATATTCCATGCCTTCGACGACTTCCAGTTCGGTTTCGAAACCCTTGGATTCATCGACGGTAATGACGCCTTCATTGCCCACTTTCTCCATGGCTTCAGCGATGTACTTGCCGATTTCAGCGGATCCGGAGGAGATGGCAGCTACCTGAGCGATGTCCTTGCTGGTGGTGACCTTACGGGTCAGCTTCAGCAGTTTTTCGCTGATGAGCTTTCCGGCCTTTTCCATGCCGGCCTTTAATAAGACGGGGTTGCTGCCTTTCTCAACGCAGTCAATGCCCTTGTGCATGATGGCGGCAGCCAGGATGGTGGCCGTGGTGGTTCCGTCACCGGCTACGTCATTGGTCTTGTTGGCTACTTCGTAAACCAGCTTGGCGCCCATGTTGGCGAACTTGTCAGCCGGTTCGATTTCCTTGGCGATGGTAACACCGTCATTGGTGATCAGCGGTGAGCCATAGCTCTTTTCCAGAACGACGTTACGTCCCTTAGGTCCTAAGGTGACCCGGACGGTATCGGCCAGTTCATCAACACCGGCCAGCATTCTGGTTCTTACGTCCTTTGAATACAATACTTCCTTGCTCATGGATTTACCTCCTATTCAACAATGGCCAGAATCTTTGATTCGGCAATCAGCAGATATTCTTCGTTCTGATACTTGACTTCCGTCGTAGAGTACTTGTCAAAGATGACACGGTCATTCTTCTTTACGGTCATCGGTTCTCTCTTGCCGTCTACGACTTTTCCTTCGCCGACTGCGACAACAACACCGATGTTTTCCTGCTTGTTTTCGTTAGTGGAAAGGATGATTCCACTGGCGGTCTTGTTTTCCAGATTTTCCTTTTTAATGAGTACATTATCATTCAATGGTCTGATCATAAATCCTCCTATTTAGCACTCAATCGCTTAAAGTGCTAATCCTTTATTATTATAATTCAGATAAAATATATGTCAATAGAATTGCGCAGGTAAAATCCGGAAGAACAGTTTCTTAATGAGGAAGGGCTGTTCATGATATAATTATCTAAAGAATAGAGACGGGAGAAGGCAGAAGTGAAGAGAAACGGTTTCCTGATCGGCATGATTATCATCCTGACCGCCATGATCATCGGCATCTGGACGCTTTATAATGCCTATTACATGCCGGATGAAAGTACCACCAGTTCCTACATGGAAGTATATCAGGAGATCGAGAGCGCCGAAGCCAATAACCTTATCATCAGTTCGATCAACCATGATCTGGTGATCCGACCCAGTGAAGACGACAAGATCAAGATCACCTACTTCCAGAAACTTCAGAACAACAATGAATACAACGTGGTCAACAAGACCATTACCTTGAGGATGACATCCCGCGTTGAAAGCAATGCCGCTTCCAGCAAGAAAGCCATTCAGACCATTACGGTCTTCCTGCCGGCCGACATCATCAACCGGCTGAGTTTCAACAGCGTTGACGGTAACCTGGAACTGGCCAACGTGCGGATCCGGGACCTGATCTTCAATGCCGTCAATGGCGAAGCGGCCTTGAAAACTTCTTCCTTCCGGTCGATGAACGTGACCTCCAACTATGGTGATCTGCTCCTGGAGGACTGCAGTTTTGACCGCCTGTACATCCGTTCGCAGACCAGTCCTATTTCGCTTAAGATGCTGGAAGATCTGGCTCACTATACCTGCAATCTTTCGACCCGCATCGGCACGCTTGAGCTTAACGGTGACCGGGTCCATGAGATCGTTGAGATTGAAGGGGAAACCAGAGATGAGATCGTCAATGTCTATGCCAGAGAAGGGGACCCGTTAAGAACTCTGCAGATCGAATCCAACAGCGGTAATATCTCGCTGAAATACCCAATCGATGAGCTCCAGCCGGTGGAGCCTCAGCCCTCAGGAGGTGAAGGAAATGAAACTGTTACGGTACAATGAGAGAGTCTGGTATTCCCAGTTTGAGGACGAGAGAGACCGGCCCGCTCTTGGTTACATCAAGGGCAGGAACTTTTCCATCGCCGTAGATGCCGGTCATTCCGACAGCCATGTTGAGGAGTTCTATGAGGCCCTGAAAAAAGAAAAACTTCCTTTTCCGCAGCTGACGGTTCTGACCCACTGGCATTGGGACCATACCTTCGGAATGCATCGGGTGAACGGCCTGACCATCGCCAGCAGGCGTACCAATGATCACCTTAAGGAGTTCATTGCTTCCCGCAGTCCGGAGCATGATGAGAATTTCCGGAACATGGATATTACCATTGCCCGGGAATATGCCGATGATAAGGAGATCGTCGTGGTGACCAGTGACATTGAATATCAGGGAAAACTGATGATCGATGCCGGTGGTCTGCCGGTGATCATCTATGAGACCGATTCACCGCATACCGATGATGCTACGCTGGTCTATCTTCCTGAGGACCGGGTCGTCTTCTTCGGCGATGCCATCAGCGGCGTCTATCCTACCTGGGTGGCTGATAAAACGCTGACGGAGAAACTGCGGAAGCATGTGGAGAGCCTGGAAGCTGACAGTTTCATCGGCGCCCATTGGCCGATCTTTACCAAAAGTGAATTGATCGCCAATCTGCAGGAAGATGAATGGTAATAACCGGTTTTGACAGGGGATAAATTCCAATATATATTGTTAGGGTAAAATATTTTGAATAGAAACGACAGGTGAACATTATGAGTGTAAATCGTAAGAGTATCGTGGTTGGCGCCGGCCGTCTTGGCAGCAACATTGCCAAGATCCTTTCCCGGCAGAAGGATGACGTTGTGCTCATTGACTTGAACAAGGACAAACTGATGAACGTGGAAGACTTTACCGGTTTCCTGGAATCCGGTGACGCTACTGACATGGACTTCCTGGAAGCCAACGGCATTAAGACAGCTGACCGGGCCGTTTTCCTGACCGAAGATGACAATACCAACATCTTCCTGGCCGATGTCTGCAGCCATATCTATAAGGTGCCGGAGATCTACATCAAACTCAAGGACTCCCGCAAGGTCAAGATCGTTGATCCCTGGATCCGCTGCATCAACCCCTTTGACCTGTTCCTGGATGACTTTGTCAGGCAGATGGAGGGCAAGGACTTATGAAAATCGTGATCGCCAACGGCAAGCATGAAGCCGACTACATCATCAGCACCTATAACTCCCGGTCCAACACGCTGGTCGTCATCAATGAAAGTGAGGAGGACTGCAAGTACCTCAGCGTCCGCAACGGCATCCCGGTCATGAAGGGCCTGGCTACCAGAGAGACCGACTTAAGAGAAGCCGGAGCGGAAAACGCCGATCTTTTCATTGCCTTAAGCGAAGATGACATGGCCAACTATGTCGCCTGCAAGACTGCCAAGCAGCTGCTGGGGGCCAAGCGGTGCATCGCTACCGTTCTGAACCCGAAAAACGTTGAAGTGTTCAGAAAACTGGGCATCGACTCGGTTCTGAGCTCTACCTATCTGCTGGGTGAGCAGATCCGGAGTGCGGCTTCCGTTGAAAACCTGATCAATACCCTGTCCCTGCATGATGAGAAAGTCGTCATCATGCAGATCAAGATCACTAACGATCTTTACTATGAAGGCAAGACCCTGAAGGATCTCAGCATCTCCAAGATCGGATCCGTTTCCGCCGTTACCCGCGGGCATAAGGTCATCATCCCCAACGGCGCTACCCAGCTGAAGGAAGGTGACATCGTTCTGATCGTTACCACCGAAGAAAACAAGGAAAAGATCACCGGCTTATTCCAGAGGAAGAAACAATGATCAACAAGTATCATCGCCTGATAGCCTATTATCTGGCCATCTTCATAATAATGGTCGGCATCATTCAGTTTCTGCCGCTGATCGTTCTGCCGTTCTATCCCGATGAAGTCTCCTATGCCTGGTGCTTCCTGGTTCCGGGAGCCGTGGCCATCGGGGTGGGCTGGCTGATCAGATATCTGTTAAGGGACACCGAGATCGTCAAGCTGGAGAAGCACTACGATGCCGTTCTGGTCGTACTGGTCTGGCTGACGGCCATCCTGATCTCTACGGTCCCCTGGATGCTGAAGGGTGATTACAACTTTTCCCAGGCGGCCTTTGAGATGACTTCGGGCTATTCCACCACCGGTCTGACCGTCGTGGATACCGATAATACTCCACATGTCTTCCTGATGTTCCGCAGCATCTCGCTGTTTGTCGGCGGCGTCGGTCTGGTACTGATCCTGACCTGTGCCTTCTCGGATAAGTACGGACTGAATCTGTATAATGCAGAAGGGCATAATGACCGTCTGATGCCGAACCTGGCCAAGAGTGCACAGCTGATCCTGTCGATCTATACCGTCTACATCATCGCCGGCACCGTCGCTTACGTGCTATTGGGCATGCCGCTGTTTGACGCCATCAATACCGCCATTGCGGCCCTGTCGACCGGTGGTTTCTCCGTCATCAACGAGAGCATCTACGGTTATCATTCTCTGGGCATTGAGATCGTTTCGATGATCCTGATGTTACTGGGCATGACCAACTTCATGCTGCACCTGAGCTTCCTGAAGAAAAGATTTGGTAACATCTGGAAGCATTCGGAAACCAAGTTCTTCGTGGCGGTGGTAGCGATCATCATCCCGTTGATGTGCTATGACATGCTTAAGAGCGGCTTCGCTGCCAATTTCGGGGAAAGCCTGCGTTACTCGCTGTTCCAGTTTGTTACCTGCATAACCACGACCGGCTTTGTTTCCGTGAAAAGCCTGGCCATCCTGCCCAGCGGCTTCATCACTCTGATGATCCTGCTGATGCTGTTTGGCGGTGATCTGGAATCGACCGGCGGCGGCATCAAGCAGTACCGCATCATCGTTACCCTCAAGGGCATCTACCGTTCGATCAAGAATACGATCCTCAACCGCAAGATGGTCACTACCGACTTCATCGAAAGGGTAGGGAAGCGCTATGAACTGACGCAGTCGGAGATCTCTTCGACTTCCAGCTATGTGCTGTTCTACCTGATCCTGCTGTTTGCCGGTTCCTTCATCTTCACCCTGGAAGGCTATAGCCTCCAGGATTCAATGTTTGAATTCTGTTCCGCTGTCTGTACCGTCGGCCTGTCGGTCGGCATTACCGGCTATCACGCCAGCAAGCTGATCCTGTGGACGGCCAATGTCGGCATGTTTCTGGGCAGACTGGAGATCATGGTCGTCTTTGAAGCCATTCTTAGACTGTTCAAGGACTTCCGGGAGCGCGAAAGAAACTAAATAAACAAAACGTCCTGCGGGACGTTTTCTTCACTATTAAAGGGCAGTCAGACTGCCCCTTTAATATGCCTTGATCTGATTGGAGATTACTTCCAGATCCTCATGTTCTCGAAATACTTGTCGAGGGTTTCGTTGAACTGCTGCCATAATGACTCTTCGTTGTCTCTGCCAGCGTTGCCGATTTCCTTCCACTTGTTTCTGAGAGCCTTGACGGAAGCTACTTCTTCTTCGGTGAATTCGCTTCTGGCTAATAACATCTTAGCTTCGGCGATGATTTCCTTCTTGGCGGCTACTCTTTCGTTGTACATCTTCTTTAAGCCATCATAGTAAGAATTCTTCTTGTTGAAGAAAGCCTTTCTTTCAGCAGCGAATTCCTTCCATAAAGCATCGTCGGTATCTCTGCCGGCGGTTCCGGTCTTCTTCCATTCTTCCATCAGTTCATTCATCTTGTCGGTGAGTTCCTTGATGTTTTCGATCTGGTTGATTTCCTTGGCTTTTTCAATGAGGTCTTTCTTAGCCTGCTTGTTGGCCTTAAAGGTTTCGGTTAAGTTTTCATAGTAGGCATTTCTATTCGCAAAGAACTCATCTCTGACTTCCTTGAACTGGGCCCATAAACCGTCATCAACTTCCTTGGTTGAACGTCCTGACTGTTTCCACTGTTCCATCAGGTCATTCATTTCAGCGGTAGCTTTCTTGAAGTTCTTCTGATTCAGCACTTCCTTGGCCTTTTCAATAAGCTCCTTCTTGTGATCTTCAACGCTGGTCATGACTTCATTGCTTCTGGCACTGATCTGATCCAGATATCCGTAGAATACTTCGGACAGTTCCTTGTCATACAGTGATTCTTCTTCGCTCTCGAGTCTGCGCCATGCTCTCTTCAGATCCTTAAGCTGATTGGCAACATTTACCAGTCTGTCGCTGGTAGCCAGTTGCTTGGCTCTTTCTACCAATTGTTCTTTGTTCTCCATATATACTCCCTGTAAAGATAATCAAAGTAAGTAAAAATACTTTACCTACAGAGTAAATTATATCTCATATCATTCAAGTTTTCTACAGGAATTTGATTAATTATTGGCAATTTCCTTAAGAATTTCATCGAGATCGTATGGCTCGTGGGTAGGGTGGAAATCCGAGATCTGGCAGTCTTCATTGCCGTAGCGGGGAATGATGTGGAAATGCAGGTGCATGACCGACTGTTCAGCCTCAGGGTTGCAGTTATTCAGGATGTTGCAGCCGGGGGCCTTAAGAGCAGAAGTGATCTGGCCGGCCAGGCGCCTGGTGAACTTAATGACCTTGGTCAGGGTCTCTTCATCGCACTCCAGAATGTTGGCAACGTGCTTCTTGGGCATGACCAGAGTATGGCCGCGGGTGAGCTGGGAAATGTCCAGAATAGCCAGGACATCATCGTCTTCATATACCTTCTTGCTGGGAATTTTACCCTCAATGATATCGCAGAATATACACATAAAATTACTCCTTTTTACTAATTTTATCATACCAAAATGCCGGTAAAATGCCAGGGAAAAACTTTTGAAAAATGAAAACGTTTGCATTTCCAAATAATGCCGATTTTACTTGCAATTTCGCCTTTCTTGTATAATAATTGGAGTATATTTTTTGGGGAGGTGCGTGATTATGGAAGCATTACAGAAGCTCATTGTCACAAAAGGGCGCATTCTCGATGGCGACATTCTAAAGGTCGACAGCTTTCTGAACCATCAGATTGATACCGCTTTCCTGCCCGAAATTGGAAAAGAGTTTAAGAGACGTTTTGCGGATTGTGAAGTTAACAAGATCCTGACCATCGAAGCCTCCGGCATCGCCATCGGTTGTGCAACTTCACAGTTTTTTAATTACTGCCCGGTGGTCTTTGCCAAGAAGGGCAATGCCCGCAACATTGGGAACGATACCTATCATGTTACAGAACATTCCTACACCCGTAATGCCGACATTACGGTTTCTGTCAGCAGGCAGTATCTTTCCAAGGACGACAAGGTACTTATCTTAGACGATTTCCTGGCCAACGGCGAGGCTTTAAACGCCCTGATCTCCATTGCCCGCCAGGCCGGCTGCCAGATTGCCGGCTGCGGAATTGTCATTGAAAAGGCTTACCAGCAGGGTGGAGACCGCATCAGGGAACAGGGGATCCGCGTGGAGTCTCTGGCCCGCATCAAAAGCATGAGCACGGAAAGTGGAATTGAATTCTGTCAATAACACCGGACCGGGTTCATTTTTCTTTATCAAAGGTAATTAATGGGTAACCATTTAATTATAAAGAGAGTTAAGGGAGGAACTTATGAAGAAAACTATCACTCTTATCTTAGTGGCACTTATGATGATGTGCACACTGACCGGCTGCAATAACAGCGGCAATAACAACAATGCCACCCCTGAGAAGGTTGCCAAGATCGGCGTCATCTCCGTCGGCGACGAAAGCGAAGGCTACTCATTCGCTCACTTGTCAGGCATTGCCGAAGCTGCCAAGGAACTGGGAATTTCTGACCGCGTTATCATCAGAACCAACATTCCGGAAAGCGAAGAAGTTACTGCTCAGGCCGAAAACCTCGTTGAGGAAGGATGCACTCTGATCATCAGTAATTCCTACGGCCATCAGTCATTCATGGAAAAGGCTGCCAAGGCTTATCCAAATGTCCACTTCGTAGCTGATACCGGCGATACCGCTGCCAAGAGCGGACTGGCCAACTTCTCCAACGTCTTCACCAAGGTTTACGAATCACGTTACGTATCCGGAATCGTAGCCGGCATGAAGGTTAAGGAATTAGTTGAAGCCGGCAAGATCAAGCCGGAAAACCTGGATGAAAAGGGCAATGTCAAGATCGGATATGTCGGCGCTTACACCTATGCCGAAGTTGTTTCCGGCTTAACCGCCTTCTATCTGGGCATCAAGTCCGTATATGACAAGGTAGCCATGCAGGTCACCTATACCGGCAGCTGGTTCGACATCACCAAGGAAGGTGCTGCTGCTGAAAAGTTAATGGCCAACGGCTGTGTCATCATTGGCCAGCACGCTGACTCCACCGGTGCCCCGGCCGCCGTTCAGGCTGCTCATGAAAAGGGTGCTGAAGTTTACTCAGTCGGTTATAACGTTGACATGCTGACAGCTGCTCCGACAGCTGCTCTGACCAGCGCTACCAACAACTGGGGTGTCTATTACAAGTATGCCTTCAACCAGTGGTTAAAGGGCGAAAAGATCGCTACCGACTGGGCCGAAGGATATGAGACCGGTGCTGTTGCCATCACCAAGTTAGGCCCAAGCTGCGCTGCCGGAACTCAGGAAGCCGTTGACAAGGCCATCGCCGACATCAAGGCCGGTAAGTTACATGTATTCGATGTCACCACCTTCACCGTTGAAGGCGCTCAGCTGACTGATGCTACTCCGAATGTCAAGGACGGCTACTATCATGAGTCAGAATCCATTTCTGCTCCTAGCTTCGCCTTCGTCATCGACGGCATCACCAACCTGGACGTTGTTTACTAAAATCAGATTTTAATACTATTGATCCACCAGCAGGCAGGAAGTCCTTTCCTGCCTGTTGGGTTGGAAGAGAGGAGACTTTATGGAAAATTACGCAGTAGAACTGAAGAACATCACCAAGACCTTCGGTCCCGTTGTGGCCAATAAAAACGCCTGTCTGAACATCAGACATCACGAGATCCTGGCTTTGCTGGGTGAAAACGGAAGCGGCAAGACCACCATCATGAACATGCTGGCGGGCATTTACTATCCGGACAGCGGCGAGATCTACGTAGACGGCAAGCTGGTTTCCATCAAGGATCCCAAGGATGCCTTTGATCTGGGCATCGGCATGATCCATCAGCACTTCAAGCTCATCGATGTCTTCACGGCTGTCGAGAACATCGTCCTGGGGCTGGAAGACAAGGAAAAGAAAAACATCAGATATGC
This sequence comes from Erysipelotrichaceae bacterium, assembly GCA_017445225.1. Taxonomy (GTDB): domain Bacteria; phylum Bacillota_I; class Bacilli_A; order Erysipelotrichales; family Erysipelotrichaceae; genus RUG521. The sequence goes on along the minus strand of JAFSUN010000011.1, from coordinate 196,525 downwards.
AGAAAAGAAGGCCCGGGAGATCTGTGACCGTTATGGCTTTGACCTGGACCTGAACATGAAAGTTCATGAGATGAACGTCTCACAGAAACAGACTCTTGAAATCGTCAAGACCCTCTACCGGGGAGCCGAGATCCTCATTCTGGATGAACCGACCACAGTTCTGACTCCTCAGGAAACCGAAAAGTTATTTAACGTCTTAAGAAACATGCGTGAAGATGGCAAGGCCATCGTCATCATTACTCATAAACTGCACGAGGTACTGGAGATCTCCGACCGCGTGACCATCTTACGCAAGGGAGAAACCATCGGTACCGTCAATACGGCGGAAACTACGGCTCAGCAACTGACCGAAATGATGGTCGGCGAGAAGATCGAGCTGAACATCCAGCGCGATCTGGTGGAACACAGGGAAAAGCGCCTGGAAGTCAAGAATGTTACCGTTATTAATCAAGAAGGCAAGAAAGTCGTCAATGACGTAACTTTTGACCTTTACAGCGGTGAAGTACTGGGTATCGCCGGCATCTCCGGCTGCGGCCAGAAGGAACTGCTGGAAGCCATCATGGGCTTGCAGAAATGCGAAGAGGGCGGCAGCATCATCTATAACTCTACCGCCCATGGCGTCCATCAGCTGGTTGGTCTGACTACCAAGGAGATCATCGGCTTCGGCCTGCACCTGGCCTTCGTACCGGAAGACCGCCTGGGCATGGGCCTGGTCGGCAACATGGGCATGACCGACAACGTCATGCTGAAGCGCTACCGCAAGGGCTCAGGACCGTTCCTGCACCGTCAGCAACCGCAGGCTACGGCGGCCAAGATCAAGGATGAGCTCGATGTCAAGACTCCGGATCTGGAGTATCCGGTCAGAAAGCTCTCCGGCGGCAACGTCCAGAAGGTTCTGGTCGGCCGTGAGATCAACAACAAGCCGACGGTCTTGATGACCGCCTACGCCACCAGAGGTCTGGACATCAACACCTCTTATGCCATTTACAACTTGCTGAATGAACAGAAGAAGAAGGGCGTAGCCGTCATCTACGTCGGCGAAGACCTCGACGTGCTCTTGGGATTAAGCGACCGGATCCTGGTTCTCTGTGAGGGCCGGGTAAACGGCATCCTCGACGGCCGTACCACTACCAAGGACGAAGTGGGCTTATTAATGACCCACCGGAAAGGAGCATAGCATGGCCAATAAACAACCGTTAATCAGAATAACCAAGAATGACAACCGGCCCCTGTGGCAGGCTGTGATCATCCGGGCCATCTTCATCGTCCTGGCTCTGGTCGTCTCTTCGGCCTTCATCTACTCCGTTACCAAGCTCAACCCCGCTCAGATCTTTGCCTCAATGTACAAGGGTGCCTTCGGATCCGCCCGCAGGACCTGGATCACCTTAAGGGATGCCGCCTTCATGCTGATCGTGGCTCTGGCTCTGACCCCGGCCTTCAAGATGCGCTTCTGGAATACCGGTGCGGAAGGACAGGCTCTGATCGGCGGTCTGGCTGCCGGTGCCTGGATGATCTACTTCTCCGGCAAGATCCCGACCGCGCTGCTGATCGTGCTAATGCTGGTATCTGCCATCGCCATCGGTGCTCTGTGGGGCTTCATTCCGGGCTACTTCAAGGCCAAATACGAAACCAACGAAACGCTGTTTACGCTGATGATGAATTACATCGCGATTCAGATCGTGGAATACTTCGTCGACATCTGGGATACCAAAGGTTCCCATTCCGTCGGCATCATCAACATGGAGAGCGAGATCGGCTGGCTGCCGAACCTCTTCAATAACCAGTATGTACTGATCGTCATCATCGCCCTCATCATCATGATCGCGATCTTCGTCTACCTGACCTTCAGCAAGCACGGCTACGAGATCACCGTCATCGGTGAAAGCGTCAATACCGCCAAGTACGCCGGCATCAATGTCCCCAAGGTCATCATGCGGACGATGGCGCTGTCCGGTGCCATCTGCGGCATCGCCGGCTTCGTCCAGGTCAGCGGCATTTCCCATACCGTTTCCAAGGGCATCATCGGCGGCCGCGGCTTCACTTCCATCATCGTTGCCTGGCTGAGCAAGCTGAACCCGTTCATCATGACGGTCTTCTCCGTATTCCTGGTCTTCCTGGAAAAGGGCGCTACGCAGATCGCCAGTGACTTCAACTTCAATCAGTATGCTTCCAGCATCGTAACCGGAATCATGTTGCTGTTCATCCTGGCCAGCGAATTCTTCATCAATTACAACGTGATCTTCAGAAAGAAGGAGGACAGATAGTATGGATTATGCCAATCTTCTTGCCTGGATAACCAGCGCCGTAACTTTCGGAACCGTCATCATGCTGGGCTCGATCGGTGAAACCATCAACCAGAAGGCCGGCGGCCTGAACCTGGGTACCCCGGGTATCATGATGCTGGGCGGCATGGCTTCCCTGACCGGAGCCTTCCTCTATGAGACCAGGGCTGCCAATCCCAACGCCTTCATGGGCGTACTGATCTCCATTGTTTCCACCATCGTCATCTGCGGTCTGGCCGGCTTCATCTATGCGCTGCTGACCGTAACCTTAAGAGCCAATCAGAACGTCACTGGTCTGTCCCTGACCATTCTGGGAACCGGTGCTGCCAACTTCTTAGGCGGCTCTCTGATGAAACTGTCAGGCGGTGTCGGCCAGATCAACGTGCCGATCACTTCCCGGGCCATCAGAGCTTCCATTCCGTTCCTTTCCGAGAAGCTGGGCTTCCTGTCGGAAACCATCTTCAAGTTCGGCTGGTTCGTTTATGTGACCGTGATTCTGGCCATCACTGCTGATCTGTTCCTCAACAAGACCTCCGTCGGTCTGAACTTACGAGCCGTCGGTGAAAACCCGGCTACGGCCGATGCTGCCGGCATCAACGTAACCAGATACAAGTATCTGTCCTTCATCGCTGGAGGTGCCATCGCCGGACTGGGCGGCATGTTCTATGTCATGGACTATACCAAGGGAACCTGGGCCAATGACTCCATCATCGAAGCCCTGGGCTGGCTGGCCGTGGCTCTGGTAATCTTTACAACCTGGAAGCCGCGCAACTCCATCTGGGGAGCCTACCTGTTCGGTTTATGTTACTGGCTGTTCCTGTACGTACCCAGCGGCATCAATGCCGTTCTGCTGAAGTTAATGAAGATCGACAGATCGACCTATCTGCAGAATCTCTATCAGATGATCCCATATCTGGTAACGGTCATCGTTCTGATCTTCGTCAGCAAGAAAAAGAAGCGGGAAAACCAGGCACCGGGTGCGCTGGGCGTCTCCTACTTCCGTGAAGAAAGATAATGATTAAAACAGGAGCGATCCTGTTTTTTTCATGATTAAAAAAAGAGCACTGCGTGCTCTTGAAGGTTTTTCTGTTAATCGTCGTCCTTGACGATGCGGACGGCCATTCTTTCCTCCGGGTCGTCAATGCCGTTGGCAGTCAGGGCCTTGGAACAGTTTTCCAGGACGTCGAAGTAGCGGTCCCAGTAATCGTTGCTTTCGACCCAGACCCTTACCGTGAAGATGTAGGTGTCATCATCGACGGCGGCCAGCCGGGCAAACGGCGGGGGATCAAGGAGAATTCCCTCGGTAGAACTGGCGGCTTCCAGCAGTACCTTGCCGGCAAAGTCGGCATCGCAGTCGTTGGTGATCTTGAAGTCCAGGTCGATCCGGCGGGTTTTTTCAATGCTGTAGTTGACGATGCTGGAATTCATCAGCTCGCCATTGGGAATGGAAATGCGGTTGTTGTCGAGGGTCACCAGCACGGTATAGAACATGTTGATGTCCTTGACGGTACCCTGGGAAGAATTGGATTCGATGTAGTCACCGACCTTGAAGGGCTTGAACAGGATGATGATCAGGCCGCCGGCGAAGTTGGAAAGGGCCCCCTGCAGGGACAGACCGATGGCCAGACCGCAGGAAGCGATCAGAGCCATGACCGAGGTCATCGGCACGCCCAGGATCTCGACGATCGTAAAGATCAGGATGCCGTAAAGAATCAGATTGACGACATTGCGCAGGACGACGGCCAGCGTCGCATCCAGACTGGATTCCTCTTCCTTCTTAGTCATCAGCGTCTTGACGTTCTTGATGATGAACATGCCGATCACCAGGGCGACGAGGGCTAACAGCAGCTTGCTGCCGTAGGTCACTAAGACGTTGATTACCTTATTCTTGAATTCTTCCATAACGAATACCTCTACTTATCTATTATATGAAATTATCACTTAATTGTCTTGTGTTGACATCTCGACGATCACCAGATTCGGATGATCGAAGATCCGGAAGGGCGCCAGGGAATTGCCAAGTCCCCGGGAGACGACCATCGTGGTATTGGCTTCCCGGTAACAGCCGGACGTATAAGAGGGGAAAAATCCCTGATGAGGGGCATAGAGCCCGCCGATGAAGGGCAGCCGGATCTGGCCGCCATGGGCATGACCGCAGAATACCAGGTCTACAGCGCAGGAAACATAGGTTTCAAACAGTTCGGGACGGTGACACAGGACGAGGTTGAAGCCGTCCCTTTCTTTCAGATCATTGATCTTCCAGGCGATCATATCCGGTGTTTCCTCCATCAGGGTACTGACACCGGAAAAGTCCGGGTCATCAATTCCGATGATGTTCAGATGACTGCTGCCTTTTTCCAACTGAACCGCGGCATCATGCAGCACGGTTATTTCCAGATCGTTCAGTTTCTTCTGCAGAGTATAATACTGCTGAACCCGGGATTCGTGATTGCCGGTAACATAATAGATCGGGGCAATGTCCCTGATGGCCTGGACAAAGGAGATGGCGCTGTCAACATCGGTGCGCCGGGAGTCGATCAGATCGCCGGTGATGACGATGATGTCGGGACGGCTTTCCCTTAATTCCCGGATGATGCTTTCCCGGAGTTTGTTGTTCTGACAGTTATGGAAGTCCGAAACCTGCGCAATCCGGAAACCGTCAAAGTCAGCAGGAAGGGAAGAAAAGGAAAGAAGATGCCTTTCGGTATCCAGGGTGGTATTTTCGTGGTATAGAAACCAGACGGCGAAAGCCAGTAACATGGCGTAAATCATTTTCTTCTTCATTTCCTCACCTGTATCTTATCATAATCAAAACGATCATCCTAATTATATATAGAAGAAACTTGTCTCTTTTACTGAAAAAACATGGTCCACCGTGGGACCATGTTGCTTTTTTTCAGATATTAATGTCTGATGGCAGGTAATCAGATATCCGGAATGATTTCATATCCGAGTAGAATTTGATGTAAACCGGACAGTACCGGTCAATTACCAGCAGATCATTAAGGCTTAAGGGCTGATAGCAGCTATAGTGACTGTTACGAGAGTGGCGAGTTGCTGTGATTTCGGTCAGTGACATCCAGCTGGTCTGGAAGTAATCATACTTGGGTTGCAATGTCCCTTCGTAATGCTGAGCGATTGATGAATCACGGAAGCGGTTGATGACCTCCATCATCTGATCATAACCATCCCGCTTCGTATCCCTGATGGTCAGCTCAAAGTTGATGGTGCCGTATTCGATTTCGCTGATGTAAGGAGAAGAAGAACCTTCCTTTTCCTTGATGGCATCGAAGATATCCTTGAATTCGCCATAGCGGTCAACCTCGGAGCTGTAGGAAACGCTCACATTGGAAGGATGGTGGTCGTAGGTATAGCTTATTCCGAATCCGTTGGTCTTATAGGCAACATGAGTCAGTATCGTAGCCAGAGCGATCATGCCGACAAAGAACAGCACGCTCTTAAGCTGGATCCTGATCTTTCTCTTGTAGACGAAGTTGGCTACGGTATAGGCAATGAAAATCAGGAAGTAGAGGATGAATGACAGTTCATTCAATCCGCTGGCAAAGGCAACAGTCAGAATCAGACAAGCTGAATAGATCGTGATGAGTGCAGGGTAGGACAGCAGTTCATCAGAGATGCTTTCGGCCCGCTCGTTCTTACGGTTAACGAAGTTCCGGTAGGCGCCATAATAACCGATGACCGTGTAAAGGACAGCGCCAATGATCCAGGGGAGATAGCTTATTCCCTCGTTCAGCAATACTATGGAGAGGAAACCGTTACTCATGGTGTTGTAAGCCAGAGACATGTAGGCAAAGATTGAAAGATCCGGGGAATAGCCATAGATGCATTCCTCAAAGAAGGTGCCGGTTACGGCATAGAAGATGAATGGCATGCAGGTATATGCCAGCATGGCGACGATGCCGTCAAACACGCTGTTAGCCAGCAAGAAGGTACAGCTGTTGAAGACGGTCAGACCGATCAGGGCCAGAGTAACCGGCAGCATAAATCGCAGATAGTCAAAGGCAAACTTGTGTTTCCAGCACACCTGCATGAAAGCAGTAATGGAAACATCGGCGATGAACGGTATTACCGCCAGCATGATCGCAAACAGCAGTATGGTGTTCAGCATGTCCCGGCGCTTTACACAGACGGGGAAGTAGGTGTCAACAGCCTTGCGGTCATCAACCATCCTGAACAGGACCGGTCCGCTGATGAATGTCAGCAGCATATTGATGATCAGACTGCAGCCCAGAGCTGCTTCCAACCGGTTATTGCCGTTGAAGGCACTGAACGATACCGCCAGACCGATGGCATTGATGACAGTCAGGAAGATGATGGAATGCTTCTGCGACTTCAGTAAATAGTCAAAGTATTTCTTACTCATTTAACAGCCCTCTGCTTTCTACTTCATAAATGAAGAGTTCTTCGAAGCTGACCGGCAGTTCGTTTAACAGGATCGGTTTCATTTCTTCCAGCTGTCTGGTGGTCTCTTCCTTATCGCCCTTGATTACCAGGGTGTAGACTTTTCCTTCCTTCTTAAAGTTCATGAGATTGAAGGAACTGAAGTCTTCCTTTTCATGATCTTCATGGAAGGCCAGCTGATACTTGGTGATGTTTTCCTTGCTCTGCAGCAGATCGCCATAGGTGTTGATCTGACCATTATCCAGGATGCCGAAACTGTCGCAGATATCTTCCAGTTCCTTGAGGTTATGGCTGGAAATGATGACGGTAATGCTCTTGTCTTCCAACAGATCGACCAGAGCCTTCTTAAAGGTGAGCCTTACTAACGGGTCCAGTCCGTCAAAGCACTCGTCCAATAATAACAGACGCGGCCTGATCGCCAGGGCAAACAGCAGGGAAGTCTGCCTCTTCATGCCTTTGGAGAAGGTGTTGATCTGGGCATTCTCGCTGAGATTAAAAGTCCTGAGGTATTTACGGTAAAGATCCTCATCAAGATCATAGAAGGTTTCATAGAAGCACTTGATGCTTGATATGGTTGAGTTGTGAGGGAAGTAGCCGTCATCGCTGACGAAGAAGATGTCTTTGCGAATCTCTTCATCATAATAGGTGTCCTTGTCATTGAAGATCACCTGACCGCTCTCAGGCTGGTATACTCCGCAGATGCATCTTAACAGGGTACTCTTGCCGGCCCCGTTAATGCCAACCAGACCGAAGACACTGCCCTCGGCGACGGTAAGGTTAAGATCCCGGAGTACTTCCTTGCTGCGGAAATTCTTTCTAAGGTTTCTGATTTCTAACATGTTAATCCTCCAGATAAATGGAATCAACGATCTTGAGCAGAGTGTCTTTTTTCACACCCTGATTTTTCAGGTCACGGATGTACATCTCAGCCTGAAGCGTATGAACTTCGTCTTCATCGTGATTCTGAACGAAGACGCCTTTCTTATTAATGGTATAGATTATGCCTTCCTCTTCCAGCTGCTGATAGGCCTTGGCCACCGTGTTAGGGTTGATGCCGAGATCCTGCGCCAGCATGCGTACTGAAGGAAGCTTGTCATTGGGCTTGAGAACGCCTAAGTCAACAAACCTGATGATCTGTTTCTTGATCTGTTCATTGATGCTTTCCTTACCCTGTAAATTGATTAAGTACATCGCATTTCCTCCATCTGTATTAATTGTACTATTTGTATTATTTTTCGTCAAGCAGTGATTCTGACAGGAAAAAAAGAGGGTAATAATCAGCGAACAGTCAGGAAACCGTCACATGATTTTGTTGAAACTTGCCTGTAAATTCTATATAATTATTAAGCGTTTTATTCGCAGGAGGTTTTATATGGGCAAATTTCTTAAAGAAAACTGGTTCGTTGCTCTTGTTGCCGTTTTCTTTGTGACCATATCTATTTATTTTGCATATGACCAGAACAAAGGAAAACTGCCGGGCAAGAAGGAAGCCGGAAAGGACGTAGTCTTCAGTGTTGACGGCCAGAACATCACCGCTGATGCTCTCTACGACAAGCTGGCTGATGATTACCTGGAAAGCGATCTCTACATGGCTTTCTATAAGGGACTGCTTGATGAAGCCGTTGAAACAACCGACGAGCTCAAGAATAACACTGAATCCACCGTTCAGAACTACATCGCCATGTATCAGCAGTACTATGGCTATGGTGAAGACTATCTGAACTATCTGGCCAAGCAGTACTACGGCTATGATACTTTCCGTGACTACGTGTTCTATTCACTGAAGTCCGAAAAGATGTTCGGCGAATATGTGCAGGCTCACCTGGATGAACTGGTTGACCAGGCCTTCCTGGATAAGTACAAGCCGCGCACCGTCAGCTATGTCGTCATCGCCATGGCTGATCCCAAGAACCCGACAGCCGAAGAGACTGCCAAGTTCGAAGAGGCCAAGCAGGCCTGGGCCAGCGACAAGTACAGCGCTGCCAATTTCGGTGAATTCGCTGCTGCCTATTCACAGGACGGCAATGCCTCCAACCAGGGCAAGCTGGGTTATCTGGACACCAATACCAGCAACCTCGACAAGGCCTTTACCGATGTAGCTTTGAATCTCAAGGAAGGGGAAGTCAGTGACTGGATCCATTCCGATGAATTCGGCTATTATCTGATCAAGTGCGATTCCACCAAAGTAGAGGACTTAAAGACGGAAAGCGGCTTTACCGCTACCATTCTCTCCGCTGATGAAAACCTCAGCAATAAGATCCTCAAGGAAAAGGCTGCTGAACTGAAGATCACCTTCGGCAGCAAGGAAATCGAAGAGCTCATCATGAAGCAGCTGGAAAGTGATGGTGAAACCGAATGAAAAAGATAGTTAAGTTATTACTGGTCAGCCTGTTGGTTCTCGGCTTAGCCGGCTGCAAGGACGCCACTGCCAACATTTCCGATAAGAATACCGTCATGATGACCATCGGCAAGAACAAGATCACCAAGGGCGATCTGTACAAGAAGATGATGACCGATGACGCTGCCAATACCGTCATCAACATGGCTCTGGAGACCATCGCCAACAAGGAGATCGAAACCACCGAAGCCATCAAGAAGGCCGGACAGGACAAGTTCGACGGCTATAAGAAGGACCTGACTGAAGACGGTGACGACTTCCTGGAAAGCTTAAAGGCCATGGGCTTCAACAGTGAGGAGGAATTCCTGACTTACTGCATCACCCTTGCCAAGGAAGAAGCACTGTCCGACAAGTACATCGAAGACAACTTCGACAGCCTGTTTGACAAGTACAAGCCGGTACTGGCTAGAATCATGTTCTTCGACGGTACCGCCACCGATTCCAGTGTTGATCAGGCAAAGGCCAATGCCGAAAGCGCTCTGGCTGAGGTAAAGGGCGGCGCCACCTTCACGGATGTGGCCAAGAAGTACAAGTCCAAGGATTCTCTGGCCGCTGAGACCCTCTATACCAATGATGACGATAAGCTCGACAGCAACGTCATCCTGTACATGTTCTCAACCACCACTCCGGGCCTGTCCAATGTCATCACCAGCAAGGATGCCAAGGGCTTCTACATCGTTCAGGTCACCAACATGAACAAGGAGCAGATCAGAAGCTTCTTCATCACCCACCTGAAGCAGGCCGATGGCTTTGCTGACACCGTCCACGGTCATTTCTTTGAAAAATACAATTTCAGAGTTTATGACATCGATGTCTACAACACCATCAAGAAGAACTATTCTTCCTACCTGGTACAGAAGTAAAACAGCTAAGCCGCAGACAGCGGCTTTTCTTATGCTTACTGTTGACAACAGTTATATACTGTTATATACTGTTTATAGCAATCGAAGCTCAGGAAAGGTGAAAAATGAAGATCATTGTCAATTTCAATTCGATGATCCCCATCTACGAACAGATCGTCGATGAGGTAAAGAAACAGATCGGTTCCGGTCAGCTGGCCACCGGGGAGGCTTTGCCCTCGGTGCGAAATCTGGCCAACGAGCTGAAAATCAGTGCTCTGACGGTCAAGAAGGCCTATGATGCCCTGGAGCAGGATGGCTATACGGCCACCGTGCACGGCAAGGGTACCTATGTGCTCTCCGGCAATCAGGAAAAGCTGATCGAACAGAAGAGAACAGAAATTGAAAATGAACTGGCAGTTCTGGTAAGCAGAGCCAGAGCCGCTGGAATAAAGGATGAAGAGCTTCAGGAAATGCTTGGTCTGCTGATGGAGGATTGATTATGATCAAAGTTACGAATGTCAGAAAAACCTATACCGGTTTTGAATTAAACTGCAGCATGGAACTCAGAAAAGGTACCATAACCGGTCTGATCGGCCGCAACGGTGCCGGCAAGAGCACCCTGTTCAAATGCATACTTCAGCTGATCTACCCCGAAAGCGGAGAAATTAAACTGCTGGGCAAGGACATTAAGGACATCACGGAAGCTGACCGCTGCCGGATCGGTACCGTCATGTCGGATTCCGGCATCTCCGGCTATCTGACCATTGAGGATGCGGAAAAGATCCTGAAGAACTTCTATCCGAAGTTTGACGGAAAAGCCTATCAGGAAATGTGCCGGCAGGCCGGATTGGATCCCAAGAAGAAGATCAAGGATCTCTCTACCGGCATGAAAGCCAGACACCGCGTCATCTGCGCCCTGACTCATGATCCGGATCTGCTGATCCTGGATGAGCCGACCAGCGGCCTGGATGTCATTGCCCGCAATGAGATCCTGGAACTGTTGAGAAACTACATGGCGGCAAATCCCGACCATGCCATCCTGGTCAGTTCACACATTTCCAGTGACCTGGAGAACCTGTGCGATGACATCTACATGATCGAAGACGGCAAAATCATCCTGCATGAAGATGCCGACGTTCTGAATGACAGCTATGCTATTCTGAAAGTCAGGGATGATGAGTACCGCGACATGGACAAGTCCCATGTGCTGAAGGTCAGAAAGGAAATGTTCGGTGTCATCTGCCTGACCGATGATGCTAATTACTACCGGACCAGATATCCGGAGATGATAGTGGAAAAGAGCGGAATAGATCATCTGATTGAGATGATGATCGGAGGTGAAAACGCATGAAGGGACTGTTAACCAAGGATTTCCTGCTGATCCGCAACCAGTGGACCAGCGCACTGATTATCGTCGCTGCCGGCATCTTCATGGCCTTCTCGATGCAGCCGTCAGCCTGCATTGCCTATCTGATGATGATCGGCATGATGCTGGCAATCGGCACTACGGGCTATGATGAATTCGACAACGGTTACCGCTTCCTGTTTACCCTGCCGGTATCCCGGAAGACCTATGCTCTGGAAAAGTATGTCTTTGCGGCCATCATTATCCTGGGCTTCATGGTCATCGGAGTGGCTGGGGCCGCCATTGTGACAGTGGTAAAGTATTCAGCCGCCGCCCTGGACATCCTGGAATTGCTGGCGGAAGCCCTGGCAATGTTCCTGATCGTCATGGTGGCGCTGTCATTCTCGCTGCCATCAAGATTGAAATACGGCAGTGAGAAGGGAAGGATCGCCCTGTACATCATCTTCGGCATCCTGACCGGAATCGGGCTGTTATTGGGCTATGTGCTGCCGGCGGAAACCGTCAATGCCATGGAAATGTTCGTAAAATCCCACGCCACAGCCGTAATCATATCCCTGACCATCCTGGCCGTTGCCGTGATCGCCGGATCGGTGATCATCTCAATAAGGATCATGGAGAAAAAGGAGTACTGAGAATTATCTCTTAAGTCAGGTAAGGTCAGTATCAGAAACCTTTCAGAACCGTTAAATTAAAAGTGAACACCCAGGTGAATCAAATCGCCTGGGTGTTTTGCCTGTATTAATGGACGTTATGGAAAAAGATCACGTCTTTATTTACGGAAATGATCCGGGATTTGTCAGTACATAATCAAGTAATTCATTTTGAGTTATGTTATAATACATGCGATTGATAGGAGTGTTTTTTACTATGGCAACACTGGAAATAAAAGACTTACATGTAAGCGTTGAAGATAAGGAGATCCTCAAGGGCGTTAACCTCACGGTCAATTCCGGCGAAGTACATGCTCTGATGGGCCCTAACGGAAACGGCAAGAGCACTTTATTAATGACCATCATGGGTCATCCCAAATACCGCGTTACTTCCGGCTCCATCACCCTCGATGGCCGGGATGTCTTAGGCATGACCGTCGATGAAAGATCCAAGGCCGGTCTGTTCATCGCCATGCAGTACCCCCAGGAAGTACCCGGGGTTACCAACAGCGATTTCCTGAAGGCCGCCGTCAATGCTCATCGCGAAAAGCCGATCCGGCTGTTTGAATTCATCAGAACGCTGGATAAGACCATCGCCGATCTGCAGATGGACGCTTCCTTTGCCCACCGCTACCTCAATGAGGGGTTCTCGGGCGGTGAAAAGAAGAGAAACGAGATCATCCAGATGAAACTGTTAAAGCCGGCTATCGCAATGCTGGACGAGCTGGACTCCGGACTGGATGTCGATGCCATCAAGGTCGTAGCTGACAACATCAACGAAATGAGAGAAAAGAACGACTTGGGACTCATCATTGTTTCCCATTATGAAAGATTCTATGAACTGATCGAACCTACCCATGCCCATGTCCTGGTCAATGGCGAGATCGTCGCTTCCGGCGATCATGAACTCAGCAAGAAGATCGATGCCGAGGGCTATGAGTGGCTGTATCGGGAAAAGAACATCAGGGCTCAGCAGGAAGAAGTAAGACCGACTGTCTCCTTAGGAACCTGCGGAGCCAACCCGGGAGCCCGCTATGAATGAGATCCAACTGGAAAAGAATGCCAGGCTGAAGCTGGACAGCGATAAGGGAAAGAGCTTTTCTCTTAAACTGGTGGCTCCTGAGCGCGGTGAGTACAAGGTGGTACTGACCGTTGAAGGACATCAGGATGTCAAGGTTCAGATCGATACCTGTCTGAAGGATGACGCTTCCCTGACGGTACTGCTGATAAATCACAACGAGGGAAAGGTCAGCCTGCAGGAGAACTATGAACTGAACACCAACAGCCGTTTGCAGCTGGCAGAAGTTCAGCTGAGTCCCTTTGATCTGGAACTGTCTTCCGTAAGTACTCTGCAGGGCCAGGGCGGGGAACTGACGACCAGAACGGCGATTCTGGCCGACTGCCGCAAGCAGATCAGCCAGGATGTCTACCACAAGGCCCCCAACACGACAGCCCATGTCAATAACTACGGTGTCGTCAGGGGAACCGGAAGGTGTGAAGTAGTGGTCAGAAACACCATTGAAAGAGGCTGTTTCCGCTCCTCCACTCATCAGACCAGCCGCATTCTGACCAATGATAAGACAGCGGTAGGCAAGATCCTGCCGATCCTCTACATTGATGAAAACGATGTTCAGGCATCCCACGCCGCTTCCCTGGGACAGCCGGATGAAAGCCAGCTGTTCTATATGCAGACCAGAGGCCTGAGCCGCAATGAAGCCCTGAAACTGATCATCGTCGGTTATCTGCTGCCGGTAACGGAGATCATCGACGATGCCGACTTGAATGAAATGCTCAGAAAAGAGATAGAAATGAAGGTGGCCTAGTGTTTAATACCGCAGAGATAAAAAAGGATTTCCCGATGCTGCAGGGAATCACCATGAACGGTAAGCCGCTGGTTTACCTGGACAACGGTGCCACGACCTTCAAGCCGCAGCCGGTCATCGATGCCGTCAATTACTTTTACAACAACATCAATTCCAACATTCACCGTGGAGACTATGAGATCGCCTTCAAGGCTGATCAGGCCTATGACCATTGCCGCAAGACCGTGGCTGAATTCATCAACTGCGATGAAAGGGAAGTGGTGTTTACCTATGGCGCGACCTCGGCGCTCAATACCGTGGCCTATGGCTATGCCAGAAAGAATCTGAAGGAAGGAGATGTCATCCTGCTCACCAGAGCCGAACATGCTTCCAATGCCCTGCCCTGGTTCCGGGTAGCTGAAGAAACCGGAGCAAAGATCGAATACATCGAACTGACACCCACCGGCAAGATGACCTTATGGAATCTCCGAAAGGCCATCCACGAAGGTGTCAGGATCGTTGCCATTGCGGCCGTAACCAATGTTCTCGGTGTCAAGACACCGGTCAGAGAGATCTGCAGAATGGCTCACAAGGTTGGTGCCGTGGTCATGGTCGACGGTGCCCAATCCGTTCCTCATACCAGGACCGATGTTAAGGACATGGACTGCGATTTCCTGGCCTTCTCCGGCCATAAGATGTGCGGTCCCGGCGGAACCGGTATTCTGTATGGAAAATATGAACTGTTGGAAAAGATGGATCCCATGCTGCTGGGCGGCGGTGCCAATGCCCGTTTCGACAGTAAGCAGAATGTCATCCTGAAGGAAGCTCCGATCATGTTTGAAGCCGGAACTCCCAACATCGAAGGCGTTCTGGGCCTGGATGCCGCCATTCAGTATCTGATGAAGCTGGGGATGGACAACATTGAAAGCCATGAACAGGAGCTCAGAGATTACCTGTTTGCTGAACTGGCCAAGCTGGATAACGTCACGGTCTACAATCCCGATGGCGATTCTGCCATTGCGGCCATCAACGTCAAGGGCGTTTTCTCCCAGGACGCCGCCTGCTACCTGGCCAGCCAGGGTGTCGCCGTCAGAAGCGGCAACCACTGTGCCAAGATGCTGGTGGATGTCATCGGAACCAACGATACCATCAGATGCTCAATGTATTTCTACAATGACAAGGCTGATGTTGATGCCCTGATCAGGGCCTTAAGGACCTGCACACTGGAAAACTGTGTAGGCGTATTCTTCTAAGGAGATGAGATAAATGGCTGATTTATTAAAGGATCCGATGGTCTTAAGAGAGATCATCATGGACCACTATGAATATCCCCGCCACCATGCTCTGACGAATGGGCATGGCTATCTGCGTGCTCACATGGCTTCCGAATCCTGCATCGATGACATTCAGGTTGAAGCCAAAATCGAAGACGGTATCGTTAGGGATGTCAACTTCGAAGGCGTGGCCTGCACCATTTCCACCGCTTCCACCTCGATAATGACCGAACTGGTAAGAGACAAGACGGTTGAGGAAGCCAGGGAGATCATGAAGAACTATTTCGCCATGATCAATGGCGACCCCTATGACGAGGATCTGCTGGAAGAAGCCGTCGCCTTTGCCGGCGTCAGCAAGCAGGCCAACCGCATCAAGTGCGCTACCATCGGCTGGCACGGACTGGAAAAACTGCTGGCAGAAAGTGAGAAGAAAGATGACTGAGGAAAGGAATAAGGAACTGTTCCAGACTCAGGACGAATATAAATACGGTTTCGCCGATGAGAATACCACTCTGTTTACGACCGGAAAAGGCATCTCCCGGGAAGTCGTTGAGACCATTTCCCGCATCAAGGGAGAACCGGACTGGGTGCTGGATTACCGCCTGAAGGCCTTTGAAGCCTTTGAAAAGATGCCGATGCAGGCCTGGGGACCGGATCTGAGTTCGCTGAACTTTGATGACTATACCTATTACATCAAGTCAGCGGACAAGAAGGCCAGCAGCTGGGAAGAAGTACCGGAAACCATCAAGAATACCTTTGACCGTCTGGGTATCCCGGAGAGCGAACAGAAGTTTCTGGCCGGCGTTACCACCCAGTATGAGTCAGAAGCGGTCTACCATAACATGCTGAAGGAAGTCCAGGACAAGGGCATCATCTTCCTGGATACTGACAGTGCCATCAAGTATTTCCCTGACATCGTCAGAAAATACATGGGAACCATCGTTCCCTATACCGACAACAAGTTTGCGGCTCTTAACAGCGCCGTCTTCTCGGGCGGATCCTTCATCTACGTGCCCCCGGGAGTGACCCTGGAGAAGCCGTTACAGTCCTATTTCCGCATCAACACCGAGCAGATGGGACAGTTTGAAAGGACCCTGATCATCGTCGATGAGGGCGCCAATCTCCATTACGTGGAAGGCTGCACGGCTCCCATCTACAAGAAGGACTCCCTGCATGCCGCCGTGGTTGAGATCTTCGTGCATAAGAATGCCAAATGCCGTTATACCACGGTCCAGAACTGGTCGACCAACGTCCTGAACCTGACGACCAAGCGGGCCAAGGTCATGGAGAACGGATTGATGGAGTGGATCGACGGCAACATCGGTTCTCACATCACCATGAAGTATCCGGCCTGCATCCTCTCGGAAGAAGGGGCCAAGGGCATGACCGTCACCATCGCCGTCGCCGGCAAGACCCAGATCCAGGATACCGGTGCCAAGATGATCCATCTGGCTCCCAATACCTCCAGTTCGATCATCTCCAAGTCGATTGCCCGTCTGGGCGGTACGGCCAACTTCCGCGGCTGGGTCTATCAGGGACCAAAGGCGGAAAATGCCCATACCAAGATCCAGTGCGATACGCTGATCATCGATCCTCAGTCCAAGAGCGATACCATTCCCAGCAACATCGTCCAGAACGATAACTCAGTTCTGGAGCATGAAGCCACGGTATCCAAGATCTCAGATGAGCAGCTGTTCTATCTGATGAGCCGGGGCTTGACGCAGGCTCAGGCCATGCAGATGATCGTCATGGGCTTCTTAGAGCCATTTACCAAGGAATTACCGGTAGAATATGCCGTAGAACTCAATCAGTTATTGAAGATAGATATGGAAGGAGCTGTCGGATAACATGAAATTAGCAGAAGCATTACAGGCCAGAGCCGACCTTAACCGTACCATTGACCAGTTAAGGAACCGTTTAGTCAATAACGCCCTCGTTCAGGAAGGCGAAGAGCCCAACGAGAAACCGTCGGACCTGTTCAGGGAATTCAATTCCTCAGTCAAGCAGCTGCAGGAACTGATCGCCAGGATCAACCTGACCAACTGTGCCGTAAAGGTTGACGGAAAAACCTTAACCGAGATGATTGCTGAAAGAGACATGCTGCAGAAGAAAATAGATGTCTATAAGAATGTCGTCAATCAGGCCAGCATGAACACCCACAGAGCAACCAGAACCGAGATCAAGGTCTTAAGCACCATCGATGTCAGAAGCTTCCAGAAGGACATTGACAAGATGAGCAAGCAGTTAAGAGAACTTGACAATATGATCCAGCAGACCAACTGGACCGTCGATCTGATTTAAGCAAACAAAAAAAGGTGTAGCAGACAGGGCGAATGTTATCTCTGTGGCTGAGAATGAGTCCACAAAAAGCTTATGATCATGAGGGGCCGAAGAGGCAGGCATATTTATTTTTTCATCGTCAGCCTCCGACAGCGTACACATGCATCGTTAACTGGTATCGTAAATACCGGACATTGACTGCCTGTCAGGGTTGGGATTTGGGGATATTTATATTTGAAAGGATAAACTTATGGAGAACAGAAGACCGGAAACATTGGAAAGAATCGTTACTTTAAAGCAGGCTGAAGCATTCATTGAGGAACAGATCCAGGCCTTAAGAGAACAGATCAGAGACGGAAAGGTGCTGCTGGCCTTATCAGGCGGCGTAGACTCCTCCGTTGTGGCTGCCTTACTGATCAAGGCCATCGGTAAGAACCTGGTATGCGTACACGTAAACCATGGTCTGCTCAGAAAAGGCGAACCGGAACAGGTCATTCAGGTATTCCGCCACGAAATGGATGCCAATCTGATCTATGTTGATGCCGTTGACCGCTTCCTTGACAAGCTGGCCGGCGTTGACAATCCGGAAAAGAAGAGAAAGATCATCGGTGCCGAATTCATCAGAGTCTTTGAAGAAGAGGCCAGAAAGCTTGATAACATCAGATTCCTGGCTCAGGGCACCATCTATCCTGACATTCTGGAAAGCGGACCGGTAAAGTCCCACCACAATGTCGGCGGTCTGCCGGAAGACCTGCAGTTTGAACTGGTCGAGCCGGTCAAGTTCCTTTATAAGGATGAAGTAAGAGTTGTCGGCAAGGCCCTCGGCCTACCGGACAACATGGTATTCCGTCAGCCGTTCCCGGGACCGGGCTTAGGCGTCAGATGCGTCGGTGCCATTACCCGTGACCGCCTGGAGGCCGTCCGCGAAAGCGATGCCATCTTAAGAGAGGAATTCGCCAAGAACGGCTTACAGGGCAAGGTATGGCAGTATTTCACCATCGTACCGGACATCAGATCAACCGGCATCAGAGACGGTTTGAGAACTGATGAATGGCCGGTCGTCATCCGGGCCGTCAACACCCGGGATGCGGTTACCGCCACCGTTGAAGACGTACCGTTCTCGCTGCTGCAGCACATCACCGACCGGATCACCCATGAGGTGAAGGGTGTCAACAGAGTACTCTATGACCTGACACCGAAGCCGACCGGTACCATTGAGTGGGAATAACCGAGGCAAATATCACTATTATTGACAGTGCCCGGGGGGATAAAAGATAATAAAAACAGAACAGATATTTCTGTGGAGGAATAAATAATGGATATTGAAAAGCTGAAAACATTTTTAACTACAGCCGGAATCAACCTGCTGATGGGCATCATCATCCTCGTTGTCGGGTTCTTCCTGATCCACTGGCTCATGAAATACCTGCGTCATAAGAAGATCTTCTCCAAAATGGATCCTTCTTTGCAGTCGTTCTTCACCAATGCCGTGAAACTGCTCCTCGGCGTGATCGTCGTGCTGTCAGCGGCCAATGTCATCGGCATTCCGCTCACCTCGATCATCACTCTGTTTGCTTCAGCCGGCGTAGCCATCAGCTTAGGCATGCAGGGCGCCCTGGGCAATCTGGTCGGCGGCCTGACATTGCTGATCCTGCATCCGATCAAGATCGGTGAATACGTCAAGATCGGTTCCTACACCGGCATTGTCAAGACCATCGGGGCCTTCTATACCGAGATCAAGACTCTGGACAATTCACTGATCTCCCTGCCCAACAGCAACCTTACCAATACCGCCATCGTCAACTATTCCAGAGAAGGCACTTCCCGCATCGAGGTTTCCTTCACGGTCAGTTACGACAGCGACATCGACCAGGTCCGGGAAGTACTGCTGGACATGGCCAGAAAGGGCGAAAAGGTCCTCGCCGATCCTTCACCGTGGGTACTGATCACCAAATGCACGGAAACCGGCGTCGAGGTCCTGGTCAGAGCCTGGGCCAATGCGGATGACTGGGGCAATGTCTATTACTACATGCTCGAACACGGCAAGCGGGCTTTGGATGCCGCCGGCATCAGAGTTCCTTATCAGCAGATGGATGTTCACATCAAGCAGAACTGATATCTTAAGCCAAGATAAAAAACGAAAGCCATCATCGGATGGCTTTTCTGCTGTTTGATTATTACTGCCTGATGCGGAAGAAGTCCAGCATCTCACTGTCCTCATGATGCTTCGTAAACCAGATCAGCTCCGCTGAACGGTCGCATTCCACCGGATAGTCCAGTTCATGACGCTCATAGGCGTTGATGACCTGGGTCTCGCCATGGGTAAGGCTGCGGGGCAGGGTGATGTCATAGTTCAGATGGGTATGACCGTGAATGAAGTACTTTGGATGATACTGATCGATCAGTTCCCGGAAACATTCAAAGCCCTTATGAGCGGGGTGATCCATGTCACCCAAGCCTCTCGGGGGTGAATGGGTGATCACGATGTCAACACCGCCGGCTTTCTTGAGAGCGCGGCGCAATTTGCTGATGCGGCGCTTCATCTGCTTTTCAGTGATCTGGTAGGGGCCTTCGTGATACCACAGGCAGCCGCCCAATCCCAGGATGCGGACGCCGTTGTAGCTGACGAGCTGACAGTCGATGTCTTCACAGCCCTCCGGGGGATATGTTGGATAGGTAACGTCGTGATTACCGGGAACATATAAAAGCCTGGCATGGCTCATGGTCACCAGAAAGGTCAGATAAGCGGCTTTCAGGTCACCACAGCCTAGGATGAGGTCATAGTCATCGAGCCGTCCGCGAACGTAATGCTCCCACAGAGCAGGACATTCCACATCGGCAACCGCCAGAATCTTCATCACTTTTCCTCCCGCTTTTCCCGAAATCCGGGAAAAGGACTGCTGACAAAAATATACCACGGCGGGCCGTAAACATCAAGATTGCCAGGGAAGCCTGCCGGTTGACTAACCGACTAAAATATAATAAATTGAACTTAACAGACACGGAATAGCAATATGGAAATCAGAGAATACGCAGAATTCAGGGAAGAAGAGATCAGAGAACTCTACCAGTCAGTCGGCTGGCAGCTTTACGTTGCCGACATGGCAGCCTTAAAAGAAAGCTTTTCGAATTCCTTGCTGGTATTGGCGGCTTATCAGGATGACGAACTGCTGGGTCTTTGCCGCATCATTGGTGACGGCATCAATACGGTGATCCTGCAGGATGTGCTGGTTTCCCCGTGCCATCAGCGTCAGGGCATCGGGAGTAAGCTGGTAAAGGCTGCTCTGGAACGATATCAGAGCGTCAGGCAGGTACTGCTGGTGACTGACGATACCCCGGAAACCAGGGCTTTCTATGCATCACTGGGTTTTCGGAATTTCGGGGAACTGGGTCTGTGCGGATTTATGAAGATCAATTAGGAATCATATCAGTTGACACCGCAAAAGGGCGGTTGTTATAATGACACAAATTAAAGATAAACCGATGAAGCGGAGATAAAGGCAGTCATGCCCCTACAGAGAGTCTGAGCAGGTGAGAGTCAGGCAGGAAACAGGTTGTCAAATGGACCGCGGAGGGCGCAGTCAAAGGCTGAAAAGCCGAGTATTCTGCGACGTTGCAGGCAGACGTCATTTGCCGGGGATATGCTGGTATCCTGCTAAGCGCACGGGGAACCGTGAATCAAGGTGGCACCGCGGATAGTGTATTATTCGTCCTTGACAGAGATTTTTCTGTCAGGGACGTTTTGTTTCTCCGACAGAAAGCCAGCGCAGAAAAGGAGAGTTTGACATGATTAAGGAAGCGATAGTAAAGATCGTAAACAAGGGTGATCTCAGCTATGATGAAGCTTATGCCGTCATCAATGAGATCATGAACGGGGAAACAACAGCGACGCAGAATGCGGCCTTCCTGGCGGCCCTGTCCACCAAGAGTGCGCGCAGCGAGACCATTGATGAGATCATCGGCTGTGCCGCTGCCATGCGGGATCACGCCACCCGGGTGGAAACCGGAATGGACATCATCGACATCGTAGGAACCGGAGGTGATAACTCCCAGAGTTTCAACATTTCGACCACCGCCGCCATCATTGCGGCGGCCGGCGGCCTGAAAGTGGCCAAGCACGGCAACCGGGCGGCCTCCAGCAAAAGCGGAACGGCTGACTGCCTGGAAGCGCTGGGGGTTAACATCAGCCAGTCACCGGCCAAATGCCGTCAGCTGCTGGAAGAGGTGGGAATGTGCTTCTTCTTTGCCCAACTGTATCATACTTCAATGAAATACGTCGGGGCGATCCGTAAGGAACTGGGGTTCCGGACCGTTTTCAACATTCTGGGCCCTCTGACTAACCCCGGAAGGCCTTCAATGCAGTTGTTGGGTGTCTACGATGATTATCTGGTGGAACCGCTGGCCCAGGTACTGGCTTCTCTGGGTATTAAGAGGGGCATGGTGGTCTATGGCCTGGATAAGCTGGATGAGATCAGTGCTTCTTCTGAGACAAAGATCTGTGAGATCCGGGATGGCTGGTTTAAGTCCTTCACCATCGCTCCTGAGGATTTCGGTTTTGAAAGATGCCGGAAGGAAGATCTACAGGGCGGTGACCCGGAAGAAAACGCCCGGATCACCCGCAGCATTCTCTCCGGTGAAAAAGGTCCCCGGAGAAATGCTGTTGTCATGAATGCCGGTGCGGCTCTGTACATCGGCGGCCAGGCCGGCAGCCTGAAAGAAGGCGTCAGATTGGCTGAAAGGATCATCGATTCCGGAAAGGCTCTGGAAACCCTGGAGAAATTCATCAGCCTCAGCAATCTTCCGGAGGATAACTGAAATGACGATCCTGGACATTCTGGCTGATCATGCCAGGGAAAGAGTGAGGAAAGACCGCCAGTTGATCCCTCTGAAGGAACTTAAGGAGCAGGCCATGAAACTCAACAGCGATGGCCGGCGCTTCTACGATGTCATCGGGCGGGAAGGAGTCAGCTTCATCTGCGAAGTCAAGAAGGCCTCTCCCAGCAAGGGGATCATCGATTCGGTCTTCGATTATCGGCAGATAGCCGATGACTATAAGAAGGGTGCGGCAGACGCCATCTCCTGTCTGACGGAACCCAAATGGTTCCTGGGTTCCGATGCCATATTTAAGGAGATCCGTCAGCAGGTCAGCATACCGATGCTGCGCAAGGACTTCATCATCGATGAATATCAGATCTATCAGTCAAAAGTCCTGGGAGCTGACTGCGTATTGCTGATATGTACACTGCTGGATCAGCAGACCATTGAACATTGGCTGGACCTCTGTGAACGGCTGAAAATGGCTGTTCTGGTGGAAGCCCACGACGAGAAGGAACTCGAAATGGCCTTAAGAACCCAGGCCCGGATGATCGGTGTTAATAACCGCAATCTGAAGGATTTCTCGGTGGATCTGAACAATGCCCGCCAATTGCGCAGCAGGATCCCTGTCGACCGGCTGTTTGTGGCCGAAAGCGGGATAACCGGTCCGGCTGACATCAGGTTATTGAGAGAAGCCGGGGCGGATGGGGTGCTGATCGGGGAATCATTGATGAGAGCTGCCAGCCGTGTTGGTTTCCTGCAGGAGATGAAGGAGGCCGGAAGATGACACAGATAAAGATCTGCGGTCTGTTCAGAGACTGTGACATCGATTATGTCAATGAAGCCGGTTCTGATTACGCCGGATTCATCATCAGTTTTCCCAGGAGCCATCGATCCATCGATCCGGCTGAAGCGGCCCGGCTAAGGAAGAAACTGAACCCGGAAATCAAAGCCGTTGGGGTCTTCGTGGACCAGCCTCGTCAATACGTGCAGAAAGCAGCCCGGGAGATCGGTCTGGATGTCATCCAGCTGCATGGCCATGAAGACGATGATTATATTGAAGAGATCCGAAGCCAGACCGGCTTAGTGATCTGGAAGGCCTTTAAGATCAGAGAACCGCAGGATCTCGCTGCCGCTAGCGCCAGTAAGGCTGACATGGTGCTGCTGGATAACGGCTACGGCACCGGCAAGCAGTTTGACTGGTCATTGCTGGACGGCTTTGACCGGCCGTTCATTCTGGCCGGCGGCTTAAGGGAAGAAAATATCCCGGAGGCCATCAGAATGTTTGACCCCCGGGTGCTGGATGTGTCCTCGGGCGTGGAAACCGATAAGCTGAAAGACAGAGAAAAGATACTGGCAGCCGTAAGAGCTGCCCACGATAAGAGAATGGAAGGAGAGATAGCATGAGCGCAGGAAGATTTGGCATCCATGGCGGCCAGTACATCCCCGAGACGCTGATGAATGCCGTCAGGGAACTGGAAGAAGCCTATGATCATTATAAGAATGACCCGGAATTCAACCGGGAACTGAACACCCTGCTGAATGAATATGCCGGCCGGCCATCCCGCCTGTACTTTGCCGAAAAGATGACCCGGGATCTGGGTGGGGCGAAGATCTATCTCAAGAGAGAAGACCTGAACCATACCGGCGCTCATAAGATCAACAACGTCCTGGGGCAGGCTTTATTGGCGAAGAAGATGGGCAAGACCCGGCTGATCGCGGAAACCGGAGCCGGCCAGCATGGAGTTGCCACCGCGACCGCAGCCGCCTTAATGGACATGGAATGCGTGGTCTTCATGGGTGAAGAGGATACCCGCCGACAAGCCTTGAATGTCTACCGGATGAAACTGCTGGGGGCCGAGGTAATACCTGTTACCACCGGTACGGCCACCCTGAAGGACGCTGTTTCCCAGGCGATGAGGGAGTGGACCTCCCGGATCGCCGATACGCATTACTGCCTGGGTTCGGTCATGGGACCGCATCCCTTCCCGACCATCGTCCGCGATTTCCAGGCGGTGATATCCAAAGAAATCAAACAACAAATACTGGAGAAGGAAGGGCGGCTGCCGGATGCCGTGATTGCCTGTGTGGGTGGTGGCTCCAATGCCATCGGCAGCTTCTATCACTTCATCAATGACCCGTCAGTCCAACTGATCGGTTGTGAAGCGGCGGGTAGGGGCATCGATACCCCGGAAACCGCGGCCACCATCGCTACCGGAAAACTGGGAATCTTCCATGGCATGAAATCGTATTTCTGCCAGGACGACGACGGTCAGATCGCGCCGGTCTATTCCATCTCGGCCGGACTGGATTATCCCGGCATCGGACCTGAACATGCCTGGCTGCATGACATCGGAAGGGCTCAATATGTTCCCATTACCGATGAACAGGCCGTCGAGGCCTTCGAATACCTGGCCAGAACGGAAGGCATCATCCCGGCCATCGAGTCAGCCCATGCCATTGCCCATGCCATGCAGATCGCCCCGAAGATGGCCAGAGATCAGATCATTGTAATCACGATATCGGGAAGAGGCGACAAGGACTGTGCGGCCATTGCCCGCTACAGAGGGGAGGATCTCCATGAGTAGAATCAGAAATGCCTTCGCTAACGGCAAGGCCTTCATACCCTTCATTACCTGCGGGGATCCCGACATCGCTACCACCGAGGCCGTCATCAGAGCAGCCGTG
This sequence comes from Erysipelotrichaceae bacterium, assembly GCA_017445225.1. GTDB lineage: Bacteria > Bacillota_I > Bacilli_A > Erysipelotrichales > Erysipelotrichaceae > RUG521. The sequence continues at coordinate 171,706 of JAFSUN010000011.1, read as the reverse complement.
GCCAATGGCGCCGATCTAATTGAGCTGGGCATCCCGTTCTCCGATCCGACCGCCGAAGGACCGGTGATCATGAACGCCAATCTGCGGGCTCTGACCAACGGTATCCGGACCGATGATGTCTTTGAACTGGTTGCCCGTTTAAGAAGGGACATTGAGATCTCATTGGTCTTCATGACCTATGCCAATGTCGTCTTCTCCTACGGCTCGGAAAAGTTCTTTACCCGCTGCCAGCAGACCGGCATTGACGGACTGATATTGCCGGATGTTCCCTTTGAGGAAAAAGGGGAGTTCCTGGAAATCGGACATCGCCATGGTGTTGAACTGATCTCCATGGTTGCCCCGACCTCGGCCGACCGGATCTCGATGATCGCCCGGGAGGCGGAAGGGTTCATCTATGTCGTCTCCAGCCTGGGTGTTACCGGAACCCGGACCCGGATAACCACGGACCTGGCTTCCATCGTCAGGGTGATCAGGGAAAACACTGCGGTTCCCTGTGCCGTCGGCTTCGGCATCTCCACCCCTGAACAGGCCAGAAAGATGGCTGACAACTCCGACGGTGCCATCGTCGGTTCGGCCATCATCAAGCTGTTGGAGAGATATGGTAAGGATTCCCCCAAATACGTCGGCGCATACGTTAAGAGCATGAAAGATGCCGTCAGATAAAAAAAGAGCTGACCGTGAGGTCAGCTTTTCATAAGCTTTCAACTTTGACAGTAATGGAATTGGAATGGGGAACCCGGACAAAGCCCAGGGATTCATACAGGTTGATGGCCGCCTGGTTGTCGATATCTACTAGTAACATCATCCCCTGCGGATGATTGAGCTGCAGGGCCTTGGCCAGCAGTTTTCTTCCCCAGCCCTGCCGGCGGTATTCCTCCAGTACCAGAATGTCATAGGGTTCGTTTTCCGCAAAGCAGTTGGTCACATCCAGATAACCGACAACTTTTCCCTCAGAAACCGCAATGAGGACGTTAAAGCGTTCCGGAGCGGCCAGGACCTTTTCAGCGATCCAGTAGCGGTCGGTCGTATGCATGTCGATGTACTGCTGATGATACTGTTCACTGATCAGCTCAACGCCGCTGGTATCGACGTTCGGAATTGGGCCGGTGAAGGCCATCTTGAACTGTTCAATGTCGAAGAAGGATTCCAGCTGCTGGAGCTTTTCCCTCAGCAGGTAATTGGCTGGATTGATGACAAAGTCAGCATGATAGCCCGGGAAGTTTTGCTGCAGCCAGGTGAAAATCTCTTCATAGGCCGCCGGCAAACGGGACATTGCCGCCACAGCTTCCAGATATTCTTCCTGCGGCAGGATCACAAAGTCAAACAGACCGGTGAGCTCACCGTCCTGATAAACACCCACCACCCGGTGGCTGGACCGGCTGAGGGAAGCCTGCAGGTTATTTTTCAGAATGTCAGGGTCGGATAACATTGGTTCATGGAAACAGGGATCATCGGTAAAACTGTCGATGAAATCCAGACAGTCGTCCAGCGAGGTAAGTCTTCTGATCATGGTCAATTCCTCCGCTGATATTATATATCATTGATAGGCTTTCCACCATAAAACCGGGTATTTCCCGGTTTCAGAGGTTATTTAACCAATTCAAAGTAGTATTCGCAGTCGAGCTTCTGACCGGCTGGCAGCAGATTGACCAGTTTGTCATCGCGGAAGAAGGCAGCCTTCTTCAGGTCATTTGCCGGGGCCCACGGTTCGATGCACATGAACGGAGTCTCGGTGTTCTTGCGCCAGAAGCCGATGGTGTTGAAGCCCTTCTTGCCAACACGGACGGTGTGAACACCATCGGTCAGATCGACGTATTCGCTCTTGATCTGGTTGTCATTGTAGAAGAAGGATCCTTCGGCGACAAACTGGGCAACGGAGAAGTGATTTCCGTCCGGAATGGCCTTTTCCGGGTGATGGAGGTTCTCTTCCTGCGGGAAGACGATGCAGTAGTCATCGTAGGTCTTATCGGGGGTCAGCGGGCAGTTGAAAGCCGGATGGAAGCCGATGTCAAACGGCAGATCGCGATTTCCGGTATTCTCAACCGTATAGGAGATGACGATCTTATAGCCTTCCAGACGGTAGTGAACCGTCAGGGTGAAGGGGAAGGGATAGACCTTGAGGGTCTCCTCGTTTTCCTTCAGATACAGGGTAGCGCTGGTTTCATCATGATCCTTGATCGCAAACCAGCTGCGGCGGGCAAAACCGTGCTGACCTAATTCATAGGTCTTTCCTTCAAAGGTGTACCTGCCCTCCTTCAGGGGACCTGTATAGGGGAAGAGGATGGGGTTGCAGTTGAACCAGAAAGCCGGATCGCGGCACCAGATGGTTTCGATGCCGTTATCGAGACGTTTGAAACTGATGACCTCAGCAGCCTGCTGGCTGATGACGGCTCTGACAAATTCGTTCTGAAGTGTGATTTCCATGTGAGACCTCCTTAGCGTGTATAGCGTTCTCTGATTTCCTTTATGTCCTGATCGCTGAAGCCGTATTCCTGGCGGAAGTACTCCTCAACGGTACCATAGCGTTCGATAATTCCCCGGTAGACGGTGCGGCCGATTCTTTCGGAGACCCCGTGCATCATCTGGATCAGTTCCCGGGTCTCGGGGTGGGTTTCCAGATCGATCGGGGAAGCCGCGAATTCTCTCTCCAGCGTCTCGCGGTAGTATTCATTGGAGAGCAGGTAATCCTGAATGATCGTTTCCTCATCGACGTTCAGCAGGGCCAGCAGTAAGATGGCGGCAGCGCCGGTGCGATCCTTGCCGCTGTGGCAGTGGAACAGCAGCGGTACATGGCCGTTCTTAACGGCCGCAAAGAACAGACGCAGGGCTTCATTGTCAAAGGAGATCATCCGGTAGTAGTAGACCAGCTTTTCCAGCTGTCTTTCGCCGTCTTCTCCCATCTGCATCATGCCGGCCGGGGAGAAGTCGACTTCCTTGCCGCCGGTGCTCTCCACACCGCTGTGGCGGATGTAGTGAGCGCCTTCAATCTCCGGGTCGGGATTGCGGTCCCACTCCTTTGCCGTTCGGAAATCGATGATGTAGCGGATGTTCAGCTTCTTAAGGCTGTTGAGTTCTTCTTCAGAGAAGAGATAGGGACCGCTGGAACGGAAAAACAGACCGCCAATGACATGCCGGCCATCCCTTGTAGGGTAACCACCCAGATCTCTGATGTTCAGTTCTCTGCTAAATTGTTCCAGTTTCACGCCTTGATTTTAACACATTAAGCCGGTTATTTGTTGAAAAACCGCCATTGTCCTGTTGAAAAACGTTTTTGGCTGTAGTATGATTATCCGCTGACCTTCAGCAGGAGGAAATGAGAATGAAAATCAGAATACTGTCCACATCTGATATCCACGGCTTCATATATCCGCATTCTTACGGAGATGGCCGGCAGATGGACATCGGTCTGGCAAAACTGAAGACTCTGATCGATGAACTCAGGGATGAAAATACCATTCTCATCGACAACGGTGACACCCTGCAGGGTTCACCGCTGACCTTCTATCACTATGTGAATCACCGTGAGGAGATCTGCCCGCTGACCACCGCCATGAAGGCGATGAACTATGACTTCGTCAATCTGGGCAACCACGACTTCAACTACGGCTGGCGGATCCTTAAGAAGCACATCGATAACTGCGGAGCAACTCTGATCACCACCAACATCACCCGCAATGGTGAAAGGCTGGCTCCTTGCTGGCAGATCAGGGAACTTGGCGGCAAAAAGGTAGCCGTCATCGGTCTGGTGACGGACTATGTGCCCAACTGGGAAGCTCCCGAGAACATCGAAAACCTGGAATTCCTGGACCCGTTTGCCGTCCTTAAGGACGCCTTAAGGGAGTTAAGGGAAAGGGAAAAGCCTGACTATGTCGTCTGCGTTTACCATGGCGGTTTCGAAAAGGATCCCGTCAGCGGTGAGGATACCGAAGAACAAACCGGTGAGGATGTGGGTTACCGCATGATCACCGAACTGGAAGGCATTGACTTCCTGGTGGCCGGCCATCAGCACCGCGTCTATTGCGGAAGGCTGGGCAACACCGTTTACAGCGAACCGGCCTTCAACGGAATGTTCCTTTCCTGCATGGAAGTCGATACCGAGACTGGTGAGAAGACCGTCCGGCTGATAAGGCCGGAAGGGGAGGCAGACCCTGAGATCTGTAAGATCGCAGCCAGCGAGGAAGCGGAGTGCCAGAAATGGCTAGATACGCCGCTGGGCTACTGTAAGAAAGATCTAAGGATCAGGGATGAAGTCCATGACCGCCTTTACAAGAGCCAGCTGGCCACGCTGATCAACCGGATCCAGATGGAACTGACCGGCGCCGATCTCTCGGCCACGGCGATCTTCCTAAGAGCCACGGGCATGCAGGGCGAAGTAAGCATGCGGGATGTGATCAACACCTACATCTTCCCCAATACCCTGGCTGTCAAGAAGATCACCGGTAAGGTGTTAAGGGAGTATCTGGACTTCAACATGAACTTCTGGAGTGTCAGAAACGGTCAGATCATCGTCAATCCGCTCTATGACTTCCCCAATCCCCAGCATCATAACTATGACATGGTGGACGGCATCGAATACGTTGCCGAACTGGGAAAGCCTAAGGGTGAGAGGATAGCCGTCTTAAGAAGAAACGGGGTTGATGTCAGGGACGATGATGAGTTTACCATCGCCATGAACAACTACCGCTGTTCCGGCGGCGGCGGCTTCCGGATGATCGCCGAATGTCCGACCGTCAAGGAGTATTCCGAAAGCGTTGTTGACATCATCTGCGACTATGTCCTGAAAAACAAGGTCATCGATTTCACTGATGTCAACAATATCACGGTAAGGATCTGATGTAAGGGGTTTCCGTCTGGAGCCTCTTTTTTCATGAAATTTACATTGCGCTTACAGAGGGTTTACGGGCGTCTTTTCCTTGAGGTACCCTTACCAATAGACTATAATATTTCATAGGAGGGGAAAGAAAACCTTATGAAGAAATTATTAGTAGTATTATTAAGCGTTCTGATGGTTTTATCATTCGTAGGCTGTTCCAAGCAGAACAACAACACCGTCGATGACAAGACTATCGAGGAACTGAGCATTGCCTTCGTTCCGTCAAAGCCGGCCGATGCAATTCTGGCTGCTGCCGAACCGTTAAAGGAAATGCTGAAGACCAAGCTTGCCGCCAAGGGTTACACCGTTAACAACGTTAAGATCACCGTTGGTACTGACTTCGCCGTAGTTGGTGAAGGTATGATCTCGGGTTCCATTGACGTAGGATTCCTGAATTCCAGCACCTACATCTTATACAGCGAAGGCGTTGACCTGTTACTGGAAGCCTTACGTGCAGGCGTTGGCGATGCCACTGGCCGCGTCATCATGCCATCCGAAGGCATTACTCCATGGAATGAAGGCATTACCACCGATGCCAAGACCCTGGCTGCCGGTTATGCCGCTCTGACCTATGTTAATATCGCTACTGAAAAGGGTAAGGATTTATATGAAAAGACTCTGAACGGCACCATTACCTGGGAAGACGTCAACAGCGCCAGATGGAATTCCAGCTCAACCACTTCCGGTTCCGGCTACATCTATCCGTCACTGTGGATCAACCAGATGTTCGGTGAAGGCGCCGGCAATGAAAAGAGAACCATCGCTTCTCTGTCAAGCGTTGTTACCGACCAGGCTTACAACGTCATGATGCAGCACTTATTAACCGGTGAATGCGATGTCATCGTCGGTTATGCTGACATCCGTAAGGATGCTGAGTCAACCGTTAACTTCGAAGCTGCCTACGCCAAGGAAATCGCTGAAGGCAAGTATAAGAATGTCTGGGACATCATCAAGATCATCGCTGTCAGCGACTTCATCATGAATGATACCATTTCCGTTGCCAAGCAGTCAGTTGACCCTAAGATGACCCCTGAATTCTGCAAGGCCTTACAGGAAGTCTTCCTGGACATCGGATCAACCGAAGAAGGCTTAAAGACCGTTGCACCTTATTCACACAAGGGTTACCAGATCGGTAAGGACAGCGACTACGACGGCACCAGAGCCGCAGCTGCATTATTCAAATAAGAGACAGTCATTAATCTGAAGGCGCATGATTTGTTTCATGCGCCTTTTCTAAATTAGGGAGGAGAAACCAATATGATTAAGTTTGATCATGTTGACAAGGTATATGCCAATGGCACCAAGGCCTTGGACGATGTTAATCTGGAAATCGAACAGGGCGAGTTCGTCGCCATCATCGGTCTGTCCGGGGCCGGCAAGAGCACTCTGATCAGAACAATCAATAAGATGATCGAAGTTACCGGCGGCGTGGTTTCCGTTGATGGCGTTGATGTATCAAAACTGTCCGGCAAGGCCTTAAGAAGATACCGCCGCAAGATCGGCATGGTTTTCCAGTCATTCAACTTAGTTAACCGGACGACGGTTATCAACAACGTATTATCAGCCCGCGTCGCCGACATGGGCTTCTTCCGGACCTTGTTCGGACTTTATTCCAGGGAAGACAAGATCAAGGCGCTGGAAGCTCTCGACAAGGTCGGTATTCTGGACAAGGCCTATTCCCGCGCTGACCAGCTGTCCGGCGGTCAGCAGCAGCGTGTAGCCCTGGCCAGGACCCTGGCTCAGGATCCGGAGATCATCCTGGCGGATGAACCGGTCGCCGCTTTGGATCCGGTCATGGCCGATGTGGTCATGAGCGACTTCCAGAAGATCAACAGAGACATGAACATTACCGTCCTGATCAACATCCACCATGTTGACCTGGCGTTGCAATATGCGGACCGGATCATCGGCATTCAGGCCGGCAAGATCGTCTTCGACGGCCCGACTTCACTTTACAAGCAGGATGAAAAGGCCAACTTCCGTAAGATCTACGGCCGTGACATCATCGATGATGACCTGATGAAGGAGAGAAAATAATGTTTGATGATCTTCTCCATATCTTCTATCCCCGCGAATATACGCTGGGCAATGGAAAGGTAGTAAAGGAAAAGTTCAATCCCGCTCCCTATATCACCATTGCGGTGATCATCGTGACGGTTTACTTCATCAATTTTACCGGGCTCAGCCTGACCAAACTGGTGAACAGATTCCACTTCTTCTTCGAAATGCTGGGACAGATGTTCCCGCCAAGGTGGGCCTTCTGGGCAGAGATGAAGAAAGCAATGTGGGATACCATCGTCATGTCCTTTCTGGGAACGGCCTTCGGCTGCCTGCTGGCACTGCCGTTAAGTTTCTATCTTTCCAATAACTTCAAGCTTCCCAACTGGTATCTGAAGGGCCATAAGGCCGTCTTAAGCATCTTCAGGACCCTGCCGACGCTGATCTATGCCAGACTGCTGTCGATCATCATCGGTGCCGGTACTCTGTCAGGTACGATCTCCATTGCCATCTTTACCTATACCATTGCCGTAAAGATGATGTATGAGCAGATCGAGACCATCGACATGGGACCGTATGAAGCCATGGAATCCACCGGTGCCACCAGAATGCAGTGCATTACCTGTGCGGCTTTCCCGCAGGTCAGGGGATTCTACTGGAGTACCGTTCTTTACTGCTTTGAAACCAACGTCAGAAGCGCTGCCATCCTCGGTTATGTCGGTGCCGGCGGCATCGGCGTTCTCATGAATGCCCAGCTGAGCTGGCGTAACTATGACAATGCCGGATTGATGGTTCTGGTTCTGGTCATCACCGTCGTCGTGATCGAGACCATATCCAGAGAGATTAGAAAGAAGCTGATTCAGGGATGACACAGAATAAGATAACCGTAGACGGCCAGTACAGGAAATACCCGCCGCTGTGGCCGCGTTATGTCATCGAGGCCATCGGCTGCGCCGTGATCCTGTATCTGACCAATGACATCGTCAGTTTTAACGGCATCAATGAAAGAGGTGCTGCTATGGCTAAGGTCGTTTTATTGGGACTGCTTAAGCCATCACTGGCCGTCATTCTCGATACTTCCAGCGTCGGTCTGGCCTACATGCTGATGGAGACTCTGGCAATCGCCTTCCTGGGAACGATCTTCGGACTGATCCTGGCCCTGCCGCTGGCCTTCCTGTCCAGCCGCAACGTGGCCCCGAGATGGGTCAACTACATCTGTCTGACCATCATCTCCATCATCCGCGCCTTCCCGAGTTTCATGTATGCCATCATGTTCGTCAAGGTCGTCGGTACCGGACCGTTTGCCGGTGTCCTGACCATGTCGATCGGATCGGTCGGCATGCTGGCAAAGCTGATGATCGAGTCAATTGAAGACATGAATCCGGGCATCATCGAAGCCCTGGACGCCGCCGGCTGTTCGCCGTTTGAGAAGATCAGATACGGCATCATCCCGCAGCTGAGCTCCAACATCGTTTCCACCGTCATCTACCGTCTGGACATCAACGTCAAGAACGCCACCATTCTCGGTGTCGTCGGTGCGGGCGGTATCGGTGCCTCCCTGATCCACGCCATTGGACAGGGCAACTGGCCGAATACCAGTGCCATGTTACTGGGCCTGATCGTCATGGTACTGCTGCTGGAGAACTTCTCAACCAGGATCCGCAAGAAGCTGGCCATGGGCGAATAGTTCATAACAGAAATTCAAAGACCCTTAACGGACCGTTAGGGGTTTTTTACTGTCTGGAAACAAAAAAGGGGAAAAGACCTCCGGTAAATATGCTAGAATAAAAATGAAGATAAACTATCGATAATAAGAAGAGGAGGAGGCAGCTGGCTGCCTGATGATTTATGGGTAAAAATGTAGTAGCTTTTGGAGAAATAATGCTGAGACTGACACCGCCTGATTATACGACGATCAGTGAGGCCAAGAGCTTCATCGCCAATTACGGCGGAGCAGAGGCCAATGTACTGGTATCACTTTCCCATCTGGGACACGATACCGTATTCCTGAGCCGGGTTCCGGATAACCAGCTGGGTTCATCGGCGATCATGCATCTGAAGAGACACGGAGTCAACACCGATTACATCCTGAGGGGTTCTTCCAACCTCGGCATGTACTTCGTGGAGACCGGCTTCGGCGGCCGTCCCAGCAAGGTACTCTATAACCGTGCTCACAGCGCCATCACCAGGATTGGCGAAGATGATCTCGATTACGATGAGATCTTCAGCAACGCCGAATGGTTCCACATGTCGGGAATTACCCTGGCTCTGCACGAAAGAGTAAGGGCCGTAGCCTTCAAGTGCCTGGAAGCCTGCCGCAAATACGGGGTAAAGGTATCATTTGACTTTAATTACCGCTCCAAGCTGTGGACCATTGAGGAAGCCAAGCCTTATTTCCAGAAGGTCATCGAATACGTAGATGTCCTGTTTGCCAACTTCTTTGACATCAATACGATGCTGGAGATCCAGTCCGATCCCTTACTGGAAACCAACGAAGAGAAGAGAAACTATGTGGCCAAGAAACTGATGGAAAAGACCAACGTTCAGTATGTCTTCGGCACCGACCGCATCGTGCATACCGCTACCGACAACTCACTGTCCAGTTACTGCATCCGCAAGGACGGTTCCGTCTTCAAGGAGGGACCGATCAGATTCAGCATCTATGACCGCATCGGCGGCGGCGATGCCTTCTCCAGCGGCATCATTCACGGCCTGCTGAAGGATTTTGATCATCCGAAATTCGCCCTGAAGTTCGGCCTGGCTACTTCCGTACTCAAGCATACCTTATACGGTGATGCTTCCGTCATGTCAGAAGACGAGGTTCTGGAATTCATCAAGACCAACGGCAACGCGGCCGTACAGCGTTAGAAAAATACAGGACTTTCCGGAATGAAACAACCATATTCCGTTTTGGAAAGTCTTTTGCATGCGAGATGCTTTATCAGGGGGAATGAAACATGAATACACTTGATTACATCAGATGGCGCAGTGACATCACCATGAAATACGCGCCTTTCAATGACGTTGATAACCTGATCGTCGGCCAGATTCCCTATCTGGACTGGGAAGGGGTTCTCGATCAGGGCGAGACAATGACCCTGGGACAGGCCTGGGAGGGATATTGCCGCCGTCACGCCGGCGAGGAGATACCGGCCGATGACCTGATCAGAAAGGATGCCGAGGAGCTGATCTCCCTGTGCGCCGACAGTGTCCGCTACCGGGACATCGTCCTGTTCGACTATGTCAAGGAACATGACAGGGAGCAGGAAAAGCAGTTCTGTGCCCTGACGATGAAACTGCCGGACGGCACCTATTATGTAGCCTATGAGGGCACCGACATCACGATATTAGGCTGGAAGGAAAACTTCAACATGTCCTTCATGTGTCCGGTTCCTTCCCAGGTTGCAGCGGCTGAATACCTGAAGAAACAGGCCTCCGCCCGCTTCCGCCGCTTCCGGGTCGGTGGTCATTCCAAGGGCGGCAACCTGGCCGTCTATGCCGCTGTTACTCTCAATAAGCCTGATAAGATCATTGCCGTCTACAACAACGACGGCCCCGGCTTTCCGGATGAGTTCGTCAAGAGCGGAGCCTATCAGAACATGAAACCGAAGATGAAGACCTTCCTGCCGGTTTCCTCGGTCGTCGGAAGGCTGCTGAATAATGAAACCGATGTCCTGATCGTTCACAGCAATAATAATTCCCTGGTCTGGCAGCACATTCCCAACAACTGGGAGGTCGAAAAGGACGGGGTAAGCACGCTGTCCGCCAATTCCACGGAGAGCCAGTTCCTGCAGGAGGTCTTCAACAGCTGGAATAATCAGCTCAATTATGAACAGAAGGTCGTCTTCATGAATACCATCTATGACTGCATGGTCTCCCTGGGCATCAGGACGTCTGGCGAACTCTACAACAACCCGGCCCAGAGCATGGCCCGGATCGCCCTGAAACTCAGAAGCTATCCGGAAGCTACCCGCAAGACGGTCCGGGAGGTCATCGGCGTCTTAATGAAGTGCAATGTCCATACTTTCTATGAGCAGTTTCTGGGCAGCCGGATCCCGCTGCCCCGGGATTTGTTTTCATGACGAAATAGTATTATAATAAAGAATGATAAAAGGAACCGGCAGATAATATGACCTTACAGGATAAGCTTCTGAGCAAGAACGGGCAGGCGACCATCAGACTGTCCAAGCAGCTGCTTAATTACCGGATCGGTGAGAAGATCCCGACCATTACGGAATTCAGCAGTGTTTTGGGACTGTCCCGGGGCACCGTTCAGAATGCCCTGAAAAACCTGATCGACAGCGAAGCCGTCCGCATTGAATCCAAGGGTCATCTGGGTTCCTATCTGACCAAGAAGAATACCCGGCTGTTACTGGAATTTGCCGGCATTACCTATCTGGTCGGCGCCATGCCCTTGCCCTATACCAAGCGCTATGAAGGCCTGGCTTCCGGGCTGATCGTAGCTCTGGAAAATCACTACAACATTCCGGTAACTTTGGCTTACATGCGGGGATCGCTGAACCGCATCAGCATGGTCCTGCAGGGAAGGTATGACTTTGCGGTAACATCCCGCTACGCCGCCAATGAATTCATCAGGAATCATCCCTCTATCGAACCGATCATCTCCCTGGGCCCGGGATCCTACCTCAGTTCCCATGTGCTGATGTTCCATAATCCCAATGACCACGAGATCACCGACGGCATGAAGGTCGGCATTGACCATACATCATTTGACCAGAAACTTCTGACGGAACAGGCCTGCGAAGGCAAGAAGGTGGAGTTCATTCCGATCGAGTATTCCCGGATCATCGAAAGGATCATCAGCGGGGAGATCGATGCCACGGTCATGAACATCGATGAGGCGCTGGACAAGCGCTACCGGATCAACTACCGCAATCTGCCGGAACTGTCCGATGAATCCACCGAAGCCGTCATCGTCGTCAACAACAAGACCCCGGAGATCGGCCGGCTGTTAACGGAAATGCTGGATGTGGAAACGGTTCTGAACATTCAAAGGCTGGTCATGGAGGAAAAGATCATTCCCAGCTACTGATGCGAAAATATAGTTGAATATTTCTGTATAAGGTGTATATTAAAACTGTGAAAATACAAATATTTGGATAATGAACATGAAAACGGAAGTCAGATGTTATAAGTGCGGAAAGGAATATCCGCTGACTAATAAAACCATCCATGAACACATCAGCTGTGATCACTGCCACAGTCACATGCGGATCACCCGGGCTACCGAGAGGAAGTTCCAGGTCATGCGCTATCTGCTGGTGTTTGTGGTCTGCATGACCCTGGCCTTCGGCATATCCATGTTTGAAAAGCGAAACTACATTGTTCTGCTGCTCGTCTTTTCCACCGCCATGGCTGTAGCATTAATAGCCGACAAGATCGGCTTATGGCTGACCTGGAAGATCTTCGGTCTGGAATATGAGGAAGACCATCCGGAGGAAAGAGCCCGGCTCAGAAAGGAAGAGGAACGCGAAAAGGCCCGCAGAAAGGCGGAAAAACAGCGCCGGAAAGGAAAGAAATAGCCTATGGACTTTACTGAAAGACTTAATCTGTATCTGGAAGGGGGCATGATCGATGAGAAAGATGTCCGTGATGTCAATCGGATCATCGAACTGTTCCATGATGAATACGGTGTTACGCTGCTGGAAGAAAACGCCGACACCTTCATCGCGCACATCTGTGCCGCCTACAGCCGCTTGAAGAGCGGAGAGGATGTGGAGGAGCTTCCGGAGGTCGTTCTGGATGAGGTAAAGGCGCTGGACAGCTGGCCGCTGTCCGTAAAGATACTTGAAAGAGTTATGGCAGTAACGGAAAACCCGCTGAATGAAACGGAACAGGGTTATGCGTTGCTTCATATAAACAATTTAATAGCCAGACTTCAGGAAACCGGTGAATGGCACACCGCTGACTGAACTGGAGGGAAATTGAAATTTTGATAGGAGGAGAATTAATCAATGGTAACAGAATTTGCATTTCCACAAATACTCAGGACCATCGTTCTGGTAGCTATCGCTGCCTGGGCAAGTTTGCTGTCACACCTGTGCATTTCAAACTTCAATGATGGTGCCAGACCTGTCTTCCCGGAATTAATGGAAGGCAGAATGTCCCGTACCGAATTTGCCGTAGTCGTAACCGGTATGGGTGTTGGCTGGGTTCTCGCCGGCTTCTCACAGTGGTTAGCCACCGGCCTGATCGCCTGCCACCTGATCCTTATTGCTACTGACTGTTTAGGTGCCTGGGCTCCTAACAAGTATGTCGCTCTCGGCTTAGGTGCAGCTTATGCCTTAGTCTGCGCATATGGTACCGCCGGTATCAATGCCGCTTTCAATGCTCTGCCGCATAACTTCCTGAACGACCTGACCAATATCACATCACCGGTATTGCCAGTATTCTGTATGTATCCGGCCGTTGCCATCGCCGGTCAGTTTGATGCCAAGAAGGGTATCATTGCCGGTTGCGTTACCGCTCTGACCTACATCGTCTGCACTCTGATTGGCTCAATCAGAATCGGAAAGATCAGCATCGCTCTGTATCCTTATACATTTGCCATGCTGGCTGGCATGATCTGCCTGGTTGTCTATGCCGTTAAGGCTTCCAAGAACTCCGGCGAGATCGAAGTTACCGAAGAAGAAGAGAACCTGTTCACCAAGAACGCGGAAAGAATCAAGTCCAACTGGTTGTATCTGTGCATCCAGGGCGCTCTGAATGCCTTAGGCATCAAGATCCTGGCTCAGGCTTATCAGCCGGTTCAGCTGGCCGCTGCCATCACCGCCGGTGACATGAGTGTCTTCTGGCTCGCCATGGTTGGCGTCGTCATCGCCTTCATTCCGTTAATCGTATCTACCGCTCTGGCAACCGGCGTTTATCAGGCCGTAGGTCTGACAACCGTCATGCTGTTCGGTACCATGGTACCTGACAGTGTCTGGTTCCTGGCTCCGGTAGCCGGTTTCGTTGCTGAGTACATTGAGATCCAGCTCTTAGGACTGTTAGGCAAGTTCCTGTCCAAGTTCCCTGAACTGTCAAAGTGCGGCGACCACATCCGTGACGCCATGATCTCCTGCTTAACATTAGCTCTGACCATCGGTGCCTTCATGGCCGGTAATTCCATCTGGTCCGGTGTTGGCTTCACCATCGTTGGCGGCTTCTATGTTCTCAACGAAATCACCGGACAGCGTATCCCGAAGACCGCCATTGGTCCAATCGGTGCTGTCGCTGTTGGTATCATCTACAACATCCTGATCCTTGTTGGCTTAATCAAGATCGGATAATAACACAATAGAATCAAGTAAGAAGGAGGGCTTTCTATGATTAAAATCGAATGCTGCGGATTAACAGCTACTCAGACCAAACAGATTATTGACAAGAACTTCCCCGGTCAGGTAGAGACCTTTGCCGATCCTGACATGATAGCCGCCAGAAAGGTTAAGAGCGGAGAAATCGACTTTTACCTCGGCAGCTGCATGACCGGCGGCGGCGGTTCCCTGGCTACGGCGATCATGGTTCTTGGCTACGGTAACTGCCTGGTGGTATCCAAGCAGGGTAACTGCCCGAATGCCAAGCAGATCCGCCATATGATCTATGCGGGAAAGCACAAGGCCTTTGGCTATGTAAAGAGCCATACCGAACAGGTAATTGTTCCTCTGGTACAGGCATTAGTTGATAAGTCAGAAGGAAAGCCCGAATAAAGTTTAGTTGATTTAAATAGGCATCCCTTTTTGGGATGCCTGTTTTCTGGAGGTATTTTGCATGATCAGAACAGTATTAGGAGATATTCGAAAAGAAGAACTGGGCCGTACCCTGGCTCATGAACACTTCATCATCGACCTGTCAAAGGTCAGACATGACAACTTCTCCCTGATTGAAACCGTTGAGGAAGTCGTTCCCGAGATAAAGCTGGCTATGGCAACCGGCATCGATGCCGCTTTTGAGGTTTCAACCATTGATCTTTCCCGCGATGTCCTGAAGCTCCGGGAGATCAGCTTACAGACCGGTTTGAAGATCGTCTGCTCTACGGGATTCTACCTCACCCAGTATCATCCAGCCTGGCTGAATGATGCCACGGCAGAGGACATTGCCCGTATTTACATAAAGGAATTAACGGAAGGTATCGATGATACCGGCATTAAGGCCGGCCTGATCGCCGAGATCGCTTCCAGCCCGCTGAGATTTGAGGGCAATGAAAAGAAATGCCTGCAGGCCGCAGCCATCGCTGCCAGAGCCACCGGCGCTGCCGTCAGCACCCATACCGGCCGGGCAACTGCCATGGAAACCATTGACACCCTGTTGGATGGCGGGGTAAGGCCCGATAAGATCATCATCGGACATCAGGACCTGATCAATGATCACGACTATCATCTGTCCTTATTGAAGAGAGGTGTCAACATCGCCTTTGATACCTGCGGTAAGTCAGCCTACATGGCTGATGAGATCCGCGCGGAAAACGCCGTAAAGATCATCCGGGAAGGCTATGGCGATCATCTGGTACTGTCCAATGACGTATCCAGAAGGACTTATTTTGTCGGCGCCGGCGGTCCGGGCTACTGTGCGGTCATGAAGTCGGTCGTTCCTCTGATCCGCCAGTACGGAGCCAGTGAGGAAGAAATTGAAAAACTGCTGGCCCATAATCCGGCCAGAATCGCCGATAATGATTGGAAGTAGGTCATAATATGTTCCTAAATAAACTCATTGAAAATAATCCCCAGCTCGCCGAGTTTGCCTTTAAGGCCCATCAGAGAGGCGAGATCCTTCCGGATACCTATCTTCTCGACTACGATACCATCATGGAAAATGGGAAGGGTATGTTGGAAGAGGCCCATAAGAGAGGCATAAAACTGTATTTCATGCTCAAGCAGATCGGCCGTAACCCGCTGATCGCTCAGGGCTTACAGGATCTGGGATTTGACGGCTGTGTTGCCGTCGACTACCGCGAAGCCCTGTTAATGGCTGATCATAGGATCAGACTGGGCAATGTCGGTCACCTGGAACAGGTGCCGAAGGCAGCCCTTAAGAAGATCCTGGCTGCGAAACCGGAATTAATGACGGTTTACTCACGGGAAAAGATCAGAGAGATCAATGCCATGGCTGCAGAACTGAACATCATCCAGCCACTGTTAATAAGGATCACCGATGCGGATTCCGAGCTTTATTCCGGCCAGATCGCCGGATTTGACTCAGGTGAACTTAAGGAAATACTGAAACTGGTCGAAGAACTGCCTCATATCTGCTTCGGCGGACTGACGGTCTTCCCGGCCATTCTCTATAATGGAAAAAATGTCAGGCTGGAGCCGACGGTAAATATGAAGGCCATGGAAAGAGCCAGGGCAATTGCCAACGATCTGGGATATCATGATTACAACATCAACCTTCCCAGTGCTACCTGCCAGGCCTCCATTCCCTTAATTGAATCATTGGGCGGCAAGAGCGGCGAACCCGGTCACGGCTTAACCGGAACTACTCCGCTGCATAAGGATTCCGAGCAGCCGGAAAAGGTAGGATACGTTTATGTGTCCGAGGTTTCCCATCACTTCCGGGATAAGACATACTGTTATGGCGGCGGCCATTACCGCCGTTCCCACCTGGAAAATGCATTGGTTGGCACCGAACTGAAAACCGCCGTAAAGTCGCATATCAGCGCTCCGAATGATGATTCCATTGACTATCATTTTGAACTCGACGGCACTTATCCGATTTCCGATACGGTGATCGCCTGCTTCCGGACCCAGATCTTTACGACCAGAAGCCAGGTGGCAGTTGTCAAGGGACTGCATGGCAGTAAACCGGAAATTGCCGGCATCTACGACAGTCTGGGACGACCGGTAAAGGTAAACTGGCAATGAGCAACAGTTATGAATTAAGGCACCGTGTAGCCCTGAAGAACCCCTATAACTCGATTGACCGGGTACTGGAAGCGGACAGCGGGAGTTTTCTGGTGGGAATAAAGAATATTCATTCCATACCTAATACCCTGATGCATAAGCTGGAAAAGACCGGTTTCTCTCTGCACACCATCGACCGCAAGTCACCTTTGGCCGGCCGGGCAGTGGATATCGGATTGATCAACCCGATCACCGGGCACTGGATGAGCGGATCTTCCAGCGGTACGGCTGTCAACGTCTTTGCCGGCATCAATGACCTGGGCATCGGCAATGACGGCGGGGGCAGCGTCTTGGCCCCGGCCATGTGCCTGAACATTCTGGGATTCATCTCTCCGCTGATCGAGGCCGATCGTAAGCAGAACCGCAAGGCCAACACCGACGGGATCGTGGCTGGTAATTCGATCGGCTTCATGGCCAGAGATAAGGAGATCCTCTACAAGGCCATTGCCGACAGCATCGCCATCTATCCGGCCCAGGAAACCGGAAAGGTCGTTTCCGACCGGCAATACGATGAGTTTGATTCTCAGGTCATCAGGGTCATGTTCAACAAGGCTCCCCGGAGCGAACTGACGGAATATCTGAGAAAGACTCTTAAGGAAGCCGATGTCCTGGCGGTCACCGAAGGACCGGTCGACCTGAAGGGCTTTGGTGATTCGCTTTTTGGTCACTTTGATGAACGGACCCGTCAGATCCAGATGGATGCCGAGAAGGGTTATCTCAGAGTCTGCAACATTGCTCAGGCTACGGCCTTATGCCTGCCGCAGAAGGAACTGGGCATGGCAACGCTGTTGATGTGTGAAAGCCGGCCTGATAAGATCGCCAGACTGCTGGCCTTGGGAAGAAAGATAAGTGAAGTCCACGATGAGCTGATCGAGCGCTATTTTCTCGATCTGAACAACTACTTCATCGAAGGATACGAAATATAGGAGGGGAACCATGAAGGTTTATCCATTACAGAGCATCACTTTAAAGGAAGCTGAAGAAAAACAGTTCCGATTAGTGGATTGCGTCATGCATTACTTTACCGGCAGTGAACTGCTGACCAGAGGTGATCTGGGGGTTCATCAGCCGGAGAACGAACCGCTGACGACCATGAAGGCGGAAAGAGCCATCGCCGAATTCTTCAATGCCGAGACGGCCATCCTGGTCAGAGGATCAGGAACCGGAGCCATCCGCTATGCGCTAGCCGGAGCCGTCAAGGCCGGCAGTAAAATTCTCATTCATCAGGCGCCTGCCTATTCAACCACCCAGACCAGCATCGACATGTTTGGCCTGGAACCCGTCAGGGCTGACTATAACGACCTCGATGAGCTGGTTAGAACTCTTCAGGATAATGATGTTGATGCTGCCCTGGTGCAGTATTCCCGTCAGAACATCGCTGACCGCTATGACATCAGTGAGGTCATCAGAACTATCAAGGAAACAAGTAACATTCCAATCATCGTCGATGACAACTATGCCGTGATGAAGGTCAGCAAGATCGGCAGTGAACTGGGAGCCGACCTGTCCTGTTTCTCAACCTTCAAGCTGCAGGGGCCGGAAGGCATCGGCTGCATTGTCGGTAAGAAGCAGTACATCGACAGGATCAGAAAGATGCACTATTCCGGTGGCTGCCAGACGCAGGGTTGGGAAGCACTGGAGGTCTTAAGAGGCCTTATCTATGCTCCGGTTCTTTTAGCCATTCAGGCTGAGACCATTGAAGATGTCTTAAGAAGAATAAATGAAGGAGAAGTCAGCGGCATCAAGGAAGCCTTCATCGCCAATGCCCAGAGCAAGGTATTGCTGGTGTCCTTTGACAAGCCGATTGCCCGAAAGGTACTGAAGGCGGCCGAAAAGAGGGGAGCTCTGCCTAATCCAGTCGGCTCCGAAAGCAAATACGAAATCACACCGCTGTTCTATAAGGTGTCCGGCACTTTCCTGAAGAGTGATCCGACCCTCATCGACTACATGATCAGAGTCAACCCCAATCGGGCTGGCAGTGATACCGTCATCCGCATCTTAAGAGAAAGCATTGCGGAAGCGGAAAGAGGTGACAGAAATGAGTAAGAAGAGATTTGTGGTCATCGTTCTCGACGGCTTCGGCATGGGAGCAACCCCCGATGCCGCCACCGCCAGACCGGGTGATGAGAAGGCCTGTACCCTGGGAAGCATCCTCCACGACCATCCCGATCTTTACCTGCCCAACCTGGAAAAACTGGGCCTGATGAATGCCTTTGGGCATGAAAGCGAAAAAATGAAGTTTCAGCCCGATGCCAACTGGGGCCGCAGCGAATTACGGCACATGGGAGCCGATACTTTCATGGGCCATCAGGAGATCATGGGTACCAACCCCAAGCATCCGGAATTTACCCCGTTCCAGCAGAAGGTGGACATCGTCGCCCGGCATCTGAGAGAGAACGGCCACGAAGTAGAAATCGTTGAAAGACAGGGATTAAGATACATCGTCTGTGATAAATACTGCACGGTCGCCGATAACCTGGAGGCTGACCTGGGCATGTGCTACAACGTAACCGCACCACTGGACTACATGCCGTTTGAGAAGGAATATGAAATCGCCCATCTGGTCAGAGAAGTGGTAACGGTAGGAAGAGTCATCGTCTTCGGCGGTACCGGCAACAACATGGATGACCTGTATGCCGCTGAGGAGATCAGAGAAGGCAAGTACATCGGCATTGCCTCCGCCAAGAGCAAATCCTATGAGCAGGGCTATCAGTGCCTGCATCTGGGCTATGGCGTCAACAAGAACGTCCAGGCCCCGACCATCCTGACCAGAAACGGAATTAACTGCGTGCTGATCGGCAAGGTCGCCGACATCGTGGCCAACGATAAGGGCGAATCCATCAGCTGCGTACCGACGGCTGAGTGCATGGATCTGACCCTGGAAGTCATGAAGAAGATGGACACCGGCTTCATCTGCACCAACATCCAGGAAACCGACCTGGCCGGTCATTCTCAGAGTTCCACCCGTTATCGCGAGATCCTGGAGATCGCTGATGGCAAGCTGCCGGCGATCCTGGAAGAGCTGCAGGAAGAAGATGTGCTGGTCATCATGGCCGACCATGGCAACGACCCCAACATCGGCCACAGCAAGCATACCCGCGAGTGCGTGCCGTTACTGATAAGACATGGAAATGTCAAAGGCAGGTGCGTAGGCCAGCGGCGAAGTCTGGCTGACGTCGGTGCCAGCTGCTGCGATTATCTGGGCGTTGAACACCCGGAAAGCGGCAGCTCCTTCATGAATCTTCTAAAATAGAAAGCAGGATTTTATGAGTAAAAACGTCTTCAGCAAAGTTCTCCTGTTTGCCCTGCCAGCCAGCGGCAAGTCAGAAGTCCGCAATTTCATGGCCAAGGTCGATCCGGCCGTTCTACGTGATGAATTCCATATCGGCGAAACGATTCAGCTCGATGACTTTCCCTATGTCTTCATGATGAGAAGGATCGATGAAGAGCTGATGAAGCTCGGTCAGAAACCGCTCTTCTATGCTTCCAACGATTCCACGCTGCTGGATGAAAGAGACTGGGGAACCCTGATAAATCTTCTCAATGAAGACTACTATGACCTGATGAACAGAGTGGTGGTAAAACCGGACAGCTATGCCCGGCATCTGTTTACCAGGATCGACAATGCCGCCCTGAAGGCCGGAATCCCTTACCGCATCGCACCTCTGAGTGAAGATGTCAAGGAGAAAGTGGCGGACGCTCTGGAAGAGCGGGCCCGCTTCCTGCAGGAAGACAAGCACGGTGAATACCCGGAGACGATGGAAGGCAAGACCATCATCGTCGAAGCCGCCAGAGGCGGGGCTCAGGGAGCAGCCATGCCGTTAAGTGATCCGATGGGCTATCAGTATTCCCTGAGGCAGTTCTGCCCGGAGATGCTGGAAGATGCCGTCATCCTGTACATCTATGTAACCCCGGAGGAAAGCCGAAGGAAGAATGAAGCCCGCAGCGATCCCAACGATCCCGGTTCCATCCTTCACCACGGCGTACCGATCCAGGTCATGCTGGATGAGTATGGCTGTGATGACATGCTGTATCTGAGAAGCATTTCCGAAAAGGAGAACACCATTACGGTCGAAGCGCACGGGAAAAAGTACCATCTTCCGATCGGGGTGTTTGACAACCGGGAAGATAAGACGACCTTCTTAAGAGGAGCCATGGATACCTGGAAGGAAGACAGGGTCCTGGAAGTCATTGAAGCCATCAGAAACGCCACCGATATCATGTATGACTTATATTCTGAAAACTGAAAGCAGGCAAAGATGGATAAAAACCTCAAAGTGCTGGGCGGTTTTCTGGCCGCTGCCATCGGCGATGCCATGGGAGCTGCCACGGAAACCCGCAACCAGGAACAGATCAGAGAGTATTTCGAAGGCAGAGTAACCGATCTCCTGGACATACCGGATGATGTTCCCTCCCGCGGTTGGGAGAAGGGAAGTGTTACCGACGGTTTTTCGCTGGCTTACTGTACGGCTCTGACCCTGATCGAGCGTAATGGCGAAGTTGATGAGGAAGCGGCGGAAGATGTCATAATGATGTGGTCGGACAGCCGCTACTATTCTCTGGCTGATGATGATATGGCCGTGGCCATTGAGAGGCTGAAGGGAAATCCGCTGATCTTTCACGATGACTTTCTGAGTCATGACAGCACCAGGGGAACCAATGCCTCGGCCATCAGGATCGCTCCGGTTGGCCTGGCCAGCGGCGGTGATGTCCGCAAGGCCATCATCAATGCCATCATGATGGCGCTGCCGCTTCAGCAGAATTCGACTTCTCTGGCTGCCAGCTGTGCCGTAGCCGGGGCCGTAAGCGAGGCCCTGAATGAAGAGGCGACGGTTGCCAGCGTCATCGAAGCCGGCCTGTTGGGAGCGCAGGCCGGGGATGCCTACGGTATTTCCATCGATTGCCAGCTTTCCAATCCCAGCGTTTATCGAAGGATAGAGATGGCGGTCGATATTGCGAAGAAACATGAAGATGATCCTGAAACAGGCATGAAGGAACTTGCTGAGGTCGTCGGATGCGGGATTTCAGCAGCGGAAAGCGTTCCGACTGCCTTTGGTTTGTTTGCCATGTTGGGCGGAAAGGTGATGGACACCATAACCGCGGCGGTCAATATCGGCGGCTGTACACCGGCCATTGCCACGATTGCCGGCGCTCTGGCCGGAACCCTGAGCGGCTCGGATGAAAAGCTGACGGAATATCTTTCAGTCATCGATGAAGTCAATGGTTTCGACATCCGGTCGGTCAGTGAAAAGCTTTCCGAATTAGGGCAGAATAATAAGATCAAAGAATTATGACAGAGCAGATTGCTCTGTTTTTGCTACGCGATTATTGGTATAAAACAGTTCATAAAAACGGTGAGATATATTATAATAAAACTGCTAAAGAATATTTTTTAATATGCAATTTAGAAAGGATGTTTTATGGCAAAGCTCAATAACAGTGCAGTTCTGAAGATCGTTGAGATCTGTGGGCGTTATAAAAATGAAAAAACCCCATTAATGATGATCTTAAGTGACATTCAGAACGAGTACGGCTACATCCCGTTGGAAGTCCAGGAAATCGTCTCCAGGGAGACCGGTATTTCCGTTGCCGAAATCTACGGGGTTGTAACCTTCTATTCATTTTTCTCTCTCAAGCCGAAGGGAAAATACGTTATCGGCTGCTGCTTAGGCACGGCATGCTATGTCAAGAATGCTCAGCAGGTGATCGACAAGTTCTCCGAGATCCTGAAGATCAAACCAGGTGAAACTACCGAAGACGGCATGTTTACCCTGGATGCCCTGCGCTGCATCGGCGCCTGCGGCATTGCTCCGGCCGTCAGCATCAACGGAACCGTTTATCCGAAGATGAGTGTCGACAAGGTTGCCAAGATCGTTGATGACTATAAGGCGAAAGAGGTAGCAGCATGATTCAGACAGTAGAAAAGTTCAATGAAACCAATATTGCCTGTACCAGAAACCTGAATGAAAAGCTGACAGGTGCGGACGGCAAGCGCCACATCGTGTTATGCGGCGGCACCGGCTGTCTTTCCAGCCATTCCGATGAGATCAAGGCCAAGTTTGAAGAAGTACTGGCTGCCAGAGGCTTAACTGACCGGGCAACCGTCAATCTCGTTGGCTGTTTCGGTTTCTGTTCCCAGGGACCGTTCGTCAAGATCTATCCGGAAGACACCTTATACCGTCTGGTAAAGATCACCGATGTTGAGGAGATCGTCGAATCCGACATCGTCAACAACACCGTCGTTGAACGCTTATTATACGTTGACCCGGTAACCAAGGCCAGAGTATCCAAGCAGGACGACATCAACTTCTACAAGAAGCAGAGACGTGTAGCCCTGCATGGCTGCGGTGTCATCAATCCGGAAGACATCAACGAAGCCATGGGCATGGGTGCCTTTGAAGGCCTGAAGAGAGCTCTGTCCATGACCCAGCAGGAAGTAATCGATGAAGTTTCCAAGTCCGGCTTAAGAGGCAGAGGAGGCGGTGGCTTCCCGACCGGCCGTAAGTGGCAGTTTGCCTACAACGTAGATGCTGATCAGAAGTACGTTGTCTGTAACGGTGACGAGGGCGACCCGGGTGCTTTCATGGACCGTTCGATCCTGGAAGGAAATCCTCTGGCCGTCATCGAAGGCATGATGATCGCCGGCTATGCCTATGGCGCATCAGAAGGCTACTTCTATGTCCGTGCTGAATATCCGATCGCTGTCAAGCGTTTAAGAATCGCCATCAAACAGGCCGAAGAGATCGGCATGCTTGGTGACCATATCATGGGAACCGATTTCTCATTCCATTGCCACCTGAGACTGGGTGCCGGTGCTTTCGTCTGCGGTGAGGAAACAGCTCTGCTGAACTCCATCGAAGGCAAGCGCGGCATGCCGAGACCGAGACCGCCGTTCCCGGCCGTCAAGGGCTTATGGGGCAAGCCAACCTGTGTTAACAACGTCGAAACTCTCGCCTGCGTACCGTTCATTCTCCGTAACGGCTGGCAGGAATTCGCTTCCGTCGGAACCGAAAGAAGCAAGGGCACCAAGGTATTCGCCTTAGGCGGCAAGGTCAATAACGTCGGCCTGGTTGAAGTACCGATGGGAACCACGCTGCGCGAGCTGATCTATGACATCGGCGGCGGCATTCCGGGCGGCAAGAAGTTCAAGGCCATTCAGACCGGCGGACCTTCCGGCGGCTGTCTGACCGAAGAATATCTCGATGAACCAATCGACTTCGATAACCTGGTAGCCAAGGGCTCAATGATGGGTTCCGGCGGCGCCATCGTCATGGACGAAGACAACTGCATGGTTGACGTAGCCAAGTTCTACATGGAATTCATCTGTGATGAAAGCTGCGGCAAGTGTACACCGTGCCGTATCGGTACCAAGAGAATGCTCGAGATCCTGACCCGCATCACCGAAGGCAAGGGAACCATGGATGACTTCAAGGAACTGGAAGAACTGTCTGACACCGTAAAGACCAACTCACTGTGTGCCTTAGGTCAGACCGCTGCCAACCCGATCAATTCCACCATCGCCCACTTCCGGGATGAATACATCGCTCACATCGTTGACAAGAAGTGCCCGGCCCATGTCTGTAAGAAACTCATGGAATACCGCATCGATCCGGACAAGTGCATCGGCTGCGGCGTCTGTGCCCGTGGCTGCCCGGTCAGCTGCATCAGCAGAACCGACTACGTGGCTCCTGGACACAAGCTGGCTTCAATGCATATCGACTCGTCCAAGTGCATAAAGTGCGGAGCCTGCATCTCAACCTGTAAGTTCGGTGCCATTTCCAAAATGTAAAGGGAGGATGAACATGTCATTAGTCAATATTAAAATCGAGGGCGTCCCTTATCAGGTAGACGGCTCGCTGACCGTCCTGGAAGCCGCCAAGGCTTGCGGATATGAAATTCCTTCTCTCTGCGCATTCAATCATGGCGAATGCAATCAGGGTTCCTGCCGTGTGTGCCTGGTTGAGGCAACCGGTGCCAGAGGCCTGATCGCCAGCTGCGTATACCCTGTCAATGAGGGAATGGAAATCAGAATCTCTTCTCCGAAGGCTGTGGAAGCCAGAAGAAGAAGTGTTGAATTATTACTCTCCAATCACAACCAGAACTGCCAGCAGTGTGACAAGAACGGCAAGTGCGAACTGCTCCATGTCGCTCAGCTGGTCGGTGCCAGAGAAGGCGCCTTTGCAGGCGTTCATTCCGAGACCTACATCGACGAACTGGCTCCGGGTCTGGTAAGAGATACCTCCAAGTGCATCCTGTGCGGCAGATGCATCGCCAGATGTTCAAATGCCCACGGCTTGGGCATTCTCGGCTTTGAAAACAGAGGCTTCAAGACCATTGTCTCTCCGGCTGAGAACAGAAGTTTTGCTGATTCACCTTGTATCCAGTGCGGTCAGTGCGTCAACGTCTGCCCGACCGGCGCCTTAATGGAACACTCCGAGATCTACAAGGTCGATGCTGCCTTAAAGAGCGGCAAGCATGTCATCGTGCAGGCTGCTCCGGCTGTCAGAGCTGCCTTAGGCGAAGAGTTCGGCTATCCGATCGGCACACCGGTTACCGGCAAGATGATTGCGGCCATGAGAAGACTCGGATTCGAAAGAGTTTACGACGTCAACTTCGGTGCTGACCTGACCATCATGGAAGAGGGAACCGAACTGCTGCACCGTCTGACTGAAGGCGGCGTGCTGCCGATGATCACTTCCTGCTCACCGGGCTGGATCAACTATGCAGAATACAATTACGGTGACTTATTACCGCATCTGTCCAGCTGCAAGTCTCCTCACCAGATGCAGGGCGCCATCATCAAGTCATACTGGGCTCAGCAGCATGGCGTTGATCCGAAGGACATCTTCGTCGTATCAGTAATGCCGTGTGTTGCCAAGAAGTTTGAAAGACAGAGAGAACAGGAAATCGTTGACGGCTTATACGATGTTGACGCTGTCATCACCACCAGAGAACTGGCCAGAATGATCAGACGTTCCGGTATCATCTTCAACCGTCTGCCGGATGAAGACTGGGATCAGGACATCATGGGTGACTACACCGGTGCTG
This sequence comes from Erysipelotrichaceae bacterium, assembly GCA_017445225.1. Taxonomy (GTDB): domain Bacteria; phylum Bacillota_I; class Bacilli_A; order Erysipelotrichales; family Erysipelotrichaceae; genus RUG521. The sequence continues at coordinate 145,891 of JAFSUN010000011.1, read as the reverse complement.
GCGTCATCTTCGGCGTTACCGGCGGTGTCATGGAAGCGGCCTTAAGAACCGTTTACTACAAGCTGACCGGCAAGGAATACGACAAGGTCGAATTCACGGCCGTCAGAGGCCATGAAGCCGGCATCCGCGAAGCCAGCATCGACATCAACGGAACCGTTGTCAACGTTGCCATCGCTTCCGGCATGAAGAGCGCCAAGGTCCTGCTGGATGACATCAGAGCCGGCAAGTCCAAGTATCAGTTCATCGAGATCATGGGCTGCCCGGGCGGCTGCATCAACGGCGGCGGTCAGCCATATGTCAGACCGTGCTTCCTGCCGAACGAAGATGACAACATCCTCGATACCTATAAGGAAAAGAGAGCCAAGGCCTTATACAGTGAAGACGAGAGACAGGTTATCCGTCAGTCACACAATAACCCGCAGATCATCGAACTGTACGATAAGTTCTTAGGCGAACCTAATTCCCATAAGGCTCATCATCTGCTGCATACATCCTATGCGGCCAGAGAGGGCTTCAACGTCATCAAGAAGTAATTGATTTCGCCAGGCGGCTGTACACAGGTACAGCCGCTTTTTCCTTTCCTGAAAATCTGATGTATAATGAAACCATGAAGAAAAATGAAAGAACTCTGGCTGCCATCATGGCAATAGCAGCCGTTATCCTGATGTATGTTGTTGAAAAGGTCCTGCGACCCGGTTATCTGGTAAAGAGCCTTCTCAAGGCGGCAGTTTTCGGCGGGATGATGATCCTCTTCAGCATTTTTACTGGTCAGAAACTGAAGAAACTGCTGAACCTGGAATGGAAACTGCCGAGCCGAAAACTGATCCTGTTCATGGCCTTTGCCTATGCTGTGATCATTACCGGTTTCCTGCTGTTCCGCAACATGATCGATCTCTCCCAGGTCAAGGCCAATCTGATTGAGAAGGAGCATCTGACCAGAAGCAACTTCCTGTGGGTCTTTGCCTACATCACCGTCTGCAACTCCTTCCTGGAGGAAAGCTTCTTTAGAGGCTTCATCACCAATGCCCTGGGGAAGGGGCTGCCGGCTTATCTGTTCAGTGCCTTTCTGTTTGCCATCTATCACATCAGCATCATGTCGGGCTGGTTCTCACCGCTTATCATGGTCATCGCCATCGCCGGCTTAATGGGGGCGGGGCTGTTCATGCAGTACGTCTGCGAGAAGAACGGGACCTTGCTGGCCAGCTGGCTGGTCCACGGCTGTGCAAATCTGGCGATCAACACCATCGGCACCATCATGTTCCTGAGCATGTGATGACACTAAAAGGCCAATTGTGCTAAAATTCTACTGTATTGAAGGAGGTTGTTTATGAAAAGACTTATAGTTTCCGATTCATCATCCAATAAGTTTACCTTTGACGGCATGGATTACCGCTATGTATCCCTGAAGGTCATGGCCGATAAACGGGAATTCGTTGACCGGGAAGGACTGAATGTTGAAGAGATGGTCAACGTGGTTGAGAAGTCATCTGTGACCTCCACGTCCTGTCCCAACAGCCAGGAATGGATGGAAGCCTTTGAGGGCTACGATGAGATCTTCGCGATCACCATCACCAACCGGCTTTCCGGCAGTTACGCTTCCTGCGTAATGGCCAGGGACGAGTATTTGGAAGAACACCCGGAGGTCAAGATCGATATCGTCGACTCCCTGGAGACCGGACCCGGGATGGTTCTGATCATGGAAAAACTGGCCGAACTGACCAGTCAGGGCCTGAGCTTTGAGGAAACCGTGGAAAAGATCCACGAATATCAGAAGACTACCCACCTGTGCTTCTCCCTGGCTTCGATTCAGAATCTGGCCAAGAACGGCCGGGTTACCCCGGTCGTCGCCAAGCTGGTCGGCCTGTTCGGCATCGTCTTACTGGGAAGAGCTTCCCCTGAGGGCACCATCGACATCGTCAACCGTTCCCGCGGTGAGAAGAAGTCCGTCAAGGTCATCTATGATGAGATGATCGAGATGGGTTATAAGGGCGGCAAGGTATCCATTTCCCATGTTCTGTGTCCGGAAAAGGCCGCAAAGGTCAGAGACCTGGTCAGGGAACATTATCCCAACGCCCACGTCGACATCCACCCGTGTACCGGCTTATGCAGCTACTATGCTGAAAGAGGCGGCATGATCATCGGCTATGAGTGCCAATAGAAAGGTACTGTTTGTCAACGCCTGCGTGCGGCCGGACAGCCGGACCCGCCAGCTGGCGCAGTACTATCTGGACCGCATGCAGGGTGAAATAGAGGAGATCAACCTGGAAAGAGAAAACATCCAACCACTCAATAGTCATACTCTGGCCCAGAGGGACCAGGATGTTGCCCTGAGTATCACGGATGAATACACCTATGCCCACCGGTTTGCCCAGGCCGATGAAATCGTGCTGGCGGCCCCATACTGGGACTATTCCTATCCCGCCAGCGTCAAGGCCTTCATTGAAGCGGTGAACTGTTACGGCATTACCTTCCGCTATGAGAATGATAAGGCCGTTGGCCTGTGCCGGGCGGAAAGACTGGTTTACATCCAGACGGCCGGAGGCCTGATTGGCCGCTTTAACTTCGGCTATGATCATGTCAAGGCGCTCTGTCAGACCTTTTACGGCATTAAGGAGGTCGTGGAGTTCCGGGCCGAGGGACTTGATCTGGAAGACAGCGACAGCGAAAAGCTGGTTAATAAAGCCAAAAAGGAAATAGAAGAGTATTTCCGCAAACAGAAGTAACTTATGAAAAATCTGATTTTAGGCGGGCTCATCCTGGCCGTATCTTCACTGATCGGCATGTTCATGGGCCTTAAAATGGAAAAAGTATCGGAAAGATTCAGTGATGACATCACCGCTTTTGCCTGTGGGGCCATGCTGGCAACGGCCACCTTCGGCCTGATCAGCGAGACACTGGAGATATCCAATGCCTGGATAGCAGTGATCGGCATCCTCTGCGGTGTCGCTTTCATGGTAGTCGGCGGCAAACTGGCCGGCCAGTTTCATCATGAACATCACCTGGACCGGGAAGCCAAGGCCGGCAAGATCCTGATGTTCATCCTGTCCGTTGCTATACACCATTTCCCGGAAGGCCTGGCAACCGGCATCAGCTATCGCGGTGGCAACACCGTCAGCGCTTTTTCCCTGGCCGGGGGCATCGCCCTGCATAATCTGCCGGAAGCCATGATTGTCGTTTTCCTGCTTTTAAGCGCCGGTTTCAGTAAGAAAAAAGCGGTCGGCATTTCCCTGTCGATGATCGCTGTCCAGTTTCTGTCTACCCTGATGGGCTATGGCCTGATGAGCATTGCCCAGACTCTGGAACCGATTGGTCTGTCCTTTGCGGCGGGAACCATCATGTATGTCATCATCAATGACATCATTCCCGAGATCCACGAGAATAAATACGGAAAGGAAGCCAGCATCATCTTCATGATTGCCTTCTGTCTGGTCCTGCTGGTGGAAAGCAGTGTATGATGAATATCATCAAAGCCGTCATTCAGTGTACCTGGGGCTGCCTGCAGACTCTGGTCGGCCTGGCGGTCTTTTTGTTTAACATCAAGGATCCCCATTACATCTTTAAGGGCGAGATCGTAACCAAATGGCATGCCCGGGGGTCGGTATCACTGGGACTTTTTCTGTTCATCGGTGATTACAGTGAACGGCTGTACCCCAAGGTTCTGCTGCACGAATACGGCCACAGTATTCAGTCACTGCTGCTTGGGCCGCTGTATCTGCCCATTATCGGCTTACCGTCTTTCATCTGGTGCAATCTACCGGCCTTAAGAGATAAGAGAAAAAGAGAGAGAAGATCGTACTATTCATTCTATACCGAAGCCTGGGCCAATGATCTGGCCAGAAAGAGGGTAGACCGGGAATTTGAAATACAAGATTGACAGAAAAAACCGCCGATACTGTAAAAATTTGCGATATTACGGAATTATGATATAATGTTGCCTGCGGGGGAGTACTGAATGATCTTTAAGGGGAGAGTTGCCTTGGCAACACTGGCCATGTTGGTTTTAACTGGCTATACCGACTTTACAGACGAAGACATCACGCCTTCAACAGAGGAACTCTATGACAGCATCAGCATGGGTTTTACGCAGCCGCAGCTGGAACTGGAATATGGAGAAGGCCTTTTCGATGTGCGTGATTTTGTCAGTTATGCCGATGGTGAACTGGAGGTCACCACCGAAACGGTCGATGTCTCTCAGGTCGGTACCAATGTCATTCTATATGGAGTTACCAAGACCGATGAATACGGTCAGACCGCAACCAGATATTTCCCTCAGGGCATCAGAGTGGTCGATACCAATTATCCGGTCATCGAACTGGAAAAGGAACTGATCACAGTCACCCTTGGCGGCAAGGCCGATCTGGCTGCCAACATTCTTTCGGTAACCGACGTCGTGGACGGCGATCTGCAGCCGGCAGACCAGTTACAGCCGGGCTGCTATACGGTGTCTCACAGCATCTCCTACAAGAAGGCCGGTACCTATCCGGTTACAGTTGAAGCCATGGATTCCAATGGCAACGTCACTACCGTTCAGTTTATCGTGCAGGTCAAGAAGCGTTCCTATCTCATTCCCGGCATTGATTATGTCTGGAAGGGTCAGAAGCTCACCAAGCGCCGCGGTACCATCTACGGTCCCAGCGGCAAGGAGACCTATTACAACCTGAACATGGCAGGGGTCGTCAAGATCATGCGCCGAAGGGGCAATACCGATGAATACTGGGTCCGTTCGGACGGTGTTAAGATGCTGGGTGACTACATCATGGTCGCTGCCAACCTGAAGACCTATCCGCGCGGCAGCATCATCAAGACCTCCCTGGGCATGGCGATCGTCTGCGATACGGGGGCTTTTGCCAGAAAGAACCCTTATCAGATCGATATTGCGGTAAACTGGTAAACAGACAGTGAGAAATCACTGTTTTTCTGTACTATAATGATAGAGGAAAAAGAGGTAATTAATATGTTGGAAATCGGAATCAAGGCCCCTGACTTTACCCTGGAAGACCAGAACGGCGTTACCCACACCTTAAGTGACTACCGGGGCAGGAAAGTCATCCTGTATTTTTATCCCAAGGACATGACTTCCGGCTGCACCAAGCAGGCCTGTAACTTCGGTGAACTGTATCCGCAGTTCATGGAAAGGAATGCCGTCATCCTCGGTGTCAGCAAGGACTCCGTCAAATCGCACAAGAAATTTGAGGAGAAGTACGGACTGCCGTTTACACTGCTGTCAGATGAGAATAAGGAAGTGCTGCAGCTGTACGACGTCTGGAAGGAAAAGACCATGTACGGCAAAAAGGTTCTGGGCGTCGTCAGAACTACCTATCTGATCGATGAGGAGGGGACCATCATCAAGGCCTTCGGCAAGGTGAACGCATCGGAGAACCCGCAACAGATGCTTAACGAACTTAACTGATCAGGACATGAAAAAACTGGATGAGATCATCCAGTTTTCATTTGGCTATTTAGGCTGCTTGCCCAGGTAGGCGATGATGCCGCCGTCAACATACAGAATGTGTCCGTTGACGAAGTCGGAAGCATGGCTGGCCAGGAAGACGGCCGGTCCCTTGAGGTCTTCGATGGTTCCCCATCTGTTGGCCGGGGTCTTGGACATGATGAAGTGATGGAACGGAGTCGGGTTGCCGTCAGCATCTACTCTGATGGCCTTGGTCTGTTCGGTGGCGATGTAGCCTGGTCCGATGGCGTTGCACTGAATATTGTATTCACCATACTCAGAGGCAATGTTTCTGGTCAGCATCTTCAGTCCACCCTTGGCGGAAGCATAGGCGGCGACAGTCTCACGGCCTAATTCCGACATCATGGAACAGATGTTGATGATTTTGCCGTGACGCTTTTCCATCATGGCCGGCAAGACGGCCTTGGCGCAGATGAACTGACCGGTCAGGTCGGTATCGATGACCTTGCGCCAGTCTTCAACGCTCATCTCATGCATTGGTACTCTCTTGATGCAGGCGGCGTTATTGACGAGGATGTCAACGGTTCCGATGTTGGCTTCGATGTCCTTCACCATTCTGATGACGGACTGCTCATCGGTTACGTCGCAGACATATCCGGCAGCGTCGATGCCGTCCTTGTGATAGGCATCCAGGGCTCTCTGGCGGGATCCTTCACTGGAACAGCAGAAGACGATCCTGGCTCCGGCATCAGCCAGAGCAGCGGCGATGGCGTAGCCGATGCCGTGGGAAGCACCGGTAACTAAAGCTATTTCTCCCTTAAGTGAAAATGAATCAATGATGCTCATGTTATTCTTTGCTCCTTACCTTATAATTTTACCATTATATGGTGTTTTTCACAAAGCAATTTTGGCCTTTAATAAGACTTTCTCAAGACTTTATCAAAATTCCTTTTTCCATATGAGAATGTCTTGATAAAAAAGACTAATTTGTAGTAAAAGACTTGAGAAGATGTGGTAATTATATTAAAATCAAAGATGGAAAGCGTTTACATGCGCTAGAAGGAGAAATAGGTTTTTATGAAAAAATTATTAGCACTTCTTGTAGCAGTATTGATGGTCGTTACCCTGTTTGGCTGTAACAATAATAACAACAACGGCGGCAACAACAACAATTCTGCTTCCGGTCCTGACACAGCTACTTTTGAACAGCTGCTGGAAGCCGGAAAGAAGAACGGCAACAAATTAACCGTTTACACAACTCACTCAGTAGTTAACAGTGCTCTGGAAGCTTTCATGATCAAGTATGCTCCTGGCATCGATTATGAAGGAACTCAGATCGGTGACACCACTCAGGTTACCCAGGTTGCCAAGGAAGTCAAGGAAGGCGTCAAGGGCGCTGACATCATCTTCATTCAGGATGGTGCCCGTGTTCTGACCGACCTCGTTGACGAAGGCTATGTCAGCAACTGGTACAACAAGGAAATCTATGACCTGGTTGGCGAAGACTGCGAACCTCTGCTGGTTTGGGACTACTGCAATAAGGTCATCATGTACAATAACGGCACCGAGAGTACTTTCGGTGAAGGCCAGATCACCAATATCTGGTATTGCACAGATCCTCAGTATGCCGGCGCCTTAGCCATGAAGGATCCGGGAACCGAAGGCGTTAACATGAACTTCTTAGTCAACCTGACCGCTGATGAGAACGCCAAGAAGCTTGAAACTGCCTACAAGGCATACTATGGCAAGGATATCACTCTGGATTCCGACTGCCCGAATGCCGGCTATCAGTTCATCAAGATGATGTACAAGAACGGCATGGTTCTCGGTTCATCAGACTCCACCATCGCCAAGGACATCGCAGCAGCTGAAAAGAAGATGAGCGGCTTATTAACCCTCAACAAGTACTTAAAGTCACGCGCCAAGCTCGACAATGATCAGTGGAACTTATTATATGTCACCAGCGAAGTTAACCCGGTAGCCGGCTTCATTTATCCGATTTACGGCTTACAGGTAGCCAACGCTGACAACCCGGAATTAGCCAAGGCCTTCTTGATCTGGTTATATTCCAAGGAAGGTTGGTATGGTGACGGCACTCTGACCTGCAAGGACGGCTCCGTTTACAAGGGCATGCAGGGCAGATACGGTGACTACAGCGGCAACACAGCTAACCCGTTAGCTGACGGCGACTTACCGGTTAAGGAATGGAAGAAGATCCTCATCCAGGAAGATGCCAAGCAGGCTGCTGAAAACAGATGGAAAGTTGAAGACTTCATTCAGAAGATTAAATAATCCAATAGTTATTTGATGTATTAAGAGGGAATGGACGTCTGTGTCCGCTCCCTCTTTGATTTAAGTAGAAAGGAAAATCATATGAAGAAACGTTGGAATAGAATCAAGACTTTTCTGAGCAAGCCCTATAATGTGCTCCTGGTCCTTTTTCTGGTTGTTCTGACCTTTCTGGTAGTAATTCCTCTGATCTCCATCGTCGGTGATACCTTCCTGGTGCATTCCCAGGAAAAATCAAGAGTAGGGCAGGCGGTAGGTACCTTCACTACCTATCACTGGAAGCGCGTATTCGCCAGTGAATACAGCACCTCACTGCTCTGGCATCCGATCCTGCACAGCATCTATACCTCGGCATGGGCCTGTGTGGTTGCCATCCTCATCGGCGGATCATTTGCCTGGCTGGTTTCCAGAAGCGACATGAGATGGAAGGGCCTGATGACCAAGCTGTTCATCTTCCCGTACATCATGCCCAGCTGGACCCTGGCTCTGGCCTGGAAGAACTTCTTTAAGAACATTGATGTAACCGGTTCAAACGGCATCTTCTATTCCCTGACCGGAATAGCCGTTCCGACCTGGTTTGCCTATGGCGAATTCCCGATCATCATCGTAACCGGCATGCACTATGCCCCGTTTGCCTATATCCTGATCGGCGGCATTCTCCATAACATGGATGCCAACCTGGAAGAAGCAGCCATCATTCTGAAGACCAAGAGATTAAGAATGTTCACCCGCATCACGATCCCGATCGTCATGCCGGCGGTACTCAGTACCATCATCCTGGTATTCTCCGGAGCCATGGCTTCCTTCGCTACCCCGCAGTTTCTGGGCTTGCCGGTTCGCTATTACGTGCTGACCACGGAACTGTATGCCTCGATCAACGGAACCAATCCGGGTGTCGGCTACATACTGGCCATGATAATGATCGTTCTCAGCGTCATCATCATGACAATCAACCAATTCCTGATCGGCAACCGCAAGTCCTATGCGACGGTAACCGGCAAGAGTGCCAACATCTCCATCTTCCATCTGGGATTCTGGAGAACACCGATTTCCTGCCTGGCATTCTTCGTGGTCATGACCATGTCGGTCATCCCGCTGGTAACCTTCGCCCTGGAATCACTGCTGGCCTTTACCGGTGACTATAACTTCAGCAACCTGACCCTGAGCTTCTGGATTGGCCAGGCTCAGGGTCACGACACCTGGCAGAGCGAGCCGGGCATTCTGAGAAATCCCGAAGTCTATCGGACATTGGGCAACTCTCTGAAACTGGCCTTCACCTGTGCCGTCGGTGCCGGTACACTCGGTTTCCTGGCCGGTTACAGCATCGTAAGGAGAAGGGGAAGCTTCATCTCTAAAACGGTTGAAAACCTCACCTTCATCCCTTACCTGATTCCGTCCATGGCATTTGCGGCCATCTATCTGTCAATGTTCTCAACCAGAAGAGGCATTATTCCTTCACTTTACGGTTCGTTTGCCATCCTGGCGCTGATAGGTACGGTCAAATACCTGCCGATGGCTTCGCGAAGCGGCGTTAACTCCATGATGCAGCTGTCTCCGGAAATTGAGGAAGCCGGCATCATCATGGGCGTGCCTTGGGTCAAGCGCATGACCAGGATCATCATTCCAATCGAAAAGGCCACCATCGTATCCGGATATCTGCTGCCATTTATCTCGGCAATGCGTGAACTGAGCCTATTCGTAATCCTGGTTACCGCCAACAACCGAGTACTTACTACCTTACTGTTCTTCTATGACGAAAAGGGTTATACTCAGTTCTCCAATGCGGTTAACCTGCTGATCATCATCGTCGTATTAATAATCAACTTCGCAGTTGAAAAGCTCACAGGCGCTTCAATTGAAAAGGGTGTAGGAGGATAAAATAATGCCAACAATAACATTGAAAAACATAACCAAACAGTTTGGAAAGGGATCCCTGGCCGTCGATAAGCTGAACATGGTGATCAAGGACGGCGAATTCGTTTCCTTATTAGGACCTTCAGGATGTGGAAAGACAACAACCTTGAGAATGATTGCTGGCCTGGAAACTCCGACCGAAGGCGAAATATACTTTGACGATGTCTGCGTCTTCTCCGATGAGAAGGGCATCAACCTGTCCCCGGACAAGCGTAACATCGGCTTCCTGTTCCAGAACTATGCCTTGTGGCCGCACATGACGGTCAGAAGGAACATCTCATTCGGTCTGGAAAACATGAAATGACCCAAGGATAAGATCGAACAGCGTGTCGATGAGATCTGCCGGACCATGAGGATCGAAGAATACAAGGACCGTTATCCGGCTGAACTCTCCGGCGGCCAGCAGCAGCGTGTAGCCATTGCCCGTACTCTGGCTCCCAATCCGAAGATCTTACTGATGGACGAGCCTCTGAGCAACCTCGATGCTAAGTTAAGAAATGACATGAGAGCTGAGCTGAAGAGACTGCACTTAACAACCGGATCAACCTTTGTCTACGTTACCCACGACCAGTCCGAAGCCATGACCCTGTCAACCAAGGTCGCGCTGATCAAGCTGGGTGTCTTACAGCAGTACTGCCCGCCGCTGGAACTCTATGGCGAACCGGCCAATACCTTCTGTGCCGACTTCATGGGCAATCCGAGCATGAACTTCGTCAATTGCCACGGACATAAGGATGGCAATACGATCATCCTTGATTCCAAGAAGTTTGAATGCCGCTTCACTCCGAATGATCCGATCGACATTCCGGAACAGAGCGAATACGTTCTCGGCATCAGACCGGAATTCGTCAAAATCTGCGACGATGGCCTGGAAGCCGTAGTCATTTCATCACTGCCGAGCGGCATGGAAACCACCCTGTCACTGGCTGTCGATGACATCACTTTGGCGGCCGTAGCCTTCGGAAGCGTTGACTTCAAGATGGATTCTACCGTCAAGTTCAACTTTGAGGGTAACAGATACGTGCTGTTTGACAAGGCGTCAACCAACAAGCTGACTTTGGGATCACTGGAAATCATCAGATAAGCCATGAATAACGATCCTGAAACCAGGAACGGCATAATGGAAAAACTGGCAGGACGAGTGACAAACATCGTCCTGCTTGGCTTTTTCGGCCTGCTGTTCTCATTGCCAATCGTGACAGCCGGAGCGGCCTTTTCAGCGGTGAATTACGCTACCAAGGCCTACTTGGTCGAGGGTGAAGAAAAGCCCCTGAGACGCTATTTCTGGGCCTTTAAGGCCTTCTTCAAGACCTCAACGCTGGTCTGGCTGATCAACCTGGCCGCCATCGCCATCATCGTCTGGGACTTTATTTATTACCGTACCGGTAACAGCACCCTGGATATCCGGGCGCAGGCCGGCATCTTTGTGCTGGCCATCTTCCTGTTAATGGAGATATCACTGGTCTTCGTCGTGATTCCCGAAGAACTGGCTGAAGGGGTTTTACCCTCCATTCTCAAGGCTCTGGACATCGCCGTTACCTGCCTGATGCAGACTTTGATGATCGTTACCGTCAGCGTCTGCTGCATCGGCGCCGTCATCAACCTCTTAACGGGATTTGTGCCGATCCTGCCCGGCCTGGTAGCCTACCTGATCTGGCACATTATCCCCGACATGCTGCAGAAGTACAAGTTCAAGAAGGGCAATGAACAGTACCGCAGGGAACGCAATGGTTCGTAACGTCGTCTTTGACATCATGGGAGTGCTGGTGACGGGGAACTACCGCCAAGCTATTATTGAAAAACTGCACCTGACGCCAAAAGAACTCATCAACTTGATCCGAATAATGACCTCTGATCTCTGGCATCGCTGTGATCTGGGGGAGTTCTATGGGATCAATGAGGTCATCGACCGCTTGGAAACCACACCCCGCGTCCGGGAAGCCTTGCTGGGCAGTTATGCGGTCTTCAACCGGGAAAATGAGCAGATGAGCAGTTTAATGAAGGAGTTGAAAAGGGACTATAAAGTCTATCTTCTCAGCAATCTCTCCCACAAGATGAAAGATGACATGAGCTCTTACAGTTTCTTCCATGAATGTGACGGTCACGTCTTCTCTTACGAAGAGAAGCGCGGCAAGCCGGATCCGGAGATCTTCAGACGGCTGATAGAACGATATGAACTGAAACCGGAAGAAACGATCTATATCGATGACAATTATGCCAACATCAGGACTGCCAGAAAACTGGGTTTCATGGCCATAAGGCATCTGTGGACGCCGTTGACAATCCGGAAATTAAAAAGAATTATCGCAGATAAGGGGTAAATAACAATGAAAAAACTTGGACTGGTCATCGTCCTGATACTGACATTAATTGTAGCGGTCATCCATACCGTAAAGGAATTCATGATTATCTGATAACCGAGACCTTCAATGAAACGCTTCAGGTTTACGAAGTTCTGGACGACCGGATCAGTGAAGGACCATTCTTTTCAATATACGGGAAGAGGAATCTGTTTGCCGGAGATTACTGGTACGGGATGATGCAGCTGGACAGATATCCGATCTACAATGAAAACAATAAGTATGTATATCTGCACAGCAAAGGATTTACGCACATCATGTGGGCGGGAACCGGACATTATGATTTCAGGAATCACCCGTCCGAATTGATCCAGCGTTATCCGTATAATCAGTATGATCTGTACATCAGCAGCGACCAGGTTCTGATCCTGTTTGTGAAACATTATGATTCTGCCGATGACTGGCAGCTCCATGTCTTCACCTCAACGGATGATACCAACATAATCAATGACCATCTGGCAAAACTGAAATAGTTTCGTCAGGCATCAGAAAACATCAAGAACTAAAGGCCTTTATCCCGGCAGGGACACTAAAAGGCCTTTTTCAAGGCCTCAGGTTCGGTGTGGGTAATTGTTTATTTCTTACCGCCCAGCTTGGCATAGATCTCTTCGATCTCCTGTTCGTTAAGCCCGTATCCGCAATCCGATTTGGCGATCAGATCGGTGATCTCATCATAATGAACGACCGGTATGGAACAGTGAACATGAGAGATGTCACTGGCCGGGGCAATGGCAATGATCTTGTCGGTATCCCGGTTATCGATCAGGGGCTTAATGTGCTTATCGTATTCCCTTAAGTGGGTAACGGGGTTGTCGATCTTGAAATTCTTCGTTCCTTCATTGCTGGTGCGTTTGACGTACCAGCTGCCGTCATTGCTGCCGTGGAGTTCGCCCAGGGGATCAAGATGGGATACCACGACGATGCCCTTGGGATGAATGACGACCATCAGCCGGTTGACGATTTCGCCTTCGCGGTTGGAGATGTTGGAGTAGACGATCCGGTGAAATCCCAGCAGGGACTTCAGCTTGCCGGAAGAGGAGACGTTCTGGCGGACGGTCAGATGCCAGTAGTAGTCAATCAGATAATTATCATATACGTAAGGAAGGATCGACCGCTTATAGGAACCGTAGTTCATCCAGGCTCTGAGCAGGAAGAAGGCGGTACAGAATATGACAATGGCATAAATGAATAACTGGGGTGTATTGGAAGTGCTGGCTTCCGCGGCCGATGTAAGCATGTAAATTTCTCTCCTATAAAACATACGGGTAATCGTATTACCAGAACCATTTTACCACAAACGGCCTGATAATAGGCAATTACCCGCTTATCTTCAGTATGTACTATCTTTCAACGGTACCTTCCCAGGTATCCATCTTTCTCTTGGCGGCTTCTTCATCGTACCAATGCTTGGTAACGGTCTTTGCTCTGGTGAAGAAACGGACGCCGTCCAGACCTAAGACGTGCTGATCGCCGAAGAAGGAGTCCTTATTGCCGGAGAAGGGGAAGTAGGCACTCGGTACCGGGATGCCGACATTGATGCCGACCATGCCGCCATCGGTATCCATCTCAAATCTTCTGGCATAGTAGCCGCTCTGAGTGAAGATGGCAGAGCCGTTGGCGAACGGATTGTTGTTCATGATCCGGATGCCTTCCTCGTAGTTTTCAACTCTCTTGATGCAGGTGACCGGTCCGAAGATCTCTCTGTTACCGACGGTCATGTCTTCAGTAACGTTATCCAGGATGGTCGGGCCGACGAAGAAACCATTTTCATAGCCTTCGACAACCACGTCACGGCCATCAAGTACCAGGGTAGCACCCTCATCGATGCCCTTCTGGATCCAGCGGCAGATGGATTCCTTATGCTTCTGGCTGACGACGGCACCCAGCTGGGTCTTTTCATCGTAGGAGCAGCCGATGACCATCTTCTGAGCTTTTTCCTTTAACATGGCAACCAGCTTATCGGCGATGCTGTTCTGAACAACGACGACCGGTAAGGCCATGCAGCGCATGCCGGAGCAGCCGTAGGTGGAGTTGATGATGGCGTTGACTGTGGCTTCGAGATTGCAGTCTTCGAGAACCAGACAGTGGTTCTTGGCTTCGGTCTGAGCCTGAACACGCTTGCCATGAGCGGCAGCGGTTGAGTAGACATGCTTGCCAACAGCGGTGGTGCCGACGAAGGTGACGGCCTTGATGCGGCTGTCGGTCAGCAGGATCTCGGCGTTGTTACGGTCAGTGGTAACCAGGTTGACGACACCGGCCGGGAAATTACCTTCGGTATAGAACAGTTCCAGGATCCTCATGGAGGTTAACGGAGTCTGGCTGGCGGCCTTTAAGACCACGGTATTGCCGGTAGCGATGGCCAGCGGTACCATCCATCCCCAGGGGATCATGGCCGGGAAGTTGAATGGGCAGATGCCGGCTACGACGCCTAACGGCATCCGGTAACTGGCGGTATCAAAGCCGTTGGTTACCTGCAGGGAAGCAACACCCTGAGAACTGTAGGAAATGCCGCAGGCAAATTCCGTCGGCTCAATGGCCTTCAGAACGTCGCCTCTGGCTTCGTTGAGGTTCTTGCCCAACTCCATGGAACAGAGAACGGTCAGTTCTTCCAGATGGTTCATCAGGACATTACGCCAGTTGAACATCATCTGAGTTCTTCTGCCTAACGGCATTCTTGACCAGGTCTTGAATGCTTCATCAGCAGAAGCGATGGCTTCTTCAACTTCATCGGCAGTGCAGCAGGGGACTAAGGCCATGACTTCACCGGTAGATGAGTTGGTTACTTCCATGTATTTATCAGTCTTGGATTCTTTCCAGATTCCGTTTACGCAGTATTTCTTTTTTTCCATTTTTCATTACCCCCAATTATACGATCATGTACTTTCTGATCAGCTGAACAAGTGAATCATAGCCGCCCAGGAACTGGTTCATGGTAGCCAGGAAGGCGCCGTAGTGCTCGAATTCTTCCGGCTGCAGGCCATCCGGCAGATAGGACTTGCGGAATTCTTCATACTGCATCAGCTCATCGATGATCTTCTGATCAACAGGAGCAGACATGTTTTCCTTGATCTCTACTGAAGAATTGTTGTACTTCTTCTGCCAGCCATAGGGGATGGTGAGAACGATGTCACCGCCGATGAACTGTTCGAAGTGATTCTGATTACGGAAGGCAGCAACCAGCAGCTTGGTGCGGAAGCCTTTTTCCTTATAAATACGATAGGCATTCTTCATGACGGCAACGCCGGCCATTTCCAGAGCTTCGGAGGAGATCAGGACATCATGGCCCTTCATCCAGCTCTTGAGATAGTCATCGGTACGTCCGATCATGATGGTGCAGACCGGGTGCATCCAGCTGGTATCCTTGCCTTCGGCTTCTCTTCTGGCCAGGCCTCTTTCAACGGCTTCGGCAACCTTGACAGCCTGAGCGCAGGTGAAGGAAACGGTAGCGTTAATGGAGATTCCTCTGTAGGTCAGTTCTTCAAAGGCTTCAATGCCGGCCTTGCTGGCTGGAGCCTTGATCTGGCTGTTTTCCACGACAGCTGCCAGTTCACAGGCCTGTTCAACCATCTTGTCTCTGTTGCGGTAGAACTTGGCGTTGGTCTGGAAGGAAATGCGTCCCTTCTGACCGTGAGTAGCCTTATACTGCGGGAGCAGAAGTCCGGCGGCCTTGGAACCCAGAGCCTTGATGACTGCCCAGGATACTTCATCTTCAGTGAAGCTCGGATTGTCAGCGATGATCTTTCTGATGGTGTCTTCCCATTCCGGGAGTTCATTCTTCAGGACGTTGCCGACGATGACCGGGTTGGTGGTGGCTCCGGAAGCGCCATTTTCAATGGCATAGGCCAGTTCACGGCATGAGCAGGAGTCGTTCCAGACTTCGGTCTGAGGGAATTTGATGACAGTTTCGTGTAATTTGTTCATATAGATCTCCTTTTTTTAACATTTTTATAAAAAATTACTCAATTAATTGATAATTTTTTGAACAAGTCAGTATAATAAGTGTATAAATCCAATTTAGAGGTGATAAGAATGAAATATGGAAGAATCAAGGAAATGGAGGAGTACATCAAGGAGCATGCCTCTGTCAGCAACGATGAACTCTTAAGCATTTTCAACATCTCCATCCAGACCTTACGAAGAGATCTCAAGACTCTGGAAGAGCAGGGGATCGTCTCCAAGGTTTACGGTGGCGTCGTCTACAACACCAACGATCAGAAGAACGTGGTTTCACCGATAATGGAAAGAAAGAATGTTTCCTCGAAGGAGAAGGAGTACATCGGCAGGCTGGCTGCCGATCAGGTCGCCGATGGCGATGTCATCTTCATCGATTCCGGCACTACGGCTTACCGTATGATCCCTTTCCTTAAGAATAAGAAGAACGTGACCGTCATTTCTCATTCCCTGGATGTCATGAATACCCTGCTGGAATATCCGACGATAACCGGTGTCTGCAGCGGCGGTACCCTGATGACGGATTCGGCAACTTTCCTGGTAGATACAAGTTACTATCCTTATAACTATAACAAGTCATTCATCTCCACCGTCGGCATTTCCGTCAGCCGCAGCTTCACCAATACCAATCTGCATGAAGGGCAGATGAAGCAGCATGCCATCGAACACAGTTCCAAGGTGTACATCGTCGCTGATCATTCCAAGTTTGATGTCATCGCCTTCAACCACTTTGCGGATTATGCGGACATCAATGCCGTCATCACTGACCGGCAGCCTTCGGAAAGATACATGAGGATATTTGACAGTAATCAGATCAAGGTCATTTTCTGATCACATTATTATCATACGTCTTGACAAAACCAAAGTCAATGATAAAATGATTATGTTATGATAAATTTGATAAATTTATGGTCATTTTCAAGAAAACCTGAAATCTCGAGAAAATGGTCAGAAAAAAGAGCTTAATAATAGCGTGGTTCGCTAAAGGAAAGGAGAACACTATGCCATTAATTGATATTCTGAATCCTGACATTATTGACCTGGAAGTAAAGGGAAATACCAAGGATGAAGTACTGCGTTACATGGCCAGAGATCTTTACGACAATGGCTATATCAACGATGTTGATCAGTTCGTATCCGACATCTACGTCCGCGAGGCGGAAGGCCCGACCGGCATGGGAAGCCACATTTCCATTCCCCATGGTAAGAGTGAAAGCGTTCAGAAGATCGGAATCTGCATTGGAAGAACCCTTAACCCGGTAAAATGGGAGACCGGAATGACCGAGGATGGCTGGCAGGATACCAGACTGATATTCCTGTTCTGCGTCAGTGCTGATGCCGAATTCGCCACCAATCACATGATGCTGTTAAGCGAGCTGGCCGGCAAGCTGGGCAATGACGCCCGCGTAGCCCGACTGGCTGATGCCACAACCAAGCAGGAAGTGATCGATCTGATCCTCTGTGATGAGTCTGAACTCGAAGGAACTGAGCTGAAAGATACAGAGGAAATCGTCGATCTCGACATTGATTTCTAGAAAATCATCAATAAGTGATCAAAACCATATCAATAAGTCCTCAAACACTTCGATTATCTGTGAAAATTCTTTTGAACTTTATCAAAATAATCTTTTACGGTTCGTCGGTTGTGTTAGAATAGGTATGTAGCTAAAACGAAAGGAGACTATCTATATGAAGATTGTAGCTGTAACTGCTTGCACTGCTGGTATTGCTCACACTTACATCGTTGCTGAAAAGATTCAGACTGCTGCTGAAGAAGCAGGACATTGGTGTAAGGTTGAAACCCAGGGAACGGTGGGTGTTCAGAACAGAATCACTCCTGAAGAAGCCCAGGCGGCTGATGTTGTCATCTATGCACACGACATCGCCATCCGTGATCAGGAACGTTTTGCAGGCAAGAGGATCGTTGATGTTCCAATCAGTGTTGCCTTAAAGCAGCCAAAGAGCTTGATTGCAACGATCGAAAAGAAATTAGCTCAAAAATAAGAAAAAAAAAGGAGAATTCAAAATGAAATTTAAGGATTTGAGAAAACATGTATTAACAGGTATCTCATTCTTGATCCCAATGGTTGTTATGGCCGGTATCTTAGGCGCTTTCCAGAAGATGTACAAGTGGGACGGTGTTCCGCTGTCAGAACCGACAATTAAGGGCTTAAACTACTCAGGTTATTCAATCTTAAAGATCAGCGACTATTTCCACATGCTGGGTGAAATGAACAGCAATGGCTTCAACTGGGCATATGCATTCTTATGCGCCGGTATCGCCTTCTCCATTTCTGACAGACCTGGTATCGTTCCTGGCTTCGCCATCGGTTACTTCGCCGGCGGCCCGACCAAGACCGGTTTCGTAGGCGCCATGTTAATGGGCTTCGTTGTTGGATATTTCGTCAACTGGGTAAAGAGCTGGAAGCTGCCAAAGGCTTTACAGGGCTTAATGCCAGTACTGATCATTCCGGTATTAGGAACCATGTTCGCTACCTTCTTATTCTTCGGCGTATTAATGAAGCCATTATCACTGCTGATGATCGCCTTCCAGAAGTGGATCGAAAGCTTATCAACCGGTTCATTATTCGTTGTTGGTGCTGTTATCGGTGCCTGCATGGGCTTCGACATGGGTGGTCCTATCAACAAGACCGCTTCAATGGCCGCCAATGCTCTGTATGCTGACCATCCGGAAATCGATGGCATCGGTGCTGCTGCTGAAACAGCCAAGATCATCGGTGGTATGACTCCGGCTATCGGCATGGGCTTAGCTGCTATCATTGCTCCGAAGAAGTTCACTGAACAGCAGAAGAACGCTGCTTACACCTGCTTACCGATGGGCTTATGCTTCATCACTGAAGGTGTCTTACCGTTCGTTGCTGAAGATCCGATCAGAGTTGTTGGATCATGTATGGTTGGTTCCGCTGTCGCCTCCGGCTTAGCCATGGCCTTCGGTGTTGGTACTCCTGCATCACACGGTGGTATCTTAGTAATGCCTATGTCAAATAAGCCATTATTATGGGTACTGTGCTGCGCAATCGGTTCAGTAATCACCGGTGTATTATACGCTGTACTGAAGAGAGAACCATCAAAAGAAGAAGTAAAAGAAGAAGAAGTAGTAGATCTCGACATCGACTTCTAGTTCATTATTTCTTCATATAGAGAGGATATTATTTAGCTATGTATGTAAACATGAAGTACATCTTGGATAACGCCAACAGAGACGGCTATGCAGTCATGGCTGTCAACAGCGTTAACATGGAGATGGCAAGAGCTGTCATTGAGGCAGCCGAAGAACTTCACTCACCAATCATTGTGCAGTTTGGTGTTGGACAGATGTCAAAACTGGCCCATCCTGATCAGATGGTGCCGATGATCAGAGCCATGGCAGAAAAGGCTTCAGTTCCTGTATGCCTGAATCTCGACCACGGTCCGTCTCTGCAAGCCGCTGTTGATGCGATTCAGAGAGGCTTTACAAACGTCATGATCGACGCTTCCTCATTACCATATGAGGAAAACGTCAAGCGTTCCCGCATCGTTGCCGATCTGGCTCATGCCAGCGGTATCAGCTGCGAAGCTGAACTCGGACATGTAGGTCAGGCAGCTGACGGTGACGGCAGAACTTCCGACATGTATACCAATGTCGAGCAGGCCGTTGACTTTGTCAAGCAGACCGGTGTTGATGCTCTGGCCGTAGCCATCGGAACAGCCCATGGAAAATATCCGGCCGGCTATGTTCCGGTATTGGATTTCGAAAGATTAGCAGAACTCAAGGCTGCCCTGAAGATGCCGTTAGTATTACACGGCGGATCAGGCTCAGGCGAAGAGAACATCCGCAAGGCCGTAGCCGGCGGAATCAACAAGATCAATGTGTGCACGGATGCCTTCCACGCCGCTGAAAAAGCCATGAAGGCCAAGTGGGAAGCCGAACCGAACACAGATTATCTGAACATCATGATGGTTGCGGAAGCAGCTATTAAGAAGTTTGTCAAAGACTACATTCTGCTCATCGGATCCAACGATCGTTATACTTTCGAAGCTGCTGACAACGGCAGTAAGGAGTAAAAAAGAAAGCAGGGTGGAAGACTTCTTCCACCCTGTTGCTTTAATGAAAAGGAGACAATTAATATGAAAATCGCTTTAATAAATGAATTCTCACAGTCCGCAAAGAATTCAATCGTACTCGACTGCTTAAAGGGCGTCGTTGAACCAATGGGTCATACCGTATATAATACCGGCATGAATACCGAAGAAGCTCCTCTGCAGCTGGGTGAACCAGGCTATTTAACATATTTGAATATAGGCGTTCAGGCCGCTTTACTGCTCAATTCCAAGGCTGTTGACTTCGTCGTAACCGGCTGCGGTACCGGCCAGGGAGCCTTAATGGCCTGCAATATGATGCCTGGTGTCGTCTGCGGATACTGCATCGACCCGTCAGATGCCTACCTGTTCTTACAGATCAACAACGGCAACGCTCTGGCACTGCCATATGCCAAGGGCTTCGGCTGGGGTGCTGATGTCAACCTGAAGATTGTCTTCCAGACGGCCTTCGGTTCACCAAAGGGAATGGGCTATCCGGCTGAACGCAAGGAATCCCAGAACAGAAACGCTGCCATGCTGTTCACAGTCAAGGAACAGATTGCCAAGCCGGTTCTGGAGGCCTTGAAGAGCCTGGATCAGGATCTGGTAAGAAAGTCTCTTACTCCTCGTTTCCTGGAATGCTTCCGTGCCGGTTGCCAGGACGACAGCTTAAGAGAATACGTAGAAAGCTTAGTTGCTTAATTTCAGATGCCTTCGGGCATCTTTTTGGAAAGGGTGAGAAACATGCAGCAGTTATTTCTGCCGAGATATACGATAGGTAAGGATGCACTTGATTCGATGAAACCCATCATCGAACCGTATGGGAAAAGAGTGGTTCTGATTTATGGCGAAAAGGCCTGGAAAGCCGCCGGGGACAAGGTCCTGGCGGCCCTGAAAGGCTTTGACATCAGCGGAATGATCATGTATGGCAAGGAGGCCAGCTGGGACAACATCAATAAGCTGGTAGCCGATGAAACCGTAAGACAGGCCGATGTTCTGATCGGCATCGGCGGCGGCAAGTGCCTGGACGTTGTCAAGACAGCAGGGGACCAGCTGAAGAAACCGGTATTCACTGTGGCAACGATAGCCTCAACCTGCGCTTCCGTCACCAAGATCAGCATCATCCACAACAATGACGGCTCCTTTAAGGAAGTGTTCCGTCTGAAAGAACCGCCCGTCCACTGCTTCATTGACACTGAGATCATTTTCCGGGCTCCCAGGCAGTATTTCTGGGCCGGCATGGGTGATACGATGGCCAAGCACATCGAGTGCGTATTCTCAGCCAAAAACGATGTACTGGACTTTGCCAGTGAATATGGCCGGACCATTTCATCATTATGCTATTACCCGATGATTGAAAAGGGGGCAGCAGCCTACAACAGCATCATCAAGGGTGAATACAGTGAGGATGTGGAGGAAATCATCCTCAGCATCATCGTCGCTACCGGATCAGTATCCCTGGCCGTAAATCCCGATTACAACAGTGCCGTAGCTCATGCACTGTATTATGGTTTAACGGTGAGGGAATGGATGGAAAGAAAGCACCTCCACGGTGAGATCGTATCATACGGTACTCTCATTCAGCTGATCGTCGACAAGCAGTGGGACAAGCTCAAACAGACTTACGAATTCAATAAGTCTGTCGGCTTGCCGGTATGCCTGAAGGATCTTGACCTCACCATGGATGATCCTCTGGATGATGTGCTGGACGCAACGGTAATCAATCCCGAACTCTATCACGTACCATACAAGGTAACTAAGGAAATGCTCAGAGAAGCAATCGATTACCTGGAAGACTATAAAGGATGACAGCACATAAAAACAGTGGTTCAGCCACTGTTTTACGTTGGTCTTATTTCTTTTCTTCCTCAAACAGTTTTTCAGGATTGATCAGATACAGAGAGATCTCTCCGCACTTCGGACATACCGCAACATAGGGCTGACTTCCTCCAAAGGGCAACCTGGGCTGTTTGGATTTGTTGTAGACCATAGAGCCACCTCTGGTTCCGCTGATGGTAATCTGACCACCTTCAACCATTTCTGTTCCGCATCTCAAACACTTCCGCATTATCAGTAATCCTCCCAATTATCATTGCTTTCCAAATTGCTTCAGACACTCTTCAGCATAATCTGCCAACGTGTTCCCCGACTTTGACATGTAATACTCTTCAACTGTCCTTGCCTGACCTTTTTCATCATGAATTACGGTGCTTAAACTGAATAATCCTCCATCGTAACAAACCATCTGGATATCCGCTTCAGAGGGCTTGCCTGACTGTAACTTGCTGAAGATCAGCTTATATTTCCATGGTCCCGGATCAGAAACAACGGTATGAACCAGCTTCTTTATCGCCTTTCCAGGGAAACTGTTATCAAGCGTACTTTCTGGAAATACTCTTGATGCATGATTATTACTGTCCATGCTGATTTCCGTCGTGATAAGGGAACTATAAGGCCCCAGATCTTTTGATAAACCTTTCCTCCCATCCACGGATTCGACTGTCAGATAGCACGTTGTCGGAATCAGAGATGACTTAAACACGGTGTCTTCTTTTTTCTTTTCATTATTGAAAAGTACTATGACTGTTCCCAGTATGATTACAACAGCTAATATAATTAGATATTTCTTTTTCATTCGTACCCCTCCCTAAGCAATGGATGAATAGTATCACCTAAGAGCATTATACTCTATTACAGTTGCTTCTGGGTATTCTCATTTTGAGTACATGTGTTTGTTATTTTTGAAAATAATGATTTGAAACTATCACGGTATATATGTATAAGAGGTCTGCTTGCTGTAGGTAGATGTTGTAAAGTGAGCATTATTAACTACACCACAGTATTCATAGGAATAATAATACCGAAGTTTCATTGTAAAGTAGAAGAATCTTGTCTGATTTGTTGTCGCAGAGCCCTGATAATGGAAGGTCATTTCGAACGGATAACCTTTGGTAGAATGTTCATCACCATCAAGTTTGCCGTTATACCATCCATTTCCATTGTAAATCACCCATTTAACAGAATTATTTATTGTAGCTCCATCATATTTTGAAAGGGTCGTTGTGATTGATGATGTTACAAATGTAGTACTGAAAAAAGCTAATTGTCCTGTTGGAGTCAGATAGGGAACACTGAATGTGGCATTTGTCTGACTGCTTTGAGGGGTGTATGCATTTGTGATAAGAACAACATCACCGTTGTTTGACCTTCCTAAAACTGTCAGCTGATCTGCCGTAACATCGATAATTTCATAACTATTACCCAGATTGTTGGTGATATAAGTGCGAGCATTGGCTTGAGTTGTATTGGCTTTCATTAATACAGTATTTGTGCTGGTCATCTGGTTAGCATGAAAAAGGTACAGATGACCTACGATCTGAGTCCCCATCCAGACATTGATTTGTCCTTTGAAGACAGTAGAACTGTCTCTGGATGGTAAATCATATCCATCTTTACTGTCTTCAAATGTAAAAAGCTTCTCTCGGAAGGCATCTATTTCGCTTTTTACAGAATCGGTATACTCACCAAATACCAGAATGTCGTAGTTCTCTTTCTCGTCGTAGACCGTCAGTGTAAGGAGTTTTTCGTCATTAGCCGCTAAAACCAAATCGGCAGATACCCTGTATGTTTTCGTTTCTGAGTGTAAATAACCATCGAATGGATAAGTACCCCTGGAGAAGTCTTCAATTGAATCGCTTTCCAGACTGCCATTGAATACTGTCCCTTCAATGTCAATTTGCACATTTAGTTTTTGACTTTTACAATCTATATCAAAGTTAACTATGTTAATGCTTTCAAGTGATCTGTTGTAATGAATCACAAACATATCTTTGTTTGCTGCAAGGCAGTTAGAATAACTATTTCTGTTTCCATAACGGTTGGCTTCTGACTTAGCGAAGGCGTATGTTTCAGTGTTGAAACACAACAATAGTGCTGATAAAAAGATTATTAGTATTTTTTTCATTTTTTCCTTTCTTGTCTGATAGATAATACTTCATATAACGATAAGTTAAATAGTGTCTGATAATAATGCATTTATTTCGTTTTCTGTTTTGCCTGTTTCCCTCTGGAAAGATGATTCTTTCTGAATACATTCGAATGCTTACACTATTAACATATCCACAATTACATGTTGGAAGAATACTCAAATAAGATATAGCCTTTTCATAGAAGCGTATGCTCTTTCAATGTATAGCTATGTACCAAAAGTAAACAAAACCCGTAAATGACACTTAATGCATTTACAGGTTTGTTGTCTATCTAGGAGGAGTATTAGGGTATTATTCTATTCCTTTCTTTATGAAATCTATAAAATCCAGTAGTTTTCCGGTAAGCGTCTTGTAATACAAACCGGAGTTCACAGTATACCCCTTTATTTCTGCAAACTGAAGGTCTCTGGAAAAATAACGGATAAATGACTCCTGAACGATAATGAGGCCTTCTCCATTTCTGACTGCACGCATTGCTTCTGCCTGGGGAGCTCCTTCTATTATATTGCAGCTGACACCATTTTCAGAAAAGAGATCAAACAGCACCTTATGTTTCAGCAGTTTTTTATCATCAAGGAAAATAGTCCTATTATTTAAATCGCCAATAGTTATTGTGTTTGAATTGAACATATCAGGCGCAGATACAACAAAGCACTTATCTGCTCTGATTTTTTTGAAATGAATTCCCTCTGGAAGCTCTTCCTCCAAAGCAATAAATGCTTCCATGTCACCATGCAGAAGTCTTTTCTGCATTTCGGTATAACGGTATTCAGCGAACAGTTTTGGGGTGAATCCTTTTTCTCTGCAGAAATCCTCAAAGTAGTCTTCAACTAAATCAGGAACATAAAAACTGTCACATCCAAGTATGAATTCATTTGATTCCTTATAGGTTAGAAGCATGTCATCAATAAGAGCCAATACGTTCTTTGCTTTTTCAAGCATGATCTCACCCTCAGGTGTGAGGGTGAGGCCCTGATTTGATCTGTTGAACAATTTGACGTTCAGCTCATCTTCTAAGAGGTCAAAGCGCCTCTTGAGATTGCTGGTGGTCATCTCAAATTTAGAGGCGGCTTTGTTAAAACTCCGGGACTCTGATAAGGCCACAAAGTATTTCAGTTGATCGGTATTCATTGTTTTACCCCCCGTATTCACTTATAGTATATAGCTATTAACTAAAAGTGTAAACAATCAGACGAGGTTTGATAGACATCAAAAAAAGGCCGAAGCCTTACTTATAGATATATTTTGCCGGTATGCAGGCCAGAGCTATGCCGATACCTATCAGTATGAAGGCAATCTTCCGGATCTTCAGTTCTTCCTTAGAATATTCGGTCGGCTGCTCGGGATGATTGGCGGTCCTCTGGGTATACTTTATTCTCAGATAAGCCATGGCTCCTATTCCCGAAAAAGCACTTATAAACATAATGATGTCACGTATCATAAAAGCGGCTACCTCCACTATTCACGATTATTTTACTTTATTTGCCGAGCATATACAAACGGAAATCTGTAAATGGAGAGGGGATTATGCTATCATAAGTCTATGCTCAGACTGGAAAACATCAAAGTATTTGAAAACATGTCTGATGAAGAGATACTGAAAAAAGCGTTAAAAAAATACCGTATCAGACCATCGGATGTTGTTAATAGCTGCATCGCAAAAAAATCAATCGATGCCAGAGATAAGAAAAACGTGCATTACCTGTACGCCTTTGATGTTGAGGTGACTGACGAGGAGAAATATCCATCCATCAGGAAAAGCCTTCCGCAGCCGGAACTGTTTATCAATAAGAGAAGAATCTCCAGATACCGTCCCGTCATCGTCGGCGCCGGTCCGGCCGGCCTGTTCTGTGCTCTGACCCTAATTGAATATGGATATAAGCCGATCATCATTGAGCGCGGCAGCAATGTGGAAGCCCGCCGCAAATATGTCGAAGAATACCGTCAGACAGGCATTCTCAATCCCGCCTGCAATGTCCAGTTCGGAGAAGGGGGAGCCGGAACTTTCAGTGACGGCAAGCTCACTACCGGCATTAACTCTCCGCATATCTCCAAGGTCCTTAAGACCTTCCATGAGTTTGGAGCCCCGGAAGAGGTTACCTATCTGGCCCACCCGCACATCGGCACCGATAACCTTCAGAAGATCCTGGTTAACATCCGAAAGCACATCGAGGATCAGGGCGGCACCTATCTGTTTGACACCAGACTTGCCAACATCAGCAGGGAAGGAGACCTTCTCAAACTTGACCTTGGAGAAACAGTGATGGAGACTGACTGTGTGGTACTGGCCATCGGCCACAGTGCCCGTGACACCTTCGAGATGCTGTACCGCAACAGAATTGCCATGAAGAGAAAGGATTTCTCCGTCGGAGTCAGAATCGAGCACCTGCAGGAAGACATCAACAGAGCTCAGTATGGTGAATACACCAGGCTTAAACTGCCGGCAGCTGAGTACAAACTGTCCTATCACGATCAGGAGACCGGAAGGGCCTGTTACAGTTTCTGCATGTGCCCGGGCGGCGAAGTCATAGCAAGCAGCAGTGATCCGGACGGCATCGTAACCAACGGCATGAGCAACTTTGCCCGAGATGGCCGCAATGCCAATGCCGCTTTGCTGGTGAACGTTACAGCTGATGATCTGGCCGGAGACAGCCCCCTGGAAGGCATTTACTTCCAGAAGGAACTGGAAAGAAGAGCCTGGCAGCTGGGCGGCCAGAATGGCCATGCTCCCGTTCAGCGCTATGAGGACTTTAAGGAAAACCGTCCAAGCACGGAATTGGGAAAGGTAATTCCCTCATATAAACCGGGATACCGTCTGAGCAACCTCAATGAGATCCTGCCGGACTATGTATCCGCAACCCTGAAGAAGGGCATAAGCTATTTCGGCGGAAAGATCAGAGGATTTGATGATCCTGACGCCGTTTTAACCGGTCTGGAGACGAGAACCTCATCCCCGGTAACCATCATCAGGGATGAAAGAATGCAGGCCAGCATCCCGGGAATCTATCCCTGCGGGGAAGGGGCCGGATATGCCGGCGGCATTACCTCGGCTGCCGTTGATGGCATCAAGGTAGCCATCAGCATCATTGAATCAGAATGAAAGGAGAAGGGCAGATGAATGACAAGCAAGCTGCTAAGAAAATACTGAAACTGTTTCCGGAACTGATGCCGGTTTACATAGAACAGGTACTGAATGAAAATCCCCAGACAGCTTTAACGCTGCTGGAAAAGGTCAGAACCGGTCTTTACTATGACTTCGCCAGTGATGAAGAATTCGCCAGAAACTTCATGAAACTGCTGGATGAACTCTATAAGGGCGGCAGTCCTGAACTGCAGGCAACGGTAGATGCCATTCTGCTGGAAAAGATCGCCGGTAACCGGGAGACTATGGAGTTCATTTTGCCGCTGACCAGAAAGACCTTCCGTCAGCATGTACAGGAACTGCTCATCAGCGCGGACAGGCCGACAGTTGAAGAAAAGGTATTGTAGACAGAAAGACAGATCATTTTCCAAAGAGAATGATCTTTTTTTCAGGTCTTTGGTTGACAGTCTTCAGTCAGGGGATTATACTATAGATGATTAAACAATTGTTTAATCGTTTACGGAGGATCAACTATGAAAAAGACTTACAAGATTGATGTAGACTGTGCAAACTGTGCGAACAAAATGGAAGTGGCAGCCAAGAACACCCCGGGTGTCAAAGACTGTGTTGTCAATTTCATGACCTTGAAGATGAATGTGGAATTTGAAGAGGGAGCCGATCATAAGGAAGTCATGAAGACAGTCAGAGAAAACTGCAAGAAGGTGGAATCTGACTGTGAGATCTTCCTGAAGTAAAAGGTCAGATAACATGACCAAAAAACAGAAGAACAACCTGCTGCGGATCCTGGCAGCAGCCGCACTTCTGATAGTTCTGCGATTCATCCCATCCCAGAGAATTACAAGGTTTGTATTATACATGATACCTTACCTGATCGTAGGGTATGACATATTATTGAAAGCATTAAAGGGACTTAAGAACAGACAGCCGTTTGATGAGTGTTTTCTGATGGCCTTTGCGACCATCGGTGCCATCGTGTTGGGCCTTACCAGTACCGGCGACTATGTGGAAGCTGTAGCGGTCATGCTGTTCTATCAGATCGGTGAATGGTTCCAGAGCTATGCCGTCGGCAAGAGCCGCAAGAACATCAATGAACTGATGGACATCCGACCGGACTATGCCAACATCGAAGGGGAGGACGGCCTGGAACAGGTCGATCCCGATGATGTCGAGATCGGCACCATCATCGTCGTCCAGCCGGGCGAAAAGATCCCAATCGACGGCAGGGTCATTGAAGGTACTTCCTTCCTGGATACCAGTGCCCTGACCGGTGAAAGCGTCTACCGTCAGGTAGGACCTGGGGATGATGTGATCTCCGGCTGCATAAACAATTCCGGCCTGTTAAGAATAGAAACGACCAGGGAATTCGGAGAGTCGACCGTCTCCAAGATCCTGGATCTGGTGGAAAATGCCACCTCCAGAAAATCCAACCAGGAGAACTTCATCTCCCGCTTCGCCCGCGTTTATACTCCGGCTGTTGTATACAGCGCCATTGCTCTGGCTTTTCTGCCACCGCTGTTTCTAATGATTTCCGGCCGCGATCCACTGTGGTCAACCTGGATCTACCGGGCTCTGACATTCTTAGTAATCAGCTGCCCCTGTGCCTTGGTCATCAGCATTCCCTTAACCTTCTTCGCCGGTATCGGCGGAGCCAGCAATGCCGGTGTTCTGGTCAAGGGCTCCAACTATCTGGAAGCCCTCAGTAAGACCAAAACCGTCATGTTTGACAAGACGGGCACCCTGACCAAAGGCGTCTTTGAAGTGGTATCCATCCATCCTGAAGGGATTGAA
Source organism: Erysipelotrichaceae bacterium (assembly GCA_017445225.1). Lineage (GTDB taxonomy): Bacteria > Bacillota_I > Bacilli_A > Erysipelotrichales > Erysipelotrichaceae > RUG521. The sequence continues at coordinate 117,007 of JAFSUN010000011.1, read as the reverse complement.
GAAAGAGAACTGCTGCACTACGTAGCTCATGCGGAAAGATATTCCAACCATCCGATCGCCATCAGCCTCAAGAAAGCCTATGGCGAAGAACACGATGACTGCCAGATCGACAGCAGTGAAGAGATCTCCGGGCGCGGTGTAAAGGCCGTCATCAACAATAAAACGGTTCTGGTCGGCAACGAAAAGCTCATGAGAGAAAACGGGATTGCCCTTGAACCCTGTACCAAGGTAGGTACCATCGTTCACGCTGCCATTGACGGTCAATACGTCGGTCACATCGTCATTGCCGATGTCATCAAGGAAACCACGGCTGACGCCATGAAGCAGCTGACCGAAGCCGGCATTACCGATAAGGTCATGCTGACAGGTGACAAGAAGGAGATCGCCGAACACATCGCCGGAGAGATCGGAATCAAGGAAGTCCATTCAGAACTGCTGCCGGCTGACAAGGTGGAAATCGTTGAGAAAAAACTTACCCAGAAGAAGAATGCCGCCGATGTCATCGCCTTTGTCGGTGACGGCATCAATGATGCTCCCGTTCTGGCCCGAGCTGACATTGGCATCGCCATGGGGGCTCTGGGAAGCGATGCAGCCATCGAGGCGGCCGATATCGTCCTGATGGATGACAATCCGCAGAGCATTGCCAAGGCCATCAGAATAGCCAGAAAGAGCTTACGAATCGTCTACGAGAACATCTATTTCGCCATCGGCGTCAAGCTGCTGTGTCTGCTGTTCAGTGCCATCGGCTATGCCAACATGTGGTGGGCCATCTTTGCTGATGTCGGAGTCATGGTGATCGCCGTCCTTAATGCCGTAAGAGCCCTGAATGTTAAAAATGTATGAAAAAAACTCCGGAAACGGAGTTTTTTTTAGGGAACCTTTTTCCCTGCTTCTATTAGTAAGCAGAGGAAAGGAAACATGATCACTAAAACATTCAGATACAGGCTATTGCCTAACAAAGAACAGACACAGATTATAAGAGAAAATGCCGAGGCCGCAAGAAGGGTATATAACCATTTTCTTAAGGAATGGCAGAGATCAAGAGAGACAGCAGGCCTGGGACTGTCATTTCATTACTTTACCAGGCAGCTTCAGCTGATCTACAGACAGAAATTCGAGAACAGAAACATCGACTACGGTCTGCTCCAGAATCAGTACTACGAACTGGAAAAAATCTTTCAGAAAGCGTCCAGAAACCGAAAGGCTGTCATCCGGGAAAAAACACCGGGCTACGCCTGCTCGCTGCATTATGGAAAGAACTATGAGAAATTCCTGGTCAGCCTGGATAACGACCATATCAGTCTGCCAATCATTGGAAAGATGAAATATGTCAATTCCCGGCAACGGGAAGGGAGGCTGGCCGAGATAATCGTAACCGGCCGACCGGATGGAAAATTCTATCTGTCGCTGACCTGTTATGCCACGGCAACTCCGCTGGAGCCGACCGGGAAGGCGATCGGACTGGATCTGGGACTTAAGGATCTGGTCGTCATGTCCGATGGCCGCAAGTTTCGCAATCCCTGTTATGGCCGGGTTCTGCGAAAGAAACTGAGCCGGGAACGAAGACGGCTTTCGCAGTTGGAGAATAATAACATCGATCACTATGAAGAAACCAGTAAAGACGGCAAGCTGATCCGGACCGCTGTTTACCGACGGCCGCTGACCGAATGCCGGAATTACCAGAAGCAGCGGATCAAAGCCGCTGACGTTGAAGAAAGGGTAGCAGACAGCCGAAGGGACTTCGAACAGAAGCTTTCCACCTATCTGATCAGAAACTATGATGTCATCTGCGTTGAAGATCTGCCGATCGGGGTTCTTAAGCAGAAACGCAATGTCGCCTATGCCCTGGCGGATGCTTCCTGGTATCACTTCATCAGCATGCTGGAATACAAGGCGAACTGGTATGGCCGGAAGGTAATTAAGGTCAACCGGTATTTCCCCAGTTCCCAGCTCTGCAGCCGCTGCGGCTACCGCAACCGGCTGATCAAAAATCTTGACTACAGGGAATGGGTCTGTCCCCAATGCGGAATGAAACATGACAGAGATGTTAACGCTGCCAGAAACATTCTGAGGGAAGGACTCCGATCCTGCAGATATGAAACACTACCGTCGGGGCAGGCGGGAAGTTCAAAAGGCCGGCTCTCCTAAAGCAGAGAGCAGGAACTATTCCACCCACGTGGTGGACTGTCACAAGGTCGAGGATTCTACGGGCACACTGCTGGAAAAGGCCGAAAAAAAGGCTCTCTGCTTTAGGAGAACCTTATACTCATCATTGAGGACAGGTGATGTTGGCAACCTTTTCAATGGCATGATGGAGAAAATCCACCAGTTCATTGTCAGCCGCCTTATAGTACATTTCCTTGCCGCTTCTTTTACTTACTATCAGACCGGACGACTTCAGAAGCCGGAGATGATGGCTGACAGCCGGGGAGGTCATGCCTGTGATCTCCGCTATTCCGCTGACACACTCTTCGAAGTGACACAAAAGCCAGAATATGCGGAGTCTGCTGGCATCTCCCAGCTGTTTCATGGCTTCAGCTACCGTCTGGATGGTATAGTCATCAGGCATGCTGCCGATCGTCTTCTTTTCAATTTCCTTCATGTTTAATCACCACCACTATCATAATAGGAATAAATTAAATGTTTTTCAAGATTAAGTAATCATCAATTCTGTTTAATTGTAATGTGGAAGGAAAGCAGCCGGAATGGCTGCTTATGCTTTTTAGAAAATGTCAATTCCCATCTTCTTCTGGACTTTCTTGAGCTTCCTGAAGGCAATGCGATGGGCCTTTTCGGCGCCTTCCTTCAGGACCGTCTCAATCATTCCGCTCTTGAGAATGTCGTTATAGCGATTCTGGATCATGGTGAGCTCATTAGCTACGGCATCGCCGACTTCCTTCTTGAAATCGCCGTAGCCCTTGCCTTCATATCGGGCAACGATGCTGTCGATCGCCTCACCGGTCAGGGAAGACAGGATCTCCAGAAGGTTGCTGACACCGGGCTGATTTTCCTTGTCATAGTTGACATGAGCATAGTTATCAGTTACGGCGCCCATGATCTTCTTTCTGGCAACTGCCGGATCATCAGTCAGATAGATACATCCCTTATTGGATTCTTCTGACTTGCTCATCTTCTTGGTCGGATCGGTAAGGGACATGATCCTGGCACCAACCTGAGGAATCAGCGGTTCCGGAAGGGTAAAGGTTTCCGAATAGCGGTTATTGAATCTCTGAGCGAGGTCACGGGTGATCTCAACATGCTGCTTCTGGTCTTCGCCAACCGGAACATAGTCGGCGTCATAAAGGAGAATGTCAGCAGCCATCAGGGAAGGGTAGACAAACAGACCGGCACTGATGCTTTCATCCTTGGCACCCTTGGTCTTTTCCTTGTACTGGGTCATTCTTCCCAGTTCACCCATGTAGGTCATGCAGGTCATCAGCCAACCGAGCTGAGCGTGTTCAAGGACATCTGACTGCAGGAAAATCGTACATTTTTCCGGATCAAGGCCGCAGGCCAGATAAAGGGCAATGGCGTCCTTCAGGTTCTTTCTCAGTTCCTTTGGCTCCTGATATACGGTTACACAATGCAGATTCGCAACGAAAACATACAGTTCATAACTGTCCTGATACTTGACAAAGTTTCTCAGGGCTCCGATATAGTTTCCCAAGGTCAACTCGCCTGTCGGCTTAATTCCACTAAGCATTCTCTTCATAACTCTACCTCCAATAAAAAAGCATCCTTCTGGGACGCTGTGGCGTGGTACCACCCAAATTACCGTTACTGATCTAACGGTCACTCTGCGATAACGGTGCTGCCGGTATGAACAACTCCGATGTTCCATTTCGCTTCAGTTCTCAGGCCATCTTCCACCATCGATGACTCTCTGGATTTCTGAAAGAAGAAGCTACTCAACCATCTTCAACGTCTTTACGTTTATTTTACCATTACAGTTCCATATATCAATACTTTTTTGTAGTATAATGTTCCTGTAAGAATGGGAGCATTAATAATGAAAACCAACAGAAATTATCCACTAGTATACGGTCATCGAGGCGCCAGCGGCTACTGCCCGGAAAACACCATGATCGCTTTTGAGAAAGCCCGGGATCTGGGAGCTGATGGTGTCGAGTTGGACGTTCAGATGTCCAAAGACGGTGAACTGGTAGTCATTCATGATGAATCAGTCGACAGAACCAGCAATGGCCACGGTTTTGTCAAGGATCATACCTTTCAACAGCTCCGTCAGCTTAACTTCAACCGAACCCATCCGGAATATCCGTGGGCTGACATTCCGACTCTTGAAGAAGTTCTTAAGCTGATAAAAGAGGCGGGAATGATCGTCAACATTGAACTGAAGAACGGAATCTTTGACTATCCGGGTCTGGAGAAAAAAGTCATCGAGCTCGTCAGAAGACTGGAGATGGAAGATCAGGTCATCTATTCATCATTCAATCATAAGAGCTGTCTGCGCATTCATGAGATCGATCCCAAGGCCTATGTGGGTTTCCTTTATGAAGATGGATTCCTGAATGTGCCGGAGTATGTCAAGGAGCACGGCGGCAATGCTCTGCATCCGGCCTTCTATCTGCTTCAGGATCCGGAAACCATCATCAAGGCCAGGGAACTCGGCCTGGAAATCAATACCTGGACCGTAAACGATGAACAGTACATGGAAGGCTGCTGTCAACAGCAGCTGACAGGGATCATTACCAATTACCCTGACAAGGCACTGTCCATCGTAAAGAAATACAGAAATAATTAATAGTATGATGATACTGAAAGGAGATGAATCTTATGAAAGAAATTTGGGATAAAGTATTGAGTACTATCATTGCAGGTGCCGGTCTCGACATCATCTATGCCTTACTGGTATGGATCATCGGAAGAATCGTCATCAAGAAGATTGTGGCCATCATCAGGAAAACCAAGAGATTTGAAGCTCTGGACATCACGGTCACTTCGTTCCTCATCAGCATCATAACCGGCCTGCTGTATACCATTCTGGTAGTAGCCGTCATCAGCATTCTTGGTGTACCAATGGCATCTGTCATTGCCGTTATCGCTTCAGCCGGCATGGCTGTCGGTCTGGCCTTACAGGGCGGCCTCAGCAATCTGGCCGGTGGCATCATGCTGGTAATCTTCAGACCGTTTAATGTCGGAGATACCATTAACGCTGCCGGTGTCGAAGGTACCGTACAGGACATCACACTGTTCTACACCAAGCTGCTCACCTACGACAATCTGGCCATTACCATTCCCAACGGCACTCTGATGAACGCTAACATCACCAACTATACCGCCAAGGATAACAGACGTATGGACATTGCTTTCTCAATCGCTAAGGATTCCGACATTGACAGAGTCGAGGAAGTAATGGTTGAAGTCATGAAGAATGCCAAACTCACTTTGAAGGGTGAAGAGTTCAATCCGGTAGCCTTTGTCTCCGGTGGAAGCAATGAGGGCATGATCATTACCGCCCGCAGCTGGGTCGTTCCTGCCGACTACTTCGCAGCTAATGCGGAAGTAACCGAGGGCATTACCAGAGCCTTTGGCGGCATCGGTGTCAAGGCCCCGGCCGTCAGAGTCATCACCGACAAATAGCCATCAAAAGAGGAGGTACACGATACATCCTCTTTCTTTTATCATGGAGCTTAACTCATTAAAAATCTGCTTGAATTTGTAAGGGATGAATGCTATTATAATAGGGCATTGCGCCCATAGCTCAGTTGGATAGAGCGTTTGACTACGGATCAAAAGGTCGAGGATTCGAATTCTTCTGGGCGCGCCAATTACGAGAAACCACCGGGGGTGGTTTTTTGCTGGACATGTCGCTGATCTGATTTTGGCCTGGCGCACCCAGATTCAAACAGAGCAGTTCGACCTTTTGACCGAATATACATAGCAGAGGAGTGATCAGTATGTTAGTTATTTATACTTCACCAGGATGTGCATCATGCCGCAAAGCCAAGGCATGGCTCAAGGAAAGAAAGGTTCCCTTTACCGAGAAGAATATCTTCTCGACCGTACTGAATGAAAAGGAAATCCGTTTTCTGCTGGCCAGAAGTGAGAACGGTACCGATGACATCATCTCCAAGCGGGCCAAGATCATCAAGGAATCGAACATCGACATCGACAGCATGAGCGTAAACGAACTCATCAGATTCATCCAGAATAATCCATCAGTCCTGAAGAGACCGATCGTGATCGACGAAAAACGCATGATGGTCGGTTATGACTCCGAAGAGATCGACATGTTTGCCCCGGCAACCCTGAACTCCATCTTCAATACCTGGTGCGATGAATGTACTGAATGTGATACCTGTTCGAAAGTGAAGGAGACCTCATAGTCTCTTTTCTTTTGCTTTATGATATACTTAGGTTATGAAAATACTGGTTGGACTTTCCGGCGGCGTTGACAGCGCCGTTGCCGCATATCTTCTGAAACAGCAGGGCCACGAGGTGGCTGGGGCTTTCATGCGCAACTGGGATTCGGCCGCCAACAATGATGTGCTGGGCAACCCCACGCTGAACAACGACATCTGTCCGCAGGAAGAGGATTACCACGATGCCCAGGCCGTAGCCAACAGCCTGGATATACCGCTATTGAGAATAGATTTCATCAAGGAATACTGGGATGACGTCTTTACCAACTTCATCAGTGAATACAAGAAGGGAAGGACCCCCAATCCCGATATCCTGTGCAATAAGTACATCAAATTTGATGCCTTCTTTGAATTTGCCCGCAGACAGGGATTTGAAAACGTCGCAACTGGCCACTATGCCAAGGTCACTCATGAAGCTGACGGCAGCTACCTTTACAAGGCCGGCGACCTCAACAAGGATCAGACCTATTTCCTGTCTCAGGTTAGACGCGAAGCCTTCAATACCACCTATTTCCCGCTGGGAGAAATCGACAAGCATGAGGTAAGAAGGATCGCATCCCAACTGAATCTGTCAGTCGCTGACAAGAAGGACTCCACCGGCATCTGCTTCATCGGCGAACGCAATTTCCGGCAGTTCCTCAACAACTACCTGCCCGCTCATGACGGCGACATCGTCGATGTCGTGACCCGGGAGACCGTTGGCCGCCATGTCGGCGTGCTTTACTATACGATTGGCCAGAGAAAGGGCCTGGGTATCGGCGGCGACCACGGCAGATGGTTTGTCGTCGGTAAGGACGTTGAAAACAACATCCTTTACGTAGCCAACAATGAAAACCGCCACTGGCTGCAGAGCGACAGCTGCCTTGTCAGCAACCTTAACTGGCTGGCCGACATCGACTTCCCGTATGCGGCCAATGCCAAGTTCCGATATCGCCAGAAGGACAATCCCGTCATCATCGAACCCTATGATGATCAGCTCTTCCTGGTCAGATATCCGCAGAGAGTTGAATCCGTCACCCCCGGACAGCAGGCCGTTTTCTATGACGGCGACAAGTGTCTGGGCGGCGGTGTGATCGAGCAGACCTTCCTGAATGGGATCGACAATCAGGAAATGATCCTGAAAGGTCAGAAAGGGTAGACATGGAGATCAGAGGACGCTTTGCCAAAATCATCTATCGGGGAAATAACAGCTATACCGTAGCTGTTTTTGAAATGGAAGACGATGAGGTGACCGTCACCGGCTATCTGCCGGAGATGAACCCCGACAATGAATACCGGCTGACGGGAGAATACGTTGAACACTACCGCTACGGCATGCAGTTCAACATCGAAGCCTTTGAGAAGATCCAGATCACCGATACCGATAAACTGATAAAGTATTTTTCCGGCCCGGAGTTCAAGGGCATCGGCCCGAAAAATGCCGAAACCCTGGTAAAGGCTCTGGGGCCCGAGGCCATCAGCCTGATCAAGGAAGATCCGGCCATTCTGGATGAGATAAAGGGCTTTACACCCCGTAAGAAGGATGCCATCATCGCCGGCCTGCAGCAGGACAGAGAAGAGAAGTATTACTTCCTTACCAGCAATCATCTCAGCATGAAGAACATCATGCGCCTGGAGAACTATTACGGGACCAACATGATGAAGATCATCAGGGAAAATCCCTATCAGATGGTAAGGGATGTGGACGGCATCGGCTTCGCAACGGCCGACAAGTTCGCCCAGAGCATCGGTATCCCCCTGGATGACGTTAACAGACTGGCTGCCCTGGCGGAAAACATCCTGCTGGAGGAATGCATCAAGAGGGGAGACAGCTATCTTGAATACCAGGAATACTATGAACTGCTGGAAAGAAACGAAGACGTCTCCCTGATCGACATCGATCAGGTGATCAGCGAACTGTTCCGGGACAACCGCATCGCCATCGATGACGGCAAGGTCTATCACATAACCCAGTCCATGGCTGAAAACTACATTGCCAGCTATCTTTCACTGTTCCCGGCCGTTCCCTTTGAAGAGGTGGACAGCGACCGGATCCACCAGCAGATAAGGGAAATCGAAAAGGAATTCGGCATCGAATACCAGGATAAACAGAAGGAAGCCATCGAGGCCTTCTTTGAAAACGACATCATGATCCTGACCGGCGGTCCCGGAACCGGCAAGACAACCATCGTCAGAGGCATGGTAAAGCTCTGTCAGTATCTCTATCCGCAATATCACGTCACCCTCTGTGCCCCAACCGGCCGCAGCAGCAAGCGCCTGGCCGAACTGACGGAATCGGAAGCTTCCACCATTCACTCACTGTTAAGATGGGATAAGGAAACCGGCAAGTTTGCCAAGAATGAAGAGGATCCTCTGAACGTGGAACTGCTGATCATCGACGAGTTCTCAATGGTCGATCAGTGGCTGTTCTACAATCTGCTTTTGGCAGGAGCCAACATCCGGAAGCTCATCCTCATAGGTGACCAGGATCAGCTGCCCAGCGTCGGCATCGGCAGTGTACTGAAGGACCTGCTCGACAGCGAGCTTTTCAAGGTCGTCCGCCTGGAGAAGATATATCGGCAGCGGGAAGGCAGTGACATTATCGAACTTGCCCATGACATCAGAAATGACCAGTGTACCGAGGTCAATGTCCTCCACGACATCCGCTTTCTGGAATGCGATCCGGCCAATGTCAGAAACCTGACCCTGCAGGTCGTCAATGCCGCCCTGAACAAGTATGAAACTCTGGAAGAGGGCTTCATGAAGGTTCAGGTCCTGGCTCCCAAATATCAGGGTGTAAACGGCATTCACTCCCTGAACAATGCCCTGCAGAAGGAATTCAATCCTCCTGCCAAAAACAAGCGGGAACTGCAGGTCGGCTACCGGACCTTCCGGGAAGGGGACAAGATCCTGCAGTTGAAGAATCAGCCGGATGATGATGTCTTCAATGGCGACATTGGCATCCTGGAAGAGATAATCTATGCCCGCGAGGACATCAACAATCAGAACCGCATCATCGTCAATTTTGACGGCATCATCGTTGAATATACGTCTGATACATTCATCAACATCACCCATGCCTACTGCATCAGCGTTCACAAGGCTCAGGGCAGTGAATACCCGATCGTCATAATGCCAATCGTCAACGAATACGGAATCATGCTGCAGAAACGGCTCATCTATACGGCCGTTACCAGAGCCAACGTCAACCTGATAATAATCGGCCAGAAGGAGGCTTTCTTCCGGGGCATTCACAGGATCACCCATTACGAAAGAAAAACCACCCTTAAGGACAAGCTTCTGGCGGAGAATTGGTGGAAATAAAGAAACTTGAATATTGAAAACCCGGCTAATGTGGTATAATACTTCAGTAAAGCGTAGACTCAGTACCAGTAAGCAGGGAAGGCACTTAAGAGAGGTAATGGATGGTGCGAATTACCGTGAGAAACTGCTGAAGCTCACTGACGAGTGCAATGAAAACATTGACGTAAGCTTGCGTTAAAAGCTAATTGAGGTGCACACCTTTTGGTGTGAATCAGGATGGTACCGCGATTTTTCGTTCCTGTATTTTTACGGGGACTTTTTTATGGAGGAGAGTATTTATGAAACAGTTAACCAGCGACCAGATCAGAAGAATGTTTTTGGACTATTTTGCCCAGCGCGGGCACATGGTAGAACCGGGTGCTTCCCTGGTACCCCACAATGATCCGACCTTACTGTGGATCAATGCCGGCGTTGCCGCTCTGAAGAAGTACTTCGACGGCACGGAAAAGCCCAAGAGCAAGCGCATCACCAATGCTCAGAAATCAATCAGAACCAACGACATCGAAAACGTCGGCAAGACTGCCCGTCACCATACGTTCTTTGAGATGCTCGGCAATTTCTCCATCGGCGATTACTTCAAGAAGGAAGCCATTCCTTTTGCCTGGCATTTCCTGACTGATCCGGAATGGATGGCCTTTGACAAGGACAGAATCTATGTAACGGTATATACCGATGACCAGGAAGCTTATGACATCTGGGTAAATGACTGCGGACTGGATCCCAAGCATATTCTGCGCAGTGCCGATAACTTCTGGGAAATCGGCAACGGACCGTGCGGACCGGATACTGAAATGTATTATGATAGAGGCCCGGCCTTTGATCCGGAAGGACGCGGCGAAGAACTGTTCTTCAAGGAACTGGAAAACGATAGATACATCGAAATCTGGAACGTCGTCTTCTCCCAGTTCAACAGCGAAGAAGGCGTTGACAGAAAAGACTACAAGGAACTGCCGCAGAAGAACATCGATACCGGCATGGGTCTGGAAAGACTTGTCTGCATCGTTCAGGGCGGCGAAACCAACTTTGATACCGATCTCTTCCTGCCGGTCATCAGAGAAGTGGAAACATATACCGACAAGAAATACGAAGGTCAGTACAAGATGGCCTACCGCGTCATCGCCGACCACATCCGTACCATCACCTTTGCCCTGGCTGACGGTGCCAATTTCTCCAATGAAGGCCGCGGCTACATCTTAAGAAGAGTACTCAGAAGGGCGGTAAGATACGGCAAGAGCCTCGACATCAAGGGCTCATACATGTATAAGCTGGTACCGATCGTGGCCGATAACATGAAGGATTTCTATCCTTATCTGCAGGGAAAGGTTGAATACATTCAGAAACTCGTCAAGGCTGAAGAGGAGAGATTCCAGACCACTCTTAACGAGGGTGAGAAGATCCTCAACGACGTTCTCAACAGCAGTAAGGAGAAGATGCTGCCGGGCGATGTCGTCTTCAAACTCTACGATACCTTTGGCTTCCCGCTGGAACTGACCAGGGAGATTGCTGAAGAGCGCGGCTTTGAAATCGACCAGAAGGGCTTCGACGAACTGATGGCTCAGCAGAGAAAGAGAGCCAAGGAAGCCAGAAGTGACGAGCAGAGCATGGGTTCACAGTCGGAAGACCTGATGAACTTCACCGAACCATCCGAATTCGTTGGCTATACCCAGACCAGCAACACCGGCAAGGTCATCGGCCTGTTCAAGGACGGCAAGACCGTTGACAGCCTCAGCGATGAAGGCGATGTCATCTTCGATAAGACCTGCTTCTATGCTGAAAGCGGCGGCCAGATCTGGGACTGCGGCACGGCAGAGAACGATAATACCAAACTGGCAGTTACCAAGGTCATCAAGGCTCCTCTGAAGCAGCCTCTGCACCATGTAACCGTTAAGGAGGGAATGGTTTCCCTCGGCGATGAATTCCAGTTGGAAATCGACAAGGTGGCCAGAAGAAAGACCATGGCCAACCACTCCAGCCTGCATCTGCTGGACAGCGCCTTAAGAGAGATCATCGGCGATCATGTTCACCAGGCCGGTTCCTTTGTCTGCGCTGAATACGGCAGATTTGACTTCACCCACTATGAGAAAGTCAAGGAAGAGCAGCTCAAGCAGATCGAAGAACTGATCAACCAGGAAATCTCGGCCGGCTATCCGGTAGTTACCGAGGTAATGGACATCGAATCCGCCAAGAAGACCGGCGCCATCGCTCTGTTTGATGAGAAATACGATGACATGGTCAGAGTCGTTACCATGGGCCCCAGCAAGGAATTCTGCGGCGGCACCCATGTGGCCAATACCGCTGACATCGGCATTTTCAAGATCGTTTCCGAGGAAAGCATCGGTTCCGGCATCAGGCGTATAACCGTCAAGACCGGTTATGAAGCCTATAAGGAATATGAAAGTCAGCAGAGGATCCTGGAAGATCTGGCCAAACTGACCAAGGTAACCTCGATCGGGTCCGTTTATGCCAAGGTCAATCAGTATGTTCAGGAAAACGGCGAGCTCTCCAGAACCCTTGGACAGTTAAAAGGACAGCTGGCAGCTGCTCAGGCATCTGACATGGTCAGAGAAGCCAGAAACGTCAACGGCCTCAATATTCTCATCAAGAAGGTCAATGTTGCCAACAATGAAGTCAAGAACCTGGCTGAAAGCCTCATTGGCAAACTCAGCAACGGTGTCGTTCTGTTAAGTTCCGTTACCGACGGCAAGGTCATCTTCGTAGCATCCTGCAGCAAGCAGGCCATTGAACAGGGCGTCACTGCCAGCTCACTGGTCAAGATGGCAGCTCAGGTCTGTGGCGGCAATGGCGGCGGCCGTAATGACATGGCCAGCGCCGGCGGCCGTGATGCCAGCAAGGTTGATGAAGCAATTAGGAAAGTTGAACAGTCTTTAGGCCTTTAATTTTCAGCGATATTAAAGTAGAATTAACCTGAGGGGGTATGGTTTATGGTAGATAACAATTCCAGAACACGTCTTTTCAGCAGTGAAGAATTCCAGCAGGAAAACATCCGCCTGGTTTTACGTGCGGTTTACGAAGCACTTAAAGAACGCGGATACAATCCCATCACTCAGATCGTCGGCTACCTCGTAACCAACGATCCAGCCTACATTTCCAGCTATAAAGGAGCAAGAACGCTCATTCAGACCATCGACAGAGATGATCTTCTGAAGGAACTGGTGCGTTCGTACCTGAAGTAAGATGAATAAGATCTTAGGCTTGGACCTCGGCAGCAAGACCTGTGGCGTCGCTGCCAGTGACATCATGGGCATCATAGCATCGCCGGTCAAGACGATCCGCTTTGAAGCGGACGATTATGAAACGGCCTGTGCGGAAGTGTGTGCCCTGATAGATGAGTACAAGGCCAGAAAAGTCGTGCTGGGACTGCCGAAACACATGAATGGGGATGTCGGGATCCGGGGAGAGATCTCCCTGAAATTCAAGGACATGATCCAGGAAAACCGTGATGTCGAAGTAATCCTGTGGGATGAAAGACTGACAACCGTATCTGCTCAGAGAAGCATGATTGCCAGCAACATGAACCGGAAAAAGAGAAAGCAAATGGTCGATACCATGGCTGCCGTCATCATATTGCAGAGCTATCTTGATTCAGTCAGTTAAGGAGTTACTATGGATTCTAACGTAATCTACATTACTGCCGAAAACGGTGAAGAGATCGCCATGGAGGTTCTCTTCACTTTTGACAGCGATGAATTTAAAAAATCATATGTCCTCTTCACCAATCCAAAGGATAAAGAAGGAACGGTATATACCATGTCCTATGATGAGGCCGGCAACCTCTATGAAGTGGAAACCGAAGCAGAGTGGGAAATGATCGAAGAGGTATTTGCGACCTTTCAGGAGGAAGAATAAATGACCGGGTCTTCAGTGGCCAAATCCAGAAAGGCCCTGACGATCATCCTGGTCCTGACCATTCTGGTTTGCGGGGGCGGTTTCTTTGCTTATAAGCAATATCAGGACAGTCTGCTGTCACCCAATACCAGCGATGAACAAATAGCCTTTGAAGTTCCCAAGGGCAGTACGGTGATCTCTGTCATCGAGAGGCTGTACGATGCCGGACTGATCCGCAACAAGACCACCGCCAGACTGTGGGCCAAGCTGAACAAGAAGAATACCGTCTATGCCGGCAACTTCCTGTTAAGAAGCAACATGTCCGTCCAGCAGCTGCTCGACATCCTGTCCAATGAGAAAAATGCCATCATCGATGAAGTCAAGGTAACGATCATCGACGGTGACTGGGCCAGGGACGCTGCCAGGGCCATCGGCGAAGCTACCAATCTAAGTGCGGAAGAGATCATGAATAAGTGGAATGACATCAGCTATGTAGGTGAACTGATCAAACAGTACGAATTCCTCAGCGATGATATTCTGGCCTCAGAACACTGCTATCTGGAAGGGTTCCTGTATCCGGACACCTACTACTTCTACAAGAATACGACCGTTGAACAGGTAACGGAAAAGATTCTGAGCAGAAGTAAGGAGATCTATGAACGCTACAAGGATAAGATCGCAGCCAGCGGGCACTCATATTTTGAGATCATTACGCTGGCCTCGGTAATCAACTTTGAGGCTAATACCGAAGAAGACATGCGGATGGTATCCGGGGTCTTCGCCAACCGTTTCGCCAAGGGAATGAAGATGGGCTCCAGCGTCACCGTATGCTACGCCCTGTATGACGATTTCCACACCTGGCAGGATTGCGAAAGGAATCCTGACATCGACTCAAAGTACAACACCTATCTTCATAAGGGATTACCGGTCGGGCCTATCTGCAACCCCTGTGACAAGGCCATAAGTGCAGCCGTTGATCCGATTGCGAACGACTATTACTACTTCATGAGCAGTATCAAAACGGGAAAGATGTACTATGCCAGGACTTATGAAGAGCACCTGGATAACATAAAGAAATACATGTACAATTAAGGAGCGAATACAGAACATGAAAAAGACAATTGTCATCGGCATCGCCGGAGGAAGTGCTTCCGGCAAGACATCAGTAGCGCAGAAACTGCAGTCAGCCTATCGGGAAACCAATACCGTAACCATCATCAGACAGGACGACTACTATAAGGATCAGAGTCACATGCCTTTCCAGGAAAGACTGAAGACCAACTATGACCATCCGGATGCTTTTGACAATGAACTGATGATTCGGCACATTGATGAACTGCTGGCCGGACACGAGATTGAAAAGCCGACCTATGACTTTGTCAATCACACCAGAAGCGCCATCACGGAGATCGTAAAGCCCTGTGATGTTCTGCTGCTCGAAGGCCTGTTCGTTCTGGAGAACGAAGAGATCCGCAAGAGACTGGACATGAAGCTGTACATTGATACCGATGCTGACATCCGTTTCATCAGAAGGCTGAAGAGAGACGTCAGAGACCGCGGAAGGACCATCGAGTCCGTCTGTGATCAGTACATGACCACCGTCAGAGTAATGCAGGAAGCATTTGTTGAACCCAGCAAGCGCAAGGCTGACATCATCATTCCGGAAGGCTCACATAATGAAGTAGCCATGGACCTGCTGCTGACCAAGATCAACAGTATCATTATTGAACATAAGAACGGCAATTGACATTTGAAGGTTATTGTGGGAAAATATTGCGGCAAGGAGTTGATAGCACATGGAAGGTAAGAAGACAGTTGTAACCAGAGAAGGTTTGGAAAAACTGGAAAAGGAACATGAATACTTAATACAGGTTGAAAGACCGCAGGTAATTGAAGAATTAAGAGCTGCCAGAGCACAGGGTGACTTATCGGAAAACGCCGACTACGACGCTGCCAGAGATCATCAGGCCCGGGTAGAAGCCCGTATCAAGGAACTGGATACTCTGCTGGCTAATGTAGAGATCATCGAAGAAAAGAAGACCAGAAAGAGCGTAGTCAGACTTGGCTCAACCGTGACGATCGAGTATCTCGATACTCAGGAAAGGGAAACCTTCAACATCGTCGGAACTGTTGAGGCTGATCCGTTCGATCATAAGATCTCCAATGAAACACCTCTGGCCATCGCCATCATGGATCACAAGGTAAATGATGTCGTACCGGTACTGGTATCACCGTCCTATGAAGTAAGGATTCTGGAAATCAAATAGGAAAAATCCATCAGAAGAACTAATTATCTGTATGAACATACACATGCGATACTTAGCTCTTTTTTTGTTGCTGGGCTTACTGGTAAAACCGGCTTGCCGCATAAGTGATCTGGAGAACTTTGAAACCAAATTCATAACCGTTCAGGCGAGAGGGGAAATAAGAAATCCCGGCCTGTATGTTCTGCCGGCCTTCAGTTCTACGGAGATCCTGTTAAGTCAGCTGGAGATAAAGAGTACGGCGGACCTGGAGTTGATAAACGGCAATATCATTCTTAAAGATGGAGATGTCCTGGTGGTGCCGAAGAAAAGGGACAGTGTTCTTAAGGTGTCAGTTAATCACGGCACGCTGGAACAGCTGATGCTGGTGCCGGGCATTGGCCGTAAGACCGCTCAGAACATCATCGATTACCGGGAGAAAAACGGCTATTTTCAAACCGTTGATGATCTGGTCAGAGCCAATGGCATCGGCATTAAGACTCTGAACAGGATAAGGGAATACCTGACACTATGAATGGTTACTGGATCTATGCGGGCATCATCCTGTTTACCATCGGCCTGGCCGACAGCTTTCCTGCCCGGGTGATCCTGGCTGTTGTCTGGATACTGACCGTCAGGCACTCTCTGAACCGAAAGGCCCATGGTAAGATCACCCTGATTATTCTGTTGATGACCGCTCTCAGCCTGCCTCTGTTGGCCAGAATAAACAGCGGCCGGGTCATTGCCGTGAAAAACGGCTATCAGATCATCAGAAACGGTTTCGTTAACATTCTGATCTACAGTGATGATGAGGCGGTCGAGCTGGATGATCTGGTCAGTTTTGATATCCGATACCGGAGAATCAACAGCTATGATAATTTTGACCCATCGACCTTTCAAAGCTGGGCAAGGGGCCAGAACATCTGCTGGTACGGCAGCCTGGAGAAATACAGCATCGTTAAGAAGGAACTCAGCCTGCGTAAGGCAGTCTACAGCGAAAACCGGAGAAGGGGAAATGACTGGGCTAATCAGATGCTGTTTGGCTCGGGAAGTGAACTGACTAATGATCTGAAATCACTGTTCACGGCCAGCGGGATGCATCTTTCCCTGCTGGCTTCCTGGATCAGAAAAAGACTGGGACGGCATTATTATCCGGTGAGGACCCTGAAACTGACCGTTAATCTGCTGTTCATGCTGGCCTGGTTCCTGCACTTTCCCTTTGCAACTGTCCGGGTATTGACAGGTTATGTTGCTGAACTGCTGTTTGAAGACAAACGGGATAGATATGGCTGGCAGATCACGGTACTGTCATTGTTATTTCCCTATATGATAAAGTCCGTTTCCTTCCTGCTGCCCATGGGTATCAAGATCCTCAATGCCTTTTCTCCCCGGCGCAGTCAGCTGACCGGCCGGCTGTTCATCATCATGGTACAGCTGTACTTTTATGGTTACTGTGACCTTTCAGGAATACTGTTATTCGGAATTCAAAGACATCTGAGCGGTCTTCTGTTTCTGTTAAGCATCATGGTCAGTCTCCTGTCCGTTTCCATCCCCATCCCGCAGGAGATCTATCAGCTGGCGAGTGCCGGCAGTAATCTGAAACCGATCATCCTCAACGGCCGGATCAGTCTGCCTGTCCTGGCTCTGGCTGTAAAGATGCTGTGGGATTACTCACTTAACAGGAAGAAAAAGTTCCTTGTCATCGTTATCCTCATACTGCTGGCAAATAATTACCAGGCCGTTTTACAGCCCGGCTACACGGTGACTTTTCTGGATGTGGGCCAGGGTGACTGTGCTCTGATAACCTTTCCATACAGCTGTGAAAGCCTGCTAATTGACACGGGTGGGAGTTACTATAAGGATGTTGGAAACGACATAGTAATACCTCTTCTGAGGGCCAAAGGCATCCGAAAAACAGAAGTGATCCTCTCTCACAGCGATTATGATCATGCCGGCGGCCTGGAATCATTACGGGAAAACAACTACATCAGCAGGGTATATGATACAAAACAGAAGGAGATCAGAACTCATGGTCTCACGATCATCAATCCTCTGTACGATGAAGAATACATCGACATCAATGAAAATTCCCAAATCAACTACGCAGATCTGGGTGGTTTCGGCTTTCTTTTCCTTGGTGACATCTCATCAGCCGTTGAAGAAGAACTGTGCTTTAGATACGGTGATCTGCCGGTTACCGTCTGCAAGCTGGCCCACCATGGATCCTATACCGCTACCAGTGAACGGTTGCTGAACACCTTCAGATTTCCCGTTGCCGTGATCTCAGCCGGCCGGGGAAACCGTTACGGCCACCCTAATTTTGCCATATTAGAGAAACTCTTAAGCAACCGAATCAAGGTGCTCTGCACTAAATATCAGCACGCCATTGAGTTCAGGATCTATCGTAATCTTCTGATCTACCATACGGTCGGGGGCTATTGGGGCGTATTACGCAGATAGAAAAGGGAAACTATGCTATAATGATCGGGGAGAAATGAACCATGAATTATCTTCTGTACGGCAGTGAAAGCTTCAAACTCAGAAAGCGCAGAGAACAGATCGTCACCGACATTCTCGGTGATGACGAGATCAATCTGCACGTTTACCGTGGTGACGAATATACCATCGATGAGGTTATCGCTGACTGCCTGATGGTTCCTTTTCTGGCGGCCGGAAAAATCGTGATCCTGGAAAACCCGGAGATCATCTCCTCCGACGATCCCAAGGGAACCGATGAAAACAAACTGATAGAATACCTCAGCAAGCCCGATGAAATGACTACGGTAATCATTTACTGCGATAAGCCGTTCGACAGGAAGAAGGTCTTCCGTAAGCTCATCAAGCTGATGGAGAGTGAGCAGTATGAAACTGTCAGCAAGGATGAATTCTTCCGGCAGGTAAGATACGATGTCGAAAAAAAGCAGATCAGAATAACCGAAAAGGGGATGAATGAACTGCTGCAGCGGCTGCCCTATGATCTGGAAAACTGGGAGAAGGAAGCCGCCAAGCTCAGCTGCTATCCGGGAGAAATTGATGAAACCGTTGTCAGAAAACTCGTCTGCCGGCCCCTGGAAGATAACGTCTTCGAACTGTCCAATGCCGTCGTCAACCGCAACGTTTCCCGGGCCATCAGCGTCTATCATGATCTGAATGTCTTCAGCCGGGATAACCAGTCAGCCCTGATCGGCTTACTGGCATATCAGTTCCGCTTCATGTCACAGGTCAGAAATCTCAATGAAAGCGGCATGGCCATTCCTGACATTGCCAAGCGCTATAATACCGTTGACTACCGCATCAAGAAAACCCTGCAGGGGTGTGCCGGTCTCAACAGCAAACAGCTGCTGGCCATCCTCGATGACCTCTCCAATCTGGATCAGCAGATTAAAACCGGGCAGATCAATCCCACCCTGGGACTGGAACTGTTCATCATCAGAGCCTGCAACCGATAAGCAAAAAAACAGTGGATCAAACGATCCACTGTTATTGTTTCTAATCGATCAGGATTACTTCACAGAATTGACTGCTTTTGTTAAACGTGACTTCTGACGGGCAGCCCAGTTCTTATGATGAGTACCATTGGTCACAGCTTTATCTATCATGGAAAGTGCAGCAGGAAGATTCTTTTCAGCAGCTTCAACATCCTTGGCGCTGACAGCGGTCAGAACCTTTTTCATGGAAGTCTTTAAGGCACTCTTCTGAGCCTTGTGAGCGGCGTTTTCCTTTAAGTTGGTGATTGCACGTTTCTTCTGAGACTTAATATTAGGCATGTGTTACCTCCTTCGAATAAATGCTAGTCTATTTTAGCAAAACAAATTTCAAAATGCAACACATAACGGACACACCTTTTGCGTATTTAGGGATATTTACCAGCATATATAATAAAAGGAAAGCCCGTAAGGCCCTGACGGTTAATTCTCAGATATGATTTTATAGGTTAATGAGCCTGTTTCTGCTATAATATCAGCGTCAACTCAGTTAACACGCAGATGATAAGGATGATGAAAATGAAAACAAGAACAGTATTCATGGGGACCCCCGAATTCGGCAGGGCGATCCTGGAAACCTTGATAAATGAAGATGACCTTGAGGTCATCGCCGCCGTGACCCAGCCCGATAAGCTGGTGGGAAGAAAGCAGCAGATCGTCTATTCTCCCGTCAAACAGTTCGCGCTGGAAAACGGCATAAGCGTCTTGCAACCGATCAGAATCAGAAGCGAATACCAGGAGATTCTGGATCTGCAGCCGGATCTGATCGTCACCTGCGCCTATGGCCAGATCATACCCGAGGAACTGCTCAACTGTCCGCCGTTAGGCTGCGTCAATGTCCATGCTTCCCTGCTTCCGGCCTTAAGAGGCGGCGCGCCGATCCAGCACGCCATCATTGACGGGTACGAAGAGACCGGCATCACCATCATGGAGATGGATAAGAAGATGGATGCCGGAGCCATCATCTCCCAGCAGAACTGTCCGATCGAAGAAACCGATACCTACGGCTCGCTGCACGACCGTCTGATCACTGTCGCGACCAAACTGCTCCATGAAACCCTGCCGGTGATCGTTAACCGGACCTATCAGCCGATCCCTCAGGATGAGGAAAAGGTCACCTTCGGCTTTAACATCCGCAAGGAAGAAGAACACATCGACCTTAGCCGGGGCTATGAGGGCGTTTACGATCAGATCAGAGGTCTGATCCCGGCTCCCTGCGGCTATCTGATCGTCCAGGGAAAGAAACTGAAGATCTGGGAAGTACGGAAGGGTGAATCTGCCGCTGACATGGTTACCGGAACCATCATCGCGGTAAAGAAACAGCTGGGCCTCGTCGTCGATGAGAGGATCCTGTGGATCG
Source organism: Erysipelotrichaceae bacterium (assembly GCA_017445225.1). Classification (GTDB taxonomy): domain Bacteria; phylum Bacillota_I; class Bacilli_A; order Erysipelotrichales; family Erysipelotrichaceae; genus RUG521. The sequence continues at coordinate 96,387 of JAFSUN010000011.1, read as the reverse complement.
ACAGCCTTCAGCCCGAGGGCAAGAGCCGGATGAATGCCGCCGACTACCTCAACGGGGCCGGACGCGGCATAAACGGGATGATCGCTGAATGAAACAGAACAGACTGCTGCAGAATGCCTTAACCTGGCTTCTGATCTACCTTTCAGCCGTACTGGTGAAATACCGGATCGGATACCTTGGCTATCTCAATCTTTCCGATGCCTTCATCATTGCTCTGCTGGCGGAGGAACCGATCATCGGACTGCTGATCGCCGGAAGCGCGTGTGCCGCTGCCGACATCACCCTGTCGTATGAGTACTACAGTTTTGCCACCTTTCTGATCAAGGGAGTGGAAGGCTGGCTCATCTGTCAGGGCAAAAGAAGAAAAACAAACTACAACGGGCTGTCCTTACTGGCCCTGGCCGTCATGGTCGGCGGATATGGAATAACCTCCGCCCTCGTGTTTGGCCCGGACGTCCTGGAACCCAGCCTGATACTTAATATGGTTCAGGCGGCTGCCGCCTTTGCGGTAAGCAGTCTGATAAGGATCCTGCTTAACAGACTGAGCAGAAAATGAAGGAGATGTGAATATGGAACAGAAATACATCCGTAACTTTTCGATCATCGCCCATATCGACCATGGCAAGAGCACTCTGGCCGACCGCATCCTGGAACTGACCAATACGGTTGAACAGAGAGACATGGTAAGTCAGATACTTGACGACATGGACCTGGAGAGAGAAAGGGGAATAACCATCAAGCTGAACGCCGTCAGCCTGATCTACAAGGCCGATGACGGACATGACTATCTCTTTCATCTGATCGATACCCCCGGGCACGTGGACTTTTCCTATGAAGTCTCCCGCTCTCTGGCGGCCTGTGAAGGCGCTGTGCTGGTGGTTGACGCTACTCAGGGAGTTGAAGCTCAGACCCTGGCCAACGTCTATCTCGCCATTGACAACAACCTGATGGTCATACCGGTCATCAACAAGGTCGATCTGCCCAGCGCCATGCCGGAACAGGTACGAGAGGAGATCGAACATGACATCGGTCTCGATGCCTCCGACGCACCGCTGATCAGCGCCAAGACCGGTCTGAACGTCCATCAGGTGCTGGAAAACATCGTCCGGGAGATCCCGGCTCCGGATGGCGATCCCAAGGCCCCGCTGCAGGCCCTGATCTTTGACTCCTACTATGATCCTTATCGGGGTGTCATCGTCTTTGTCCGGATCAAGAACGGTGAACTGAAGGTCGGTGATACCATCAAATTCATGAGCAACGGCCTCAGCTATCAGGTCACCGAAGCCGGCATCCGCAGCCCCAAGGAAATCAACAAGCCGAAACTGGAATGCGGTGAGGTCGGCTGGTTTGCCGCCTCCATCAAGAGCGTCAAGGACGTCCGGGTCGGCGATACCGTTACTGGCGCCGAAAGACCATGCAGGGAGCCGTTACCGGGCTACCGGGAGATGCAGTCGATGGTTTACTGCGGCCTCTACCCGACCGATAACGCCCGATACAACGACCTCAGAGACGCCTTAGAGAAGCTCCAACTCAACGATGCTTCCCTGAAATTTGAGGCTGAAACCTCTCAGGCCCTGGGATTTGGCTTCCGCTGCGGCTTTCTGGGGCTGCTGCACATGGACGTCGTCCAGGAGAGACTGGAAAGAGAATACAATCTGGACCTGATCGCCACGGCACCCAGCGTCATTTACGAAGTGCACATGGTGAACGGAGAAGTTAGAATGGTCGATAACCCGGCCGTCTTACCGCCCAACCAGATGATCGAATACATCGCCGAGCCTTACGTCAAGGCGGCGATCATGTCACCAAGCGATTACATCGGCCCGATCATGGAACTGTGCCAGAACAAGCGCGGCATCTACCAGGACATCATCTACATGGATGATACCCGTGTACAGGTAGTATATGAACTGCCGTTAAGCGAGATCATCTTCGACTTCTTTGATAAGCTGAAATCCTGTACCAGGGGCTATGCTTCCCTGGACTATGAACTGATCGGCTACCGCAAGAGCGAACTGTCCAAGATGGACATTCTGATCAACGGGGAACCGATCGATGCCCTGGCCTGCATCGTGCATACCCAGTTTGCCTATCAGCGCGGCAGCGCCATTACCCGAAAGCTGAAGGACATCATCCCCAAGCAGCAGTTTGAAATACCGGTTCAGGCGGCCCTGAGCGGTAAGGTAATTGCCCGTACCAACATCAAGGCCTATCGCAAGAACGTCCTGGCCAAGTGCTATGGCGGTGACGTTTCCCGTAAGAAGAAGCTGCTGGAACAGCAGAAGGAAGGCAAGAAGCGCATGAAGGCCGTCGGCTCGGTAGACATACCGCAGGAAGCCTTCATGGCGGTTCTGAGCATGGATGAGGAATGATTTATGGATGAATTAATGACTGCCATTGAGGAAATGAGAAAAAGCAGAGGCTGGGATAAGAGCGATAATCTGCCGATCCTGATCAAGAGCGTTGCGGTGGAGGCCGGCGAACTGCTGGAACTGATCCAGTGGGACGAAGAAAAGATCGACCGTCAGGCCGTCAAAGGCGAACTGGCCGATGTTCTGATGTATGCCCTGACCATCTGCACCGTTGAAGGCTGGGATCCGCTGGAAGTCGTCAAGACCAAGATTGAAGACGTCTACCGCCGTTATCCGGAAGTGAAAAATGGCTGATTCTCTGTACGTACACATTCCTTTCTGCCGGCAGGTCTGCGGCTATTGCGACTTTGCCAAGGCCCGCTACAGCGAGACGCTGGCGGAAAGGTATTTAGATGAATTGGAAAAGGAACTGCTGTCTCTGCCGGAGACAGCTTTCAAAACGGTCTACATCGGCGGAGGGACCCCCAGCGCCTTAAGTGAGAAACAGCTGGAAAGACTGCTGCAGATGCTCAGTCGTTTTCCAATATCAGAAGAATATACGATGGAGGTCAATCCCGAATCGCTCAGCGAAGGCAAAGCCCTCTTAATGAAAAAACATGGAATTAACCGCGTGAGCATCGGCATTCAGTCATTCAATGAAAGACTGCTGCAGGAGATGGAAAGACAGCATGATGCCCGGGACATTACCAATACCTTCCGATACCTGGATCAGGCCGGCATCACCAACCGGTCGATCGATCTGATCTACGGCTTTCATTCTCAGAGCGTGGAGGATGTTCTGAAAGACCTGGAAACGGCCGTTTCAATGGACATCACCCATGTCTCCATCTATGACCTGGAGGTTCACGAGAGCACCAGTCTGGGCCGTAAGGGCTATACCAAGGCCGATGAGGAAACGGATTTTCTGATGTATCAGACTATTATTGATTACCTGAACAGTCACGGTTTCCAACAGTATGAGATCAGCAATTTTGCGAAGGCCGGATATCGCTCAAGACATAACCTGACCTATTGGCAATACCGGGACTATCAGGGGGCCGGACTGGCCGCCTGCGGGAAAACCGGTAACATCCGCTATGAAAACACCCACAACTTCGCTGAATATCTGAAGGGCAGCTGGCGGGGTGAGCAGATTACCCTGAGTCATGATGATCTCATCTTTGAAGCAGTAATGATGGGCTTAAGAGTCATCGAGGGTATCGACATCGCCGATTTCAACCGGCGGTTTGCCTGCGATCTGGTGAGTAAATACCGTCAGGCCATTGCTGAAAACACGGAGAGGGGACTTCTGACCCTGACGGAAGACCGCCGGAAAGTGACCGGTCAGGGAATTTACGTTTTGAATGATATTTTAATTGATTTCATGAATTGATTATGATAACATAATAAGGCTTTCAGACTAGGTTTATCGTTCCTCAGCGTTATACTTGGTCTAAAAGGTCAATGTTCTTAGTGGAGGAGTAATATGTTAACAAAGGAAGAAAAGAACGCCATCATTAAAGAGTATGCCATTCATGAAGGTGATACAGGTTCACCTGAGGTTCAGATCGCTGTCTTAACCAGCACGATCAACCGCTTAAATGCACACTTAAAGGAACACAAGCATGACTACCATTCATATCGTGGTTTGATGAAGATGGTAGGCCGCAGACGTAACCTGCTGACTTATCTCCGTAATGAAGATATCAACCGTTACCGTGTTCTGATCGAAAAGCTTGGCTTACGTAAGTAATACGAGTGATGATGGAAACAGCTTTGCAAGCTGTTTTTTCTTGGTATCATATTTGTTTTATTTGTGTTATTATATTGAGGTTAAATAAAGAGAGGTAAAGAAATGGCTAAGCAAGTATTTAGCATGGATTTCGATGGAAGACCTTTATCCATCGAAACAGGGGAATTAGCCAAGCAGGCAGACGGTGCTGTCTTAGTAAGATACGGCGATACCGTTACGATATCAACTGCCTGTGCCAGCAATGTTGCGAAGGATACAGATTTCTTCCCATTGACTGTCAGCTTTGAGGAAAAGTTATACTCAGTTGGAAAGATTCCCGGTGGATTTTTAAGAAGAGAAGGTAGACCCAGCGAGCACGCCACTCTGACGGCCCGCTTAATTGACAGACCGATCCGTCCGTTATTCGCCGACGGCTTCCGTAATGAAGTTCAGGTCGTCAACACCGTATTATCAGTGGATCAGGATAATTCCAGTGAAATGGCCGCCATGTTAGGCGCGTCCCTGGCATTATGCATTTCCAGCATTCCGTTTAACGGACCAATCGCCGGCGTTCAGGTTGGCCTGATCGACGGTAATTACATCATCAACCCAACGGTTGAACAGAGCGAGATCAGTGAACTGTCTCTCACCATCGCCGGCACCAAGGATGCCATCATGATGGTTGAGGCCGGTGCCAAGGAAGTTTCCGAGGAGACCATGATCAAGGCTCTGGAATTCGGCCAGAAGTACATCAGAATCCTGTGCGAGTTTGAAGAGCAGATCATCGCCGCCTGCGGCAAGGAAAAGATGGAAGTCGTACTCTACGAAGTACCGGCTGAATTAAAGAACGCTGTATACGACTACGTATATGACAGACTGAAGGCTGCCGTTTCCATCAAGGACAAGCTCGAGTGCAACAACACCATCGATGCTCTGACCAAGGAAACCGTAGAGTTCTTTGAAGGAAAAGAGTACGAGTCAGAAGCTGCCAAGGCCAAGGCTCTGAAGATGGTCAATGAAGTCTGCACCAAGATCGTTGCCGACGAAGTCAGAAGACTCATCGTTGAAGACAAGATCAGACCGGATGGCAGAGCCGTTGATGAAATCAGACCGCTGGATGCCCAGATCGACCTCCTGCCGAGAGTACACGGTTCCGGCTTATTTACCAGAGGCCAGACCCAGGTTCTCTCCGCCACGACCTTAGGCGCCTTAGGCGATAACCAGATCATCGATGACCTGACCGAAGTCGAGGAAAAGAGATTCATGCATCACTATAACTTCCCGCCTTACTGCGTAGGTGAGACCGGAAGAATGGGTTCTCCAGGCAGAAGAGAGATCGGACACGGTGCCTTAGGTGAAAGAGCCTTAAAGCAGGTACTGCCGTCAGAAGATGAATTCCCGTATGCCATCAGAACCGTTGCCGAAGTTCTGGAATCCAACGGATCCAGTTCTCAGGCTTCCATCTGTGCCGGCACCCTGTCATTAATGGCAGCCGGTGTTCCGATCAAGGCTCCGGTAGCCGGTATCGCCATGGGCCTGATTGAAGACGGCGGCAACTACACCATCCTGACCGACATCCAGGGCATGGAAGACCACTTCGGCGATATGGACTTCAAGGTTGCCGGAACCAGAGAAGGCATTACCGCCTTACAGATGGACATCAAGGTCCAGGGCTTAAGCAGCCAGGTACTGGCCGAAGCCATGGAACAGGCCAAGAGAGCCAGAATGCAGATCCTTGATGTTCTCGAAGCCTGCATTAAGGAACCGAGAACCAACGTCAGCAAGTATGCTCCGAAGATCTGCAAGATGATGATCCCGGTCGACAAGATCAGAGACGTCATCGGTACCGGTGGCAAGACCATCAACCAGATCATTGAAGCTGCCAACGATGTCAAGATCGACATCTCCGATGAAGGCCGCGTACTCATCTACCATCAGGATCAGGAATCCATCGACATCGCCAAGGCCATGATCGAGAACCTGACCAGAACCGCCAAGATCGGCGAAATCTACCATGCCAAGGTCGTCAGATTGGAAAGCTATGGTGCCTTCGTCGAACTGTTCCCGGGTACTGATGCCATGATCCATGTTTCCGACATGAAATGGGAAAGAGTAGCTAAGCCAAGCGACATCGTCAGACTGGGCGACTACGTAGACTGCCAGGTCATTGAAATCGATGAAAAGGGCAGAGTAAATGCTTCCATGAAGGCTTTGATGGAGAAACCGGAATCTTACAGCGAACCTGTCAAGGATTACAGCCGTAAGAAACTGTTCGGCGGATCATCAGAGCGCGGCAGCAGAAAGCCAAAGAAGAAAGACTAAAACCGAGAGAACGGCCGAAAAGCCGTTCTTTTTTTCCGGGTGCCGGACATTAGTTGGAAATCCAAGCGGAATGGCACTTTTTGTGATAATTGGTATAAAGAAAAATCCAAATATGGTAAAATAAAGTGAGGGTGATCAGAAGATGAGAATGCGTAAAAAACCCTGGGCCAAGGAGATGATCGCTTCCCGCACGGACTGTGTCGTGGAGCAGCCGGAGAGCCTGCGGGGAAGATGGAATGAATATTCCCAAAACGGCGAAGTCCGGGTGGAAATCGGCAGCGGAAAAGGGGACTACTGGATCTCCATGGCCCACCTTTATCCGGAATGTGCCTGGATAGCCATCGAGAAAAGTGTTGACTGTGCAGCCATTGCTCTGAAGAAATCCCTCGATAACACCCTGGACAACATGAAGCTCATCATCAATGATGCTGCCAACATTGAACAGTGGTTCGCTGAAAACGAAATAGATGTGATCCATCTCAATTTCTCCGATCCCTGGCCCAAGAAGTCCCATACCAAGAGGCGTCTGACCTACGGTACCTTCCTGGAACAGTATCGCCGGATCCTGAAGGAAGATGGAAAACTGATCATGAAAACCGATAACGCCAGTCTTTTTGAGTTTTCACTGCTTTCCTTTGAGGAAAACGGCTGGAAACTCGCGGAAGTAAGCGTGGACTGGCGCCGTAATGAACATCCTGAAGATGCGATCACCGAGTATGAGCGCAATTTCATGGAACTTGCCCAGCCCATTTACCGAGCTGTATGGAGGCCTTAATGAAGAAAACCATCATGATAATTATCGCTGCGGCCATACTGCTCACCGGTTGCAGCAGTAAACCGCAGCAGATCAATACCGACAAGCTTGAGAAGGTCATCACAGCTGCCTGTGAAGTGGAACTGCCGGAAGCTCTTGCCAACAATGCCCGCAAGAAATACTACAGTTATTATCTTCCCAAAGGTGCCGGAAATCACGACCGTGACGCTACCAGCAATCTGTTCTCCCTGTATGGGAACAAGGCAATCCTGAATCTGGACGTGGCCGGTATCCTGTCAAGCACCTATTACGGGACCGGTCAGGAAGAGGAACTGCGCGACATCGACATGCTGGCGGCCCCGGAATACAACCGAACCGGTACCTGTCTCAACTCCAGCGGCAGGGAGATCAGGTATTCCGTTTCCATCGCCTCGATCAATGACAGCGACTGCTACGTCCTGATCCAGACCGTTGACTTCATCTTCGTAGCGGTCTGCCGGAAGGTAGAGAGCGATGAAATGGTACAGGACATGATGAAGATCATCAGAAGCTGCAGTCCCAATGTCAAGACCGTCATCGACGATTATTCAAACGTCGATCCGACGCACTATACCACCAGGACCATTTCACTGTTCAGGGAGATCCTTCCGGAAAGCGGAAAGGTTTCTGACTACCTGGACGACTGGAAGAACGATCCGGCCTTCGTGCTGATCGATACCACCGACAAGGAATCTGACAAGCCCAGCGAATCCGACATTGAGGAAAATGAGGATGATGAAGGCGAGATCCCGGGAGCCGATACCGGTGATGATGAGAATCCCGAAATCGAACCGGGCGGTGAAGAGAATCCGGAACCCGATCCCTCTGGAGAAGGCACGGGCGAACAGGGAAACGATAACTAAACTGAGAATAACTCAGAAAGATAAGGAGTGATTATAGAATGAAGAAACTAAAGGACTTTTTCGAACACATTATCTACGTTGATGACGAGGAAACCAAGGAAGAAAAAGATGAAGTGATCGATGCCAAGGTCAAGCCTGCTCAGAAGGGCGTAAAAGAGGTCAGAAAGGAAACTCCTTTCGTGACCATCCAGGATCTTTCATCGGAAACCGAAAAAACCGGAACAGATGAACCGGTTACCCTGATGGTGCAGGATCCGGTCAAGCCCAAGACCCTGACTCCCGAACCGGAGAAGGAGAAGGATCCGAGAGTACCGACCTTCATCAACCTGAACCGTCCGAAGAGGGAAGAACCCGCTGTTGAAGAAGTACAGCCGGAAGAAGAAACCTTCATCGAAGAAGACAAGCCGGAAGAAATCGTCAAGCCGGAATCCAAGGAGATCAAGAGAGAGGATTACATCCCCAGTACTGTCATCTCACCGATGTTCGGCGTACAGAATAATGAGGCTAAGGGCAAGCAGAAGAACGTTAAGAAGAAACCGACAGTCACTCCCGATCTGGCTGACCTGAACTTTGAGAACAGCTCCGTACTGGGCACCGTATTCTCACCGCTTTACGGCTCTCCGGATGAAGAGGGTAAGCAGCCCGATGACAAGGTCGATCCCAAGGTTGCCAAGATGAGTGTCAAGGACATCATAGCTGACCGCAAGCAGCCGGCCGAGAAGAAATCGGCCGCCAGGGACACCAAGCCGGCTGAGAAAAAGGAAGACAATCCGAACATCAAGCCGACCCTTTCCGTTTTCGGCAATCCAATCGAAACCAAGAAACCGGAAACCGGCAAGGAGACCAAGAAGAGTCCGTTTGTCAACGTCGGCAAGAAATCCTCCAGCAAGCTGTCCGGAATCGACGTAACCCCGTTTGGAACCGGCGGACTGAAAAAGGAGACCGAAGAACAGGTCAACACCCGCGTCAGCATTCATGACGCCTGGAAGGAAACCGTAACTGCCACCGCCAAGAAGGAAAAACCGGCGGAGAAGACTGAAGACGCGGTGATCTCCGACGAACAGCTTTATGAGAACATGAGCCTCTTTGACATGGAGGAAGAATAAGAATGTATTACTTCATTGGCATAAAGGGTACCGGAATGGCTGCCCTGGCCAGTATCCTCCACGATGAAGGCAACGTGGTAGAAGGCAGTGATCTTCCCAAGCACTTCTTCACTCAGCAGCCGCTGGATGACAGAAAGATCAAAATCTACGACTTTGATCCGGCCAACATCAGAGACAACATGAACGTGATCATCGGCAACGCCTTTGGCGAGGACTTCCCGGAAGTCAAGGCTGCCAGAGAAAATCCCACCTGCAAATGCTGGCGCTATCATGAATTCCTGGGTTACTATCTGAAGAAGTATCATAGCATCTGCATTGCCGGTTCCCATGGCAAGACCACGACCACCGGCATGTGTGCTGCCATGCTGGGCCATACCCATAAGATCGGCTATCTCATCGGGGACGGTACCGGCTATCTCAGCGATCAGGCTACTGACTTCGTGCTGGAAGCCGATGAGTTCAGAAGGCATTTCCTGGCCTATGATCCGGACTATGCCGTCATCACCAACATGGACTGGGATCATGTCGACTATTACAAGACCAACGAAGACTACATCTATGCCTATCAGCAGTTCGCTGAACGCACCCGCAAGGCCATCATCGCCTGGGGTGAGGATCCTTATACCCGGGGTTTAAAGGCAAGGGTGCCGATCTATTATTATGGTACCGAGGACAATGACGATGTTCAGGCTGTCAATGTTGAGGAGACCCCGCAGGGAATGCACTTCGACGTAATTGTCAGGGGTGAGAAGTACGGTCATTTTGACCTGCCGTTTGTCGGACATCATCTCCTGCTGAATTCCCTTTCCGTCATCATGGTCGGCTACCTGAAGGGCATGAGCGCCCGGGAAGTAGAAGAGGGGCTTAGCAGTTTCCAGGGTGTCAAGAGAAGATTCAAGATCGAAGACATGGGTGACAACATCTATATCGATGACTATGCCCATCATCCCACCGAAGTAAAGATCACCCTGCAGGCGGCGCGTCTGAGATATCCCGACCGTAAGATCGTTGCCGTCTTCAAGCCGCACCGTACCGGCCGGGTCTACCACTTCGTCAGGGAATTTGCCGAAGCGCTGATGATTGCCGATGAGGTCGGCGTCTGTGAGTTTACCAGCATCGATGACTACGATAACGGCGCTGATATTGACATCACCTTCCTGGCTAAGGAAATACCGGGCAGCCACGTCTTCCATGAGACTGACGAGGATGCCAGAGTCCTGGCTGCCATGGCTCCGGCTGTCTATGTCTTCATGAGCAGCAAGGACATCTATCCCTTCAAGGAAAAGCTGAAGAAGCTGCAGTACGGTCAGAATTAAACAGCAGAAAGCTCCGGGAATTGTTGCCGGAGCTTTTATCATAGTCAAAACCGGCTGCCAGGCCGTCATCTGCCGGTTTTTTCAAAAATGATAATTAAAAAGTGGATAATTGATGGATTAAGCGGTTACAGAGTTGTTGAAAATGTTTTCATAAAATAGTATGATTATCCTAGAGGTGAATTTATGGATACACTAGCAAAAATTAGTCAGTTTTTTCAGTACATTTTACCTGTAGCGGCAGTTATAGCTCTGGCTGCCCTGGTAGTATTGCTGATAAGAGTAATTAACGTAGTAAAGAATTTAACAGTTATCGTTACCAAGACCAATACCACTATGGATGGAGTTAACGAAGCCGTAGGTATTACTAACAATTATCTGAAGGACATGAATGTTACTGTTAAGGCCGTGAATAACATGGCCATGTCTGTTGAAGCAGTCAGAGCTACCACTGAAAGAGCGGTGAAGAAGACCGCCAAGACCTGGAATAAGGAATATGAGCAGGTCAAGGGCTGGGTCACCGCGTTCCTGGAAGAGAAACTGCCGAAGAAGGACAAGGAAAAACAGGAAAACACATTATAGAAGGAAGGTAAAGAAAAATGGAAGAAAACAAAGTTGAAGAAATCGTAGAAGAAGTCAAGGAAGACGTTGCTGAAGCAGTTGAAGAAGTAAAGGAAGATGTTGCTGAAGCTGCCGAAGAAACCAAGGATGTATTTGCTCAGGCCAAGGCCGGCTTTAAGAGTTTCATTGACAAGGTAGCTGCCATCGACCTGGACAAGGACGGCAAGACCATCGGCAATCGCGTTGAGGAACTGGGAAAGGCTGCCAAGGATGTAGTCAATACCGCAGCTGAAAAGATCAACGAAGTCAAGGAAGATCCGAAGACCGGAGAAACCATTGATAAGGCCAAGGAAACCTTCAATAATGTCACCAGCACCGTTTCCAACAAGGTAAAGGGTGTTGTCAACAGCTTCAAGAAGCAGGAAGAGCCTTGCTGCGAAGAACCATGTGAAGAATGCTGCTGCGAAGAAAAGAAGGAAGCAGCTGAAGAACCGGTCAATGCCGAAGAGGCTGCTCCGGTTGAAGAGATCAACTTCAACGAAGAAGTTAAGAAGATGGCCGATACCATCACCGAAAAGGCCAAGGTCGCCGGTGAATATGCTTCTGACAAGTATCAGGAATTCATCCATGATGAAAACGTCAGAAAGACTGTCAGAACCGCCAGAGACTTCGTTGTCGGCTTAGCCGGAAAAGTCAAGGATGCTCTCGAAGGCAAGAATGAACCAGCTGAGGAGACCCCGGAAGAAAACGCAGAAGAGGAATAGTAAATGAGAACGTTGGTAAATGACGAGAAAAAAAGAGTTACTATTTACAATGTAGCCAAGGAAGCGGGCGTTTCACTAGCCACCGTATCTCGTGTTATCAACGATTCCGATGTTGTCAGGGAAGATACCAAGAAGAAAGTTCAGGAAGCGATCATCAAACTGGGATATAAGCCCAATGCCGTCGCTCAGGGACTGGCTCTGAAGAAAACAACTTCGATCTCTTTAGTAATTCCCGACAGCAGTTTTACTTATATCGGCAAAGTCATTAACGGCCTGCTGGATGTTGCCAAGATCTACAAGTACAACATTACCTTGCATACATCAACCTCAGGTGTCAATGAGATGCATGAAATCATTGACAACGTTATCAAGAACCGCGCCGATGGATTAATTCTGTACAATGATGCCTTTTCCCCGCAGGAACTGCAGACACTGAGTGATTATCACATTCCGATGGTTTATCTCGGGACCAGATTCTCCAACGACATGATCTGTTCCGTCTTCATCAATTACTATGAACCGGTACATGACATGGTCGCTGATTATCTGAACCGGGGAATTGAGGACATCGTCATCATCGATGACCGCAAGAATCCCAGCAGTGTTGAACAGATGGTCAAGGCGACGGAAGATGCCTTCAAAGAGCAGGGAAAGACTTTTGATGGTCTGATCAGAATTCCTGACAGCTATCACAGTTCCTATGATTTTCTCACCAGGTATTTCTCAAGCCACAAGCATCAGCTGATCATCACCTATCGTGATTCACAGGCCATTGCCGTACTGAATACCTGCAGTGAGAACGGCATCAAGATCCCGGAAGAGACAGAATTAGTATGTGTAAAGGATTCTCGATACACGGAAATGGTCAGACCGCAGATCTCATCTTTTGTTACACCAAGTTATGATGCCGGAGCTTTGGCCATGAGAATCATGACCAAGATGCTGAACGGTGACAAGATCACCGATAAGGAGTTCGAACTGAACACCTTATATAAGCCGAGAAGCACCACAAAATAACGGAAGATAGTTAAACTGAAACCGGACGCAGATCCGGTTTTTCCTTGGCCGGGTAATGGAATACCCGAGAGGGTTCTGCTAAAATAGAGATGGTGAGAGACATGAAGGACAATGGATATGTAGTGGGAATCGGGGCAGCCAACATCGACATCAACGGTCGCAGTTTTGACCGTGTCATCATCCACGATTCCAACCCCGGAAGGATGAACATGTCGGTAGGGGGAGTGAGCAGAAACATTCTGGAAAACCTGAGCCGGCTGGGCGTCAGCTGTTATCTGCTGGGGGTCGTCGGCAGTGATCTCTATGGCCATAAGATCCTGGAACACAGCCGATCTGCCGGAATCAACATGGATCATGTCAGAGTCGTTGACAACCATGTTTCCAGTACCTACATGTCGATCTGTGATTGCGATGGCAACATGGCTCTGGCCTTGTCCGACATGACCATCATGAAGGAAATGACGGTTGAATATCTGCAGGAAAATGATAAACTGATTTCCGGGGCCCGGGCGATCGTTACCGATCCTTCCGTACCTCCCCAGGTCATGGATCATCTGCTAAGGACCTACAGCCATCGGATACCGGTATTTCTTGATCCGGTTTCCATCGGCTATTCGAAGGTGATCAAGGAAAAAACAGGATATTTCCATACCATCAAGCCCAACCGTCTGGAAGCCGGACTGCTGGCCGATATTGCCATAGAAACGGAACAGGACCTGGAGACGGCTTGCCGCCGACTGCTGGAGAAGGGTGTGCAGCGGGTCATCATTTCCCTGGGGAAGGATGGCTGCTGGTATCAGGATCAGCAAGGCAATGTTAGCCGCTGCTGTCTGGGAAGGGTAGAGAACCTGAAGAACGCCACCGGCGCCGGAGATGCCTTCATGGCCGGAATCATCTATGGCTGGCTGAATGAACTGCCGATTACCGAAAGCCTGGAGTTTGCTTCAGCCGCCGGCATCATGGCCATTCAGAGTCAGGATACCGTAAACAGAGAACTCGATGTCGAGCATATCTGCAGAATTATAAAGGAGTACAAATCATGTCAGTAAAGGATTACTTATCAATTACCCCGGAGATCCAGCAGGCATTGGATGAAGGAAAACCGGTCGTTGCCCTGGAGAGCACCATTCTTTCCCATGGAATGCCTTTCCCGGAAAATGTTGAATTTGCCCATAAGGTTGAAGAGATCGTCAGGGCCGAAGGCGCCATTCCCGCCACGGCTGCCGTCATTGGCGGCAAGCTCAAGGTCGGACTGACCAGCGAAGAACTGGATCTGATGTGCCGGGCAGAAAACGTCGGTAAGGTCTCCAGAAGAGACATTCCCGTATATCTGGCAACCGGACAGACCGGTGCCACCACTGTTGCCACAACGATGATGATCGCTGAGATGGCCGGCATCAAGGTATTCGCTACCGGCGGCATCGGCGGTGTTCACAGAGGTGCTCAGGAGACCATGGACATCTCCGCTGACCTGCAGGAGCTGGCCAATACCAGAGTAGCCGTCGTCTGTGCCGGCGCCAAGCAGATCCTGGATCTGGGTCTGACCCTGGAGTACCTGGAAACCTTCGGCGTCCCGGTTCTGGGTTATAAGACCGATGAATTCCCGGCTTTCTACTGCCGTTCCAGCGGCTTCAAGCTGGACCGCCAGTGCAACAGCCCGAAGGAAATCGCTGACATCATCTATACCAAGTGGAACCTGGGTCTGAAGGGCGGCGTCATCATCGGTAATCCGATTCCGGAAGAATACGCTCTCGACTTCAACGAAATGGAAAAGGTCATCGCCAAGGCGCTGGAAGATGCCAAGGCGGCCAAGGTAAGGGGCAAGTTCATTACTCCTTATCTGCTGGCCCACATCAAGGACATGACCGGTGGCGAATCCTTTGCCAGCAATCTCCAGCTGGCCTATAACAACGCCAGACTGGCCAGCCAGATCGCTGTTGAACTGAGCAAGATCAGATAGTCAGAAAACAAGTCCCGCAGGCGCGGGACTTTATTGTGCCTTCACAAGAAGCTATATGCTATAATTATATAAATGTAAAAACGAATGAATTTGAAGAGGTATAAACATGAGCAAGGCTGACATACTGTTTAAGAAAATGTGCCAGGACATTCTGGAAAACGGCATCGATACATCCGACGGCAACGCCAGGCCGACCTGGGAAGATACCGGGGAAAAGGCCTATACGATCAAGAAGTTCGGTGTCGTCAACCGTTACGACCTGCGGGAAGAATTCCCGGCTCTGACGTTAAGAAGAACGGCCCTGAAGAGCGCCATGGACGAAGTGCTGTGGATCTATCAGCGCAAGAGCAACAACATTCACGATCTCAAGCCCCACATCTGGGATGCCTGGGCTGATGAGGAAGGTTCCATCGGTACCTGCTATGGCTATGTCATCGGCCAGAAGGACAACCGCAACGGTGTCATGATGGACCAGATGGATTTCATTCTGAGTGAAATAAAGAAGAATCCCTATTCCCGCCGCATCATCACCAACATGTTCATCCCCCAGTATCTGCATGGCGGACATCTGGAACCCTGTGCCTATTCGATGACCTATAACGTGACCAAGGATGCCAATGGCAACAAAGTGCTTAACGCTGTCCTCAATCAGCGTTCCCAGGACATCCTGGCTGCCAATAACTGGAACGTCGTCCAGTATTCGCTGCTGTTAATGATGGTAGCCCAGGTTTCCGGCATGATTGCCGGCGAACTGGTTCACGTCATTGCCGATGCCCACATCTATGACCGTCACGTAGACATCATAAAAGAGCTGATTACCCGTCCTGAGTATCCAGCTCCCAAGGTTTGGCTTAATCCGGAAATCAAGGATTTCTACCAGTTTACCACCGATGATCTCCATGTGGAGAACTACCAGCATGGCGAACAGGTAAGAAACATCCCGATTGCCGTGTGATCAGTCATACTGATCGTATTTGAGAGAATTACCCCTGGCTTTTTCCACGGGGTATTTTTTGCGGTTCTTTTCCATCTTGGCCAGGATGATGTCCTCCATCCGGACGCCCAGCTTATCGGCCATGTTCAGACAGTAGACCATGACATCGGCCAGTTCATCGCAGACATCTTCCCGGTTATAATCATCTCCCCACTGGAAGCATTCCAGCAGTTCGCAGGCTTCGATGACGATCGACTTGCTGAGATTGGAAGGGGAGTGGAACTGATCCCAGTCCCGCTCCTCTGTAAAATTCCTTATGACTTCCAGAACCTGATCGAAGTTATTCAACGGCCCGTTTGACATTTTCGTAGTTGAAGGCATTGGTTAGAGCGACGATGACGGTATCAGGATGACCGGCCGCCTTGATCTTCTTGCGGTCAAAGGTCAACAGCTTATCGCCGGCCTTGATCTTATCTCCCTGAGCAACCAGAGCCTTGAACCCCTCACCGTTCATGTTGACGGTATCGACACCGACGTGGATCAGTACTTCCATGCCGGAATCGGACTTGACGCCGACGGCGTGGGCGGTCGGGAACAGCATCAGAACTTCACCGTCGAACGGGGCATAGACGACACCTTCAGTCGGTTCAATGCCAACGGACGGTCCCATCATTTCGCCGGCAAAGGCTTCGTCCGGAATATCCTTAGCGGCGATGATCTTTCCCTTGACCGGAGCCTTGACATCACCGGCTTCGGTAGAGAGGGCGATTTCCTGAGGAGCAGCCGCTTCAGCTTTCTTTTCCTCATCTTCATGCCAGAACATGTAGGTAAGTACAAAGGCAATACCGCCGGAGACGGCCAGCAGAATCACATACTGCAGAGGCTTGTTGACGATCAGGAAGCCCGGAATACCGGTGACGCCGTAGGAGGTAGCCCCAATGCCCAGCCAGCTGCCCAGCATGGCACCGATGGCACCGCCGACCATGCCGAAGATGAAGGGCTTCATTAAGCGCAGGTTGACGCCGAAGATGGCCGGCTCGGTAATGCCGAGAGCGGCTGATAATGATGAAGGAATGGCGATGGCCTTGGTCTTGGCATTTCTGGTCTTCAAGCCGACGGCCAGACAGGCACCGAACTGAGCGAAGTTGGCAGCGGAGGCGATCGGCATCCAGATGTTGGCAGCCGTTCCCGGAGCTGCTGACAACAGACCGGCTTCGATGATGTTATACATGTGGTGCAGACCCATGACGACGGTAGTCGGATAAATGGCACCCATGGCCAGAGCCCCGATACCGTAGCCGACGGTGATCAGCCACTTGGCAAAGTTAAGAACGATGGTTTCGGCCGTTGAGAAGATCGGCCCGATGATGACCAGCGTCAGCAAGCCCGTCAGTAAGACGGTAGTCAACGGGGTAACGAAGAGGTCGATGACCTCCGGTACATGCTTATGCAGATACTTTTCGATCTGGCACATCAGCCAGACGGAGATGATGACCGGAATGACGTGGCCCTGATAACCCACACGGGTGATGGCGATCAGGGATCCTACCAGGCTCCATTTCGGAATGTCGAGCACGACATTGCTCCAGTCGGTTACCAAATAGGGGGAGACGCCGTTGATCGGTATGTTGAAGAACTTGGCGATGGCTTCCGGGCTGCCGGCGTTCCAGGCATTAAGGAAGTTGCCATGGATCATCAGTAAGCCGATGACGGCGCCCAGGAAGATGTTTCCGTTAAAGACTCTGGCGGCGGAGATGGCGATTAATACCGGCAGATAGGCGAAGGCCGTATTGGCAACGGTATCCAGGAAACCATACCAGCCGGTGGAAGCAAAGGTTGGGACGGCCTTGCCGAGGGCCTCAACCAGTCCCATCATCAGGCCGCTGGCCACGATGGCCGGCAAGATCGGGACAAAGACGTCGCCCAGGGCCTTGATGAGCTGTTTCCATAAAGGCATCTTGGCTGCGGCGGCTGCCTTGACCTCCTCCTTGGTGGCAGCGGTGACGCCACTGACGGCGATGAATTCATCGTAAACCTTGTTTACGGTTCCGGTTCCGATGATGATCTGCAGCTGTCCGTTGGAATCGAACAGTCCCTGTACTCCTTCAACGTTTTCCAGAGTAGGAATGTCAACCTTGCTGTTGTCGGCGATGACCAGACGCAGTCGGGTTGCACAGTGTGCTGCGCTGATGATGTTGTCCTTGCCACCCAGGGTCGCAAAGATCTCTTCAGCACATTTACGGTAATCCAGTGCCATGTTATCTATTTCCTTTCTACACTAAATTATACCCAGCAATTCAAACCCTGCCTTCAGTCCGTCATCTTCAACGGAGGGGACAGTGTAATTGCTCATGGACATCAATGTCGGTGAACCGTTGGCCATTACCAGGGAAACACCTACTTTTTTTATCATCGGCAGATCGTTCATGGAATCGCCAAAGCCGATGGTATCAGCGACGGTCAGACCGTAATGGTTACAGACCCGTTCGATAGCCAGGCCTTTGTCAAACTGCCTTAAGATCAGTTCGCCGTTAATGCAGTTGCCATGTTCCTTTACTTCCTGCATGGCGAACTCATAGCGGTCTTCATATTTTCTGCGGGCCTCATCCAATTGATGGCTGGAAGGGCACATGATGACGATCTTGTAGATCGCACCTTCCTTATACTCCTGCATCGGCTTGATGCCCAGCTCACCCTTGAGAGCCTGGCGCCAGCGCTCGATCTCTGAGTTGTCGCCATCGGCATTTTCCAGGAATTCACCCAGGTTTTCATCGCCGAAGGTTTCCGTTTCACCTTCAATGGTACAGAAGACGCCGTTGCGATGAAGTATGTCCAGCAGATCGGTCACATCCTCTTCAGGCATCGGCTGATCATAGATGATCTCATCACCGACCTTTACATAGGCACCGGCCAGGGCAATGATGCCGTCAAAGCCGAAATCATAGACCGGCTTGGCCATGCCGACGTTACGGCCGGTACACAGGAAGACCTTGTGACCGTTGGCCTGAGCTTTCCGAATCGCCTCTCGGGCTGATTCCGGTATCACATTGGTTCCGGCCGGAACCAGGGTTCCGTCAATGTCCAGAAAGATCAGTTTCATTGTTCCTCCTTATAGCTGTGGTACAGCCAGACGAAGTCACAGGCCGGAATGTTGACGGACAGGGCCTGGGAGACCTCGCCGGTGAGCAGATTGGTGTAGTACTCCGGCTCATTGATCCAGGCGGTCTCTTCCATCTCCGAGAAATTGAACAGGGCGATCAGTTTTTCATCCTGATAGTAGCGTCCGATGGCCAGAACGTGATCATTGAACGGTTCCAGGATCCAGGTATCAGCCGGTGACATGAACAGAGGATGCTCATTGCGGATCTTTCTCAGCGTCTGAATGCCCTGATAGATCCTTCCGGCCGGTGTCGTATAGTCATGACGCTGCTCCACCAGATCCCATCTCATCTTTCCCCGGTGGACATAACGGGAATCATCTGCCTTCTTGGGATCCAGATGATAGGAGTAGTCATTCAACTGCCCGACCTCATCTCCGCTGTAGAGTACCGGAATGCCGCTCTGCGATAACAGGAAGGCGTGCAGCATCAGATCCAGGTTTACGGCTCTGTTGGTCATGTAAGGGGAGAACTGCTGCTCAGCAGCCTCCAGACCGCACAGGGAGGCGGTGGTTCCGCACAGACGGGCATCTCTTAACTTTGGATCATTGTTATAGAGCTCGCCGCGGCTGTCGGAGTTATGGTAATGACCGGTAAGATAGTCATTCAGATATTCCTTATGCAGGGCTTCGGTGATGCCGAACTGTTCCAGATATTCATAGTCCAGGCCCCAGCCGATGTCATCATGACAGCGCAGATAATTCAGGAAGACATACTGCTTGGGCAGCCGGTAAACGGCTTCCAGCTGATGTCTCAGCAGTCTTACATCCTTGGTAGCGACGGTATGCCACATCGTGGCCATGGTGGTGACATTGTATAACAGGTGGCATTCCGGCTTTTCAACTGTTCCGAAATAGGGAACGACCTTGCTGGGTTCCATGACCACTTCCCCAAGCAGTAAGACGCTCGGGCAGACGATCTGGGCGGCGATGTGCATGATCCTGACCAGCTGATGGACCTGCGGCAGGTTGCGGCAGGAGGTACCAAGTTCCTTCCAGATGTACGGCGTCGCATCGAGTCGGATGATGTCGATGCCCTTATTGCACAGATACAGCATGTTTTCCGTCATGTCATTGAAGACCTTCGGATTGCCGTAGTTCAGATCCCATTGGTAGGGGTAGAAGGTCGTCATGACGACTTTGCCAGCTTCCTTGCAATAGGTGAAGTTGCCGGGCGCTGTAGTCGGGAAGACCTGCGGTACCGTCTTTTCGTACTGCTCCGGGATGTCCCAGTCATCAAAGAAGAAGTAGCGGTCCTGATATTCCTTCTCACCGGATCAGGCCTTGCGGGCCCATTCATGCTCGTCGGAAGTATGGTTCATGACAAAATCCAGACACAGTGAGATATTGTTTTCATGACATTTTGATGCCAGTTCACTCAGATCATCCATGCTGCCCAAACGGGGATCAACAGTGCGGAAATCACTTACCGCATAGCCGCCGTCATTTTTCCCTTCAGGGGAAGTGAGCAGGGGCATCATATGGAGATAATTGATTCCGGTCTCCTCCAGGTAATCAAGATTATCGATGATCCCCCTCAGATTGTCCTTGAAACAGTCAACATACATCAGCGTTCCCAGGATGTCATTGCGCCGGTACCAGTTGGGGTCACTTCCGCGTTTATGGTCCCATTGCCTCAGTTCCAAACTTCTCTCACGGTACATTCTTTCCAGCATGGAAAGGAAATATTCAAAGGCCTTCTCATCATGATACAGGCCGAGATACAGCTTTCTCAGTTCATCGCGGTGATGGTCCAGCCGCAGCTGGAAGAGATTGTTTTCGCTCATCTTCCGCACTCCCGGATGTAGTTTTCCACATCCTTACGCTCAGGCATTACCCTTAAAGCGCCTTTCTTCATGGTGATCAGCGAGGCCGCAGCGTTTCCGAACTTCAGCATTTCCTGCAAATCAGTCGCGCTGATGTCTTCAAGCCCATGCTCCAGAACAAAGTTCAGCAGGCAGGCGCAGAAGGTATCGCCGGCCCCGGTCGTCTCGACGGTCTTATCGCTCAGGAAGGCCGGTTCTTCCACCTTGACGCCGTGGCAATAGGCTCTCGAACCATCCGGCCCCATCGAAAGAGTGAGGAGACGGATGTTCGGATAATGGGCAAACAGCCAGCTGACACCGGCATCGTAATCATCCTCACCGGTAAACCAGGTGATCTCATTGTCGGAGATCTTCAGTACATCGCAGCGCTCCATGACATAGGCAATTTCCTTTTTAGCTGTTTCCAGACTGTCCCACAGCGGCGGCCTGAGGTTCGGGTCAAAGGTGATGATGCATCCGTGCTGCTTAGCCAGTTCCAGGGCCTTAATGGTGGCAATCTTTACCGGTTCTTCGGTCAGGGAGAGTGATCCCAGATGGAAGATGCGGGTACTGGCGAACATCTCTTCACCGATCTCATCTGCCGTTAACATTACGTCGGCTCCCGGCTTGCGGTAGAAGGAGAAGTCGCGGTCACCGTTTGGCAGCTTATGGACCAGAGCCAGAGTGGTATGCACGACCTTGTCCCGGTACAGCCACCTGGTATCGATGTTCTGTTCCTTCAGAGCATCGTCAAGCTGGTTGCCAAAGCCATCATCACCCACTTTTCCGACAAAAGCGGTCTTACGGCCCAGTTTTTCCAACATGGAAAGAACATTGGCGGGTGCTCCACCCGGGTTTGCCTCGAAGAGGGGATTGCCCTGTTCGGAGATGCCGTGCTGAGTAAAGTCAATAAGAAGTTCGCCGAGGGCGACTACGTCAAAGTTTTTCTTCATTTTTGTGACTCCATTTTTCATTATAGAAATGTTACCCCTTATTCACTTTAATTATACTGGTAAAACGCCAAATAAACTACCAAAGGTTGGCTATTTTTACCGGCCATGATAATCTTCAGGTCATTATAGCTGTCGGTGATGCCAAGAGGAGCGAGATTAGTTCGCTTATTGCCATTTCAGTGTGCTATAATAAAAAACAGAGGTGAAAGATATGGCTAAGAAGTTATTGGTTATCATGATGGTTCTGGTGATGCTTGCCGGCTGCAAGAAGGATACCAGAATGATCGATGAAGAAAAATATAACGCTTATCTGACATATTATCAGGCTCTTTTGGACTACGAAAACAAACTTGAGACCTCAAGGTACTATAACATTGAACTCGTATGCAATACTCTGGGCGAAAACCGCTACCGCTATGACGTCATCATCAACGATCCCAAGATCGCCATGTACGACGTCCAGGTACTGATGGTAGCCGAAAACGTAGCCGGGGTCATCAACAAGGATGTCATGATGCCGTCAGAAGGAATTTTCTCCGATGTGGAATACAACATGATCCCTTATCAGGTCGACTATGAGAAGAATTATGTTTCCGGTTTTGACCTGTCGCTGGTATCCGATGAATCACCGATCCACGTGGCCGTCATGGTTGCCTGGAAGGATAAGAATAAGAACAACTCATACCGGGAATACTTTTCTCTGGTAGCTGCCGTGCCGAGTGAGAATTAGCCGGTTATGACCAGAAAGACTGTTAATAAGCAAAACGTAATCATTGGTGCTCTGACCGGCAGTGCCGGTATTTTCATTACGAAATTCCTCGGGCTGCTGTATCTGGTACCGTTCAATGAAATGGCGCAGGGTGATTCCTATTTCTATGGGAATGCCTACCAGATCTATAACTATGCCCTGAACATCTGTCAGGCCGGTCTGCCGTTTGCCATCGCCACGGTGGTAGCCAAATATGCAGCCCGGGATGACTATCCGACCATCATGCTGGTAAGAAAAATCGCCAGAAGACTGCTTTCCGTTCTCGGAATTCTGAGTTTTCTGGTCGTTTTCCTGGGGGCCGGCGTCTTAAGCAACCGCATCGTGCCGGCCGGCAGTGATCCCCTGGACTTTTCCTATACCCAGACCACAGTCCGCATCGTTTCCTTCGCGCTGATCTTTGTTCCGGTACTAAGTTACTACCGCGGCTTCTATCAGGGCATGAAGGAGATGAAGATCTATTCCTTTACCCAGGTTCTGGAGCAGCTGATCAGAGTCGGCTTCCTGTTAGGAGCCGGTGCCATCTGCGTCTACATCATGAAACTGGCGCGGATCTGGGCGGTCTACATGGCCGTGGTTTCCACCTCGCTGTCAGCCATCGGCTGCATCATCTACTTCCTGAAATACGACCGGGAATACATGTCGCAGATCGACTACGATCATAAGGCGGCATCCCGCTACAGCGGCCGGGACATCCTGCTGGAGACCCTCGGTTTTGCGGTTCCCTATCTGCTAAGCGCCGTCATCGCCAATGCCAGCAACATGTTCATCCTGTTAATGTTCAAGGACGGACTGCAGGCCGGGGGCGTGGATGGGGAGAAGATCAAGATCTACCAGACCATGATCACCCTGAATACCGAAAAGATCGTCGCCATTCCGCAGATCCTCTTGCTGGCGTTCCAGGCTTCCCTGGTACCGCATCTGGCCAGCGCCATGGCCCGGGAAAACGTCAGGGAGGTACGGGATGTCATCCACAAGGTCATCCTGACCGTGAACTACCTGGCCATCCCGCTGCTGACCTTCATGATCATCTTCTCCAAGCCGATCTATCACTTCCTGTTGGGAAGTCTCAACCTGGAAGAGGCTGACTACATTTTGAGAAGAATGCTGGCGATCCAGTATCTATACATTCCTTCCTGCGTTTTGGCCTCCACCCTGATCACCCTGCGAAAGAGAAAGCAGTACCTGATCATGGAAGCCGTCAGGCTGCTGTTTGTACTGCTGTTCTTCAAGCCGTTCCTCACCCGTTTCGGCATCAAGGGCTACTTCTTCTGCAAGATCATCGAGTTCACCATCATCATCGTTCCCAGCATCCGTCTGATCCATGACGCCTGCCGTCTGAACATGAAATACATGGAAAGCCAGCTGGTCAAGATCGTGCTAAGCTGCCTGCCGATACTGGTGATCGGCATCGCAGCCAAGCTGCTGGGTTTCAATCCCTATCATGCCAGTCGGGTGAGAAGCCTGCTTTACTGCCTGTTTAACGGCATCCTGTGCATGGCATCCTATCTCTATGTTTCCGCCCGGGTATTCAATCAGCCAAAGGAACTGCTGGGACTGGAATTTACGAAAGATGGTCTCCGCAATTTCCTGTCATCATTCAGGTAAAAGTCTTATGAGAATCGTATCATGGAACGTCGCCGGCTTCAGGGCCGTGCTGAAAAAGGGCTTTGAGGAATTCTTCAGCGGAAACAATGCTGACGTCTTCTGCCTGCAGGAAGTGAAGGCCCTGCCGGAACAGATAACCTTCCATCCCGAGGGCTATCAGCTGTATGTCAATCCCGCCGAAAAGAAGGGGTATTCCGGAACGGCAATCTATACCCGGATCGAACCCTTATCCGTCAGCTACGGCATCGGGATCGAGGAACACGACCACGAGGGAAGAGTCATCACGATGGAGTTTGCCGACTTCTATCTGGTAAACGTCTATGTGCCCAATGTGAAGAGGGAACTGACCAGACTGGACTACCTCATGCAGTGGGAAGATGACTTCCGCGCCTATCTGAAGAACCTTCGGGAAAGAAAACCGGTGGTCTGCTGCGGGGACATGAATGTCGCTCATCAGGAGATCGACATTAAGAATGCCAAAGCCAACATCGGCAATGCCGGATTCACCTGGGAAGAAAGGGGAAAGATGACGGAGATGCTGGCCAGCGGCCTGGTCGATGCCTTCCGTCATAAGTATCCTGATAAAAAAGACAGCTACACCTGGTGGAGCTATCTGGGAAACGTCCGGGCCCGCAACATCGGCTGGCGCATCGATTACTTCCTGGTTTCCGAGGACTTCAGTGAGCGGATCCAGGATGTCATCCATCACACCGAAATAATGGGCAGCGACCACTGTCCGATCGAAATAATCATCGCATGAAAAAAGCCAATCAGCAGATTGGCTTTTAACATGATTACATCTTTCTGTTGTAGTATTCAACAACCAACAGTTCGTTGATCTCTGAATTGAGTTCTTTTCTTTCAGGTAATCTTACGAATTCGCCCTTCATGGTCTGAGGATCGAAGGTTACGTAATCAACGGTGTTCAGGGTAGCATCCAGAGCGTCCTTGATGGCGGCAGCGTTCTTCATTCTGTCCTTAACCTCGATGATTGAACCAGGCTTGCACTGGTATGACGGAATGTCAACTTTCTTTCCGTTGACCAGGATATGTCCGTGGTTGACTAACTGTCTGGCGCCTCTTCTGGTTCTGGCTAAGCCCATGCGGTAGACGACGTTGTCCAGACGTGATTCCAGCAGCTGCAGGAATACGGTGCCGGTAACACCCTTGGCCTTAACAGCCTTGAAGAAGGTGTTGGCGAACTGCTTTTCGTTTAATCCGTACATGTAACGGATCTTCTGCTTTTCAGCTAACTGCTGTCCGTAAGGGGAGAGCTTTACTCTCTTGGTAGGACCATGCTGTCCTGGGATGTAAGATCTTTTGGTGAGTTCTTCACCGGTTTCCAATACTGAGAAGCTTAATCTTCTTGACTGCTTCCAGACGGGACCTGTCATTCTTGCCATGTAATATTTCCTCCTTGATGACAATGCCATCAACAGGTGCAAATCAGCTGTCGGGGTGTCGGTCCGTGGCGTTTTTCACTTTAACAGCAAGCTACTCTGCGCAATATTTTCTGACCGACGCTTTTTAACAGTCTTTGCATGCTGCTAATTTCGGCCCGATTAATATACCATTTTTCCCGCCATCATGTCAATAATAACCTTTCCATTAAGCACAAAACGGGCCATTACAGCCCGTCATGTTTATTTCATGATGCCGATGAACTGCTTTTTCTTGCCCTTGCGGATGATCATGACCTTGCCGTCAATGGCACAATTCTCATCAATGATCTCGTTTTCGTCGCTGTGACGGACGTTATTGATGGAAATGGCACCGCTGGCCAGCATCTCTCTGGCTTCCCGGCGGCTGGAACAGATCTTGGAATTGACCAGCAGATCGATGAGCTTATCGCCGGGGGCAACCTCGATGGACGGTACTTGTTTGCCGGCCTGCAGTATGTCTTCGGCACTTAAGCCTTCCAGATCGCCGCCGAACAGCGCCTGGGAGATCTTGACGGCCTTGTTGTATTCTTCCTCACCGTGCAGTCCAACGATGATGTCCCGGGCCAGAGCCTTGTGGGCGATGCGCAGATGCGGGGCTTCGTTGTGCTGTTTCTCAATTTCCATGATCTCCTCAGGGGTCAGGAAGGTGAGTTTCTTCAGGTAGTCGATGATCATGGAATCTTCCAGATTGATCAGGTACTGATACATCTCGTAGCTGGAGGTCTTGTTCTTATCCAGCCATAAGGCGTTGCCTTCGGTCTTGCCGAACTTCTTGCCGGTGGAATCGGTAACTAACGGCATGACCATGCCGTAGGCCGTCTTATCCAGCTTCTTGCGGATGAGTTCGATGCCGGAGGTGATGTTGCCCCACTGGTCGCTGCCGGCTACCTGCAGGGTGCAGTTGCGTTTCTCATAGAGATACAGGAAGTCCAGAGCCTGCAGGATCATGTAGCTGAATTCGGCGTAGGTAATGCCGGAATCCATTCTGCTCTTGACCTTGTCCTTGGCCAGCATGTAGTTGACATTGAAGTACTTGCCGTAGTCCCGCAGGAAATCGATGACGTTGATGTCCTTGGTCCAGTCATAGTTGTTGACTACTTCAAAGCCGAAGATGTCCTCAGCCTGCTTCTTCAGTCCGGCGATGTTATGGGCAACCTGCTCATAGGTGATCATCGGTCTTTCGGCATCCGGTTTCGGGTCACCGATCAGACCGGTGGCGCCGCCGACCAGCAGCAGGGGATGATGGCCATGCTGAGCCAGACGCTTGGAGATCAGGAATGATGAATAATGGCCGATGTGCATGGAATCGGCGGTCGGGTCGGTTCCGATGTAGAAGGTCAGGCCGCCTTCATTAAGCTTGTCGATCAGTTCCGGACTGGAAATGTCCTGTACCAGTCCGCGCCACTGCAGTTCTTCAAAAAAAGTCATTTTTTCACTCATGGTATCACTCTCCTCAAATAAAAAATCCATAATCTGAGGACTGCCTTGCAGCAGCGGTACCACCTCAGTTCATGAATTGCTTCACACCCTCATTCTCTTAACGCGAGCTACGATCTGACTCCGGAGTCGTAAATTCCATCTTCATCAGCTCTTTAATTTTACCATAACTGCTCTCATAGTCAATCAGCTTTCACAGCAATGAAGAGAGGTAAATAGAAGGTAAAATATATATGTTTTTTCTGCTAAGGAAAAGGCTTTTATGCTACAATAGTAACAAGAGGTATTTTACTATGGAAACAAATGAACAGAAGAGTTTTAACATAAATAGTTTCTTACAGTCACCGTATCTTTACGTGGCTATCGTCTTAATTCTGATACTTATCATCATTTATTTCGCATCCAGAAGCCGCAAGAACCGTCTGCAGCAGCAGATCGAAGACAGTCAGATCAAGCTGAACTCGCTCAGAAGCGTTCCGCTTCCTTTCAAGGTGTCCAGAGCTCTGGCCCTGGCCCGGGTAAACAGGGACATCGATGAGACCGTCAAGACCTGCAGCAGTGACTTTGATACCGTGCAGACCAACTTCAAGAAACTCCAGGAAATGATCAACGATTCCGATGAGTTCATGCAGCTGCGCAAGTACAGTGCTGCCAGGACCAATAACGAAGAGATCGAAACTCTGCTGGATTCCACCGAGGCTACCGTCAGTGAACTTGACGGCATCCTGAACACCATTCTTGACAAGGAAAATGTCCAGCGTCAGAAGATCCTTGATCTCAAGGAAGGTTTCCGCTCCGTTAAGCTGAAGATCAACGAGAATCCCGACAAGTATCTCTATTGCTGGGAAGCTCTCGATCAGAAAATCAACGTCATCGAACACAAGTTCTCTGAATTCGAAACCATCATGGCGGCCAGCGCCTTCGACAAGGCTGCTGACAAGATCGAAGAGATCAGAGATTCCATCGATGAACTGAACGATGTCGTCGAATCGATTCCGGACCTCATCAACGTTTCCAAGGGTGAGATCCCAATCATGATCGAAGATGTCAACAACTCCTATAACAACGTTCTGAAGCAGGGCGCCTACCTCGATCATCTGGATGTGAAGAACAATCTGGATCTGATCAACGAATCTCTGCAGGAAGATCTCCGCAAGATCAAGCAGTGCGATGTCGCCGGTGTCAATGAACATTTGCTGGAATGCGAAAAGAGCCTGAACCAGCTCAAGCAGCAGATCGAAAAGGAAAAGAATTCCTACGATGAACTGATGAACCTCAAGGAAGAGACCACCAGAAATCTCTCCAAGTTAAATGCGACGGTCGACCGCCTCAACGGCAACTACGATGAGATGACCACCAGATACGGCTTAAGCGACTACAGCGGTACGCTGGCTGATGCCACCAACAAGGTCAAGAACCTGAACGATCAGGGTCACATCGTCATGAACAGCATTCATGAAAACAACATTCCGGCCAGCAACCAGTTACTGTCACTGTCCAAGCTGAACACCGAAGTGGTGGTTGCCATGAACAACGTCAACAAGATGGCTGATACCGTCAATACCGCCAGCAACGATGAAGCCGATGCCAGAGAACAGCTCGGCAAGCTCTCCATCGTTCTGAATGAAGTACAGGCCAAGATCAGAAACAGCCGCATTCCGAACATCTCCGATCAGTACAGCGATGACCTGGCCAAGGCTGAAGACTATCTGACCAGACTGGAAGGCCAGCTGGCCGTTACCCCGATCAATGTTACCCTGGTCAACACCCTGAAGACCAGTGCCGTCGATCTGATCTATCAGTTATATGAAAGCGTCAACCGCATCCTCGGCACCGCCATCATGGCCGAAAACGCCATTGTCATCGGCAACATGTACCGTTCAACCGATCCGGACATTGACAGCGAACTGACCAGAAGCGAACTGGCTTACCGCAATGGGGAATACACTCAGGCTCTGACCATTGCCCTGAATACCCTGCGCCGCGTCCATCCGGAAACCGTAAACAAACTCGTCGACTCCAACAAAAAGGTAGTAAATGCATGAAGTATTTTGATTATGCCTCTACTACTCCCCTTGACGATAGAGTTCTGGAGACATATATCCACGTATTGAAAAAATACTTCGTTAACTCCGAATCCATCTATCCAAGCGGCTTGGAAGTTAATAAATTGATGAATAAATCCCGCCAGCAAGTGGCGGATTTATTGCGTGTGCAGCCCAATGAGATCATCTTCACCTCCGGAGCCAGCGAAGCCTCCAACATGGCCATCAAGGGCACCTGTCTGGCGCGAAGAGAGAAGGGCAGACACATCATCACTACCTTCATCGAGCATTCCAGCGTCGCCAACAGCGTCAGGTGGCTGGTGGAAAACGAAGGCTACGAAGCTACCTATCTTTCCGTCAATGAGGAAGGAAAGATCGATCCCGAGGAACTGAAAAGAAGCATCCGGGAGGATACCGTACTGGTTTCCATCATGTGGGTCAATAACGAATCGGGAACCATCGAACCGATCGAAGAGGTAAAGAAGATCGTTGCCCGCCATAAGAACTGTTATCTGCACGTTGACTGCGTCCAGGCCGTCGGTAAGATCCCGCTGGATCTTGACGGCATTGATCTGGCCAGTTTCTCGGCCCACAAGATCTACGGCCTAAAGGGCAGCGGCATCCTGATGAAGAAGAACAATGTGGTGATGGTTCCGCTGATCTCCGGCGGACAGCAGGAATATCATCTGCGAGGCGGTACTGCCAATTCCCCGGCCAACATCGTCTGGGGCAAGACCCTGCGGCTGGCCCTGGAAAACCTCGAGGATAACCGTAAGCTGGTTGGGCAGTACAACGACTACGTCCGCAGAAATCTGCAGGAAATGAAGGACATCGTGATCAATTCGCCCCAGGACGCTTCCCCATATGTGCTCAACTTTTCCTGTCTGAGCATCCCGAGTGAAGTAATGATGAATGCCCTGTCTTTAAGAGACTATTGCGTCAGTGCCCAGAGCACCTGCGAATCCGGGCAGAATTACTCGGCGGTGATGGCGCAGATGTTCCGAAACCATACCCGGCTGAAGGGGATCATCAGAGTCTCGTTCTCCCATCATCAAAGTTGGGATGACATCAGGGGCTTTGTGCAGGACTTAAAGGAGATCGTGGAAAAATATGGCTGATTTACAGTATGAATACATCCTGGTGCGCTTCGGCGAACTGAGCACCAAGGGAAAGAACAAGAAGGACTTCATCAAGAGGCTGGCCGTCAACATGCAGAGAGCCCTGCAGGATTACCCCCAGCTGACTTTTGAGCGGACAAGAGATCACATTTACGTCCATCTCCATGGTCAGGACTACCGTCCGGTAGCCCAGATCCTGGTTAAGGTCTTCGGCATCCGGGCCATCTCTCCGACCCTGAAGGTCAGTAATGATCTTAACGAGATCGTCAAGGCCGGCCGGCAGATCATGGAAGGGCGTCAGGGCACCTTCAAGGTCATCACCAAGCGAGCCAACAAGAAGTTCCCGGTCCATTCCGATGAGATCAACCGGGCCGTAGCCTCGGAAGTGTTAAGAAACTACGGGCCGCAGTATCTGAAGGTAGATGTCCATGATCCTGACTATCAGCTGATCGTAGAGATCCGGGAGGAAGCTACCTATGTCATGGCTGAGACCCTGTTAGGGGCCGGTGGCTATCCGGTGGGTGTCGGCGGAAAGGCGTTACTGATGATGTCCGGCGGCATCGATTCCCCGGTGGCCGGTTATCTGACCATGAAGAGGGGGGTGGAGATCGAGTGCATCCACTATGCCTCCATGCCCTATACTTCCCAGGAAGCCCTTAACAAAGTAAAGGAACTGACCCGGATCATTTCCGTCTATCAGGGCAGGATCAAGCTGCATGTCGTACCGTTTACCGAAACGCAGCTGGCCATCTATAAGAACTGCGATGAGGAATACGCCATTACCATCATGCGGAGGATGATGTACCGCATCGCCAACAAGATCGCCGAGAAGAACAAGTGTCTGGCCATCGTTAACGGCGAAAGCGTCGGACAGGTCGCCTCTCAGACCCTGGAATCCATGGCGGTGATCAACGCCGTCAGCGAATACCCGGTATTAAGACCGGTAGTCACCTATGACAAGCTGGAGATCATTGCCCTGGCTGAGAAGATCGGGACCTATGAGACGTCAATTCTTCCCTATGAAGACTGCTGCACGATCTTTACCCCGAAGAATCCGGTAACCAAGCCGCATCCCTACAAGGTGGAAAAGCAGGAATCCTTCTTTGACTGGCAGCCGTTGCTGGATAAGGCCGTGGAGAATACTGAAACGACCGTGATCTATCCGACCACGGTACTGGAAGAAGAGGAATTATTCTGATAAAAGAAAAAGGCGTGAAGCCAGATACCCCAATGGATATCAGCTCACGCCTTTAATCTGTCTTCTAGCCGGCTCCCTGCATTTTTCTCATGATGGCCCAGCTGGTTACCGCATGTACCAGTAGTCCGGCTCCTTCCTCGTCAATGAAGTAATAAACGGGGAAACCATTTTCGGTCAGGGTACTGTAGGAATGATTGCCAGCTGTGAACTGGATGAATATTTCGGTTCCCTCACCAACGGTCACCTCTACATTCGGATAGTCGCTGCTGGTAGCATAACCAACCTCAAAGTGCTTATACTGATCGCTGATCAGACTGGCGAAATCAAAGGTTGCCTTACTTCCTGAGAAGTCCATGTATGACAGGTAGTAAAAGCCGCCATCATCAACTTTCTCGGCATAATCCATGGTTTCCCAGAAACCCGGAAGAATATCGGAAATGGTCTTGCCACGTAACGGAGTGATGTTATCCAGATCATAGCTCCGGGGGCTTTCGGCAAACTTGCCAATGTAGTTACCGCTTTCCTCGAAGTAGCTGTAGAAGACCATCATCAGATTAAGACCGTCATCGTAGCTCGTCCGGAAATCAAGTCTCTGAATGGTCATCGATTTGCCCAGTTCGTATTCGCTGATGCCTTCACCCCTGATGCGGTAATCATTGTCTTCCCTGACCCAGTCCAGCAGGATGAAGGTCTTACCATTGGTCCAGTAGCCGGTTCCGTCCTCAAAGAATTCATAAAACTCATTTCCGAGTTCCCATCTTCCGATGAGGCTGTATTCGACAATCTGCGGTTCCGGATCAGGATCGACCCAGATTGGCACATCGGGTATGTCAGGTATATCGGGAATCTCCGGATGAGAGTGGGAATGGCCGTGAGTGACAGTCAGAGGAAAGACCACTGAGGTCAGCGTGACAAAGGCCAGCAGCAGCTTCAGCAGGTTGTTGTTCTTCTTTTCACTCACGGGTGTTTCCCGGTAATCCCGGTTGAATTCATCGGGAAGTCCCGGATATTCCGGGGATTGGCGGAATTCCATGCTACATGACTCCCAGCCTGTTGAGAACGTCCAGTATCTCCAGATTCATCTGGCGGCGCACATCATAGACGCTGCCTTCATCACAGTCCTTAATGAAGCGGAAGGTGAGTCCGCTGCCGATCTCCTGCAGACCCAGGCACATGATGTCGCCGTAATCCGCCTCAATTACCGACTTGACATCGACGCTCTTGGGCAGAGTGATGTCAACAACGGCGATGCTGCGGTTGGATGACTTGTTCAGAATGTTCTTCATGGCGGAGTTGTTGAAGATCTTTTCATTGCCGCCATTATCGGTAAGGGTCGTTGTTCTTACGCCGATCTCGGTTACTTCCCCGGTGAAGCCGTTGACTTCAATAATGTCACCGACCTTGTATTCCTGCTCAAACAGCATGAAAATGCCGGTCATCAGGTCATTGATGATGTCCTGAGCGCTCATGCCGATGATCAGTCCTAAGATTCCCAAGCCGGCAATGATGCCGTTGATGTCAGCACCCAGGATCCTTAAGGACCAGACGACGGCCAGAATGACGGCGACGTAGTCGATGAGGCTTCGGATCAGGGTGATGAAGGTGTTGTTGACCTTGATGCTGGCCAATATCAGCTTCAGCAGGTATTTGATCACCATCAGGGTAGCGACGATGGCGATGACCTTCAGCAGGGAATTGATGTCAAAGCGGACATTGCCCAGGAATTCACCGAGTTTCAAGCCGGTAAGCTGGCCCAACAGCAGGCTGGCAGCCAGAATGACGAGGGCTGTGATGATTCTTCTTGTATCTTTCATAAAACCTCCTGTAAAGATAATTAAAAGAAAAGGGGTAATACTGCCTTAAGAGTATTCACCCCTTAACAGATGATCAAGGATTAGTTGCCGCCCCACAGGCCGTGCAGGTTGCAGTATTCATAAGCCATGATGACCTTTTCGTCATCAGCCAGAATGAATTCAGCCTTCGGCTCTTCACCGGGGTTCAGGTTTCTGATCGTCAGTCCCTTATTGGTTTCCAGGGCGATGAAGGTGATATAGTGAGCTGCCAGCATCGGATGAGCAACGCTTCCGACCTTGACGGTGACCTTGTTGCCGTCCTGTTCAACAACCGGAACGTGCTTCTCAAAAGCACCGTCGCTGGTGTTCAGAGTCATTTCTTCCATCGGCTTGCCGCAGCACATGGTCGGGCAGGGCCTCTTTTCGATTTCCATCAGGATCTTTCCGCAAACCGGACATTTAAAGAATCTTACCATTTATTTTTATCTCCTTGTTTCTAACCCTATTTTATTGTAATTTGGGAATGCTGGCAATACTTATGAAAAAGAAAGAACAGTTGTGCTACAATAAGATGGTTAGGAGGTGTTTGGCATGGCATTTGAGTCATTAAGCAACAGACTGACTGCGGCCTTCAAACATATTGCAGGAAAAGATCAGCTGAATGAAAAGAACATGGAGGCAATGCTGAGAGAAGTCAGGATCGCCTTACTGGAAGCTGACGTCAACTACGGAGTCGTCAAGAAATTCATCAACAGCATCAGGGAACAGATGATTGGGGTCCAGGTATCCCAGGCACTGAATCCTGATCAGCAGGTATATAAGATCGTCAATCAGGAGATCATCAATCTCCTGGGACAGAATGAAGCGGGTATCAACTACCGGACCGCCGGCATCACCACGATCATGGTCGTAGGTCTCCAGGGTACCGGTAAAACCACTTCCGTGGCCAAGATCGCCAAGCTCATCAGGGACAAGCAGAGCCGCAAGCCCCTGATCATTGCCGGTGACATCATCCGTCCGGCCGCCATTGAACAGTTACAGACCCTGGGTGAGCAGATCGGTGTCGAAGTCTTCACTCTGGGGCCGAAAACCCCAGCGGTCGATACCGTAAAAGCCGGTCTTAATCATGCCCAACAGAATGGCTATGATACCGTACTGATCGATACGGCCGGCCGTCTGCACATCGATGACGATCTGATGAAGGAACTGGATGTTCTGAAGAAGAAA
This sequence comes from Erysipelotrichaceae bacterium, assembly GCA_017445225.1. GTDB lineage: Bacteria > Bacillota_I > Bacilli_A > Erysipelotrichales > Erysipelotrichaceae > RUG521. The sequence goes on along the minus strand of JAFSUN010000011.1, from coordinate 62,122 downwards.
TTCCATCCCGATGAGATTTTACTGACGGTCGATTCCATGACCGGTCAGGACATCGTCAACGTGGCCCGAACCTTTGATGAACTGCTGGACATCACCGGTCTGATCGTCACCAAGTTTGATGGTGATGCCCGTGGCGGCGGTGTCTTATCCGTTAGAAGCATCACCGACGTACCGGTCAAGTTCGTCGGTAACGGTGAGAAGATCGATGACATCGATGTCTTCTATCCGGACCGCATGGCTTCGCGGATCCTGGGCATGGGCGACCTGCAGACTCTGGTGGAAAAGGCCGAAGCTCAGCTGGACGAAGAACTGATGGAAAAGACCGCGCAGCGGATGATGAGCGGCAAGTTTGATCTCAACGACATGCTGGTTCAGATGGATCAGATGAAGAAACTGGGACCGATCAGCGGATTATTGAAGATGCTGCCGGGCTTCAACCAGTATGCCGACATGATGAATGACGCCGATGCCGATTCCCAGATGAAGAAGACCAAGGCGATCATCCAGTCGATGACCCCTTATGAGAGAAGTCATCCGGAGACCCTGAGATCATCCCACAAGAACCGTATCGCCAAGGGCTCAGGTACCTCGGTTTCCGAGGTCAACAAGCTGCTCAACAATTTTGAGCGGATGAAGAAGGTAATGAATCAGATGGGCGCCGGCTTCCGGATGTTCCGCTAAAAAACAAAGCTGTTAAGCAAAAATGCTTGACAGCTTATTGTTTGCTGAGTAATATTATAAAGGTTAAACAAAAAAGGAGATTTTTATGGTTAAATTACGTTTAAAGAGAATGGGCGCCAAGAAGCAGCCTAGTTACCGTATAGTCGCAGCCGATTCCAGAGCTCCGCGTGACGGACGTTTCATTGAAGAAGTAGGTTTCTACAATCCCCGCAGCAATGAGATCATCCTGAAGGATGAAGCCATCATCAAGTGGCTCCAGAACGGTGCTCAGCCGACTGACACTGTCAGAAGCATTCTTTCAAGCAAGGGAATCATGAAGCAGTTTCATGAACTGAAGAAATAATGATAGACTACGAGAAGACCTTATCTGACATCGTCATGCCGATGGTTGAAGATCCCAAGAGTGTCCGGATCCAGACCATGGAGAGCGTGAACGAGAATGAGCTCATTCTGTACGTCTACGCCAAGAGCGAAGACATCGCCAGACTGATCGGCCGGCAGGGAAGCATGGCCAGCAGCATCAGGCAGATGATGTCCGTCTGTTCAAGACTTGACAACAGACGCATCACCATCAAGTTTGAATCATACTAAGAGGATGCATGCATCCTTTTTCTTAGCCCGTAAATGTAGTATAATTGGTGCGGAAAAAGATAGGCAGTGATGAATAAATGGAATATGTAAAAGTAGGACACATCGTAAATACCTTCGGCATCCGGGGAGAACTGAAAGTGGAATGCCTGACGGATTTCCCGGAGATCCGCTTCAAGAAGCAGCAGGAACTCTACATTAAGAAGGACAATAAGTACAACAGCGTCATCGTCAAGAACATGCGCCAGCATAAGGGAATGCTGCTGGTTCTTTTTGAGGGTCTGGAAAACATCAACCTGGTGGAGAAGTACAAGGAATGCGACATCTACATCAATAAGGAAGCCGTTCACATCCTGCCGATCGGTGAATATTATTATTTTGAACTGGAAGGCTGTCAGGTCTATAACAACAACAGCTTCATCGGAACGGTGAGCGATGTTGAGGAAGGCTACCAGACCGTCTTACGGATCCGCAATGAGGAAAGGGAAGTTCTGGTACCTTATGTTGATGCCTTCATCCGCAATGTTGACATCAGCCATAAGAGGATCGATGTGAACCTCATCGAGGGTTTTCTATGAAGATAACGATCCTGACGCTTTTTCCGGACATGTTCGACGGATTCCTGAATACCTCGATCATCAAGAAGGCACGGCTGAAGGATCTGGTGGATATCCAGATCGTTGACTTCCGCAAGCATACCAATGACAAGCATACCCGGGTCGATGAATATCCCTTCGGAGGAGGCCAGGGCATGGTTTTAATGTGTCAGCCGCTGCTGGACTGCCTCAGATATGTCAGGAAACCGGAAAGCCATGTCATTCTGATGGAACCTTCCGGCACGACCTTCAGTCAGAAAAAAGCCAGAGAACTGTCCAAAATGGATGATATCATCATTATGTGCGGCCACTATGAGGGCTATGATGCCCGGATAGCCGAATATGTCGATGAGGAGATCTCCATCGGTGACTACATTCTGACCGGCGGGGAGCTGGGCTCGATGGTCGTGACCGATGCGATCGTAAGGCTGTTAAGGGGTGTCATCGCTGATGACAGCAGCGTCGATGAATCCTTTGAAAACGATCTTCTGGAATACCCCCAATATACCAGGCCGATCGACTATGAAGGAAAGATCGTTCCCGAGGTCCTCTTAAGCGGACATCATGAAAACATCCGCAAGTTCCGTCTTAAGGAGAGTCTGAAGAAGACTTTGAGAAGAAGACCGGATCTGCTGGAGAAACACCAATTTACCAAAGAAGAAGAAAGAATGCTTGAAGACATTAAACTGGAAATGAGACTTGAAAATGAAAACACTGAAGAAGAAACTGATTCTTGACTGCGATCCCGGTCATGATGATGCCGTGGCCATCATGATGGCCGGTAATAATCCCGAACTTGACCTGCTGGGTATTACCGTCGTAGCCGGCAACCAGACTCTGGCCAAGACCGTCAACAACGCTCTCAAGGTTACTCAGCACCTGGACATCGATGTCGATGTCTATGCCGGAAATGCCCGGCCGCTGGTCAGGGAACCGATGTATGCCGGTTTCATCCATGGCGAAAGCGGACTGGACGGCCCGGTATTTGAAACCCTCAATAAGGAAGCCCGGCCACTGCATGCGGTAAGCTTCATTATCAATACGCTGATGAACAGTGATGAGAAGATCATCCTGTGCCCCACCGGACCGCTGACCAACATTGCAATGGCCATGAGACTGGAACCCCGGATCCTGGAGAAGATCGACAGGATTGTCCTGATGGGCGGTTCCTACGGCTTCGGCAACGTCACTCCGGCGGCTGAATTCAACATCGTGGCTGACCCGGAGGCTGCAGACATCGTCTTCAACAGCGGTGTGCCGATCATCATGTGCGGGCTGGACGTCACCAGAAAGGTGAGCTGCTACCAGAACATCATCGACCGGATGAACGCCCTGGGCAATACGGCTTCCACGCTGTTCAAGGATATGATGGAGTTCTACAACAAGAACCAGAAGCAGGTCTTCGGCTGGGACGGCGGACCGCTGCATGATCCGGTGACCATTGCCTATCTGCTGGATGAAAGCATTTTGAAACTGAATCACTGCCATTGCGAAGTTGATACCAACAAGGGCCCGTCCTATGGCCGGACGAACTGCGACCTGTTCAACATGCAGAAGAAGAAGCCGAATGTCCATGTCGCCGTAGATATCGATGTCGACCGCTTCTGGGACATCGTGGAAAAGTGCCTGAAACATTACAGTTAACCAGCGAAATTTCTGTTGAAATCTTCTCTGCGGTGTGTTAATATATTCGAGCGTAAGCTTGAATAGTTCCGCTGATTTTATTTGTGTTCATGAACTATTGACACGTATGCATGAGAAAAGGAGAGCAGAGAGATGAAATTATCAGTCTTAAATGAGATTACCAAAACTCAGCTGCGCAATGATGTTCCTGATTTTCGTACCGGTTCAACCGTAAGAGTACACGTAAAAATCAAGGAAGGTGACAAGACCCGTATTCAGAACTTTGAGGGTGTCGTCATCGGAACCACAGGCACAGGCATCGCCAAGACCTTCACCGTTCGTAAGATGTCAAACGGTGTAGGTGTTGAAAGAACCTTCCCTGTAAATTCCCCGATCATTGACAGGATCGAACTGGTACGCCATGGCAAGGTCAGAAGAAGCAAGTTATATTACCTGCGCGGACGTTCTGGAAAAGCCAGCCGTATCGAAGAAAAGCGTTAAAACATGCAAGTGTGCAGTTCTGCTGCACGCTTTTCTTTTTCTGTTCTAACTGATATAATAAAAAAACAGGAGTGCGCGTAAGAGAGATATGAAGGAAACGATCAAGGATAAACTGGCCGTAGTGATAGTCTGGCTGATGTTGAGATGGGATGACATCAAGGATACCATCTGGACGGTTTTCATCACCTGCGTGGTCTGCCTGATGATAACCACCTGGTTCTTTAAGCCGGTCATCGTCAAGGGTACTTCCATGCATCCGGAAGTTCACGATAAGTCCATCGGTTTCTCCAGCATCATTGCGAAAAATCTTCAGGAGATCCAGCGCTTTGACATCGTGGTCATCGATCTGGATTCCAAGGAAGAAAACCTGATCAAGAGAGTCATCGGTCTGCCCAATGAGACGATCCGCTATGAAAACAGCAAGCTCTACGTCAATGGTCAGCTGGTTGAAGAACCGTTCCTGGACAGTGAATATGTTGCTCAGCAGGTTAAGAAGACTACTGATGGCCTGTTTACCAAGAACTTCACCTACATCCTGGGTGAAGATGAATACTTCTGCCTCGGAGATAACCGTCTGGTTTCCATGGATTCGCGTTATTACGGCCCCTTCAGACGGGATAACATCCTCTCCAAGGGCGTGTTCGTACTCTATCCCTTTGCGGACTTCGGAGCCGCCAGGTAAAAAAGAAAGGAAAATCTGTTAACGCAGATTTTTGTTGTATTTATGGTAACGGAACTTACGACCAGAGACCTCATCATCAGGAAGGCTGAGCAGGGTGACCTGAAAGCCATCTGGAAGAATGTCTGGAGCGATGAAAGGATCGCCGCCTGGATGTACTGGCCGGCCACCCTGAGCGAAGAAGAGGCTGAAGACCGCCTGGAGCGCTCGATCCGCTATCAGCAGGATCACGATGCCTTTTTTGTCTGCCGTAAGGAAACCGGTGAAGCCATCGGCATGGCCGGAATCCGGGAAGAAGGCGAGGGCTTCTACCATGAAAGCGGCATCTGTCTGGCCGTACCCTGGCAAAAGCAGGGATACGGGCGGCAGATACTGCAGGCCTTTATGAAACTGGTATTTGAGGAAAAGAAAGGGCAGGCCTTCATCTACAGCTGCCTGAAGGACAATGAACCTTCCCGCCATCTGGCGATTGGCACTGGCCTGAGATACCTTAATGAAAAGAAGGTCATCTGGGAAAAGGACGGCAGCGAAAGAATCATTGAAAACTACTGCCTTGAGGCAGAGGAATATCACCATGGAAAGGAGTGATCATCATGGCTGAAGAGAAGAGCATTAACCGGACCACCATCAACTGGTTTCCGGGACACATGGCCAAAGCCAAGAGAGAAATGCAGGAAAACATCCGTTCTGTAGACATGGTGATCGAATTAAGAGATGCCAGGATCCCCCTGAGCTCTCAGAACCCCTTACTGGCGGAAGTCATCGGCAACAAGCCCCGCTGCATCGTGCTGGCCAAAAAGGACCAGGCGGATGACCGGGTAACGGAAAGCTGGATCAGCTGGCTGGCTGGGCAGGGCATCTACGCCATTGCCATGAATCTGCTGAAGGACAGCGTCGCCAAAACCATCTCCAATGCCTGTCAGAAGATCATGGCCGACAAGATCGCCAAACAGAAGGCCAGAGGCATGCGGCATGTCGAGATCAAGGCCATGGTCGTCGGCATCCCCAATGTCGGCAAGAGCACACTGATCAACAGCGTCACCGGCAAGAAGGCTGCTAAGACCGCCAACCATCCCGGAGTGACCAGAAATCTGCAGTGGATCAAGGTGTCGCCTGATGTTGCTCTGCTGGATACACCCGGTGTTCTGTGGCCGAAGTTTGAAGACATGGAGATCGGCTACAAGCTGGCTCTGTGCGGTTCCGTCAGCGAGAATGTCGTTCCGGTTGAGGAACTGTGCAATTACGGACTGGAATATCTTAAGGTCCATTATCCGGAGATTCTGAAGCAGCGCTATGGCGTGGAAAGCGATCAGGAGAATGAAAAGATCGTTGCCGACATCGCCCGCAACCGTTCGATCGTGACCGGCGATGAGGGAATGGATGTCAGGAAGGCCTATCTGCTGTTGTATAAGGACTTCCGCGACGGCACCATCGGCAAGGTGAGCTGGGAGAGCCCGGATGAAGACGCCCAATAAATACGAACTGGAAGCCTGGAGAGAAGGCCTTTCAGTTGTTGGCATTGATGAAGCCGGCCGGGGACCCCTGGCCGGACCGCTGGTCGTTGCCGGGGTAATCTTTCCGCAAGGTTATGATTCCGGAGAGATCAACGATTCCAAGCAACTTACCGAGAAGAAGCGGGAAGCCCTCTATGACATCATCATCCGCGATGCCCTGTTCTACGACATCCGGGTAGTTGAAGTGGAGGAGATCGACCGGCTGAACATCCTGGAAGCCGACCGCAAGGCCATGACCGAGATCGCCCTGGCCTCAAAAGCCGACCTCATCCTGACCGATGCCGTCGACTTATATATTGATAAGAAGGTCATTTCCCTGATCAAGGGTGATACCCTGAGCTGTTCCATCGCTGCCGGCAGCATTCTTGCCAAGGTGACCAGGGATCGGATCATGTATGAATATGACAGAATCTACCCGGAATACGGATTTGCCAGCCACAAGGGCTACGGGACCAAAAAACACCTGGAAGCGCTGGAGAAGTATGGGGTACTGCCCATTCACCGCAAGAGCTACCGTCCGGTCATGGACCGGCTGCAGATGAGTCTGTTTGACTGAGGAGGATAAGATGAAACTGGGATTTGGCTTGATGAGATTACCGAAACTGGAAGACGGGAGCATTGATGTTGAACAGGTCAAGGTGATGGCCGACATGTTCATTGAAGCCGGCGGCACCTATTTTGACACCGCCTTCGTCTATGAAGGCAGTGAGGAAGCCATCAGAAAGGCGCTGGTTGAACGTCATCCCCGCAACACCTATACCCTGGCTACCAAGATGAACGGCTGGATGGCCGAAAGCCGCGAAGCCGCTCTGGCGCAGTTTGCGACTTCCCTGGAAAGGACCCAGGCCGGTTATTTTGACTATTATCTGCTGCATTCCCTGCGCGACAGCAACATCCACCTCTATGAGGAAAGAGGGCTGTGGGATTTCGTCATTGAACAGAAGAAGAAAGGCCTCATCAGGAATCTGGGCTTCTCATTCCATGATACCCCGGATCTGCTGGATCAGATCCTGAGGGAGCATCCCTATGTCGATTTCGTTCAGCTGCAGGTCAACTACGCTGACTGGGAAAACCCGGCCATTGCCTCCAAAGGAAATCTGGAGGTATGTAAGAAGCACGGCAAGAAAGTCGTCGTCATGGAACCGGTCAAGGGCGGCCTGCTGGCCGATCTGCCGGAAGACATCGTCAGAGGACTGAAGGAGTATGCTCCGGAAGCCTCACTGCCCAGCTGGGCCATCAGATTCGTCGCTTCCCAAGAGCCGGTCATGATCGTCTTAAGCGGCATGAGCAACATCGCCCAGATGGCTGACAACCTCTCCTACATGAAGGATTTCCAGCCCCTTAATGAAAAGGAGATGGAACTGATCAGAGAGGTTCAGCGGAAACTGGATACCATTGACCGGATCGCCTGCACCAGCTGTCACTATTGCGAGAAGGGCTGTCCGATGAACATCCCGATCGCCAAGATCAACGGCGCCTACAACATGTACAAGCTGTTCGGCGATCTGAAGGCGGCCCGCAGTAACTACAACGTCAACATCAGATTAAGGAATCCGGCCAGTGCCTGTCTGCAGTGCGGCCAGTGTGAGTCGGCCTGCCCGCAGCATCTGCCGATCATCGAGAATCTGCAGCTCATTGCCCGGACCTTTGAATAATTAACAGGAAACCGAGGTTTCTCAGACTAAGAGTTAGTATGAGAAACCTTTTAATCAGCCTGGCCGTCAAGTATGACGGGGACTATTACCGCATCCGAAAAGCCCTGAAGCAAGAAGAAAGGATCAGCCTGATCAGCGATCAGCCGGCTTTGACCATCGTGGACGAAGACTATCCCCGGGAACTGTTGCAGCTTAAGCAGCCGCCCTATGTACTGTTCTACCGGGGCAATCGGGAACTGCTGAAGACCCGCCGACTCGCCGTGGTCGGCTCCCGCCAGGCCGCAAGGCAGGGCATTGCCGCTACAGCCGGGATCGTCAGGCAGATCAGAGATGACTTTACGGTGGTTTCCGGCATGGCTGAGGGCATCGACCGGATCGCTCACCTGGCCGCCCGCCATACCATCGGCATCCTGGGGCAAGGGCTTGACGTCATCTATCCGCCGGAGAACCGCGACCTTTACAACTACATGGAAGAGCACCAGCTGCTGTTAAGCGAATACCCCAGGGAAGTCGGAGTCAGGAGAAATCATTTTCCCTTCCGCAACCGCATCATCGCCGGTTTGAGTGAAAAACTGATCGTCACCCAGGCCAGAAGAAGAAGCGGTACCATGCATACGGTAAACTACATGCTGGAACTGGGCCGGGAGGTCTATGCCGTCCCTTACCGCAGCGATGACTGGTTTTCCGATGGCTGCAATCAGCTGATCCAGCAGGGGGCCTTCATGGTTAATCTGGAAACCATCAGAGAAGATCTGCTTAATGGATGAAACATAAATGATTGACAAAACGGCAAACATGTCTAAAAATAACTAACAGGAGATGATACCATGAGCAAATTAGTTATTGTTGAATCGCCTTCCAAAGCGAAGACGATTGAGAGATATCTGGGAGGCGACTACAAGGTCGTTTCTTCCAAGGGCCACATCAGAGATCTGGCCACCACCGGAAAGGGTGGACTGGGCATTGACATCGAGAATGATTTCAAGCCCGAATACGTCGACAACAAGGACAAGAAGGATGTAATCGAAGACCTGGGCAAGAAGATCAAAAAGGCCAGTGAAGTACTTCTGGCAACCGACCCGGATAGAGAGGGCGAGGCGATTGCCTGGCACCTGGCTACCCGTTTTGATCTGGACCTGAACAAGGCCAACCGGGTGGTATTCAACGAAATTACCAAACCGGTCGTCTCCGAAGCCATAAACCAGCCCAAGAAGGTCGACATGATGATGGTATCTTCCCAGGAAACCCGCCGGATGCTGGACCGCATCATCGGCTTCAAGCTTTCCACGCTGCTGAAGAACAAGATCAAGTCCAAGAGCGCCGGCCGCGTACAGTCCGTAGCTCTGAAGCTGATCGTCGATCGCGAAGAGGAGATCAGACAGTTCGTTCCTGAAGAATACTGGAGCGTTCTGGCTCAGTTCAACGAGCAGGGGATTCCCTTTGAAGCGACTCTTAACAAGATCGCCGGCAAGAAGGTCGTAACCAAGACCAAGAAGGGTCTGCCGGATGAAAAGAGCGCCCTCAAGGTTCAGCAGGAGTGCCGCAACAATCCGTTTACGGTAGCTGAGATCAAGGAAGACGTCACCGAAAGCCGTCCCAAGCTGCCCTATACCACCAGTACGCTGCAGCAGGATGCGGCCAACAAGCTGTATTTCTCCAGCAAGCAGACCATGAGAGTTGCTCAAAAGCTCTACGAAGGCGTCGAAATCGCTTCCGGGCTGACCGGTCTGATCACCTACATGCGTACCGACTCCGTGCGCATGTCCAATGTCTTCCTGGCGCAGGGAAGAGAATACATCAATGAAACCTACGGCAAGGAGTATGCCGGCTACTATCACGGCAAGACCGACAAGAATGCCCAGGATGCCCATGAAGCCATCAGGCCGACCAGCATCTACAATACTCCCAAGGCCGTAAAGGAATATCTGTCAGGCGAAGAGTATAAGCTTTATAAGATGATATACTGCCGCTCCCTGGCGGCCATGATGAAGCCAGCCAAGTACAACTCCCTGAATGTGGCCCTGGAGAACGGGATCTATTCCTTCGCCGCCAGTGGCAAGACCCTGATCTTTGACGGCTATCTGAAGGCCTATGGTGAATATGAAGACAAGGATGACAGCCTGCTGCCGACGCTGACCTCGGGTCAGTCATTAACGGCGCTGGACGTTCAGGCCAAGCAGCACTTTACCGAAGGACCGAAGAGATATACGGAAGCCCGGCTGGTCAAGACGATGGAGGAAAACGGCATCGGCCGTCCTTCAACCTATGCCTCGATCATCGATACCATTCTGGAAAGAGGCTATGTCACCCAGGAGAAATCCTCGGAAGGCAGCAAGGTCAAGGTCTTCGTACCCACCGAACAGGGCGTGCTGACCAGTAAGAAGCTGGATGAATTCTTCTCATCCATCATCAATACCCAGTATACGGCTGACATGGAATCCCAGCTTGACGAGATCGCCGAAGGCCATCTCGATCATCTGGTCGCCTTGAGAAAGTTCTACGGTGACTTCATGCCGTTAATGGAAAATGCCTATGAGCACATGGAGAAGCTGGCTCCGGAAAAGACCGGCGAGAAGTGCCCGCAGTGCGGCGGGGATCTGGTTTACCGCCAGGGTCGCTACGGCAAGTTCATTGCCTGCAGCAACTACCCCGACTGCAAGTACAACGCCAAGCTCCCGAAGGAAGCCCCGCAGGAAACCGGTGAACTGTGTCCGGAATGTGGCAGTCCGCTGGTCAAGCGCGTCAATTTCCGCGGCCAGAGCTTCGTCGGCTGCTCCGCTTTCCCGAAGTGCCATTACATCAAGAGCGACAATTCCGCTCCCAGACGCTATGTGAGAGGAAAGAAAAATGCTGCCAAGAGTTAAGGTCATCGGTGCCGGTCTGGCCGGCAGTGAAGCCGTCTGGCAGCTGGTCCGCCGCAACATCCCGGTAACCCTGTATGAGATGCGTCCGAAGGTGGAGACGGGAGCCCATCACAGCGGTGAATTCGCCGAACTGGTCTGCTCCAATTCCCTGCGTTCCAACGCCCTCACCAATGCCGTCGGTCTTCTGAAGGAAGAAATGCGGCAGCTGGATTCCCTGATCATGAAGGCAGCCGATAACTGCAGCGTTCCGGCCGGCAGTGCCCTGGCCGTTGACCGCTGGGACTTTGCCCGACAGATCACGGAAACGATCAGAAACCATCCCCTGGTCGAGGTCGTCAACGAGGAGATCACGGAGATCCCCGAGGGGCCTGTGATCATCGCTACCGGACCGTTAACCTCCGGAAAACTGGCTGAAAGAATCAAGGACCTTCTGCAGGAGGATTCCCTGTACTTCTTTGATGCGGCCGCCCCGATCGTCACCAGGGAATCGATAGACATGAACATTGCCTATTACAAGTCCCGCTACGACAAGGGTGAAGCCGACTACATCAACTGTCCGATGACCAAGGAGCAGTTTGATGTCTTTTACAATGAACTGATCAATGCCGAAACCGCCGAGCTGCACGACATCGATAAGGAAGTCTACTTCGAAGGCTGCATGCCGGTGGAAGTCATGGCCAAGAGGGGGCCGCAGACCCTGACCTTTGGTCCCCTGAAACCGGTCGGCCTGGAAAAGGAAGGCAGCCGTCCCTATGCCGTCGTCCAGTTAAGGCAGGACAATGCGGTCGGCAGCTTATATAACATCGTCGGTTTCCAGACCCATCTGAAATGGGGAGAACAGAAGAGAGTTTTCTCGCTGATCCCCGGTCTGGAAAACTGTGAGATCGTCCGCTATGGGGTCATGCACCGCAACACCTTCATCAAGTCACCGAAGGTCCTGCTGCCGACCTATCAAAGCCGGATTAGAAGCGATCTGTTCTTTGCCGGACAGATGACGGGCGTGGAAGGCTATTGCGAGAGCGCAGCCAGCGGTCTTTTGGCCGGCCACAACATGGCCCTGTTAATGGAAGGAAAAGAGCCGGTCGTGCTGCCAGATACCACCATGATCGGAGCGATGGCCCATTATATTACCACCGCGGCCCCTGATAACTTCCAGCCGATGAATGCCAATTTCGGCATCTTCAATCTGCAGGAGTATGTCAGAAAGAGCCTGCGCAAGGAAGCCTACAGCCGGCAGTCCCTGCCGATCATTGCCGAGATAGGAAGGCAGTGGTAACATGGAGCCTCTGCTGGAAGAATTCCTGAAATACGAGAACCTGGTCAATTCCGGTTCTCAGCATACCCTGGATTCCTATGAGAGGGAGATCAGGCGCTTCAATGACTTTCTGCAGTCGGAAGCAATCGAAAACTACGGGGACGTTGACCGGATCGTCGTGCTGAATTACATCAGTCAGCTGCGAAACCGGAAGGTCAGGGGGAAGAATCTCTCCGACCGCACGATCGCCCATAATCTCTCCTGCATCCGCAGCTATTACCGCTTTCTGAATGAGAAGGGCATCGTCACCACCAATCCCTTTGCGGCCATCAAGATGTCTTTCCGCAAGAATCGGCTGCCGGACTATCTGTTCGAAGAGGAGATCGATGCTCTATTGGGTTGCTTTGATCTGAACGATGACCTGGAGTACCGGGACCGGACGCTCTTTGAGGTGATGTACGGCTGCGGTTTACGAGTCAGCGAAGCTGCTGATCTGAAGATCGAAGACATTGATTTTGCCAATCAGCTGCTGCACATCGTCGGCAAGGGTTCCAAGGCCCGCATCGTACCGTTCTATCCGGTGATCAATGACCTGCTGAATCACTACCTGAAGAACATCCGCAACAAGCTGGTGATCAGGGAACACGGCTATGTCTTTGTCAACCGCAACGGTGAGAAACTGTCAGCCCGGGGCATTCAGTATCTGCTGAACAAGGCGGTGGAGAAACACGGGTTGCCGATGAAGATCCATCCGCATACCTTAAGGCACAGCTTCGCTTCCCATCTGCTGGATGGCGGCGTGGACATCAGGATCGTGCAGGAACTGCTGGGACATTCCAATCTTTCAACCACGCAGATCTATACCCACATAACCGTTGAACATCTCCGCCAGGTCTATGAAAAGGCCTTTGAGGGCGAAAAACCGGAAAAAAATGACTGCTGACATACAGTGAAAGTATAAAGGCAGTTTTTTTCTGTTATAATAAAAGCGGTTAATCATAAGAAAGGACATGTAACATGGGATTATTCGACAAGTTGTTTAAGAAGGAAGAGCCCGTAAAGCTTCCTGAGCTGAATGTAAGTGATTCTGATATCGTAGCCATCGCTGATGGTGAATTAATTGATGTTCATACCGTACCGGATCCGGTATTCGCCGAGGAAATGATGGGAAAGAGCATCGCTTTCAAGTACAATGCCGGCAAGGTAGTATTATGTTCACCGGTCAACGGAACCCTGAGCGTACTGTTCCCAACCGGACATGCCTATGGCCTCACCAGCAATGAGGGTGTCGAAGTTCTCGTTCACTGCGGTGTTGATACCGTCAATGCCAAGGGCGACGGCTTCCGCATCTTAAGCAAGAAACAGGGTGACCCCGTCAAGGCCGGAGATCCCATCGTTGAAGCTGACATTGCCAAGCTGAGCAAGACCTACGACATGAGCACCATGCTGATCATCACCAATGCCAACGAGAAGGAAATCGAGTTCATTGAACCTCAGCAGGTAACCAGAGGTCAGTCAGTAATCAGGTAATAACTGTCATTATTACAAAACAAGATCTTTATGGAATCGCACTAGATAAGCGATTTCTTTTTGATAAGTTATCAGTGTTAACGTTAAAGTCATATCGTCATTGTTGGGGAGTGTTTGTGAATGCTGATCATGTAGACGGTAAACACTATAATGAACCTGTTAAAACTTTCCAACTGGAGGAAATGGGAACTGGTTTTTCAGATAGCATTAATCACAGTTGTCTTAATTTATTTTCTCGAAAGGCGGTTCAATGAAAAAAGCAACTTTAATTTTAATAACATTTTTAACATTATTAGTACTGGTGTGTATTCCAAGTATAAAGGGTTGGTAAAGTATGTTGTTTTCTAAGAAAAAATGGATACTGCCGTTGTTGGCGATAATCATGGTTGTGTCCGTATTCATATTCAAGAAAATGAACAAACAGGAGATCAGGCATCTGGAAGGAAATCCAGAGGTGTGGTACATGATTGGAAGCCCGGAAGTAATGCTGGAGATAGCGAATAACCGTTTTCTATTAACCGGATCGGGTTATCTCTATGAAAACATGGTAACTGCTCTTGGATATGATGAAGGAGACTGGTATCTTGACGATGCTCACAAATATTGGAAGGGATACAGGGCAGAAGGCAAGCCGGAAAACCTTTATCTGATGGAAGAGGGCATCATCGTCATATATGATGAAGAAGGGTATCAGGGAAAGGAACAGGTCACCTTTCTTCCGAATTTGGCCGTTTCAATGGGATACAGATTTATCAAAGAACCAATAAGTCTGCCTAAATGATGAAACATATCGGACATCAGGCCTTTTCAAAGAAATAGGCGATAAGGATACAGGCATTAAAAATCTGAAAGAAGTTGATAGTGAGCAGTTTGAACTGTTCACTTTTTCATTTCGTTATTTACACGGAAAGATTTTGTGATATTATTTATAAGGCACTTTGTGCTTTACACACACCATGGATTCAATAATCCGTGCACCTAGGTGTTATTATTGTTCGAAATGGTGGAGGAACAACGGAAAGAGAGGAAAAGAAAGAATGTCAGTTGTTACAATGCGTAAGCTGTTGGAATCAGGCGTACATTATGGACATCAGACCAGAAGATGGGATCCGAGAATGAAGCCGTACATCTACACAGCAAAGAATGGAGTCCATATCATTGACTTGAATAAGACTCAGGAAAAGTTAGACGAGGCCTATGCTGAGTTAAAGGCCATCGCTGAAAGAGGCGGCAGAGTTCTGTTCGTCGGAACCAAGAAGCAGGCTCAGGTAATCGTCATGGAAGAAGCCTTACGTTCAGGCTCATTCTATGTAACCACCCGTTGGTTAGGCGGCACCCTGACAAACTACCGCACCATTCAGAAGAGAATCAGAAGACTGCTGGAAATCGAGCAGATGGAAGAGAACGATGGATTTGCCGGCTACACCAAGAAGGAAATGGCCGAAGTCAATAAGGAAAAGGCCAGACTCGACAACTTCTTAAGCGGAATCAAGGAAATGAAGAAGCTGCCGGATGCCTTATTCGTAGTCGATCCGAAGGAAGATCACAACGCTGTTGCTGAAGCCAGAAAGCTCAACATCCCGGTATTCGGCATTACCGATACCAACTGTGATCCGGCCCTGGTTGATCATGCGATTCCAGGAAACGATGACGCTGTAAAAGCTATCAAGATCCTTACTGCTGCCATGGCTGATGCCATCGTAGAAGCCAAGGGTGGAGTTCTCGAAGTAGCTTACACTCCTGATGAATTACCGGAAATCACCATGGAAGACGTAATCATCAATGTTCAGGAAGTAGCTGCTGAAAACGAGAGAAGAAGAAGAGCCCGTTACGAAGAAAAGAAGCAGATGAACAACCGTAACCAGAATCGCCGTCCGCGCAGACCTGTTGAAAACAGAGAACAGCCGGCCAAGAGCGAAGAGGTAAAGGAAGCTGCTGTTGAAGCTGCACCGGAAGCTGCAGCCGAAGTGGAGGTTACAAATGAGTAGTTTAATCGAAAAGGTCCAGGATTTAAGAGCCAGAACCGGCGCCGGAATGATGGACTGCAAAAAAGCTTTAGTTGAATGTGGTGAAGATATCGACAAGGCCATCGACTGGTTAAGACAGAAGGGTATTTCCAAGTCCGCCAGCAAGGGCAACCGTATCGCTGCTGAAGGCGTTTCAACCGTTATCGTTGACGGCAACAAGGCAGTTATCGCCGAGATCAACTCCGAGACCGACTTCACAGCCAGAAACGATCGTTTCCTGCACGCTGTCAAGGTCGTAGCTGAAGGCTTACTGCACTCAGATGCCAAGACTGTTGAAGAAGCAGCCAATGTCGCTACCGCTGAAGGACCAGTTTCCGAAGTGTTAGCTGCCATCTCCTTCGCTACCGGTGAAAAGATGACCTTAAGAAGATTTGAAATTCTGGAAAAGAATGATGATCAGACTTTCGGACCTTACATCCACATGGGTGGCAAGATCGCTGCTCTGGCAGTCATCAATGGCGGAAACGCTGATGTTGCCAAGGACGTAGCCATGCAGGTTGCTTCCATGAATCCGACTTATGTTGACAGAGACCACATGCCGGCCGCTGAAGTTGAACATGAGCGCCAGATTCAGCTGGAATTAGCCAAGAACGATCCGAAGAACGCCGGAAAGCCGGAAGCAATCATCGCCAAGATGGTTGAAGGCCGTGTTTCCAAGTCCTTACAGGAAGTCTGCCTGGTTGACCAGATCTACTTCCGTGATGGTCAGAGCAAGGTTTCAGCCTTCTTAAAGAGCAACAACGCCGTAGTTGACAGATTTGTCAGATACGCTACCGGCGAAGGCATCGAAAAGAAGAAGGACAACTGGGTCGCTGAAGTAGCTGCCGCTACCAAGGGCTTATAAGATAGTTTGAACTGATGAAAAAGACCTGTCAGAAACGGCAGGTCTTTTACTGTCCTTCCGCCGCGATGAACGAGACTCTTTCGGCGATGATCACAATGGCATCTTCACAGATGTCCAGCCGGCCCCGGATGGCGACGGCGGTGCCCAGCTGATACTTCTCATTGGCGACGCTGGCCAGGCCTTTCCAGATGCGGACGGGGAAGACCGTTTCCTCTTCCGGTTCCAGGGCCGACCGGCGCACGGCGATCCTCATCTGACAGAACAGTTCATTACTGCCGGCAGCTAACGGCGGCAGTTCTACGATTCTTCCGGCCAGTATTACTTCATTCAGCATGCTTGGTTCCTCCTGATAATCCATAGAAGAATTTATGAAAATAACCTAAATAACCGCTGGATTCATATTAACTGTTTCTTTTGGCGGGGTTGTGTTAAACTTTAATGGTACAAAAGGGGTTGATTCATATGACTGTAAAGAAGAAGACCGGTTCAGTCGGCTTATATATTTTCTGGTTTGCGACGATAATCGCGCTGTTTGGCTGCGGGTACTATTTGTACACCGTGGTCAGCGGCATGCCGATCATTCCGCAGAAATACATCGAATATCTGGTTTACGGCCTGCTGGGCCTGGGAGCTCTTACTCTGCTGGTAGCCCTGCTGGCCATCAGGAGCCGGGGAGCCAAGGTGTTCCAGAGCGTCATGTGCCTGTTATTGGCCGGGGCGATGGTCTACGGTTCCCTTGAGATCCCGAAGTTTCAGGGAACCTTTGAAAGAATGTGGACGGTGATACCCGAGGAAGGGGAAATGAACATCAATGTCTACGTCGCTGCCAGCTCACCGATCAGAAAACTGGATGATCTGCTGGATAAGAAGGTAGCCATCGTTAAGGGAATCGATGAGGACTATCAGGACTATGCCCTGAAGGTCATCAGTAACGAACTGGGCGGCAAGACCCTGACCACCAGCGAATATGAAGACATCTACGCAGCGGCCGAAGCGCTCAATAACGGAGAAACCGAAGCTCTGCTGCTGAATCAGTCCTATGCGGAGATCCTGGGAGATAACGTTGAGTTCACCGATTTCAACGAGAAAAACCGCATCCTGTATACCTGCATTCAGAAGATCAAGCTGGACTTCGATACCACGGCGGTCGGCGACATCACGACTTCACCGTTCGTCATCATGGTAGGCGGACGGGATGACTGGGGCTATACCCGCATCAACAAGACCACCAGTGCCGGCCGGACCGATACCAACATGCTGATGGTGGTCAATCCCAAGACCAAGCAGCTGCTGGTCGTCACCATTCCCCGGGACTCCTATGTGGCCCTGGACGGCAATAAGAAGAAGATGGATAAGCTGACCCATGCCACGGTCTATTCCCTGAATACCTGGCTGAAGTCGGTTTCCAGCTTCCTGGATGTCGACATCAACTATTTCCTGCGGATCAACTTCAGTTCCTTCATCAACGTCGTCGATGCCATCGGCGGCATCGATGTCGTCAATCCGTCCTACTTCAAGACGACCTATAACCCGCATTACACCATTGACGGTCAGGTCGTCGTAAAGAACTACGAGTTCCCGGAAGGCCCGCTGCACCTGGACGGCCGGATGGCCCTGTGCTTTGTCCGTGAAAGACACTATGGCAATCAGGGTGATCTGGGGCGAAACAAGCGGCAGGCCATCGCCATCAAGGCCATCATCGACAAGGTGACCACTGTTGAACAGATCACGCACTTTGCTGACCTGATGAAGGCAGTTGAAGGAACCTTCTTTACCGACATTAACGTCAATCAGATCTATGCTCTGGCTCAGATGCAGCTCAACGACATGGCAACCTGGGACATTGTTTCCTATTCGCTCTCCGGCAAGTCGGAAAAGGCCACCAGCTATGCCATGGGTACCGGCAACGGTCCGATCTTCGACGTCGTCAAGATCAGCGACAGTTCCCTGCAGAAGGCCCAGGATCTGATTGCCAAGGTACTTAACAACGAAAAGGTAACGGTTGAATAGGAGGTAGCACATGTTAATAACGATAGTAGCCATCGATGAGGAAAAGGGCATCGGCAAAAACGGCCAGCTGCCCTGGCATATCCGGGAGGATCTGCAGCTTTTCAAGCAGAACACCCTCCATCACAGCATTCTGATGGGGCAGACCACCTACGATCACATGCCCCGGAAGCTGAGGGACCGCCATACCTATGTCTGCTCCATTGATCCGGAATATCAGATCACCGATGATCCGGAAGCGGAAGTCATCCATGACCTGGAAGCCTTCCTGAAGCAGCATCAGGATGATGAGGAAGAGGTTTTCGTCTGCGGCGGCGCCTCGATCTACCGCCAGAGCTACCCATACTGCAAGAAGGCCTACATCTCCTTTGTCAAGGGAACCCATGACGTGGACACCTACTTTGACGCCTTCAACATGGATGACTGGATCATCGAGAAGGAAGTTGAGTATGAACAGTTCATCTACCGGGAGATGAGAAGGAGAAAGAGAAGACTCAACAAGGCCCGCCTGGGCAGAAGGGGAGCCCGCATCTAGAAGTAACAGACATGGCTGAGCCATGTTTTGTTATGATGATAAAAAGGGCTTAATGTGGTATACTACATTGGAGGTAATATCGATGGATTTCAAGGTAAGGATCGATCAGTTTGACGGACCGCTGGATCTCATGCTGCACCTGATCAAGGAAGGTGAGATGGATCTTTTTTCGCTTGACATCGCCAGACTGACGGATCAGTATCTGGCCTATATCCGGGCCATGCAGCAGCTGCATCTGGACATTGCCTCCGAGTATCTGGTCGAACTGGCGACCCTGATCGAATACAAGAGCAAGAAACTGCTGCCGAACAACGACGATAAGCTGGAAGAGGACTATGAAGAGGACGAATCCCAGCGGCTGGTTGCCCGGCTGGTGGAATATCAGAAATACAAGGAAGTATCGGCTTCCTTTGAACAGTTGTGGCATGAAAGACTGATGATGCACGACAAGCCGCAGGCCCAGATCGCCAACGACTGGATGAAGGTGGAGGAGACCTTTGAGGAGACTTCACCCTATGAACTGATCAAGGCCATGCAGAAGTGCCTGAAAAGGCTGCAGCTGGCCCAGCCCTACGAAGTCAGCATCACCACCAGGGAACTGACGGTCGATGACCGCAAGAAGCAGTTGAGGAAGCTGATCAGAAAGTGGCCGGAGAAGTTCACGATGGAAAAGTGCATGGAAGACTGTAAGGACATCTATACCGTAGTCATGACCTTCCTGTCCTTACTGGAAATGGTGCATGAGGGTGAACTGGTGTTTACCGTTAAGAAGGAAGAAGTAATATTTGCGAGGGGAGTTAAGTATGAATGATCTGAAAGCTGTAATTGAGGGAATCATATTCGTCGTAGGTGATGACGGCATCACCCTTAAGCAGCTGGCCGGCTGTCTGGAAAAGGATGAGCAGGAAGTACAGGAGAAACTTGACGAACTGATGAATGAATATAAGGATGATGACAACCGCGGTGTGGAGATGGTTTTCTACGGCGGCCGCTATAAGCTGGTCTCCAAGGCCATCTGCCATCCGTACTGCCAGAAGCTGTTTGCCGAAAGCGGCACCCGGCCGTTCTCCCAGGCTGCTCTGGAGACCCTGGCCATCATCGCCTACAAGCAGCCGATCACCCGCATCGAGATCGAGGAGATCAGAGGCGTGGGCTGCGACATGATGATCAGGAAACTGCTGGCCAGAAACCTGATCAGGGAAGCCGGCCGTCTGGAGGTGGCTGGCAGGCCATTTACCTACGAAGTAACGGAAGAATTCATGGATACCTTTAAACTGGCCTCTCTGGATGAACTGCCGGAGCTGCCGGACTACCAGAACAAGGAAGAAGAAAGAGAGCTGTTCAAGTAATGGAAAGATTGCAGAAAGTCATCGCTGCCAGCGGCTTATGCAGCCGCAGAAAGGCCGAAGAACTGATCCTGGCCAACCGGGTAAAGGTCAACGGTGAAGTCGTAAATGTCTTAGGAACGCAGGTGTCCGGTAAGGATGTCATTTTCGTCGATGGACAGCCGCTGCCTCAGCAGCAGCTGGAATACTACCTGGTCAACAAGCCGCGGAAATACGTCTGTACGGCCAATGACGAACACGGCCGCAATCAGGTCACCGACCTGGTCGATACTGAAGAAAGAATCTATCCGGTTGGAAGGCTGGACTACGATTCATCAGGACTGATCATTCTCACCAATGACGGGGAGTTTGCCAACATGCTGATGCATCCGCGCTATCACATTCCGAAGACATATCATGTGACCGTCAAGGGACTGGTCACCAAGAGCGATGTCAGACATCTTCAGACCGGCGTTACCCTGGATGACGGCATCAAGACCCTGCCGGCGGAGGTAAAGGTCACCAATCAGGACATCCCCAATGCCCGGACTTCCCTGGACATCACCATCTATGAAGGCCGCAACCGCCAGATCAGAAGGATGATGGAGATGCTGGGTTATGAAGTTACCAAGCTACACCGCAGTGAATACGGCTGCATCCGGGATGATCAGATGCCTTCCGGCAGCTACCGCCGCTTGAGACCGCACGAGATCAAGACTTTGAAGAAAATGGCTCTGGAGGGGAAGACCGAGTAGCATGCGTCAGTATTTTGTTCAGGAGATCCTTGCGGAAGGTGATGAATATGCCTTTGACAGGGAGATCAGCCACCATCTTTCCCGGGTGCTGAGAATGAAGGAGAATACCGAGATCCGGATCATTGACGGCAGTTATGCCGCCTTTTCGGCATCAGTCTTCTACCGTGACGGCCGGACCTATGCCCTGATCGGGCCAAGAGAGGAAAAGGGCGCAGAAGAAAGGGAGATCACCTGCCTGGCCGCCCTGATCATGAAGGACAAATGGGAATTGATCATTCAGAAGGCCTGTGAACTGGGGGTCACCAGGATCGTACCCCTGATCACCGAAAGGACCGTCATCCGCCTGGAAAAGGGGGAAAGCGAAAAGAAGGTGGCAAGATGGAACAAGATCGCCCGGGAGGCCTGTCAGCAGTCCAACCGTTCGCGGATCGTGGAAGTAACGGAGCCTGTCAAACTGAAAGATATCGAGAAATATAAGAGCGACATCAATCTGGTCGCCTATGAAAATGAAGAGAAGGTTTCGCTGGTCGAAAAACTGCACGAAGGAAGCATTTCCTTTGTGGTGGGGCCGGAAGGCGGCATCAGCGAAAGTGAAATAGACTATCTGACATCCGCCGGCTTTGAAAGAGTTTCGCTGGGAAGAAACATCTTAAGAGCCGAGACCGCCGTGATGTATGTATTAAGCGTCATTGACGCATTTGGGGGAGGGAAATGATGAAGTTTTCCATCTGCAACCTCGGCTGCAAGGTCAACAACTATGAAGCCAACTGGTACAGCCAGCAGCTTGCTCAGAAATACGAGGAAGTTCCTTTCGGCGCGTTCAGCGACATCTTCATCATCAATACCTGTACCGTCACCAATACCGCCGGCAGTAAGAGCCGGCAGATGATGCACCGGGCCAGGAAGATCAATCCCGAAGCCGTGCTCTGCGTGGTCGGCTGCTATGTGCAGATGGAATACACCGATGAGAAGATCTTCGAGGACTGTGACATCCTGATAGGGAGTAATCATAAACTGGAGCTTCCCGCCCTGATCGATGAATTCCTGGAAAAGAGAGAAAAAATCGCCAGAGTTGAACCTTTTGAGGAAACCCCCTTTGAGGAAATGAAACTGCTGGACTACCGGCAGACGCGGGCCTATTTGAAGATCCAGGACGGCTGTAACCAGTTCTGTACCTACTGCGTCATTCCTTTAGCGAGAGGACGGGAAAGATCACTGGACGCGGACCGGGTGATCGACATTGCCAGAACGCTGACGGAAAAGGGCCACAGCGAACTGGTGCTGACCGGCATTCATACCGGCCGCTACTACCACGACGGCACCGATTTTACCGCTCTGGTCAGAAGGCTGCTGGCGGAAGTCCCCGAATTGCGAAGATTAAGGATCTCCTCCATCGAAATGACGGAGGTCACTGATGAATTCGTTGAACTGATGAAGAACGATGAGCGGATTGCCCGCCATCTGCACATCCCGTTACAGTCAGGGTGTGACATTACCCTTAAGGCGATGGGCCGACCCTATACCACGGAGGATTACCTTAACAAGATCGAATCCATCCGCCGTGAGATCCCCGACATCAGCATCTCCAGCGATGTCATCGTCGGCTTCCCTGGTGAGAGCGAAGAGGATTTCGCCGCTACCGTAAAGTTCATTGAAAGAGCCAATCTGTCCTTCCTGCACGTCTTCCCGTACGCCGCCAAGCAGCATACCGTCGCTGCCGGCTTGAAGCAGCAGGTAAGAGAGGAGATCAAGAGGCAGCGCGTCACCAAATTGACAGAATTGTCAGACCGGTTATACAATGACTATGTATCCGGATTAGCCGGAAAACAGGGAAAAGTCCTCTTTGAAAGAAAGATGGACGGTTACTGGCAGGGCCATAACAGTGAATACGTACTGGTAAAGGTTACCAGTGAAGAGGACCTGGCAGGAAGAATTCTGACGGTCAGCTATCACCGCCGGGACGGTGAATGTCTGATCGGCAGTCTCAGGGAGGATCAGAAACATGAACATAAGTAATATATTTGAGAACGGACCCGATCTGGAAATCGATGAGATAATGACCGATTCCCGCAAGCAGGGGCACAATGCCATCTTCTTCTGCATCAAGGGCATGGTCAATGACGGCCATGACTTTGTCAGCCAGGCCGTCAATAACGGCGCCATCTGCGTGGTGCACAGCCGCGAGCTGGAAGAATATCAGGAAGGAGTAACCTATCTGATGGTTGAGGATACCATGCGGGCTCTGAATGAGTTTGCGGCCATCTTCTACGGCTCGCCAAGTGAGAAGATGAAGGTATACGGGGTAACCGGCACCAACGGCAAGAGCACCATTGCCTGGGTAACCAGATACATGGTCAACAATTTCGTCAAGTGCGGTTACGTCGGCACCATCGGTGTGGTCATTGACAGGGATGTCTATGACAGCCCGCTGACCACTCCCGATACCGTCTATCTGCATAAGATGTTCCGGGAAATGTATGATCAGGGCTGCCGGGCCGTATCCATGGAGGTCAGCTCCATCGGCCTGGAGGAACACCGGGTCGACACCATCGACTTCGATGTCGTATCCTTTACCAACCTGACACATGATCATCTGGACTATCACGGAAACTTTGACAACTACTATAAGGCCAAGAAAAAACTGTTCACCATGGTGGGAAGCGACAAGACCGCGGTCATCAACATTGACGATCCCTATGGCGAACTGTTAAGAAAAGAATCAAATGCCCGGGTGGTGACCTATGCGCTGGAAAGAGCGGCTGACTATCAGGCCGTTGATGTCCAGCTGTTCCCCGACCATACGGAATTCAATATTCTCTACAAAGGAGAAAAATACCCGGTCTATACCAACCTGGTGGCCCGATTCAACGTCTATAACCTGCTTAACGTACTGGCAGTTCTCCACGAGGACGGCTACACCTTTGAACAGCTGATCCCGTTGTGCCGGACCATTCCTCAGGTGCTGGGCCGGATGGAAAACATCGTTGAAGGTCAGAATTTCACGATGCTGATCGACTATGCCCATACACCGGACGGCTTTGAAAAGGTCTTCGAATATGCCAGAGCCATCACCAAGCCCAATCACCGCATCATCGTGGTCTTCGGCAGTGCCGGGGCCCGGGATGCCCGAAAGAGAAGTGAACTGGGAAGGATCGCCGATGAAAACTGCAGCGTGATCATCCTGACCTCGGAAGACCCCCGGCATGAGGATCCCGCGCAGATCGCCGAAGCCATCAGGAGCGGCATTACCAGAAGTGCCTGTCTCTTCATCAAGGACCGCTACTTCGCCATCCGCCAGGGCATTGAACTGGCCCAGGAAGGCGATACGGTAATGGTACTGGGCAAGGGCGATGAGGACTACATGGACATTGAAGGCAAGAAAGAGCATTGGATGGGTGACCAGAACGCCGCCCATGAGATATTAAGGGAAATAATGGAAGAAAGAGGAGAAGAAAATGAAGCTTAACAAGTATATTGATCACACTCTGTTAAAGGCCGACGCTACCAGGGAACAGATCTATCAGTTATGCATGCAGGCTAAGGAATACGATTTTGCCAGTGTCTGCGTTAACAGCTGCTGGGTCAAGTACTGCAAGGAGCTTTTGGCCGGTACCGATGTCGAAGTCTGCACGGTAATCGGTTTCCCGTTGGGAGCCATGAGCAGCACGGCCAAGGCCTACGAAGTTAAGGAAGCCTTAGCCGATGGCGCTGATGAATTCGACATGGTCATCAACATCGGAGCCCTGAAGGACGGCAATCTGGATTATGTTACCGATGACATCTGTTCAGTAGTGGAAGCTGCCAGGGGTAAGACCGTTAAGGTCATCATTGAAACCTGTCTGCTTACCGACGAGGAAAAGAGACAGGCCTGCAACTGCTCCGTTCTTGCCAAGGCTGACTTCGTCAAGACCTCAACCGGTTTCTCCACCGGCGGTGCTACCGTGGAAGACGTCGCCTTAATGAAGAAGCAGGTAGAAGGTACCGGTCTGAAGGTAAAAGCTGCCGGAGGCATCCGTACCCTGAAGGACGCCTTAGCCATGATCGAGGCCGGCGCTGACAGATTAGGCTGTTCAGCCGGCATGAAGATCATTGCGGAGGCAAATAAAAACGATTAGTAGTTGAAAATCAGGAAGTATTACACTATAATATTTACGTTGCATATTTTAATGCGGTTTCAGAAGGGAGGGTAGAATAGAAAATGCCAAAGGTCGTTCTTAAGGAAAACGAAGTTCTTGATGATGCACTTCGTCGTTTCAAGAGACAAGTTTCACGTAATGGTACCCTTGCTGAAGCTCGCAAAAGAGAATATTACGTAAAGCCAGGCGTCAAGCGCAAGCTGAAGCAGGAAGCTGCACGCAAGGCCAGAAAGAAGTAAGACAAAGCGATTTAAATATCGCTTTTCTTTTTACTCTAGTGTAGAATGAGAGTAATGAAGTTTGAAAAGGTGAATATGGAAAAGAAGATTGCCGTTTTAATTCCCTGTCTGAACGAAGCTGAGACCATTGCCAAGGTCATCAGCGATTTTAAGCAGGAATTGCCGGAAGCCGAAATCTACGTCTATGACAACAACAGCACCGACGGGACTGATGAGATCGCCCGCCAGGGGGGCGCCCAGGTAGTCTACGAGCATAAGCAGGGCAAGGGCTGTGCCGTCCGAAGCATGTTCCGCGACATTGAGGCCGACTGTTACATCATGACCGATGGGGATGACACTTACCCGGCCGACCGGGCCCGGGAAATGGCCGACATCATTCTGAATGGGGAAGCCGACATGGTAGTCGGTGACCGCCTGTCCTCAACCTATTTCACCACCAACAAGCGGCCGTTCCATAACTTCGGCAACCGCCTGGTCAGATTCCTGGTCAACCTTATCTTTGGCAGTGACCTCAAGGATATCATGAGTGGCTTAAGAGCCTTCAGCTATGGCTTTGTCAAGACCTTCCCGTGCACCTCGGATGGCTTCCAGGTGGAGACGGAAATGGCCATGCATTCCCTCAGCAAGAAGCTCCGCATCCGGGAACTGCCGATCGAATACCGCGACCGCCCGGCGGGCAGCTTCAGCAAGCTCAATACCGTCAGAGACGGCTTTAAGGTAATCATGATGATCGGCCGGCTGACCCTGAAATACCGCCCGGCGCTGATCTACGGGGCCCTGAGCGGCCTGGCTGCCGTCATCGGCATCATACTTAACTGGACTAAGCATACTCTGGGGGCTTGGATCATGCTGATCGCGGCTCTGGGACTGTTCTTCTTGATGTTCATGAAGGAATTCACCCTGCGCAGCCAGCAGGAAGAGTTTACCCGTCAATACCGCCGGATGATGAAGGAAAGAAGCGATGTTTAACCGCCGGCAGATAATCAGCTATCTGATGGTAGGGGGCATCGCTACCGTCATTGACTGGACCCTATACTACATACTTACAAAAGTCGGCATTGATCCTCTGGCAGGCAACGTTGCCGCTTTTCTGGTGTCCGTGATCTACAATTTCTGGGCATCCAGAAAATATGTCTTTAACTTTTCACCGGATGATACGTTGGCGAAGCAGTTTGCCAAATTCATGACCACGGCCTTAAGCGGCCTGGCCATTTCCGAGGCGATCATCTATGTCGGGGTAAGAAAACTGCAGCTAAATGAGCTGCTGGTAAAGATCATGGCGACCGGGGTTACCATGGTCATCAATTTCATTGTCCGAAAACTGTGGATGGAAAGGAGCGAAGAAGCATGAAGAAACTGTTTGAACCCAATACCAGATTCTACCGGATCGCCGCGGTCCTGGTCTTCGCCATTCCCTTCATGTTTGCGGCCCGGGACCTGAACAACGACCTGTGGTTTACGATGAACCACGGCCGATACATACTGGAGCACGGCTTTGCGACCGTTGAGCCGTTTACCGTTCATGAAGGTCTGGCCTTCAGCTTTGAGAAGTGGGCGACCTGCATTCTCTTCTACAAGGCCTATGACTGGTTCGGCGGCTGGGGCGTCTACTTCGTGATGATGGCGATGTTTTCCATCATTATCTATCTGTTCTATCAGGGCTGTCTGCTGTTCTCCGACGGCAATAAGCGTGTTTCCACGATCTTTGCCATCTGTAACATGTGCATGTTCGGCTTCCAATACATCCGCACCCGTCCGCAGATCTTCAGCTACGCCTTCCTGTTAGGGGAAGTGATCTGCCTGGAGAAATATGCCAGAAGCGGTGATCAGAGAAATCTCTACTGGCTGCCGCTGCAGGCGTTTCTGTACATGCAGTTTCACTCGACGATGCTGCCGATCTTCTTCATCATGATGCTGCCGTATCTCTGCGACTTCGGCTTCATAAAGATCTTCAGACTTCAGGGCACCGGTTACCGGAAACTGCCACTGTTGGTCACCTTTGTCATCTGCTGGGGCGCTGCCCTGATCAATCCCTATGGGGTCAGAAGCGTGGTCTACCTGTTCGCTTCCCTCAATGACAACGGCCTGCTCAGAAACATTTCGGAAGTGGGAAGAACAGCCTGGGAGGACTTCTTCAGCTGTTCAAGCTTTCCGTTTCTCGCTGAGGTGATCTATCTGTACTTTGCCTTTAAGAAGAAGGAGAAATTCCCATTAAGGTATTTCTTCATGGCCGCCGGTACCCTGGTCATGGCGCTGTATGCCGTAAGAAACAATGCCTTCTATGCGCTGTTTGCCGGTTTGGTCGGTGCCTGGCAGTTAAGGCATCTGGAACTTCCCGAGAAGATCGCCGTCCCTCTGTGGAAGCTGGGCGGTATAGGCTGCATCGTTGCCACCATCATTTTCTGGTGCATTCCCTTTGACTTCAACAGTGCTACCTATGGCTATGAGGTGATGAAGGACTTTGAAGCCGATCGCCGTATCAGTCTCTATACCGACTTCAACTGCGGATCCTATGCCGAGTGGCGGGGCTACCGCTGCTATGCTGATCCGCGGGCAGAAGTATTCCTGAAGAGCATCAACGGCAAGGAAGACATCCTGGCGGAGGTCTGGGACTCCATGCACATGGGCATCACGGTCAAGGAGATGCAGGATAAGTATCACTTTGACTACTGGCTCTGCCAGAAGGGCTATCACATCGATCACGTCCTGTCATATACCGACAAGATGGAACTGGTAGCGGAAGCGGACGGATATCGCATTTACCATAACCTGGAATCGCCGTATTAGGTTATAATATAAGTAAGAGGTAGGTTATATTGGATAAGCAAACAGTATTAGAACTAAAGGATCTTAACGTTGATACCTTAATGGCCCTGTTAGGAGAAAATGACAGTAATCTGAAGACCATCGGCCAGTATTTCGGAACGGAACTCACGCTGGAAGATAACCGGCTGGTCTGCCCGGATGAAGAAAAGGTCAAGGGCATCAGTGAAGTTCTCCAGGAACTGCTGACCCTTTATCGGATGAAAAAGAGCCTGGAAAAGGAAGACGTTACCAGTGTGCTGGTCAACAAGGCTTCAGCATCTTTCTTTCGCAAGGAGATCGCTACCGGCAGCGGCAACCGCCGTTTCTATCTGCGTTCCTGGGGTCAGAAACAGCTCTATGAGGCCTTTGAGAATCACATCATCACCGTCGTCACCGGCCCGGCCGGTACCGGCAAGACCTTTCTTTCCGTCGTCTATGCCAGCAACCTTCTGAAGAAGGGGGCCATCCGCAAGATCATCATCACCCGTCCGGTCGTGGAAGCCGGCGAGTCCCTGGGCTTTCTGCCCGGTGATCTGAAGGAGAAGGTAGATCCCTATCTGAAGCCGATCTACGACTCTCTGGAGATGATTTTCGGAATGGGGAACACCGATAAGCTGTTAGAAAAAGGCGTTGTGGAGATCGCCCCGCTGGCCTACATGAGAGGCCGGACGCTGAATGATGCCTGCGTCATTCTGGATGAAGCTCAGAATACCACCGAGATGCAGATCAAGATGTTCCTGACCAGACTGGGGTTCAACTCCCGGATGATCATCACCGGTGACATCACCCAGATCGACCTCCCCAATAACAAGCCCTCCGGCCTGGTTAAAATAAGGGAGATCGTCGGCAATATCGAGGAGATCGCCTTCATCGAGACAAGCAGCCGTGACGTGGTCCGCCATCCGGTCGTTCAGAAGATCATCGATGCCTACGAAAAGGCAGGAAAATAACAATAACGCCGCTAAGTATTATCATGTACTGCGGCGTTTTATGTGTCAGAAGGCTGGTAAAGGCCCTGGGATGCGATCCTGGGCTGATAACCCTGGTCAGGGAAAGAACTACGGAAAAGGGACTTTCGCTCTTTGATCTGGCAGACTGTCTGGAGAAAAGCGGTTTGAAAGTTAGGATCCATCAGGGAAAACTGAGGAAGATCGATCATTCCGGTTTTCTGTTTGATGGGAATCATTATCTGCTGTTGATAAGAAGAGAAGGGAAGTCCTATGTCATCTATGATCCCAATCGGGGAGATTTCCGGCTGCCCTGCCGGTTTCTTTTTGTGACAGGGTATCAATACTTCCTGGAGGTTGTGGTATAATGAGGGGGCAAAGTGAGGAAATACCATGGCCCTTAATGTTTTCAACGAGACCGCCTACCGCGGTTACAGCAAATACAAGCCGCTGTTCAGACAGATCATGAACAACGCCATCAGAGAACTGAAACTGAAGAAGAACGTGGCTGTCAGCGTCATCTTCGTGGATGATGACAAGATACATGGGATCAACCGCGATTACCGCGGTGTTGACCGGCCGACTGATGTCATCAGCTTCGCCCTGCAGGATTCGCAAGAAGAATTTGACTTCATTCCCCAGGAACTGGGTGACATCTTCATCAACATCGACGCCGCCCGAAGGCAGGCCGTTGATTACGGTCACAGTGAGAAGAGGGAGATCTGTTTCCTGTTTGCCCACGGTCTGCTGCATCTGTGCGGCTTTGACCATCAGAATCCCGAAGAAGAAAAGGAAATGATCGCCTGGCAGAAGAAGATCCTCGATGAGGTCGTCAGCCGGGATGATAAATAATTAACGGAGGTACATATGGAAGATAAAGTAATATTAGAACACGCCTTTAAGGCCATGGAAAACGCCTATGCTCCTTATTCAAACTATCACGTCGGTGCCTGCATCGCCACCAGGGACGGTAACTATTTCTACGGCGCCAACATTGAAAATGCTTCCTATGGCGCAACCAACTGCGGAGAGAGGAGCGCCGTTTTCGCCGCCTATTCCAATGGCTACCGCCGGGATGACATCGAGAAGCTGGCCATCGTCTCGGACGGTGATACCATCGCCACACCCTGCGGCATCTGCCGTCAGGTCCTGAGTGAACTGCTGAAGCCGGATACCCCGATCATCCTGTCCAACGGCAAACAGACCATGGTCACCAACATGCGGGAACTGCTGCCGTACAGCTTCGGACCGGAGGATCTGAAATGAGTTTCCGGGCGGGATTCGTTGCCATCATCGGAAAGCCCAATGTCGGCAAGAGCACGCTGCTGAATGCCCTGGTCAGAAGGAAGATCGCCATTGCGACTCCCAAGCCGCAGACCACCCGGGACAACATCAGAGGCATCTTGACCCTGGATGATGCGCAGATCATCTTCGTCGATACGCCCGGCATCCACAAGGGCAAGCAGAAGCTCAACCAGGCCATGGTGCAGAGAGCCTATGATGCCGTCGCCGATGTTGACCTGCTGCTGGTGCTGGTCGATGCCAGCAAGGGCATCAACCGGGCCGACCTGGCCATCATCGATTCCATTAAAGAGAGCAAGAAGCCGAAGTTTCTGATCGTCAACAAGGTTGACAAGATCAACAAGGGCGATCTGCTGGAATTCTTAATGGATGTGGACACCGAAATGTTTGATGAAATCATTCCGGTCAGCGCTCTGCAGAGCCGCAACATCGATGAACTGATCGAAACCATCAAGAAGTATTTGCCGGAAGACGTTCAGTATTATCCGGCGGAGATGGTGTCCGATTATCCCGAGAGTTTCTTGATCTCGGAGATCATCAGGGAGAAGATCCTGATGAATACCGAAGAGGAAGTGCCTCATTCCATTGCGGTTGTAATTGAAGAAATCACCAACCGTAAGACGGTGATCTATATCAGAGCTCTGATCGTCGTGGAGAAACAGTCGCAGAAGGGCATTGTCATCGGCCGCAATGGCCAGATGCTCAAGAAGATCGCTACCGAAGCCCGCGAAGAATTGGAGACTCATCTCGGCAGCAAGGTCTTCCTGGAGACCTTTGTCCGCGTGCAGGAAAACTGGCGCGACCGCAAGAGCCAGCTGCAGCAGCTGGGCTATTGGGACAACGGCCAGAATGAATGATTTCATCCCAGGCATCGTCGTTGCCAAGAACGATGTAAAGGAAAACGATGAGATCCTGAAGGTCTGCTGCCAGGAGCAGGGAATCGTCAGCTTCTACGGTAAGGGACTTAAGAAGAGCACCAG
Organism: Erysipelotrichaceae bacterium; assembly: GCA_017445225.1. Lineage (GTDB taxonomy): Bacteria > Bacillota_I > Bacilli_A > Erysipelotrichales > Erysipelotrichaceae > RUG521. The sequence continues at coordinate 30,734 of JAFSUN010000011.1, read as the reverse complement.
TAAAAATGCCTACGCCTGCCAGCTGTTTGATTTGAGTGAATTCAACTGCGACTACAGCGATTCCCGCAGCGTCCAGCTGCTGAAGTCAGCCACCCTGAAGAATGACTTTCACGGCATCAAGGGTGATTACGATAAGCTGGCCCTGGGATCGGTCATGCTAGAAATCATTGCTCAGCTGGAGCAGGAGGACCTCTTTGACGTCCTGCTGGCGGGACTGCAGCTGCTGGAGAAATCACCGGAGCCTTATATGGTCTATGGACTGTTTGTGGTCAGGATCCTGGATTATCTGGGCATCTCTCCGGCTGTGGACGGCTGTGTAGTGTGCGGCAGTCAGAAGAACATCGAGACCATCTCGCTGGCTGACGGCGGCTTCATCTGCCATGACTGTAACAAGCAGTATCACAGCAAGCCGCTGGATGCTGACTTCATGAGACGCTTCCGCATCATCTGTAAGGCCAGCTATGAGGTTCATGACAAGATCGTCGCCATGAATCTGAATGACTACGAACTGGTGAAGTATCTGACGGAATTTCTGGCCATGCACAGCGGTCTGCATGTGAGAAGTTTCCGCAGCGTAAATTATTAAAAAAACATGAGTACCGTCAACTTGACTTTGAGTAAAACTGATGGTACTTTTTTATAACATAGGGGGATTTTGTATGGCACAATATACATTTGACGAAATCGTAAATCATCTGAGAACTTCCGGCTATGTATTCCAGGGTTCCGAAATCTATGGCGGATTATCAAATACCTGGGATTTTGGCCCCTTGGGAGTTGCTCTAAAGAAGAATATCAAGCTTGCCTGGTGGAAAAAATTCATCCAGGAAGATCCGAATAACGTCGGCATTCAGTCAGCTCTGTTAATGAATCCGGAAGTCTGGGTAGCAACCGGACATCTGGCTAACTTTGCTGACCCGTTAATTGACTGTAAGAAGTGCAAGACCAGATACCGTGCCGATCAGCTCATCGATCAGGTGTCCGGCGGAACCGCCAATACCGAAGCCATGAGCAATGATGACATGATGAAATACATCAGGGAAAATCATGTCAAGTGTCCTAACTGCGGAGCTGAGGACTTTACCGATATCAGGCAGTTCAACCTGATGTTCAAGACCTTCCAGGGCGTTCTGGAGGATGCCAAGAATACCGTTTATCTGCGTCCGGAAACCGCTCAGGGCATGTTTGTCAACTTCAAGAACGTTCAGAGAACCATGCGTAAGAAGCTGCCGTTCGGCATCGGCCAGGTCGGCAAGAGCTTCCGTAACGAGATCACTCCCGGCAACTTCATCTTCCGTACCCGCGAGTTCGAACAGATGGAGATGGAATTCTTCTGCCAGCCGGGAACTGATGAGAAGTGGTATCCATACTGGCGGCAGTTCTGCAAGGACTGGTTACTGTCATTAGGGATGAGAGAAGAAAAGATGAGAATGAGAGATCACACTCCTGAGGAACTGGCTTTCTATTCCAAGGGAACCTGTGACATTGAATATCTGTTCCCGTTTGGCTGGGGTGAACTGTGGGGCATCGCTGACCGTACCGACTATGACTTAAAGCGCCACATGGAGCATTCAGGAGAAGATCTCAGCTATCTGGATCCGTATACCAACGAACGCTATGTGCCGTACTGCGTCGAGCCGGCTGTCGGCGTGGAAAGACTGTTCTTATCATTCTGCTGTGATGCCTACGACGTCGAAGATCTCAGCAAGGACGGCAAGCAGGACAGCCGTGTCGTCATGCATCTGTCCCCGGTCCTGGCTCCGATCAAGGCTGCCATTTTCCCGCTGACCAAGAAGCAGAGCGAAGAAGCCTATGATCTGTACTGCCAGCTGGCCAAGTACTTTGACGTTGTCTATGACGAAGCCGGCAGCATCGGCAAGAGATACCGCCGTCAGGATGCCATCGGCACCCCGATGTGCATTACCGTCGATCCCGACACCGCCAGCAACGGCAAGGTTACGATCAGAGACCGTGACAGCATGCAGCAGGAACTGGTCGACATTAAGGACTTAAGAGAGTATATTGCTAAGAAGATTGAATTCTAGGAGTAATAATGGCGAGAATACCGGAAGAAGTTATCAGTGATATCCGCCGCAAGGCCCGGATCGAAGAAGTCATCGGCCACTACATTGAGGTCCAGAAAAAGGGAAGCCGCTATGTAGCCGTATGTCCTTTTCATGACGACCACGACCCGTCACTGAACATCTCTCCGGACAAGAAGATCTTCAAGTGCTTTGTCTGCAGTACCGCCGGTGACGTCTTCTCCTTCATCATGAAGTTTGAGAACGTCGATTACATCACGGCGGTAAGGAAGGCAGCCGAACTGAGCAATTATGACTATGACTTCGGTTCGCTGTCTCCGCAAAGCAGTTTTAAGGAAACCTCCCTGCACAAGATAATGAGGGAATCGGTGATTTTCTGCCAGCATGAGCTCAACTCTCAGGCGGGGGAAAGATTCCTGAAATACCTGCAGAAGAGGCAGCTGAATGAAGAAACGATCGAAAAATACCAGTTTGGCTATAATCCCGACAATGATGCCCTCTATACCTTCTTAAGCCGCAAGGGATACGAAGACCGCGACATCGTAGCGGCCAACATGGCCAGGCTGACCCAGAGGGGATTCAGGGACGTCTTTGCGGACCGCTTAATGATACCGGTCCATGATGAGGACGGCCATCCAATCGGCTTTACCGCCCGTTCACTGGATCCCAATGCCGAAAGCAAATACATCAATACGGCGGAGACCCCGCTGTTCAGGAAGAGCGATGTACTGTTCAACTGCCACCGGGCCAAAGAGGCCATCCGCAGGGAAAAGACCACGGTACTGGCCGAAGGACCGATGGATGTCATCGCCTTTGACCGGGCCGGCATTGAAAACGCCGTCTGTTCCATGGGCACCAGCTGTACCCGTGAACAGATCCAGCGGATCCATAAGCTGGGAAAGAAGATCATCATGGCCTTTGACGGTGACAATGCCGGACAAAATGCCATCTACAAGATCGGAAAACTGGCCCGAAGCGAAGGCATGGAAGTATTGGTGCTGAACAACGATACTGACCTCGACCCCGATGAGATCGTCAATAAATACGGCGGTGAGCGTCTGGTAGCGATGGTTCAGAAGCCGAAGACCTGGATGGAGTTCATCTTCGATTATCTGCGAAGATTCTACGATCTGAACAACTATACCAGCAAGAAGGAATTCGCTGCCAAGGCAATGGAAGAGATCGAAACCCTGACCGATCGCTTTGACCGGGACAATTACATCAGCATGCTGGCGTCATTGACCGGTTTCTCAGCCGCCGTTCTGGCGCCTGAGAGCAACTATAAGGTGGATAATCCCCAGGAAAAACGGGCTCCGATCTACCGGAACCGAACCCCGCGGATCGATGGGGTAACGCTGGCGGAGTATACGATCCTGAAGCAGATGCTGGCCAGCCGACGGATGTGTGAACTGTACAAGCAGGAACTCAACTATCTGCGCAGTTCCCAGGCCAATACCCTGGCGCTGTACATCATCGACTATTATCATACCCACGATGAGATCGACATCGCCGACTTCATGGGCTCGCTGGAAAACGAGGAGATGAAGAGCTATCTGTACAATATCTGTGACCGGGAAATGATTCCCGATGAAGTAAATGAGAAGGCATTTCGCGACTGCATCACAAAGATTGTCTCGAGCGTCTACGACGAGCAGAAGAATGCCAAGCGACAGGAAATGACCAACTATACCGATCCGCTGATCAAAGCCCGACTGGCCGGCAGCGCGGAGGAGTTGCGTAAGCAGAAAGACGAATTAACAGGAAAGAACAGGTGAAGTATTTATGAGTGACAAGACTGTTATTGAAGCCGTAAAGGATTATTTCCGCCATCTGCATGCCAGTGATGGACTGATCACGGAAGAAGAGCTTTCCACGATGCTGGGAACGCTCAACCTGAATGCTCAGGAAGCCGATGAGATCAAGGATTTTCTGGAATCCTTGGAATTAAGCGACGGGGAACTGGACAACATCATCAACTGGTATGAAGGCCGGGAGATGACCATTGACGAAGATGACCTGCTCGATGAAGACATCGATCTCGGTGAGGGTGATGATGAGATCATCGACTCGGACGACTTCCTCGATGATGAGACCAGCGATGACGATTTCCTGAGGGAACTGCAGTCCAACTACGCTGATACCCCCTCCAGCAAGGCCAACGATCCGGTCAAGATGTACCTGAAGGAGATCGGCCGCGTTCCGCTGCTGAAACCGGAAGAGGAAAGAAGGATCGCCCAGATGATTCAGGAAGGAGATCCGGTCATCAATGCCAAGATCGAAGAGCTGAAGGCCCTGAAAGGGGATCACAGTGCCGAGATCGAGGAACTGAAGAGACAGAATGAAGAGTCAGCCAAGATCGCCAAGGACCAGTTGATCAGCGCCAACCTGCGACTGGTAGTGGCCATTGCCAAGAAATACGTCGGCCGCGGTCTGCTGTTCCTGGACCTGATCCAGGAAGGCAACATGGGTCTGGTCAAGGCTGTTGAAAAGTTTGACTACACCAAGGGCTTCAAGTTCTCCACATACGCCACCTGGTGGATCAGACAGGCCATTACCCGTGCCATCGCTGACCAGGCCAGGACCATCCGGATCCCCGTTCACATGGTTGAGACCATCAACAAGCTGACCAGAGTCCAGAGACAGCTGGTTCAGGAACTGGGTCGGGAACCGTCAGCTGAGGAGATCTCCGAAAAGCTGGGCGGCACCTTATCACCGGAAAAGGTCCGGGAGATCCAGAAGATCGCCATGGAGCCGGTTTCCCTGGAGACCCCGATCGGTGAAGAGGATGACAGCCATCTGGGTGACTTCATCGAAGACAAGGATGCCCTGTCACCGGATGAATACGCCACCAGGCAGCTTCTGAAGGATGAGATCGACAGCGTCCTGCAGCTGCTGACCGAAAGGGAGAGAAAGGTACTCCAGCTGAGATTCGGCCTGATCGACGGCCGGACCCGGACTCTGGAAGAGGTCGGCAAGGAATTCAACGTCACCAGAGAGCGAATCAGACAGATCGAGGCCAAGGCCTTGAGAAAGCTGAAGCATCCGACCAAGAGCAAGAGGCTCAAGGATTTCGTTGATAAAGTTTAGCATTATACAAGCAAAAGCACCTGCGGGTGCTTTTTCGGTGGTGGATATTTTTACCGATGAATGCTAGAATAAACGAAGATACTATGGAAAAATATACCGCCGCCCAGCAGGCCCTGCTGCTGATCAAGAAAGCCAAGGGCATCGTCGATGAGGAAGACATCGATCTGACGATCCAGACCTATGGACTGTCAGAAAGTCAGATCGGTGATTTTATTGCGTGGGTCAATCAGAATGATCTGGCCATTGAGACGTTACCGGCTGATGAGAAGAGCTTTGATGCCTCTTCCGTCTATTTCAAGGATATCTCCCAGTATCCGCTGTTAAGCGCCGAGAAGGAATATGAACTGGCCGTCAGGTCGAAGAACGGCGACGTGGTAGCCCGCAGCACCATCGTCAAGAGCAATCTCCGCTTAGTCGTCGCCATCGCCAGAAGATACGGGGGCAGTAATCTTTCCCTGAATGACCTGATCCAGGAGGGCAATGTCGGCTTAATGAAGGCGGCGGAGAAGTATGATCCCGATAAGGGGATCCGCTTTGCCGGTTATGCTTCCTACTGGATCCGCAAGTACATCTCCCTGGCCATTAATCAGGACCACATGATCCATCTGCCGGTCAACATCGTCGAGGAGATCCAGCAGATGAACCGGGTGGAAAAGCTGCTGGAACAGAAACTGGAGCGAATGCCGACGGAAAATGAAATCGCCTCCGAGCTGAAGGCGGATGTCAGAAGAGTAAGACAGCTTCAGCTGATCCAGTATGATCCGGTCTCCATGAACCGCATTATCAATGAGGAGAAGGACGTGGAACTGGGGGACATCATCCCCGATGAAAGGGAAGACGAAGCGCTCTTTGATGAAGATCTCGACCGGATGGTCAACCGGATCCTGGAGGAGATCAGTGAGCGGGACCGCGAAATAATCAGAATGCGCTATGGGCTGTCAGGCTATGAAAACCATACCCTGCAGCAGATAGCCGATAAATACGGTGTATCCAAGGAAAGGGTAAGGCAGATCGAAAGCCAGATCATCAGGATGATCAGAGAACGCATCGCGGCTCTTTCCGAGAAGGAGGAAGCATGATCAGCCGCCGTCTGCAGCTGATCGGCTCCCTGGTGCCGAAGGATAAGAGCGTGGCGGACATCGGCTGTGACCACGGTTTTCTGGCCATCTGGCTGAAGAATCACGGCCATACCGGCAAGATCATCTGTTCCGACTACCGGGTGGGCCCGCTGGAAAACTGCCTGCGGAACCTGCTGGCCTGGGGATACAATGACGTGGAAACGATCCTGAGCGATGGGGCAACCATGCTGCCGCCATGCGAAGTGGCGGTCATTGCCGGCATGGGCGAAGCCACGGCCATCCACATCATGAGCAGCTCCCCGGAATTCTTCGCAGACTGCCTGACCATCATTCAGGTCAACCGCAATGTCAATGTCTTAAGAAAGTGGCTGATGACCAACGGCTACCGGATCATTGACGAAAGGATCATCAAAGACTATAAGTACTACGAAATACTCATCGTCGAGAAGGGGGAAATGACCCTTAGTGAAGACGAGATAAACTACGGACCGTACCTGCTTAAGGAAAGAAGCGAGATCTTCTTAATGTGCTGGCAGCAGAAACGGGACAAGCTGGCCGGGATCCGGGATTCCCTGGCGGAAGGCCATCCGGACCGCCGGCATCTGGACGAACAGATAAGCGAGATCGACCGCATCATCGGGAAAGGAGAATGACATGCTGGATAAGAAATACACGGACTGGATCGAATACGAAGTTGGCGATGTGTTTCCGGGCAACCGGTTTGCCAGGGCTCTGGAAGCTCTTCAGCAGTTCTATGAGATCAATGAGACACAGGTAAACTTTGAGAGATATCTGATGGACATCTCCGATGCCTTTCCCACCGAGAAAAAGGACTATATCAGAGCCTTCAACATCATCGAAGTCTTCATGAAGGCTCTCTACAATACGCTGGTTTCCCCGTCATACCACATCGGTGATGACTACATTCAGGATGTTGACCGGGAAGAATATGCCGAGCTGTTAAGAAATGTCTTCAAGAAGCTGCAGATCCCCAACCTGACGGGGACCGTGGCGGAAACGCTGGCCGGGCAGCCGGGGTTCAAGATGGAATATCTGATCACCTATCAGAACCGCAACAAGGTGACCCATGATTCCCAGACGGAAATGAAGAAGAACGAGGTTGACAAAGTAATAAGAGCCGCTTTGATCTGCTATCTGGATCTGGCCTACACCTATCGGGAACAGATCAATGCCAAATACGGTGCCAATCAGCGAAAGACGATGATTGACCGCTATAAATACCGCGAAACCGCCAAAAAACACTGGGCGGCCTTTACGGCTGACTTTACCTATGTGGACATCAAGTGGACCAACATCCAGGCCAATAACGAGGTCTTAAGTGTTGATGAGATCCTGAATTACAATTTCAACATCATCAAGCTGTTAGGCGATGCCGGTACCGGTAAGACCACCGCCTTAAGAAGAATGGAATACCTGCTGGCGAAGCAGCCGGCGGGCGGTCAGGAGAAACCGCTGCCGGTCTTCATCTCCCTGGCCAATCTGAGAAACGGCAAGAGCATCATCCTGAGCGAAGCGGCCAATGTCCTTAACATCAGCCGCTGGGATGCCCAGGAACTCATCAGCCACAAGGAAGTCATCCTGCTGCTGGATGGCTATAACGAGATCCTCAATGATGAGACCAAGCGCAAGGTGGCATCGGAACTGGACAGCCTGGCGGCGCAGAATGACGGCCTGAAGATCATCATGACCGACCGCAATTACACCACCAGAAATGTCATGAGGAATGACGTCCCGACCTTGCGGATGGCCAGAATGTTCTATCTGTTCTCCCTGTCGCTGGAAGACAAGAAGAAGTTCTTTGAGGCCAACATGAAGGACCCGGAAAAGCTGCAGATCATCATGAAGGAGTTTTCCGAGAGCCCGGAGACCTTTGCGATGATGAACAAGCCGCTGACCCTCAAGCATCTGATTGATGTCGTGGAGAAGACCGGCGAAATACCGTTTGACCTTACCGGCGGCTATGTTGACATGCTGTATGAGAGGGAAATGGAGGAGAAGAAGGATCCCAATGTGGCCTATCTGCGCTACTATCTGGAAGCCTTTGCCCATCTGAACAAGGACCGCTTCAGCTACGATGACGCCATGGAGCAGATCGCTCTGGTCAACCGGATCAAGGCCTTCACCAAGCCGGACAGCCAGAGCTGCATCGATCTGGCCGTCGGCATGGGTATCCTGCAGCGGGAAAACGACGACCAGCTGGCTTTCAGCAGCGAAGAATACCGCGTCTACTTTACGAACTGCTGCCGTGACAGCGGTCTGGGAAACAGAATCGATGAATTACTCGGTTAACCTGATCGACTGGGAAAAGGACAGCGAACATATCTATCTGGACACTTTGGACAGAGCCAACAGAGTATACCGGAGTGAAGGCAGGGAAGCACTCCTGGCATTCTTTGAGGACGCTCTGCCCTTTAATGCGTGCATCACCTGCATCGTCTTCCGCCGCTTCCGCCGGCTGTTCAGCGAGGAGGAACGCTCCCGCTTTCTGGAAAAAGTCCGGCAATATGCCGATGAATATCTGGCCAGTGAAAGACCCTATAACTTCTATCTGGCCAACCTGACAATTACGGGCATCTATCTGAACGATCTGGAACTGATCATCAGGGCCCTGCAGAAGAACCGGGAGGTCAATGTCTCCCCCAAGGGTCAGAAGTCATTCAGAAGGTGCTGTCAGGAACTGCTGAACCTGCCGATCTTTACCGAGATACACCAGTGTTCCTACATTCTCAACCGCTATCTGCATTCCGATTTCCGCGATGCCGAAGATGAGCTGTTCAACTACGGCCGCATCATCGAATTAAGAGAGACGCCCGAAGAAATAAAGACCCTTTTCCGTCAGGCACTGGAAAAGGGGCAGTATGAATATCTCTACAGCCTGATCAAGGTCTTTCCGACCGTTACCCTGGCCCAACTGGAAACGGCTCCTGAAGAACTGATCTATCGCCGTAGTGAAGCGGATAACGTCCGTTTCCTGCGCTATGTGGCCTTCAGCTGGGAGATGCAGCAGCGCTCCTGTCAGGATGAAGATACCCTGACCTTGCTGGCGGACTGGTACCGCTTCGTAAGGCAGCAGCTGGATCCGCTTAGCCAGTCGAAATACCTCAGCATTCTGGCTTTCTATCATTTCAATCAACTCCTGGCATTGGACCCCCAGCACGCCCAAGAGATCCTGCGGGAATACTCCCTGGAACCCATCGGCTATCCGGCGCTGCGTTCCTTTGTCATGAAGGATGCGGTGGAAGCGGCCTTTGAAAGCCTGATGATCACCGATCCGCGGTTGCTGCCGGACTACATCAGAACCCTGGGCCGCAACAACATCTTTGCCTTTACGGCGGAAAGAGAACTGATTGCCACTTCTTCCATCTCCTTTGAAGTTACCAGAACGGCGCTGGAAAAGCTGCTGGCCAGCGATTTAGGGGAAGAGGAGATCATGGAACTTTACATGAATTCCCGCTTAAGGGCCGGCTATCCGGTATCGCTGTTTCTGTGGTGTCTGCTGGAACTTAACAACAGTGAAGACGGCGAGGTCAGAAACATCGAAGCTCTGGCTCCCTATGAGTTCTCCGGCTTTCTGCAGCGGGATGAGGAGAACCGCCTGAGAGTGTTCTCTTATAACCTCAGAAACGACTATACGGTCATCGTGGCCGCTGACGTTCAGGGGCTCAGTAAGAAAAAGATCAACAGTTATATCGATGATCACCAGACGGTCCGCTTTCGGATCGTCAGTCTGAAGACCGACCGGGAAAGCCCCGGAAACCTGATCATCAATGCCGCCGTCCGGCTGCCGGAAGAAACCGGCAAGGTCTATTCATCAAGGCAATATACCCGGCTGTACGGCAATGAGGAATTTGCCGGGATGGTGCAGAAGCAGGAGAAGTCCGGCAGCAAGCTCCGGCTGATCTTCAACTCCCTGATGCGCCAGCAGCTTACCGTTGATAACTTCAAGGCTTCGCTGTACTCCCTGCGGCTGACCCTGAGAAACTTCCGCTATGACCTCATCTGTCAGAATCTGATGCTGGAGGCCATGAAGGAACTGGTCCATGACAACAAACGCTTTGAGGCGGTGGTTGAGGTATCTGAGCTGGTTGAATCCTGCTTCCGGAAGGACAGCGTTCTCGATGAGGAACAGTTTGGCCAGGGACAGGAATACTTCCGGACCAATAAGGTCGAAGTTGAAAGTCTTCTGACCACCCTGAAGAAATCACTGCTGCCGCAGCCCTTGATTCCGAGAACCTACCTGGAAACAGTCTTAAGATACCTGCTGCCGCTGGATGAGGCTGATGAGTTCTACCATCAGCGCCACGGCAACATCTATCCGCTGACCATTTCCGGCTTCCTGGAAAAAAAGGAGGATCTGGATGCGGGAAACTGTCTTCTTCACATCCGCCACTGCCTTGACAATGATAAGACAATAGCGATTCAGAGCCGGAAAATAAGTATTCTCAAGGGGGTCAGGGAAGGGGATTTCCTGTCCTTCAACGTGATCTTCCGCGACCGCCGTACCGGTTATTTCCGGATCAGCAGGGTAGCAAAGCCCGGAAGAAATATCTGATGCTTCAAATGAAAAACAAGCTGACATGAAAATCAGCTTGTTTTTGGTTCTGATGATCTTTGAGGTATCCTAGTCTTCTGCGGCTACGGACAGGAGATTGCGGACGTTCTTCCAGGAGAGCTTGCAGACCTTGGCTAACTCCTGTAAACCGTACCTTTCGATAAATTCCTTCAGGGCCTCATCGGTCTTTCCGCCGGCGCCCTTGGGGAAGATGAAATCATATTTCTCTTCCATTTCCTCCATCGTCAGCAGGAAGCCGTAGCGGGAGATGATGGCTCCGCAGGCGACGGCGATGTACTGGTTTTCCGCCTTGGTGGTAAAGGTGATCCCGCGGACGATCCTTTCCTCATTTCTAAGATAACGGTAATAGGAGTAATCGGGGCAGAACTGGTCAATGACGGTCACCTTTGGCAGTCTGATACCCCGGTCCTGGAGATTCAGATAGCACTTATTGTGCATCCTGGCCTTGATCTCATTGAGATTGTTGGTCTTATTAACTTCATTGAACTTTTCATTATTGAGGATCAGCAGGGAGTGGGGGACGGTCTTTACCAGTTTCGGGCCCATCTCCATGATCATTTCATCGGTCAGCTGCTTGGAATCGATCAGATGCAGATCCCTGATCTGCTCATAGATCTTCTTATCGATGTAACAGGCGCAGACGCAGATCGGGCCGAACAGATCGCCGGTGCCGACTTCATCGCTGCCGCACTGGGGCAGGATCACATCGCTGACCGCGATCAGGTTTTCCGCGTAATACTGGCTGTTGGCACCCTGAAAGACCGCCTTGCCGCTGTCGTAGACGGTTACGGTACAGTCGTCCAGTCTGAACTGTTTTCCATAGGGGACGTCCTTTGCTTCTGAAGCAATCCTGTTAAGGTCTCTGAGCAGTTTCTGACGTCTTTCTTCCGATAAACTGTGTACGTAATTCATTCTGTCATCTCCACCAAGTATCATAGCATACAAGTAACCTGTTCGCAATTTTACGGATAAGATGCTATAATGAAGCAAATCTCACAGTGTGAGGAAAGGAATGATAAACATGAGTATACCTGAAAGCTATATTCCCATCATAAATGTCGTACTGGCCGTCTGGATGGTTCTGGCCATCATCATGGGCTATAAGAAAGGATTGCTGTGGGAACTGTTGAGGATCCTGGGCTTTGCGGCCGCTCTGTTCGTGGCCTGGATCGTCTCCCCGGGCATCAGCTCGCTGATCAATATCGTACCGAAGTCCTGGACTCCGTTTGCCGGTACCAGCGTTGGTGCCCTGCTTTATGACCGTCTTAACTATCTGAGCTGGTTCCTGATCATTCTGGTGATCGGCCTGCTCTTCCTGTGCATCCTCAAGCCGATGTTCAAGGCCATCAGCGAGATCCCGGTCATGAAGGAGATCAACGGGGTTCTGGGAGCCATGCTGTCAGCGGTCATTGCCCTGTTCTACATGATGATCCTGACCTTTGTCCTGAATTCCGCCCTGATCAAAAACGGCAAGGACATCGTCAGCCAGTCGGGCTTCAAGTACGTTCAGATGGTGGCCAACAACGGCATCAGCTTCATCGCCGACAAGTTCGGTGAGAATGTCGCCATTCAGAAGATGCTGTCGGACCCGCTTTCCCTGACCGAGGAAGACCTGAAGTCCATTGTTGAATGGCTGAACGCTTCCAAGCTGTCCGGGGAACAGATCAAGAACTTCCTGAAGGAATACGGCATCGACATCAACAAGATCAATGACCTCATCGGTCAGTAGAGATAACCATGGAAAACTACGATGGCTTACAGTTTGAAGAAATAAAACAGCAGATCAGCGAATGCTGCTGTTTTTCCGGTGGCAAGGCCATCATCATGGAGGCTTACCCCCAATTCCACAAGCTGCCTGTCAAGCTGGCTCTTGATCGGACCCGGCAGGCTTTGGGACTGACCGTCCGTTACGGATCGATGCCCTTTGGCGGCGTCTATGACGTGTCGAATCAGGTAATGCTGGCGATGAAGGATGCCACACTGCTGCCCGACGACCTGTTAAGGATCGCTCAGCAGGCCTATTCCATTGAAGCTATCAAAAAATATGTGAAGAGTGCGGAAGGGGAGAAGAACTGCATCGAAGATCTCACCAATTCCCTGGAAGCCATGGACCGGACCGCTACCAGCATCTTCAAGTGCATCAATCCCTCCGGTGAGGTCAATGACAACGCTTCGGTAGCCCTGAGCAAAATCAGAAAGCAGAAGAAGCAGTCCCAGCTGAAGATCGCTTCCGGCCTGAGCCAGTACATGCGCACGCATTCCAGCTGGCTGCAGGATGACATCATCGCCACCAGAAACGACCGCAGCGTTGTGCTGATCAAGAACAACTTCAAGAATACCGTCAACGGCCTGCATTACGGCTCCAGTGCCTCCGGCCAGGCTACCTACGTGGAACCGGCTGAGATCATCCCGCTGAACAACGAACTGCAGAACTGCATCGAAGACGAGAGAAGGGAAGTGCAGAGGATCCTGCATCACCTGTCCCAGGAAGTAAAGAAGGATGGGGACCGCTATCTGGCCAACATCAATACACTTTCCCTGCTGGACTCCATCTTTGCCAAGGCCGTCTGGGCCCGGAAGCACGATGCCGTCGTGGCCGAGATCAACGAGGACATGAACCTGATCATCGAGAAGGGCCGTCATCCGCTGATCGATCCCAAAAAGGTCGTGGCCAACAGCTATCACATCATCGATCCGGTGAGGACCATCCTGATCACCGGCCCCAATACCGGCGGCAAGACCGTATCACTGAAGCTGATCGGCCTGTTTACCGTCATGCACCTAAGCGGCATGGCTTTACCGTGCCGGGAAGCATCAATTCCCATTTACGATAATGTCTTCTATGACATCGGAGACAATCAGTCCATCGCCGAGGATCTTTCTACCTTCTCGGCCCACATAAAGAAGCTTTCGGCCATCTGCAACGAAGCCACCAACCGCTCCCTGGTCATCCTGGATGAACTGGGTTCGGGCACCGACCCGGTCGAGGGTCAGGCCCTGGCCAGCGCCGTGCTGGACTACTTCCGCCAGAAGCAGATCTATACGGTGGCCACCACCCACTACAGCAAGCTCAAGGCCTATGGCCAGCAGTACGATGACATCATGCTGGCAAGAGTGGAATTTGACCAGATCAATCTGCGCCCGACTTACCGCTATCTGGAAAACACCATGGGTGAATCAAATGCCCTGGAGACGGCGGCCCGCTATGGCATGCAGGAAGAGATCATCGAAAAGGCCAGATGGTTCAAGTCGATCCAGCAGCAGCCGGAAGACGATCTGCTGGAAAAGCTGCAGAAGCAGCTGGAGCTGGTCGGACAGGAAAAGGAGAAGTACGAAGAACTCCTGAAGGAAGCCGAAGAGAAGAAGCAGGAGGTCATTAAGGAGAAGGAAAAGCTCGATGCTGACCGGATCACCATCCTGGAAGAAGCCCGTAAGAGAGCCTGGATAACCGTCCAGAACGCCGAAGAGGAAGCTGAGGAGATCATCAATGAGCTCAAGCAGCAGAAGAACTACGACATGGCCCAGGTGGCCCGGCTTAAGCATGCCCTGTCACAGGTAGCTGAGGAACCGGAAGATGAAGAAGAAACTGTTGAGGACGACCGGCCTCTGCAGGTAGGGGACTGGGTGAAGATCGCCATGACCAATCAGTCCGGTGAGATCATCGCCATCGACAAGAAGAATGCTACCGTCCTGTGCTCCGGTACCAAGATCAGGGTTTCCGTCGGCAACATCACCAGGGCGGTGAAACCGCAGCCCAAGAAGGTCGTTTCCACCCGGACCAAGGTCACCAGAAGCTCCAGCTTCCGGATCGAATGCAACCTGATCGGCATGAGAGTCGATGAGGCTCTGCCCATCCTTGACAAGTTCATGGATGAGGCCCTGCTGGCCAACGCTCCCTTTGTCCGCATCGTTCACGGCATCGGCACCGGTACGCTGAGAAAGGCCGTCTGGGATAAACTGAAGAAATATAAATTCGTTAAGAAGTATGAATACGCTGACAGCGCCAACGGAGGCTCAGGAGCCACGATCGTGACCCTGAGAGAAGGCTAAGATGCTGAAGAGCAAGCTGGCAACCCTGCCAATGGAACCGGGCTGTTACCTGATGAAGGATAAAAACGGCGAGGTCATCTATGTCGGCAAGGCCAAGAAACTGAAGAATCGGGTCAGCCAGTACTTCGTCGGTACTCATGACAACAAGACCACCAAGATGGTTTCCAACGTGGTGGATTTTGACTATATCGTCGCGCCAAGTGAAAAAGAGGCCTTCATCCTGGAATACAACCTGATCAAGAAGTACAAACCGCGCTTCAACATCATGTTCATGGACGATGCCTCCTATCCCTACATCCGCCTGACCCTGGAGCAGTATCCGACCCTGAAGGTGGTAAGAGATGCCAAAAGGCTGAAGAATGCGGCCTATTTCGGCCCCTATCCCAATGCCGGCTACGCCCACCAGCTGACCGATCTGCTGCATGAACTCTATCCGTTGAGAAGATGCCGGACGATGCCCAACAAGGTGTGCCTGTACTATCACCTGGGCCTGTGTCTGGGCCCCTGTGAATTTGAAATCGAAAAGGAAGTCTACCAGCAGATCAGTGAGCGGATCATCCGCTTCATGAAGGGCGATACCAGTGAGATGGTCAGGGAACTGACTGAAAAGCGGAACCGTCATTCGGAAGCGCTGGAGTTTGAACAGGCCCAGAAGTGTCAGGAACTGCTCAACGCCATCGAACACGTTACCAGCGACAACCAGGTTCAGGGCGCCAAGGGAATGAAGAATGAGGACGTCTTCGCTTACTATGTCGATAACGGCTTCATCTCCATTGTCGGTCTCTTATACCGGGACGGCAAGCTGCTGCACCGGCATCTCTATCTCAATCCGCTCTATGACGATCCCGATGAGGCCTTCCTTTCCTATCTGTGGCAGTATTATCAGAACAACCCGCTGCCCAAGACCCTGGTATTGCCGAAGGAACTGGATGTCAGTGAACTGGCTGAATCCCTCGACTGCAAGATCCATCAGCCCCAGCGGGGCAAGTACCGCCAGCTGATCGCCCTGGCCGTCGAGAATGCTCAAATCAATCTGCATCAGAAATTTGCAATCAGGAAAAAGGAAATGACCGATCTGGAAGAGGTGATGGGTGAGCTGCAGAAGCTGACCGGCTGTCCCACTCACCGGATCGAACTGTACGATAACTCCCATATCTCCGGAGAATATGCGGTAGCGGGCATGGTCGTCTACATCGACGGGGCCCCCAGCAAGAAGGATTACCGCCTCTACCGGGTCCATAACCGCAACAACGACTTTGCCAACATGCAGGAAGTCCTCTACCGGCGCTTTTTCCGGGCCATGAGGGAGAAAACGGTACTGCCGGACATGATCATCGTCGATGGCGGCATCCCCCAGATAACCGCTGCCAGGGAGATCATCAGCCAGCTCAATCAGCCGGTGAAGGTCTTTGGCCTGGTCAAGAATGACCGCCACCAGACCGCAACGCTGATGAATGAGGATTTTGAACTGCTGGAGATCGACCGCCAGTCGGAACTGTTCTTCCTGCTGACCAGAATGCAGGATGAGGTTCACCGTTTTGCCATCAGTTTCCACCGCCGTGTCCGCAGCAAGGAGATGACCCGTTCTCAGCTCGATGAGGTGCCGGGCATCGGCGAAAAGCGCAAAAAGGCCCTGATGAGGAAGTTCGGCTCCCTCGACAGGATCGAAGATGCCAGTGAGGAAGAACTGGCAGAAGTGGTTGGAAAAAAGCAGGCCGCCATCCTCAAAGAGTATTTCAAGAAATAATGCCATTTGCATTGGAAAATGTTATACTGAATTATAAGGGCAGGAGGTAGATCATGGATCAGATATTAGGTTTGCTGCAGCAGCAGCTGCTGTCATCTCAGACCGTAAGCGCCGTCAGTAAGAAGACCGGCGTCAGCAAGAAGGACACGACCAGCGTCGTGACCGATGCCCTGCCGTCAATGGTCGGCGGGCTGGTAAATACCGCCACCAAGAAGAACTCCTCGGGCGGCCTGGAAGAGCTGATACGAAAGGCTACCAACGGTGACTCGGCGGAAACCCAGGTTACCAATGCCGATGACCAGCTGGGCAGCGACATCCTGAGCACCATCATGGGCAACAAGCTGAACGGCCTGATCGGCAATGTCTCCAAGGATACCGGCGTATCCACCAACGGCGTCAGTTCCGTTCTGACCAGCATCGCTCCGGCCATGTTATCAGGAGTGGTCACCAATCTTCTGAGTTCAAAGAAGAACGGCAACGGAGGCTTACTCTCCGGGGTCGGCAGTCTTCTAGGCGCTAACAGCGGTGTAGATCTCAGCGACGGGCTGGACATGAATGATGTCATGGGCCTGATCGGTTCTCTGACTTCAACCAATACGACCACCAAGAAGAAAACAACTAAGAAATCAGCAAATAACGGTCTGGATCTGGGAAATCTGCTGGGAACCCTCAGTTCCCTGGTCAGCACCGACACTTCCAAGAAGAAGACCACGACCAAGAAAAGCACGACGAAGAAGACAACAACTACTAAAAAGACGACAACCAAGAAGAGCACCAGTAACAGCAGCAAGAATTCAGGAATCAGCAGTATCCTGACCTCGCTGCTGACGGGAAAATCAGAGTGATCTGAGAAAATAGAAAGAGGTAACTTATATGACTGAGAAGAAAACAAAGACCAAGGAAAAGAAGTTCATTAAGGTCGATGATGTGGATCAGAAGGAACCTAAAAAGGTAACCAGGACCACCAAGGCTGAGAGAAGAGAGAAGGCTACCGGCAAGCGTGTTGCCGCCGTCATCTTCTGGCTTCTGGGCATTGCCTGCGAGATCGTTGCCATTCTGCTGCTGTGCCGCAAGCTCTATGTCACCGATGACAAGCTGCTGATGTGGGTGCTGATCGCCTTCGCCGCTGACCTGGTATTCATCATCATCGGCAGCCAGTTCTGGAAGCGCGCCAATGACGTTGATCCTGCCAGTGAAGAAAACAAGGTCAAGTTCTGGCTGTGGAATCAGATGGGCCTGATCGTTGCCTGTCTGGCCTTCTTACCGGTAATCATCGTCTTACTGCTGAACAAGCAGCTCGACGGCAAGACCAAGAAGATCGCCACGGCTGCGGCCGTTGTCGGCTTACTGGTCGCCGGACTGGTATCGTTTGACTACGATCCGATCTCCGCTGAGGAAAGAGAAGCGGCCGAAACCACCTTTGAAGGTGAAGCCATCTACTGGACCCAGTGGGGCAAGAAGTATCATCTCTATGAAGACTGCCAGGCCTTCCACGGCTCTGAAAACATCTTCGTCGGAACCATCGAGTCCGCCATGGATGCCGGCCGTACCTCCCTGTGTGCCTTCTGTGAGAAGAGACTGCACGACGGTAACTAAACTGCTAAAGAACGTTCCTGCGGGAACGTTTTCTTTTGTCTGAGAGACCTGATTGATATACAATGACAGTAAGAGGTGTCTTTATGAAGAGAATCGATACAGAGGGAATAACCTACCTTCAGCCATTGGACGGCACGGATCAGTGGTATTACTCCATTGACTTTCCGGATGGCGACATGTATGAAGCCGAAGAACTGCATGCCATGGGCCGGGAGATAACCGGAACCCGGCTGCTTCTGGTCCACTATCTTGACGGCGAGATCATTGAACCGATTAAAAGAAAAAAAGGACTCTGCCTGGGGCGGCCGCTTTTCTGTGATGGCCGGATCTGCTTTCTGGGCGTTCATTTCAGGGAAGGCATCATCCATGTGTTTGAATATGATCCCCAAGCCAGACGGCTTAATGAGCCGGTATTAGTGCCCTTAAGGGAAGTGGAAAACTGCTATAACCTCATGCTTCACAATTCACCCCTGACCCTCTCGCGGCAGCCCGGCAACGGCACCTTTGAGATCCTGTGGCCGGAAAGAAAGACCTACAGCATTGATGTGCGGGAATCCTTCTTCTTAAGAGAGGGCAGCAGGCTGTACTTCAACATCTGGTATGAAGATCCGGATTACCGGGAAGAGACCATCGTCAGAGATGCGGAAACCGGTGAGATCATTGAGACATTGAAGGGTGATCTGTTCTTAATGCCTAACGGGGAGATCTGGCACGTCGGCTAAAAAAGGAGAGAATGACGGCGCGGAAAGTAAGCATTTCTGCGCTTTTTTTCTTTTCTTTTTACCGGCAGATGGGTATAATTTTTTCGTGAAAATTGTTGTAATGAGTGATTCCCATGGCCATGATGCCAATGTCAGAAAGGTAATTGATCTTAATCCCGATGCGGATTATTTTCTGCATTGCGGCGATCTCTGCAGTGATGAGGACCAGTTCCCGGAGGTCATCTTCGTCCGGGGAAACAACGACTGGTATTCCGACTTTCCCCATCACCGCATCATCAACTTTGAGCAGGTAAGGATCTACATGATCCATTCCGAGCGTTACTGGGGGATGGGAAGGATCAAGTCACTGAGCAAGCTGGCTCGGGAAAACGGCTGTCAGCTGTGCTTCTACGGGCATACCCATACTCAGGAAGATGATTTCTACGAGGGCGTAAGGCTGATGAATCCGGGTTCGTTATTCTATAACCGCGACGGTACCGACATCGGCTACATCGTTCTGACCATTCACGGCAGCCAGTATGAGGTTGAAAGAAAAACACTTTAACATTGCGATGAACTGTAATATAATACAAAAGTTGTGTGAAAGGGGGATCTTATGAGCAAGCAGAAGATCATAAATCTGGCAGTAATCGCCCACGTCGATGCCGGTAAGTCAACTCTGGTTGATGCCTTCCTGAATCAGTCAGGCGTTTTCAGAGCCAATGAGGAACACGGTGAACTGATCATGGATTCCAATGATCTGGAAAGAGAAAGAGGAATCACCATTTATTCAAAGAACTGTTCCATATTTTATAAGGACTATAAGATAAACATCGTTGATACTCCCGGGCATGCGGACTTCTCCAGTGAGGTCGAGCGCATCATCAAGACTGTCGATACCGTCATTCTGCTGGTAGACTCCTCCGAAGGACCGATGCCGCAGACCCGTTTCGTTCTGCAGAAATCCCTGGAACTGGGCTTAAGACCGATCCTGCTGATCAACAAGATCGATAAGAAGGATGCCAGAAGCCAGGAAGTCATCGACCTGGTATACGAGCTCTTCTTTGACCTCAACGCCAATGATGACCAGATCAACTTCCCGATCCTCTATGGAATCGCCAAGGAAGGAATCGTCAAATATCACGAGAATGATCCTGACAACGGCATTGTACCGCTGTTTGAGACCATCATCGACTATGTAAAGCCTTATCCGGATCTGGATGAGGAACCGCTGCAGATGCAGATCAGCAATCTGGCCTACGATGATTACATCGGCAGACTGGGCATTGGCCGCGTCTATAAGGGAACCTTAAGAACCGGTGAGCAGGTCGTTCTGTGCAAGAATGACGGCAGCCAGCAGCGCTGCACCATCTCCAAACTCTTCATCTATGAAGGCATCAAGAGAAAGGCTGTCAATGAAGCCAGAAGCGGTGACATTGCCATCATCGCCGGCATTCCGGACATCTCCATTGGGGAAACCGTCTGCGACCGCGACCACATCGAACCGCTGCCGCCGATCCACATTGATGAACCGACGCTGTCCATGAACTTCATGGTCAACACCTCACCGTTTGCCGGGAGAAGCGGCAAGTTTGTTACCAGCCGTAATCTGAAGGAAAGGCTGGAAAAGGAACTGGAAGTCAATGTCGGCTTAAGAGTAGAGCCGACCGATACCACCGATACCTTCAAGGTAAGCGGCCGTGGCGAACTGGGACTGACTATTCTCATTGAAAACATGAGAAGAGAGGGCTATGAACTGGCCGTCAGCAAGCCGCAGGTCATCTTCAAGAACATCGACGGCAAGCGCTGCGAACCGGTGGAAAGAGTCATCTGTGAAGTTCCTGAAAAGTATGAGGGAGCAGTCATCAACAAGCTGAATCAGCGTGGCGGAATCATGGAAAACGTTACGGAGAGGAACAACTATGTTGCCATTGAATTCCTGGTCTCCACCCGAGGCCTGATCGGCTTCCGTTCTGAGTTCATCAACATGACCAGAGGCGAAGGCATTCTGGTCCGTAACTTTGAACAGTACATGCCGTACATGGGTGAGATCAACACCAGAGGCAACGGCGTCATGATCTCCAATGCCAATGGCACCGCCATGACCTATTCCATCTGGAACCTGCAGGAAAGAGGAAGCTTCTTCATCGGCCCCCAGACCGAAGTCTATGAGGGCATGATCGTCGGTGTCTGCAACAAGGACATGGACATGGAAGTCAACCCGACCAAGAACAAGAAGATGACGGCCGTCAGAAGCGAAGGCCATGATGAGGCCATGAAGCTGACGCCGCCGATCCAGCTGACTCTGGAATACGCCCTGGAATTCATCGGTGACGATGAACTGGCCGAAATCACTCCTGATGCCATCAGACTGCGCAAGCGTTATCTGACCAGCATGGACAGACTCAATGCCTTCCGGGCCAAAAAGAAGAGCGAAGAGGAAAAACAGTAATGAAGGACAGCCGCAGGCTGTCTTTTGTTTCGGGGCCGGCCGGGAAAAAGAAAATAACTATTGATTTTATGGCCTTATTCGACTAGAATAAATGAGCGATGCCCTCGTAGCTCAGCTGGATAGAGCATACGCCTTCTAAGCGTACGGTCGAGCGTTCGAGTCGCCCCGAGGGCGCCATGAAAAACTCCGAAAGGAGTTTTTTTGTTAATCGGACAAAATTGTCGGCATTTAGGACAATTATGGCAATTTATGGCTGGCGTTCCGCGGTAAAATGGTGCTGTAAAAGGAGGAAGACGGCAGAATGAAAATGAAGAGAGCAATCGTATTAACAGCTGTTGTGCTGCTGCTGTCATTATTCGTACTGGTTATACATGCTTCCCGAAGAGATATCGATCTCATTGAACAGGATGATGTAATAGAGAATATCGTCATCAGGGATCTGCGGACGGACCGGGAACTGACGGGGAAAAACATTGACGCGATCCTGAAAGGTGTTAAGTGCCGCTGGACGTCAAGGGATTATGAACAGACAACTTCGCTGGACAGTTATTCCTTTGAGATTACGATTTATCTCAATAAATACACCAAACGGTGGCATCTGATGGTAGGGCAGCAGAGTTACTGTTATGAATCAGCCGGCGCCTTTAATGAGTACACCGTGCTGAATGCCGATCTGCTGGATAAGATCACGGAAGCAGTTAAGTAAGGTAATGGGGGATATAAATGGAACTTGATAATGAGAAAATAGCCCGTTTTCTGGCCGAATTAAGAAAAAGGAATAACCTTAGCCAGACGGATCTGGCTGACGTTCTCGGGGTATCGGAGCGAACCGTCGGCCGCTGGGAAAAGGGCTCGGCTTTGCCGACCATGAATGATGTCGTCAACATCGTTAATTATTTCGGCATTTCACTTGAGGAGGTCTTTTCCGGCCAGCTGAGCATTGAAAGGGAGGTAGACCGGAAACTTACCCGGGTCAGTGACGGCATAAACGGCATTAACAGCCGCCTCGTTCAGACCGAACAAAACATCAGTGAACAGCTTGATGACTTTAAAAATGAATTGAACAGGACCGCCTTTGACCGGCAGAGTGCCGGCAGGGATGATCTGAGCTGGCTGTATCTGCTGCTGATCCATCTCTTCAGCGCCGGGATCTGTTTCTGCTGGCTGGTGCTGAATACCCCTACCCGGGGCATCGCGGTCCTGACGTCGGTTCTTTATGTAACGGCGGTAAGCTTTCTTGTGCTCAGGAAGCGTAATAATGGCTTCAGTCAGAGAATGTTCCTGATCTATTCCCTGGCAGCGCTGGTAAATCTGCTCGTCAATTATGCTCTTCTGAAGGACTCCTCACCGGGAATAATGGTCAATGCCCTGCTGCTGCTTGTCAATGGTCCGGCATTCGGTCTGTCGGCAATGGTTCCTGACAGCATGGAATTCCTTCTAGTGGCAACCATGGCAGTTTATCTGTTCTGGTCAGCCCATTGCACATATACCCTGATTGCCGAAAACCGCCGCAAGCGAGATGACAGCTGATGACCTGCTGATACCGTATCCGGTTTGTCGGTCAGCCAAAGCAGCGTGAGAACTGAATCAAAACAGCACAGGCGTACTATAGCAAGGGCTGATGTGATACAATATCCTTCTGGTATATGGGGAGATTGAGATGCAGGACAGGGAAAGATCTCCAAGCCAGAATAGCCAACTCAACCACAGGTTTGTTTTCAATCTGGCAGAAAAGGGCTTAAGATTTAGGCATAGGAGGCAGGGAAGATGGATCAGATCAGAATCGGAAAGTTCATAGCCCAGTTAAGAAAAGAACAGGGATTAACACAGAAACAGCTGGCAGAGAAGTTCTCTGTCAGTGACAGGGCCGTATCAAAGTGGGAAAACGGCAAATGTCTTCCGGACATCCAGATCATCAAGGAACTCTGTGAACTGTTCGGTATCTCATTCAATGAATTCATCAGCGGTGAACGCCTTGATGAGCAGCATTATACTGAAAAACTGGAGGATAATCTCTCCAGTGTTGTTCAGGAAAACAACCGGCTCAACTCCCGGGCCGTAAAAGGAAAAAAACTGCTTTGGGTGCTGGGTGCTGCCGTGGCAGTGATGTTATTGGTAATTTACCAGTTTTATCTCAGCAGGCAGATGAACCTTGATAAACAACAGCGGATCAAAATAGCATATGGCCAGGTGTCTTCCTATAATAGATACGATGAATCATCGCTTGATCTTGTGGTTTTTCTCAATCAGGGAATGAGCATTGACCGTTTCCTGATTAACGATGAAACAGTGATTGAACAGAAACTTCGGAATGTTCTTCTGTCCAGAGAACCACATGTCGGCCTCAGAATAACCGCTATCTACACGAACGGTGAACTGAAGGAAGCGAAGAAGAAAGGGGAACCGTACATCTACAGGGCCATTGCGGTGGAACCGTGGAGTGACACGCTTCCCTATGAGCCATAATGCTGTTCAAAATGATCCTGATGTCTGCCTGAAGATTCATGGCAGAGGAATATAAGTCGGAATAGCTTTTTGAGAATGCCGGGATTGTCGAGTGACTGCGGAATTATCCGATGGCATTGTGGAAGTGTAAATGATATGAGTAAGAACAGGTAATTGTTAATGGAAAGCGATGACAGATTAAAGGAAGAGCAGTTCAGTGAGAAATATGCAACAGCGGATGACGGAGCCTACCGGTTACTGAGGCTCCTGTGCATGGCGCTTTCATATGCTCTGTACCGTCCTTCCTTCTGCGGAAGGGAAAAGATTCCCAAGGACGGGCCGGTCATTCTCGCCAGCAATCACCGTTCGCTGCCCGATGCCGGCTTCATCATTACTTCGACTCGCCGGACCATCAGATACCTGGCCAAGAAGGAACTCCATGAAGGCCTCTTCGGCTTTCTGTTCCGCGGGGCCCGGACGATTCCGGTGGACCGTAACAGCCATGACGGCAAGAGCCTGGCCGCTGCCATCCGGGTACTGGAAATGGGCAATGTTATCGGCGTTTTCCCGGAGGGGACCCGCAATCGGACTGCCGAACCGTTGCTGCCGTTCAAGTTCGGAGCCGTGAAGATGGCGCAGGAGACCGGAGCACCGATCATTCCGCTGGTGGTATGCTGCGGGAAGTACCGGCCGTTGATCGATAAGGCCCGGGTCTATTTCGCCGATCCGGTCTGGATCGGGAAGGATGAGGATCTGGAAGCGGCCAATGAAAAAATCCGCTCCCTCATGGAGCAGATGTATCTGGAAAACAAATAAGAGCTGATTTCAGCTCTTATTTTACGGTTATCTTATAGTCCTCCGGCAGGATGTTCTTTAACAGCTGCTCGACATACTTGATGCCGCTCTCCCGGGCCTCGCTCAGCAGGCCTTTTTCGATGACCTTGTTTTCCATGACGATGCTCTGATCGCGGTAGAAGGCATTGTAGTCAGTGATGACGATCGGGGTGAAGATGCTGTAGGTCTCATCCATCACCTCCAGGGAATCGTAATCGATGGTGTGGGATACGATCCGGGCGGCCGGCAGATGGACGGTAACTTCCTTATCATTCTGAATAACGGCTGCCTGCTTCATGTCCATGCCGATCTTGATGGATCCGTCATAGGTCACGATGAACTGACTGGTGGTGAAGGGGATCACCCAGCCGTAGAATTCCTTGTGGTTTTCAAACTTGCCGATGTTGGTATAGTTGTATTCCAGCGTCGTGAACTCGGCCAGCTCCCTGACGGTTGCCTCAATGGTCACCGAGGAATGGGAAGGGCCGGTCTCTTCCTTGGGGCGGGAGAAGTAGCCGATCAGAAAGCAGCCCATGGCAATGACCAGAGCCAGCAGTATCTTAATGAGCTTGTCCTTATACTTTACATTCATTTTTTCTTTCTCCATACTCACATTCTATAACAAATTCTCCCAGCTGGAAAGTATCTGCCCCTTACCAGATGAAGGGGAGCAGGCGCCAGCGGATCTTCTTTTCGTATTCGACATAGCCGTTCAGCTCTCTTTCCAGAACTTCTTCCTCGTTTCTGATGCGGGTAACGATCAGGGGTATGTAGGCCAGCATGATCACGAAGGAGATGATCGAATTCAGGATCAGCCCCATGGAAAGAAACAGCAGGACGGTGGCACTGTACATCGGGTGTCTGACGATGCCGTACAGTCCGGTATCGACAACGGTCTGGTTTTCCTGTACCTCAATGGTCCGTGACAGATAGGCGTTCTCCCTTAAGACCTCGGCAAACATCAGGTAGGAAAGCAGAAAGACGATGACGGCTCCGGTTACCACGAAGGCGGGCAGGGAAGTCCAGCCAAAGCGGAAGTTCAGACCGGCGACGATGAAGGCCGCCAGAAACATCAAGCCGCTGTACCTGATGACACCCTGCTGGGTGGCTTCCTTTTCCCTGGCACTGAGACGGCTTCTCAACAGGGCCGGGGCTTTCAGATACATGACGATGCCGGCGATGAACATGGGAATGAACAGGACGCCCATGAAGAGCCAGCCATTGGACCACTTAAGAGTGCCGGCTGGCACAAACAGCAGTGCTCCGACCAGAATGATGCCGGCCGTAAACTTGATAACGGCTTCCCTTAACAGCTTCTTATCCATGATTATCATCCTCTCTTTCAGCATTATCATTATAATACCTATGGAGCAGGGAGAACAGATAAAAAGCTTTAGCACTCAAATATTGACAGTGCTAAATAAACTGTTATAATGTATCTTGCTGGAAAGGAGAAAAACGATGGCCGACAATTACTATGCTGAAATATTGGAACGCATTCACAACGCCATGGACCGGCAGGCCTGGCAGAAGGCCAGTGAACTGCTGAAGCAGGAACTGTCGATGCCATACGTGCCTTCTGACGTTCTCAAGGAACTGGAAAAGCTCAAGAAGGAAGTGGATCCCTATCTTATAAAGGAAAGGGTCAACATTCTCCTGACGCCGGAAGAAGTCGGAACTTATCTCCGGAAGGATTCTGACAGTGCCTACAAAGCGCTGAACACCCTTAACAGAAGCAACATCCGCAACTACCTCGGGATCATTCAGGAATACCTGCTCGATGAGACCGGTGACCGGATGATGGTCTCCCTGCTACTGCAGCTGTGCCAGAAGCAGGGCATCAGGACGCCTCTGAGCTACCGAGACGGTAAGAAAATCAGAACGGTCGTACCCGATGAACTTAAGGATGTTACTGACGATGAAGGGCTGAGGAGAACCTGGCAGCAGCTGACGGAATTGTTTGAAAACGAGAATCCGTCCTTCATGCAGCTGTGCCATCAGGTCCTGCTGCAGCATGCCTACCAGAGGTACCCGCAGTCACTGGAAAATGAGGAAAACCTGGCTTACCGCGTTGCCGCCTATGTATTCAGGGCTTATGGCGATGAGGAAGGGCTGCGGGAGTTTGCCCAGAGGCATGATCTGACCGCAGAAATGATTGAGGAATTGGTTATCTGAGTTGATTAAGATGACCATTGTAAGTATAATGAACAGGATTAAAAGGAGATAAACATGAAAGCGACTTACGAAAAGAAAGAAAACAATTTTGCAGAATTAAGAGTTACCGTTGACGGCGATCAGTGGAAGGAAGCCCAGAAGAAGGCTTTCCGCAAGGTTGCCCAGCAGGTACATATAAAGGGGTTCCGTCCGGGACATGCCCCGGCTGATCTGGTAAAGAAGGCCGTCAACCAGAGAGAAGTCTGGTATGAAGCCGTTGATGCCATCGCTCAGGAAGCCCTGAACTACGGCTTCGAGCAGTTCCCGGAGGTCAAGATCATTGACCGTCCGAGCCTGGATGTCGAAGCCATCAGTGATGAGGAAGCCAAGCTGGTCTACCGTCTGGAGGTCTATCCGGAAGTTACCCTTGGTGACTACAAGGCCGTAGAGTATAAGGAAGACAAGGTTTCCGTCAAGAAGGACGAAGTTGACAGACAGATCAAGTCCATCCTCCAGGAACAGGCTGAGGAAATTCTGAAGGAAGAGGGCGTTGTCGATAAGGGCAATATCGCCGTCATCGATTTCGAAGGCTTCAAGGACGGCGTCGCCTTTGAAGGCGGCAAGGGTACCGAGTATCCGCTGGAGATCGGTTCCGGAAGCTTCATCCCCGGTTTTGAAGATCAGCTGATCGGCATGACCACTGATGAGGAAAAGGACATCAACGTTACCTTCCCGGAAGATTACGGTGTCAAGGAACTGGCCGGCCAGCCGGTCGTCTTCCATGTCAAGGTCGACGGCATCAAGGAAAAGAAACTGCCGGAACTGACCGATGAATTCGTCACCGAACTGAAGCTCAATGATGATGTCAAGACCGTTGACGACCTGACCAAGTACATCAAGGACGGCCTGAAGAACCAGAAGAAGAACGAAGCCGAGGAAAAGGCTACCAACACTCTGCTGGATGGCTTATGCGATGTCTGCCAGGTAACCGTACCGGAGGCCATGATCGAGCGTGAAGTTGAAGATACCTTCAATACCTATGTTAACCGCATCCAGCAGCAGGGCATGCAGATGGATATGTACTATAAGATCATGGGTACCGATGAGAAGGGTTTCAAGGTCCAGTTAAGACCGGAAGCTGAAAAGAAAGTAAGAATCAGATTAATATTAGAAGCCATCGCTGATGATCTCGCCATCAATCCGACCGAACAGGATCTGGAAGAAGAGTACAAGGCAATGAGCGAACAGTATGGTATGGAAGTTGAAAAGATTAAGGAACTGGTTCCGGCCAATTACCTGAAGGATGACGTCAAGATGCGTCAGGCCCTCGATACCCTGAAGAAGGGCTTCGAAAAGAAAGAAGAGGCTGCTGAATAATCTTTACTAATTCGATTTTCTACCGGGAAGGAGTATGACTATGAGTGTATATGCAGATATGTACAAGAATGTTGATTATCCCGTGATCTGTACTCGTGGTGTCATCATATTCCCAGATCAGGACATCGTCATTGATGTGGGAAGACCCCTGAGTGTAAATGCCCTGGAGAAAGCAAGAAGCGATTACAATTCCCTGATCTTTCTGGTGACCCAGAAGGACATCATGGTGGAAGAACCGACGGTTTCCGACATGTACAGTTTCGGAACGCTTTGTTCCATCAAGCATGTCCGTCAGGATAAGAACGTCATAAAGGTCAAGTTCCATGGCCTGGCCCGGGCTCAGGCCAACGTCATGATGCGCAATAAGGACATGTTCATGGCGAACATCTCCGTCGTCGATGACATCGTCGGTGACAATAAGGAAGAACTGGTGCTGGTCAAGAGACTTCTGCAGGAATTTGAAAACATTTCCAGCCAGATACCGGGCGTCCCCCGCGACTTCATGAGTCAGGCCACTGTCGGCATGACCGCCAACAAGGTCGCTGACCAGTTCGGTCAGTTCATACCGATGAGCTTACAGGCCCGTCAGGAGATCCTGGAAGCCGTTGAGATCAACCGCCGGCTGCTGCTGCTGCTGCAGCAGTTTGAAATGACCCGTGAAATGAAGGAAGTCGAAAATGAAATCAACGAAAAGGTAAAGGATTCCATTGAAGACTCCCAGAAGGAATACTACTTAAGAGAAAGACTGAAAGCCATCAAGGAAGAACTCGGCGATGCCGGCAGTGACGACGACGCCGATGCCCTGAAGGAAAAGTTCCAGAACAATCCCTATCCGGAAAACGTCAAGAAAAAGGCGATGGAAGAGATCAGAAGGATGGAGATGATGCCTTCGGTATCCGCCGAAAGCTCTGTCATCCGCAATTATCTCGACTGGCTGGAAAAGATCCCCTGGTGGCAGCAGTCGGAAGACCGCGAAGACATCAAGGACATCTCCCGGATCCTGGAAGAAGACCATTACG
This sequence comes from Erysipelotrichaceae bacterium, assembly GCA_017445225.1. Lineage (GTDB taxonomy): Bacteria > Bacillota_I > Bacilli_A > Erysipelotrichales > Erysipelotrichaceae > RUG521. Next base: position 1,557 of record JAFSUN010000011.1, on the reverse strand, counting down.
GTCTGGAAAAGGTCAAGGAGAGAGTGCTGGAATACATCGCCGTCCAGAAACTCACCAACTCGCTGAAGGCGCCGATCTTATGCCTGGCCGGTCCGCCGGGTGTCGGCAAGACCTCACTGGCCAAGTCGATCGCCCGGGCCCTGGGAAGGGAATTCGTCAAGATCTCCCTGGGCGGTGTCCGCGATGAGGCTGAGATCAGAGGCCACCGAAGGACCTACCTCGGTTCCATGCCGGGCAGGATCATTCAGGGCATGAAGAGAGCCGGGACCATCAATCCGGTCTTCCTGATCGATGAACTGGACAAGATGGGAGCCGACTACAAGGGCGATCCCAGCAGCGCCATGCTGGAGGTGCTCGACCCTGAGCAGAACAGCATGTTCTCTGATAACTACATTGAAGAACCCTACGATCTCAGCAAGGTGCTTTTCATCGCCACGGCCAATGACCTTTCAACGATCCCCAGTGCCTTGAGAGACCGTCTGGAAATCATCGAGATGAGCAGCTATACCGAAGAGGAGAAGATGCACATCGCCGCTGAACACCTGATCAAGAAGGAAATGGCCGCCAACGGCTTAAAACCGGGTACCTTCCGGCTTGGCGATGAGGAAGTTCTCTACATCGTCAGGCACTATACCCGGGAAGCCGGGGTCCGTCAGCTGGAAAGAAACATCGGCAACCTCTGCCGCAAGACCGCTCTGGCCATTACCAAGGGCGAGAGAAAGACCGTCAGAGTTACCGTCAAGCTCATTGAAAAATGGCTGGGCAAGGAACTGTTCGAATACGGGCAGAAGGAAAACGAGGATCAGGTCGGCGTCGCAACCGGTCTGGCCTATACCCAGTTCGGCGGTGACATCCTGCCGATCGAAGTTACCTATTTTGACGGCAAGGGCATGCTGATAATAACCGGACAGCTGGGTGATGTCATGAAGGAAAGTGCCACCATTGCGGTCGGCTATGTCAAGAGCAATGCCGCCCGCCTGGGCATCGATCCGAAATTCTTTGAAAGCCATGACATTCACATTCACGTACCGGAAGGCGCCGTTCCGAAGGACGGCCCCTCTGCCGGCATTACCCTGACTACCGCCGTGGTCAGCGCTCTGACCGGCAAACCGGTCGACAGCTCGCTGGCCATGACCGGTGAAGTCACCCTGAGAGGCAATGTGCTGCCGATCGGCGGCTTAAGGGAAAAGACCATGGCCGCTCACCGCAGCGACATCCGCCGGATCATCCTGCCGAAGAACAATCTGCGGGATCTGGATGAGATTCCGGAAAGCGTCAAGGACAAGATGAAGTTCATCCCGGTCAAGACCGTTGATGAGGTTCTCGAACTGGCCATCCGCAAGTAAGACTGACAGGCATTAACCATAATGCCTGTTTTCTTGTATCCGAAAACCCCGTCATAGTGACGGGGTTCATAAGAGCTTCAGCGGTGAAAAAAGATCCTCCCAGTGTGCTAAACTTTGACTAAGCCTGCCAGCTTAAAAAGAAAGACAAAAGGAGGATAACACTAAATTGAATCAAGATAATGTCACACAAAGTTTAGCACACACAACATGG
>JAFSUN010000010.1 GCA_017445225.1 Erysipelotrichaceae bacterium | reverse complement strand
TTTTTGTGCCTTACGGTCCCTGACCGTCTTTTTTATTTCATCAGCAATCGCTATAAAACCTATTCCTCAGAAATCTTGTTTCTGAAGACTGTTGTTTAGGATATAATTAATGTATTAGTGGAGGCAGTTTTCATGAATTACATTATTTCAGCAATCTTAGGTTATCTGATCGGGTCGGTCAGCTTTTCATACATCATCAGCAAATCTCATGGCTTTGACATCCGCTCCAAGGGCAGCGGCAATGCCGGCGCCAGCAACATCACCGTTACCCTGGGCTGGAAGTTCGGCGTGCTGACGGCGCTGCTGGACATCTTCAAGGGCTTTGCGGCCTTCAAGCTGGCGCAGATGCTGTTTCCCGCGCTGCCACTGGCTCCCTATGTGGCCGGCTGCTGTGCGGTACTGGGCCACATCTTCCCTTTCTACATGAATTTCAAGGGCGGCAAGGGCTTTGCGACCTATACCGGCATGATCCTGGCCATCGACTGGCGCATCGTCGTGATGATCGTCATCGTCTCGGTGATCATCACCCTGGTGACCAACTACATCGCCCTGGCAACCCTGACTACCGCCATCGGCTGTCCGATCTATTTCTGGATCGCCCATTACGATCCCTGGATCATCGCCATGTTCGTGGTTTTGATGCTGGTCATGATCTATAAGCACTGGATCAACATTCAGCGGATCATCAAAGGCGAGGAGATCGGCTTGCGCAAGATGAAGGATCACCGCGTAGAAAAGGTCTGATTTACAGACCCTTAAGTGAATATGACAATAAAGCACTTCGGTGCTTTTTTATAATTCTTTGTAAAGCGGAACCATCTTCAGACTCACGGTATCCATGTAGCCCTGATCGGTCAGTTTGAGGAAGGGGCTGCAGGTCAGCGACAGCAGGCAGAGGTTCATGACGGTATTGCCGTGAACGTAGCCCTGAGCTTCCATCGCCTTGCGGACGCCGGTAAAGTCCCGAGCGGTCTGCTCAACGGAATGATTGCTCATGAGGCCGGCGATCGGCAGGGCCAGTTCGCCGGTGATGTTTCCCTTATTTACCACCACAAAGCCGCCGTGAAGCCTTACAAGCTCTTCCAGGGCCTGTTTCATGTCGGCGGCATTTGTTCCCATGACGATGACATTGTGGCTGTCATGGGTCAGAGACGAGGCGACGGCTCCTTCCTTGAGATCGTCACCGGAAGAGAAGCCATAGCTGATGTGACCGCTCTTACCGTGTCTTTCCAGAACCATCACCAGTCGGCAGTCGGTGTCCTGCCACTGCAGGCGGTTATTGACGACCGCCATCCGGCGCCAGGTTTCCCCGACGACGTTGTTATGACGGCTTATCTCCATTACCCGGACATTGACCGTCCGGTCCTTCCCGGGCACTCTGACTTCAAAGTCCTCAATGTCCGGAACTTTGATTTTTACGGTTTCCTCAAACTGTTTTCCCAGGGTATAGGTATCTTCGCAAGGCCGGTAGGTATGGCGGCCGTAGACCTTTTTGCCTTTCTTATAGGTCGCGCAGATGCTGAAGTTATCCAGATCATCCAGCAGCAGGAAGTCAGCCAGTTTTCCCGGGGCGATGTCGCCGCGGTCGGTAAGCTTCATTCTCATGGCCGGGGTATGAGTGGCGCAGTAGATGGCCATTTCCGGCTTCATGCCCATCTTAATCGCCTTGCGGACGATGTTGTCCAGATGTCCGCGTTCGACCAGGAAATCCGGGAAGGTGTCATCGGTCACAAAGCTGAAGCATTCATAGAGATCGTTAGCGATGATGTAGTCGATGACCTCCTGTTTCATCATGACATCCTGGATCTGCACGAACATGCCGTTTTCAAAGCGCTGACGCAGTTCCTCCAGATCATGGGTGCAGTGATCGCTGCCGATGCCCAGATAAAGGAATCTGGCCAGATCAGCGTCTTTCAGCTGCGGACAGTGGCCTTCCTTGATGTAGCGGGGATCGGTCCGGTTGACGATGTCGATGAACTTTCCGACTTCCGAGTCGTTTTCCCGGATGATCTCCAGATAGTTCATGACCTCACCCAGGCAGATGACGTTTTCGGTATCCTTGAGCTCCAGCATGTCTTCACAAGTGATTTTTGCCCCGGCCGTTTCAAATTCCGCACCCATGACGGGAACGTTGCTGGGAATGGCATAGTAGATGTCATAGGGGGCTTTTCTGCCATCCGCGATCATGGCCTTGATGCCGGCCATGCCGCAGACATTGGCGATCTCATGGGGCTCGGAAACGATGGTGGTCAGGCCATGGGAAACGGTGTGCTCACCAAAGGCCCGGGGCGTTACCAGGGAACTCTCGATGTGCATGTGAATGTCGATCAGACCGGGTACCAGGTACCGGCCGGCAGCGTCAAGGCTTTCGGTGGCCTGGATCTCATTCTGCTTTCTTTCGTCAAGGTAAAAGAAGAGGCCGTCTCTGATGTAGACATCTCTGGCGGTAAACTTCTTCAGATAACTGTTGAATACTCTGGCATTTCTGATGACCAGATCGGCTTTTCCGGGATCCTTCATGGCTGTGTCCTCTTTTTCTTATGGTTCTATTGTCTCTTCAAAGGGATATTTCAGTCCGCACTGCCTTCTGACTTCCGAGATGATCCGCATGACCTCGCGGATGATCTTAAGATTTTCCCGTGCGGCTGCCTTGTCTTCAATGTAGCGGTCCATGTCCTGAAGCTCATACAGCAGGGCATCTTCCCGCTTTCCGGCCTTGATGACGGTGGTGGTTCCCTTCAGGGTCACCTTGTTGGAAAGGGGGACGATGGTGATCGCCGCCTCGTCGGCCCGGGGATATTCATTTATCTCAATGAAGCCCTCGGTGCCGGTTATGATGCCTCGCTTGGGCTGCTTGGCCCGCAGGGTAAGGGATACGACGCCCAGTTCGCCATCCCGGTTTTTCAGCAGGATGCCGTCTGATTCATCAACGCCGTTGTCGAGCAGCTGCATCGTTGACAGGATGGTATCGGGATAACTATTAAGGAAGTAACGGGCAAAGGTCAGGGCATAGATGCCGATGTCCAGCAGGGCTCCGCCGGCCTTGTAAGGGTCAAAGAAACGGCTGGTCCGGGTATATTCCTTGACGCTGCCGAAATTGACCTGCACCATCCGTACCTGGCCGATGACGCCTCTGGTGATCTCTTCCTTAAGCCGGCGGTAAAGCGGCATGTGGGGGATGGTGGTACCGTCACAGATGACCAGATCTCTTTCTTCGGCGATCCGGACGCATTCCTCCAGTTGAGCGGAACTGGTGGTGATGGCCTTCTCACAGAGAACATGCTTGCCGGCCAGCAGGGCATCCTTCATTATCTGATAGTGACTGGCATGCGGCGTAGCGATGTAGACGCAGTCAATGTCCTGGTCAGCCAGCAGTTCATGGTAATTTGCGTAGACCTTATCCGTCTTCACATCCTGCTGATAACTGAGCGATTTGGCCAGAGAAGTGCCGGCAACGGCATGTACGCCGCCCAGGTTTTCTTCCATTACCCGGCCCATGTCGTGAGCGATCCAGCCGGTTCCGATGATTCCCCAATGGTGTTTGTTCATAAAGTTGCTCCTTCAAGCAGATTATATAATCAATTGAGATAAAAAGTAATAATTCGGCCCGATAATAATAGAATTTTTACGATATATTTGCTAGAATAAGGACGTTGAAAAATAGGAGGATACTATGAGCCACAAGTATGTTTACATGTTTGAAGAAGGCAATGCCTCGATGCGCGAACTGTTAGGCGGCAAAGGTGCCAACCTGGCAGAAATGACCAACATCGGCATGCCGGTTCCATACGGCTTTACCATCACCACAGAAGCTTGTACCCGTTATTATGATGACGGCGAGAAGATCGCTGACGAGATTCTCGATGAGATCGATGTATACCTGGATAAGTTACAGAAGAAGTCAGGCAAGGTCTTGGGAAGCAAGGAAAATCCCTTACTCGTATCTGTACGTTCAGGTGCCCGCGCCTCCATGCCGGGCATGATGGATACGATCCTTAACTTAGGCATGAACGATGAGGTTGTTGAAGTTGTTGCCAACGCCACCAACAATCCGAGATTTGCCTATGACTCATACCGCCGTTTCATCCAGATGTTCTCAGATGTTGTCATGGGCTTACCGAAGAGCACATTTGAAGTAATCATTGATGAAATGAAGGATGCCAAGGGCGTCAAGCTCGACACCGAACTCGATGCCGATGACATGAAGGAAATGGTCGTCAGATTCAAGGCTTACTACCGCGAAAAGATGAATGCTGACTTCCCGCAGGATGCCAAGGTTCAGTTAGGCGAAGCCATCAAGGCCGTATTCCGTTCATGGAACAATGAAAGAGCCATTTTCTATCGTAAGATGAACGATATCCCGTCCAGCTGGGGCACAGCTGTTAACGTTCAGATGATGGTATTCGGAAACATGGGCGAAGACTGCGGAACCGGTGTTGCCTTTACCCGTAACCCGGCTACCGGCGAAAAGAAGCTGTTCGGAGAATTCCTGATGAACGCTCAGGGTGAAGACGTCGTTGCCGGTGTCAGAACCCCTATGACCATTGATCAGCTGGCCGAAGTTTCACCGGCTGCCTACAATGACTTCGTTGAGATCTGCGACAAGCTGGAAGCCCATTATAAGGACATGCAGGACATGGAGTTCACCGTTGAACACGGCAAGCTGTTCATGCTGCAGACCAGAAACGGCAAGAGAACCGGCGCTGCCGCCTTAAAGATCGCCTGTGACCTCGTTGATGAAGGTGTCATCGATGAGAGAGAGGCTGTTCTGAGAGTTGAACCTCAGCAGCTCGATTCCCTGTTACATCCACAGTTCGATGCCAAGGAACTGAAGAGTGCCAAGCTCGTTACCAGAGGTCTGGCTGCTTCACCTGGCGCTGCCTGCGGACAGATCGTCTTCTCCGCTGAAGATGCCATCGCCTGGACCAAGGAAGGCAAGAAGGTCGTCCTGGTCAGACTGGAAACCTCACCGGAAGACATCGAAGGCATGCATGTTTCTGAAGGTGTCCTGACCGTTCGCGGCGGCATGACCAGCCATGCAGCAGTAGTAGCCCGTGGCATGGGTGCCTGCTGTGTTTCCGGTGCCGGCGAAATCGTCATGGGCAACAAGGAATTCACTGTTAACGGCCAGACTTTCCACGAAGGTGACTGGCTGTCATTAGACGGATCAACCGGCTGCGTATACGGCCAGAAGATCAAGACCGTTCCGGCTTCCATTTCCGGCGACTTCGGAAGATTCATGGGCTGGGCTGATTCCATCAGAACCCTGCAGATCAGAACCAACGCTGATACACCGGTCGATGCCGCTCAGGCTTACAAGTTCGGTGCTCAGGGCATTGGTCTGGTAAGAACCGAACACATGTTCTTCGAAACCGAAAGAATCAAGGCCATCAGAGAGATGATCCTGTCCAGAACCGTAGAACAGAGAAGAGCTGCTCTCGCCAAGTTATTACCGATGCAGAGAGGCGACTTCGAAGGCATCTACGAAGCCATGGAAGGCTGCCCGGTAACCATCCGTTACCTGGATCCGCCGCTGCATGAATTCGTACCGAAGGAAGACAAGGACATTGCTGAACTGGCCAATGAAATGGGCATGAGCTTTGACGAAGTAAAGGCTGTCTGCGATGGACTCCATGAGTTCAACCCGATGATGGGTCACCGTGGCTGCCGTCTGGCTGTTACCTATCCGGAAATCGCCGAGATGCAGACTCAGGCTGTCATCGAAGCTGCCATCAACGTTCAGAAGAGACATGCTGACTGGAACGTCGTCGCTGAGATCATGATCCCGTTAGTAGGCGAAGTCAAGGAACTGAAGTTTGTCAAGGACATCGTCGTCAAGGTAGCTGATGAAATCATCGCCAAGAGCGATACCAAGGTCGTATACCATGTCGGTACCATGATCGAGATCCCGCGTGCCGCCTTACTGGCCGACGAGATCGCCGAAGAAGCCGAATTCTTCAGTTTCGGAACCAACGATCTGACCCAGATGACCTTCGGCTTCTCCAGAGATGATGCCGGCAAGTTCTTAGGCTCATACTACGATGCCAAGATCTACGAACAGGATCCGTTCGCCAGATTAGACCAGCACGGCGTTGGCAAGCTCATCAAGATGGCTGCTGACTTAGGCCGCAAGACCCGTCCGAACATCAAGCTCGGCATCTGCGGCGAACACGGCGGCGATCCAAGCTCCATCGAATTCTGCCACAGGGTTGGCCTGACCTATGTATCATGCTCACCTTACAGAGTTCCGATCGCCAGACTGGCTGCTGCTCAGGCTGCTGTCAAGTTCCCGAAGTAAGAGAACATATTCAGCAAATCGATCCGGATGAGAAATCATCCGGATTCTTTTTTATCTAAAGGCTAAATGTGTTAAGATAATTATTGGGAGATGATAACATGAAGAACATCCTGCAGAAAGCTGACAGCTTTTTCAAGAAACTATTCGGCAACCTGGATCTGACCTGGAAGAAACTGATCATCTGGGCGGTCATTGCCGGCATCTATACCGGCCTGATGGCCCTGTTTTCCATTTTCAACGATACGTCCTTTGAAGACATTTCCATTTCCTTTGAGTGGTGGATCCTCTTCGGCATCCTGATCATCGTCAACAGTAATTCGCCGCTGGATTCCGCTCTGAAGTGCTTTGTTTTCTTCTTAATATCCCAGCCGCTGGTCTACCTGGTCCAGGCTCCGTTCCACTGGATGGGCCTGGAACTGTTCAAATACTACCTGCCCTGGTTCCGCTGGACACTGCTGACCTTCCCTATGGGCTACATCGGCTATTACATCAAGAGAGGGGACTGGTGGAGCTTGCTGATCCTGGCCCCGATGCTGGTCTTCGTTGCCTATCACTATGAGGGCTTTGCCGGGGAGGCCAGAAGCTTCTTCCCGCACCATCTGCTCTCAGCCATCTTCTGCGCCATTACCCTTGTCCTGTATCCCCTGTACATCCTGAAGCAGAAGACGGTTAAGAAGGTCGGCCTGGCCATCAGCATCGTGCTGCTGCTGACGGGAACGGCCGTAGCCGTCCTGAACCGCCATGTCTACAATACGACCCTGATGTCAAGCAGTGAGGAGCACTACTTTGATGACAAGTACGAAGTCTCCCTCAAGGACAGCCGCTTCGGCAAGGTCTACATCGAATGGGATGAAGGCATGCAGTGCTACATGCTGCAGGCCGAGTTCACCGCCGTCGGCGATACCGAACTGATCATCAAGGCTCCTGACGGCAGTGTAAAAAACTACCCGCTGACCGTCAGAAGAAACGGGTACGATCTCGATCGGTAATGATGATGCCGAAATAAGAATAATGAAAATGATCCGGAGCATTGTCTCCGGATTTTCTGTCAACGAAGAAAAGGCACTGAATCTGCTCAGTGCCATAAAAATTCGCAAAAATTAATTAAATTACGAATTTAATCGTATTTGTTCACAAAACCGTCACATTCGAGTGATAGATTAATCATGCAGGTGGCTGAAATTCTTACCCCAGTTTCAGTTGTCTGCTTTTTTTACGTCCAGATAGGGTCCGCAGATCTCGCCGCGCACGACGCGGTAGCGGTCCTCTTCATCCATCAGCATGCCGTAAACGACGGCTGCCCGGTATTCCAGATCCCGGTACGGCTTGATGTTCTGAGAGAAATGGCTGACGACGGTGACGCCGTCCTTTCTTAATTGCTTCAGATATTCCCGGCCCTTGTCACTGTAGGCCAGCGGCCTGATGCGGTCATAGGGCGGCAGGGCCTTCATCTCTTCCTTCAGGTTGTTGACCAGCAGATGGCACAGCGTCCGCTTGATGCGGCTGGCGGTATAGCGGCGGGTGGTAGCCTTGTTGAGAAAGGCAGCAAAGTCGCTGCATTCACCGGCTGTCTTGATCAGATGATTTTCAATGCCTTCATCCATCAGGAAGTGCTGAGCCAGTCTTTCCGGTGAGCTTGTCAGCAACATTGCCCGCAGATAGGGGTAGAACTGCTCCCATTTCGGAGCAGGATACTGCTTCAGTTCTGACGCCAGTGGTGTCAGCTGGGAGACGTCCTGCCCGCTTTCCAGCGCCTTGCGGATGGCCTTGGCACTGGGGGCTTCTGGGTCGATCGCTTCCGCGTGATAATTGCCCGTTCTTAAGATGGAGACCGGTTTGATGTCCGGATAGCTGTCCAGCTGGCGCAGATAGGAGATGGCCAGGATGTCATTGGGACCGTAACTGTCCGCCATGAAGCCGTAACTGGCCGGATAGGAGTAGCCCTGAGCCATGTTTTCCCGGAAATTATCGATGTTGAAGCTCATGTGAGCGATCTCCTGCAGCTCTTCCAGATTGTTGGTCTCGGAACCGAAGACGATGTGATCGACCTTGGCCATCGCCAGGATGTCAACGGCTTTGGCCCCGAAGTGGGCAGCGCTCTGCACCACAAAGGGGAAGGGCAGCTCCAGCACCAGATCGACGCCGCACTCAACAGCCTTGCTGGCCCGCAGCCATTTGTCGCACACGGCAAAATCGCCGCGCTGAACGAAGTTTCCGCTCATGACGGCAACGATGAGGTCACAGCCGGTCAGTTCTCTGACCTTCTGCAGATGATAGAGATGGCCCTTGTGCAGGGGATTGTATTCAACGACGATTCCGGCAACTTTCATAGCACTAGTTTATCACTATGTGGAAAAAAAAGCATTCGTTCGGTATAATAATTGTGACAGACAGATATTGAGGTTTTAATATGGAAAAGAAAAAGATAGAACTTTGCAGTCAGACTGACGGTTTCAAGATCGCCGCTGACATGTATATCCCGGAGAATCCGATGGCCATCGTTCAGATCATCCACGGCATGGCTGAACACAAGGAACGCTATGAGGAATTCTGCACTTTGCTGACGAGATTAAACTGTGTGGTCATCATCGCCGACCACCGCGGACACGGTGAAAGTTATGATGATAAGATTCCGCTGGGCTACTTCGCCGACAAGGATGGCTGGATGACCAACCTGAAGGACCAGCACATGTTCACCCAGTACGTCAAGGAAAACTACCGCAACCTGCCGTTCTTCCTGATGGGCCATTCCATGGGCTCTCTGTTCGGCTGTTCCTATCTCAAGAGATATGAAGATGATCTGAGCGGTCTGATCCTCTCCGGCATGCCGGCCTTTGCCAAGGAAACCGCCATGGGCAGGACCCTGGCTTCCGTCTGCTGCAAGCTGGCCGGTGACAAGGGCCACTCCAAGATCCTGATCAAGGCGGCCAGCCCCTTCAACGCCGCCATCAAGAATCCCCGGACCGGTTTTGACTGGTTAAGCTATAACGAGGAAAACGTTGACAGATACATTGCCGATGAACTGTGCGGCTTCCCGTTCACCAACCGCGGATACTATGACCTGTTCAGCGGCATGGTGGATGTCTTCGCCACCAAGGACTGGCGCGTACTGAAGAAGAATCTGCCGATCCTGTTTGTGGTCGGTCAGGATGACCCCTGTGCCGATGTGCCGACCGGCTTCCGCAAGTCCCTCGACAATCTGGCCGATGCCGGCTATCTGAACATTGAGGCCAACGTCTATGAGAACATGAGACATGAGATCCTCAACGAAAGCGGCCGTAAGACCGTCTACAAGGACATCGTTACCTGGCTCGGTGCCCGGATCAAGGACATAAACGCCCAGAACAAAAACACATTATAAAAAAGTCGGTTTTTGCCCGCAAATATTGTGTTGACTAACAGAAAGGATTGTAATAAAATATTATGGCTGTATTGGATAAGTATATGCGCTATTCCAGAACGGACTTATTACAGCTGAGGGATCACCACCTGGAAATCGACGAGAACCTGGAGTTCAGCGAAGAGGACCTCAAGCAGTTCCCGCGGATCAGAAAGCTTTCTGAAGTAAGAGCCGAAATCTCTGGAGAGTACAATGCTCAGCAGCAGCGTCTGTATGTGAACATCCACGTGTCAGGTATCATGACCTGCCCGTGTGACATCACCTTCGAAGATGTTGATATTCCGTTCGATTCTGTGGCGGATGAGATCATCAGCTTCGACAAGGCAGATGCCGATGACATCAGCATCTTGAAACCGGAAAACGGTTATGCTGATCTGTTATCAACGGTTTTCCGGCAGATCCTGGTGGAAGTACCCATCAAGGTCAGAAAGCCGGGAATCATCGATTATCCAAAGGGCGACGGCTGGGAAGTGGTAAGTGAAGATACTTACCAGAAGGAGAAGTCCAACAAGATCGATCCGCGACTGGCTGTGCTTAAAGATTACAAACCACAGGATGAATAGGAGGTGTGACAATGGCAGTTCAGCAGAGAAGAGTTTCAAAGACCCGTAAGAACAAACGTAGAACCCACTATAAGTTAGTAGCTCCGACACTGGTTAAGTGTCCTAACTGTGGCGAGTACAAGTTGCCTCATCACGAATGTGAGTGCGGACAGAAATAGTAGCCCGAATTAACGTCAGAAATGACGTTTTTTTGTGCTTTGGGTTATAATGAATTCAATAAGAGGTCAATTATGAATGAAAAGGTAAGCTATGGAATCATCTCCCCGGCCTTCATCGCGCCGCGGTTCTGTGGGGGAATGCAGCAGACCGCTAACGGGCACATCGTGGCCGTCAGTTCAAGAAGCATTGAAAAGGCGGGAGCCTTTGCCCGCGATAATGGCATTGCGCGCTTTTACGGTGACTGGCGGGAAATGCTTAAGGATGAGGAGATTGCCGCGGTGTACATTCCACTGATCAACAGCCTGCATTATCCGGTGGCTCTGGAAGCCCTGAAGGCGGGAAAGCATGTGGTGCTGGAGAAACCTTTTGTCCTGCACGGCTGGCAGGGCCGGGAACTGCTTAACGAAGCGCAGAAGCGAAATCTGTTTGTCACAGAGGCGGTCAAGACCCCGTATCTGCCGGTGATGAAGGAACTTAGGAAGATGATCGCCGACGGCCGGTTTGGGAAGCTGCAGTACATGACCTTCCGGCAGTCCTACACCAGCGGTCACTACGGAAAGGGCTGGAAGAAACAGAAGGAATACGGCGGCGGGGCCCTGTATGCCAATGAGGCCTATTTCCTGACGATGGCCGAATATTTCGGCGGCCGGATCACCGGAATAAGCGGACAGGGGAGCTATGGCGTTCATGATGTTGATGATCAGTTTGCGGTAACGCTGAAAACGGAGAACGATGTACTGGCTGTAAGCCTGATGTCGACCAATGTCCTTTTTGAAAACGGAATGACCCTCTATCTGGATAAGGCCAGGATCGAAGTCCCTGACTACTGGAAGAGCCGGGAGGCGTTCATCCATCCGAACAATGGGCCGGCGGAGAAACTTGAATTTCCCTGTAAGCATGAGTTCATGTATGAACTTCAGCATTTCAATGAGTGCATCCTGTCGGGCCTGACCCAGAGTCCGGTGACCCCGGTTACCGACAGCATCCGCCGCATTGAGATGTGCGAAGAGCTGTACCGTCAATGGGAAAGCCGCCGCTGAAAAACAAGCAAATTACCCTGTCAGAGAGCCGGTTGTGCCGGCTTTTTTCGTGGGGAAAAGGGCACTTTTGGCCCCTGAAAAAAGATGTAAGAATTTTCATAAAAAAAGCGCAAAAAATAATGATTTTTCTGTTTACAAAATTTCCGTATTCTACTAAAATAGTGGTGAAAAGATGTGAAAAATGTTGAATAGTGGGGAAAATTAAGATGTTTCTGGGAGAGTATCGCAACAAGATGGATAACAAGGGAAGAATAGCTGTTCCCTTTAAGTTGCGCGATGAACTCGGAAGTACCGTCGTACTGAACCGCTATCTCGACGGATGCCTGGCTGTCTATACCCTGGACAGCTGGAATAAGCGTTATGAGGCTCTGATGGCACTGCCCAGCAACAAGGCTGAGATCAGAAAGTATCAGAGATCCATGACTGCTGAAGCCTGCGAAACCGATCTTGATTCCCAAGGCAGAATTCTGGTTCCGGACAACCTTATCAAGAGAGCTCAGCTCACCAAGGAATGTGTCTTCATCGGAGCCGGCGATCATGTTGAACTGTGGCCGCTTGAGAAATGGGAAAGCTACAATCAGCAGCTGACTGACGAGGAACTTGAGAGCATAGCAGAAAGCCTGCAGTAACATGGAACATTACAGTGTGATGCTCGCAAAGAGCATTGAACTACTGGACATTAAGCCTGATGGCATTTATGTCGACGGGACCCTGGGCAGAGGAGGCCACAGCAGTGAGATACTGAAGCGGCTGACCGGCGGTCATCTCTACAGCTTTGACATAGATGAACAGGCAATTCTGGAATCAAGGCAGCGTCTGGAAGCCATTTCCAATCATTTCACATTAATAAAAGCCAATTTCGCCGACATGGCGGAAAAACTGGCGGAACTGGATATTCATGAAGTTAACGGCGTATTGCTGGACATTGGTGTTTCCTCTCCGCAGTTTGATGATCCGGAGAGGGGGTTTTCCTACCGCTGGGACAGCCCTCTGGACATGAGGATGGACCGACAGGCGCCTGTAAGCGCTTATAACATCGTCAATGAGTATTCCTACAACGATCTGGTGCGGATAATCTACCGCTATGGAGAAGAACCCTTCGCCAGACAGATCGCCCGCAGAATTGAAAAAAAGAGGGCAGAGAAGCCGATCGAAACTACCGGAGAACTGGTGGAGGTGATCAAGGCAGCGCTGCCGGAAAAAATCAAGAACAAACCCGGCCATCCGGCCAAGCAGACTTTCCAGGCTTTACGGATCGAAGTGAATCACGAGCTGGAAAATCTGGAGAAGGGCATCTATGCAGGGTTAGGCCTGCTGAAGCCGGCCGGAAGAATGGCGGTTATCAGTTTCCACTCGCTGGAAGATGCCATCGTCAAGGACATCTTCCGGGAAAAAAGCTCTCAGGAAAAGATCGACCGGCGCATACCCTTAAAGGCCAGCGAGATTCCTGAAGCCCAGTACCGGCTGGTCAATAAGAAACCCATACTGGCCGGGGAAGAAGAATTAGCAGAGAACCACCGCTCGCACAGCGCGAAGCTGCGAGTAATAGAAAGAAGGAATATTACATGACACAGAGAACTACCCCCCCTAACACAAAAAGTACTCCCAAGAAAAGAAAACTCAGAACATCTGGCGTCATTTTTGTGGTATTCCTTTTTACTTTTGTATGTTATCTGGCCAGCTGCATCTTCTTAAGGTCGCTTAACGTCTCTCTGAATCTCACCAAGCAGAACTATCAGAGTCAGATTGCGTCCATGAGAAGAAACAATGAGCTGTTAGCCAGTGAGGTTAGTAATCTTTCCAATTATGATCGTGTAATGAATATTGTCGGCGGCGAGGCAATGTCGTACAATAATAATAACGTATTCACGATTGGAGAATAGTTAGATGTTGAACAGGCCAAACCTCAGAATATTCATTCTAGCATTTATATCGTTTGGACTAGGGGCATTGTTGATATTCAATGTCCTTTTAATAGATGTCAAGGGAATTCACATGAATTCCGGTACCCATCTGACGGACTATAACGGTATATCTTATGTTGACAAGGAAGAGATCAGAGCTCAGAGAGGGCTGATCTACGATACCAACGGTGCCATTCTGGCTGAAAATGTCGATGCCTGGGATGTCATCGCCTACATCTCCGCCAACCGTCCCAGCAATAAGAAGGGGATCTATTATGTCGCCGACAAGGAAATGACGGCGGCCGCCCTGGCCCCGATTCTGGAATGTGACGAACAGGAACTGCTGTCTCTGTTAAGGAGAGACAGCTTTATGACGTATCTGGGAACCGCCGGCCGCGGCATCTCCACCGAGCAGAAGGAGGCCATCGAAGCCCTGAATCTGCCGGGCATCGAGTTCGTTAAGGTCGTGGCCCGCAACTATCCGTTTACCCCGTTCTCCAGCCACCTGATCGGCTTTGCCCGCTACACCTATGTGGAAGACGGCGGCCAGAATGACCTGGACGGCAAGACCGGACTGGAAGCTTCCCTGAACAACTATCTATCGGGTACTCCCGGCTATACTTCCTATTACAAGGATACCGGCGGCAATGCCCTGGTCGGCCAGCAGGTCGAATATGTCAGCGCCATCAACGGAAATGATGTCTACCTGACCCTGGACAACCGCATTCAGACCGCTCTGCAGCAGACTCTGAAGAGTTCCCATAAGAGCGGCACCCGCAGTAAGTATGCCTGGGGCATCGTGCTGGAAGCCAAGACCGGCAAGATCCTGGCCTACGATACCTACCCGACCTACGATCAGAACGATGTCAACGTCAAGGACTACCTTGACTTCAATACCATGGCCACCTTTGAACCCGGTTCCATCATGAAGCCGTTCACCTATGCGGCGGCCATCGACCAGGGCAAGTTCTCGCCGGATGATACCTTTGATTCCCGGGAGTACTATCTGTCCACCAACAAGGAAGGCAAGATCATCAGAGTAAATAAAGGCGCCAAGCACATCGCCATCATCAGAAACAACCAGCGGCTGTCCTACGGCACCATCAACTTCTGGGTCGGCTTTGCCAAGTCCTGTAATACCGGTGCGGTAACGCTGCTGGAAAAGTATGTCGATCAGGACATCTATAAGGAATACATGGAAAACTTCGGTTTCTACAAGACCGTCGGATCCTACGGCATCGCCAATGAGGCCGAGGGCGTGGAAAACCTTACCCATCCGCTGGACATCGCCATCAGCACCTATGGACAGGGCTGTTCCTACACCGGCTTACAGATCATGCAGGGCTACACCGCTTTCTGCAATGGCGGTGAGATGCTGAAACCCTACATCATCGACAAGGTCGTCGACAGCCATTCCGGTGAAGTCGTCTATCAGGGCGGCCGTGAAGTCGTCGGTACCCCGATCAAGCCGGAAACTGCTGAGACGGTTCTGCAGCTGATGGAGTTCACCGCCAACAGCGGTGAGAACACCTCCGCCAAGAAGTATACGCTGCATGACGGCATTACCCTGGGTGACAAGACCGGTACCGCTGAAGCCATTGAAAACGGCTCCTACAGTTCCGGACTGACCATTCACTCCATCGTCGTCACGATGCCGGCCGTCAATCCCCAGTATCTGGTCTACGTTGCCTATGAAGACTACAACTCCCTGGCCAACAACCAGGAATATGTCAGAGATCTGGAAAACGTCATCGCCACGACCTACGGCCTGTACAATCTGCCCAACGAGTCCGATGATCCGGAAGTAAACGACCGGCAGATCTACGCAAACGGCATGCCTTCATTCATCAACCATACCCCGAAGTTCGCGGAGAAGATGGCCGATGAATACGGCTTCAAGGCCACCATCCTCGGTTCCGGAAGCACCGTTCTCGCTCAGTATCCGCTGCCGGATGCCACGGTCATCAGCGGCCAGAGGGTCCTGTTACTGACCAGCAGTAACGGCATCTCGATGCCCAACATGAAAGGGTGGAGCCGCAAGGAACTGATCGCCTTCTGGAATCTGACGGGCATTGAAGTCACCATCAGGGGCTCGGGCTTCGTCAAGGCCCAGAACATCAAGGCCGGTCAGCCGATCGACAACACGTCGCAGATCGGCGTCGACCTGGAATAATAAAAGAGAATTCATTCAAGGTATTATAGTGATATAATACCTTTTGGCAAAATTGGAGGTTTAAGTTATGTTTTTTCAGATGGCAAGTGCCTTTTCAATCGGACTGGGTCTGACCTGGATCGCCTATCCCTACGCAATCAAGTTTCTGAGAAGGCTGAAGTTCGGCCAGGAGATCCGTGAGGATGGACCTCAATCACATCAGGCCAAGAGCGGTACTCCCACCATGGGGGGCATCGTCTTCATTCTGACTTCCCTGGCCTCCATTTTCATCGTGGGACATGAAGCCTTTGAAAACACCAGCTTCCTGATCGTCGTGCTGGCCTTTGTCGGCTACGGCATCATCGGCTTCATCGATGACTTCCTGATCGTCGTCAAGAAGAATAACGACGGCTTAAAGCCAATCTACAAGTTCCTGCTGCAGTCGATCCTGGCCATCGTCTTCTATCTGCTGTACCGCAATGTCACCAATTCCCTGGTCATCGTCCCGTTCATTCACACCTACATCGATCTGGGCTGGTTCTACATCGTCGTCGTCTTCATCATGTTTACCGGTGAAAGCAACGGTGTCAACCTCTCAGACGGCCTGGACGGACTGTGTGCCGGCTTGATGTGCTTTGCTCTGGTACCGTTCATCTATTTCTGCTGGCGCATCGACGAGACGGACATCGCCGTCTTCCTGTGCTCGGTCATCGGCTCCCTGTTGGGCTATCTGCATTACAACAAGCATCCGGCCCAGGTCTTCATGGGCGATACCGGCAGCCTGGCTCTGGGCGGCTTACTGGCCGCCGTTGCGATGGTCACTAAGGAAGAGATCGCCCTGATCCTGATCGGCGGCGTCTTCGTAGCCGAGGTCATGAGCGACATCATTCAGGTCGGCTATTTCAAGCTGACCCACGGCAAGCGCTTCTTCCGGATGGCCCCGCTGCATCATCACTTTGAGCAGGGTGGCATGCCGGAACAGGAAGTCGTACTGCGCTTCTGGCTGGCCGGCAGCATTCTCTGCATCGTCGGCATGATCATGGGGGCGGTAATGTAATGAAGGTACTGGTAATCGGAGCCGCCTTGAGCGGCATCGCCGTCAGCAAACTGATGGCAGCTAGGGGTGAGCAGGTCTGGCTCACCGACATGAAACCCGTTAAGGAAAGGGAAGAACTGGAGTCCCTGGGCATCAGGGTCTTTGATGGCGGCCATCCGGATTTCCTGAAGGAGATGGATTGGGATCTGATCATCAAGAACCCCGGCATCAAGTATTCGGTTCCCTTTGTAAAATACTTTGTGGATAAGGGCTATAAGATGTACAACGAGATCGAGATCGCCCTGAGAGATCATCCCGAGATCAGATATCTGGCCATTACCGGTACCAACGGTAAGACCACGACGACCACGATGCTGGGAGAGATGCTGAAGAAGCTCAATCCCGCCAACGTTGCCTGCGGCAATGTCGGCTTACCGGTAAGTGAAGTCGTCATGGACAGAGATACGGATAACCTGACCCTGGCCATTGAGATCGCCGGTTTCCAGCTGCTGGGCTGCTACAGTTTCCATCCGCTGGCCAGTGTCATCATGAACCTGACACCGGACCACGTCGACTATTTCGGTACGGTGGATGCCTACTATAAGTCCAAGACCCTGGTCTATCAGAATCAGAATGAGGATGATTTCTTCATCATGAACGTTGATGATGAAAACGTCAGAGAATACTGTAAAAACGTACCATGTCAGATTATCACGCTGTCACTGGTAAGGACAGATACCGATCTGCACGTAGCTGATCGGAAGGCCTGGTTCCGCGACATCGAACTGTTCTCCCTGGATAAGTTCCGTCTTCCGGGCATGCACAATGTACAGAACGCGCTGGTGGCCGGCTGCATGGCTTTCCTGGCCGGGGTAAAACCTGAAGACATCAGGGATTTCCTGGAAACCTTCATGGGCGTAGAACACCGCATTGAATATGTTGCCGAAATCGACGGCGTCAGATACTACAATGACTCCAAGGGCACTAACGTCGATTCGACGATCATGGCCCTGAAGGCCTTTGACTGCCCGGTCCGCCTGCTGGTCGGCGGTTATGATAAGAAGACCGGCTTTGCCGATCTGAAACCCTATGTGGGCAACGTGAAGAAGATGTACGCCTTCGGCAATACGAAGGAACAGTTCATCCCGTTAGGCTGCAGCATCGAGCTGTTTGACAACATGGAACAGGCCCTTAACAAGGCGCACGAAGAGGCCCGCGAAGGTGAAGTGGTCTTACTGTCACCGGCCTGTGCCTCCTGGGATCAGTTCCCCAATTATGAAGTAAGGGGAAAACTGTTCAAGCAGCAGGTCCACCATTTTGAAGACAATTAGTTTAATATTATAAAAATCAAAAGTTTTATCATGCTTTGTAAAAAAGTCAGAAGAAAAAAGATGTCCGTCTTCATTCAGAAGATGCTGGTTTTTCTGGTGACGTATATTCTCATAACAGGCATAACCCTTGTGAAAATGGAAGTTGACGGAGGGTCAGCAGCTTTTTGGACATACAATCTGAAAGAATATTGGGTAACTAAAGTGATAATCTCGCTGGTGGTTGCCGCAGTGGCTCCGGGAAAGCTTTCTTCACGGAATTAGCGGTTTGGGAATAACCGTTACGTTTTACGGTCACTTCGCATATTTGAACAGCAGCATAATCGAGGTTTACACCGCAGCCAGAAAAGCGTATAATTACAAAGAATCGCTTATTGATGAGCTTTTTTGCGTGAAAGTTCGTAAGAGCGGATGATGATATGAACACCGAGTGTTCATGATTAATAGAAGGTGGAGATAGCTTATGAGAAAGAATAACGGAAAGCTGATCACAGCTGTCGTTTGTGCCCTGATCATCAGCTGCTTAAGCATCTGGATGCTGGCAGGGCAGAAGAAGAATCTGAATCTCGATCTGGAATACGGTGATGTCTATGAACTCGTCTATACCATTGATTCCAGTGACAATGAAAAGATCCAGAACACGGTTGCGACCCTGGAAAAGAGGATCCGCAACTTCGGTGCTCTTGATCTGGAAACTACTGTTAATGGCAGTGAGGTAACCATCAGATATACCGGTGTCACTGACAACGACAACATGAGGAAGTTCCTCACCCAGACCGGTCACTTGACCTTAAGAAACACCAAGGATGAGCTCATCGTCGATGAGAACGTCTTCAAGGGTGTCGGCCTTTTGACCGGCAATGACAAGACCTATCTGAGCTTTGTCGTCGATGACGGCAATGCCTTAAAGGAAGCCACCGCCAAGATCGCTTCCTCCAGTGACAAGTTGCTGGTTGCCTGGAGCGATTTTGCCGAGGGCGACAAGTACGAGACCGAAAGCAAGGCCACTTCTCCGAAGTACCTCAGCGTCTTCCAGGTCACCAGCGGCATCAGCGATTCCTTCTATGTGGAATCCAATTACAAGGCTGAAGATCTGAGAAATGCCGTCTGCGTCCTCAACGGCGGCAGTCTGAAGGTTTCCGTAGCCGAAAAGAGCTTCAAGGCCCTGACACCTGCTGAAGCCGGCAACAAGAACCTGACCGTAACCTGGTTAATGATCGTCTTAGGCATGGCCTTATGTGCCTGCTGGCTGATCTTCCGCTTTGGCGCGGCCGGCGGCGTTACCGCCATCGCCACTCTGGGCTGGACTGCAGCCTTCTACAAGGCCACTTCACTGCTCGGCATCAACTTCGGCAATGCTCTGATCACCATCGCTGCCGTATTGCTGGCGGCCGGCTTACTGGCTGTTGTGAACATCCTTACCAAGTTCAGAAACTATCTGTTAAGAGGCCGCAATCAGGTCGCTGCCATGTCCTTAGCCTATAAGGAAGGCGAAGTAACCATGTGGGAAAGCAACATTGCCCAGCTTATCACCGGCGTCATCGCCCTGATCTGCTTCCGCAATACCCTGGCTGACGGTGCCTATGCCGTCATCATCGGTGCCGGCTGCAACCTCATCTTCTACAACCTGCTGAACAGACTGATGCTCAACAGCCTGCTGGAATCCGGTTATGTTGAAGACAAGAAACTGTTCGCCATCAAGACCGAAAACCTGCCGGATGTTGAAAAGGGTGAGGAATATGTCGCTGAAAACCGCAAGGTCTATGACTACACCCGTTACTTTACCAATCTCGGTGCCTACATCGCCGCCGCCATCGCCTTTGTATTCGGCGTCATCGGTGCCTTCCGCTTAAGCAGCAGCGCTCTGGTCTATACCCTGATCATGATTGGCGTCATCGCCATCCTGGCCGCCCTGTATACCCAGTTCCGCTACCGCAGGCAGTATCCGTTACTGGCCATGAGCATCGTGATCATCGCCTCCCTGACCCTGTTAGGCATCAACGGCCTGTTTGTCAGAAGCACTTTCATCGAGAAGGGCGTCATTCTGGCCGTCATCGCCGCCGCTGTCAGCTACATCCTGATCTTCTCCGGTGAGATCAGAAGATCCTTCCGGGAGATCTGGAGGGAGAAACTCAACGAAGGCAAGCTGCTCAACCTGTTAAACGTCGTGATCAACGAATTTGCCGAGACTGCCAATACCGTCTTACTGGCCTGCATTCTGTACTCAGCCGCTGCCATCTACGCTGACGGCATCGGTGTCATCGCTCTGTGCACCCTGGTAACCATCTACCTGGGCGGCAAACTGTGGTTTGACTACGAGATGCAGAACATCGATAAGAGACCGGCCAAGAAAAACAAGAAGAACAACAAGAAGGAATTAAAGGAAACCACCATCTTCGGAATCAACGAAGTAAAATAAGCCTTGACAGAGGAAGCTGATGAAATACTGCCGATATGAACCCCGCAATTACCGCACCATCATGGAGACCTACTCAGTAGGTTCCTTGAGTGCGAAAGTGGTCGATTACTGGGGCTACGATCCGCAGCAGACGGCTTCCTTTTTCCGTGGTGCTAAGATTGCCATACCGCAGGCAGACTGCCTTGAAAAGGCTTCCGCCATTTTGAAGGAAGCCGCCGCCAGGAAGCAGAAGGCCTTCGTCTATGGGGACTATGACTGCGATGGGATCTGCGCCACCGCCATCATGGTAAAGCTGCTGCAGAAACTCGGCATCAGCTGCGGATACTATATACCAAACCGCTTTAACGAGGGCTATGGGCTCAATCTGGAAAGAGTCCGCCAGGCCCGGGAAAAGGGGTACGAACTGCTGATAACCGTCGATAACGGCGTCTCGGCCTTTGAGGCCGTAGACTGGGCAAGAAAAAACGGGATGACGGTGCTGATCAGCGATCATCATGAACTGTCAGCTCCCATCAATGCCGACTGTCTCGTCCATCCCAGCCTGTTAACGGAAGAGTTCCGCTGGCTGTGCGGGGCCGGGGTTGCCTACGTCCTGATGGAATATCTGCACCTGGCGGATGAGCAGATGAAGATCTGTGCGATGGTCGCCACCATCGGCGATGTAATGGAATTAAGAGACTACAACGTCCAGCTGGTCCGCGAAGGGCTGAAGGCTCTTGCCGGCCACCGCTACCGCAACATGGAAGCCCTGCTGGAAGGCAGTGAAATGATCGACGAGAATGCGGTCAGCTTCCGCATCGTGCCCAAGATCAACGCCGTCGGCCGCCTGGCTGACCGGGCCAATCCCAATCAGCTGGTCCGCTACTTCCTGGCCGAAGACGAGAAGGTGATCGATGACTTTGCGGCGCAGCTGAGCGAACTCAACAATACCCGCAAGCAGATGTCGCTGGCGCAATACGAGACCGTCAGAAAGAAACTGGATCTCTCGCACGATTTCCTGATGGTCCGCGATGAATCCCTGCACGAAGGGTTGATCGGTCTGATGGCCAGCCGGCTGTGCGATGAAACGGGAAGAAGCTGTCTGATCTTTACCGAAAGCAACGGCCTGTTAAAGGGCTCAGGAAGGGGCAATGAGACCACTGACCTGTTTGACCTGCTGAAGGATTACGCGCCTTACACGGTGAATTTCGGGGGTCACAAGGGCGCCTGCGGCATTACCATCCGTCCCGAACAGTATGATGAATTAAGAGAATACATCGCACAGCGCTACGTGAGTGAAACCGTTGAGAAGGAAGAGTACTACATCGAAATAACGGAAGGCGATCTGACGAAAGATAATCTGGAAGAGCTGTTCTCCCATAAGCCTTTTGGTCAGGGCAGGAAGCTGCCGCTGTTTCTGATCAGGACCGATGACAGCTGGGAATACCGCAGCTTAAGGAATGACAATCAGCTCAAGTGGTCAAAGAGACTGCAGCAGACCCGCTTCGACATCGTCTCCTTCCGCAACAACAAGGGTTATCGGGAATATCTGGACCGGGATACCGAGGCCCTGGGAAACCTGGAGATCAACGTCTTCAGGGGTGTTAAGAGCTACCAGTTACTGGCTCTGCAGCTGGAAACCGCCGGGTTGAAGTAACTCTAATAGGGTATTATAATGAAACTATCCACGGGAAAAACAGAAAGACAGGGGAATTAACATGATCTGGTTATATAAAAGAGGAAATAATGATGACAAAACCGATTACTTTTATGATGAGAATAAAAAACTCCTCTACAAGGTAAATGATAAGGAATACGGCCGCAAGGTCGATCTGCTGCCGCTGGCCGCGATGTATGTTTACTTCATGTTCTATCAGTATTACCGCAAGAAACTGCCGGTCGATAAGAAGGTGCTGATCTTTGCGGTGGTCTTTGCCGTACTGACGGTGGCGGTAGCCGCCATGTGCCTGATCAGCCGCAAGGCCGTGGAGAAGGAAAACCGCAGGATAACTGATGATCTGAAGGGTGAACCCATCAGCGAAGAGGAACTGAAGCGCTATCTGCTGGATGGCGATGACATCCGGAGGGACATCAACTGGCTGACGCTGTCCTGCCCGATCATCATGCTGGCGTTCGCCTTCAGCTACTTTACCTATTCCTCACTGACCTCGCTGTTCATTTTCGGCGTCGTCTACGTGATCGCCGTTCCGATGCTGGTGCGCTATGACGTCATCAGCTATGTCCGGCTGCAGAAACAGGTGCTGGGCTACTATCTGGCTCCGCTGACCGGAAAGAAACATTAATCAAACTGAATGGTGAATAAAGTCGCCTGATGTGCTAAAATTATAGAGTATTTTGGAGGTAGGTATGAACTTAGATAATTACATTGCTAGTATTCCTGATTATCCTATTGAAGGCGTCCTGTTCAGAGACGTAACCCCTCTGATGGGAGACGGTGAAGCCTTCCACTATGCCTGTCAGAAGTTCGTTGACTTCGCCAGGGAAGTGGGTGCGGAAGTAGTCGTCGGCCCGGAATCCAGAGGATTCATCTTCGGCTGTCCGGTGGCCTATGAACTGGGCATCGGCTTTGTACCGGCCCGCAAGCCCAACAAGCTGCCGAGAGAGACCGTTTCCTTTGAATATGCCCTTGAATACGGCACCAACAAGATGGAAATGCATAAGGATGCCATCAAGCCCGGTCAGAAGGTCCTGGTCGTTGATGACCTGCTGGCTACCGGCGGAACCATTGCCGCTGCCAACAAACTGATCGAAACCCTGGGCGGTGAAGTTGTCGGCTGTGCCTTCCTCATCGAACTGGAAGACTTAAAAGGCAGAGAAAAGCTCGAAGGTTATAAGGTACTTTCATTATTAAAATACTGATCGGAGAGCTAGCTCTTCGATTTTTTCAGGGGGAATAAGCCATGAAGAATCCTTTAAAGGTGACCAAGGAGATGCTATTTGATCAGGTAAAGACCTACATCAGTCAGCCTGAGTCTTTAGCCATGATCGAAAAGGCCTATTCCTACGCTGAGAATGCGCACGCTGCCCAGAAGCGCAAGAGCGGCGAACCCTATTTCGTCCATCTCCTCAACGTCGCCTACATCCTGTCGACCCTGCAGGCCGGACCGCAGACCATAACGGCCGGACTGCTGCACGATACGATGGAGGACTGCGGCATTCAGAAGGAGGAACTGGAAAGGGAGTTCGACGCCGATGTCGCCACCCTGGTAGAAGCCGTCACCAAGATCGGCCGGCTGGAATTCAAGGATGAAAAGGAATACCAGGCCGCCAATCACCGCAAGATCTTCATTGCCATGGCCAAGGACGTGCGCGTCATCATCATCAAACTGGTCGACCGTCTCCATAACATGCGGACCCTGGACTACACCAGCCGCGAGCAGCAGATCCGGGTAGCATCCGAGACCCTGCAGGTCTACTGCCCGATCGCCCACCGACTGGGCTTTGGTGACATGAAAAACGAGATGGAGGACCTCTGCTTCTATTATCTGGAACCCGACCGTTATCATGAGGTCGCCAGAATGGTGGAAACCAAGAAGGCCGAAAGAGAAGCGATGATCAACCGGATGATCGAGGAACTGACCGAACTGCTGAAGAAGCATAACTTTGAGTTCCGGATCTTCGGACGCTCCAAGCACCTCTACTCCATCTACAAGAAGATGACCGAGAAGAACAAGCGCTTTGATGAGATCTTTGACCTCTACGCCATCAGAGTCGTTACCCGCAGCGAGCTGAACTGCTACGAGATCCTGGGCTACATCCACGCCCAGTACCGGCCGATGCCGGGACGTCTGAAGGACTACATCGCGATGCCGAAGGTCAACATGTACCAGTCACTGCATACGACGATCTTTGACAATGACGGCAACATCTTTGAAGTGCAGATCCGTACTGAGGAGATGGACCGGGTCGCCGAACAGGGCATCGCTGCCCACTGGAGCTACAAGGAAGGCATCAAGTACAGTTCTGAGAAGGAACAGAAGGAGATCGAGAACAAGCTGTCCTGGTATCATGACATGATCTCGATGATGGATGAAAGCGAACTGGAACACCCCAACGAGTTCATGAACCTGATCCAGAAGGATATCTTCGAGGCCAACATCTACGTCATGAGTCCCAAGGGAAGGGTCATCGAACTGCCTAACGGGGCCACACCGTTGGATTTTGCCTACCGCATCCATACTGAAGTCGGCCATAACACCATCGGCGCCATCGTCAATGGCGCGCTGGTACCGCTGAATACGCCCCTGAATACCGGTGACATCGTCCAGATCAAGACTTCCAAGCAGGCCACCGGCCCCTCGGAGGACTGGTTGAAGATCGTCAAGACTGCCACCGCCCGCAGTAAGATCCGTGCCTACCTGACCAAGCAGGAGAACGAGCGGAAGCAGGAGTACATCGAAAAGGGCGAAAAGATGCTGCGGGATGAACTGAAGAAGCGCAATCTGGAACCGGAGGAATACATGGAAAAGAGCCGTCTGGACGGCATTCTGAACAATTTCCAGGTTTCCAATACCAATGAGCTTTACTACGCCATCGCCGTAAAGTCTGTTTCGCTGCCGTCAGTAGCTGAGAAGCTGACTAACATCAAGAAGGCCACCAGCCTTGATAACCTGACGCTGACCCAGATCTTCCAGAGCCGCAAGCCGCGGACTTCCACCAGCAAGACCGGAATCCAGGTCAGCGGTCTGGAGAACATCAAGATCACGATCGCCGGCTGCTGCATGCCGGTCTATGGCGACGACATCGTCGGCTACATTACCAAGGGGCAGGGCGTCAAGGTCCACCGGGCCGACTGTCCCAACATCGCCGGTGAATTCAAGCGCATCATCCCGGTATACTGGGAAGAAAGCGATGAGGGCAAGCAGTATGAATGCTGGCTGAAGCTGGAAGCCATCGACCGCTCCTATCTGATCAGCGACATCGTGACCATCCTGGCCCAGTATAAGGCCGGCTTAACGGGCATCAACTCCGAAGTTCTGCCTGACAAGGTCAATGTCACCATCGACATCAAGGTCAAGGTCTCCAACGCCGAACAGCTGAAGCTGGTGATCGCCAACCTAAGGAAGATCAACAGCATCGAAAGCGTTGACCGGATCGTCAAGTAACGGTTAGG
The DNA here is from genome assembly GCA_017445225.1 of Erysipelotrichaceae bacterium. Classification (GTDB taxonomy): domain Bacteria; phylum Bacillota_I; class Bacilli_A; order Erysipelotrichales; family Erysipelotrichaceae; genus RUG521. The sequence goes on along the minus strand of JAFSUN010000010.1, from coordinate 87,561 downwards.
ATGTCAGGCATAGAATCTGATAGTCTGGAAAAAATGTAAGGAAATACTTATAACTGGAGACTAAACAACATGAACAACTCACAAATTCGTATTTTTAATACTATTGTGGAAACAAATTCGTTTAATAGAGCAGCAGTAGCATTGGGAATAGACTACAATAAAGTCAAATATCAAATGGATCAACTTGAAAGAGAACTTAAAACAGTCTTGTTTTTAAGGAATCATAAAGGATGCCAGCTTACTGATGACGGGATAGTTTTTTATAATTACTCTTTACAGCTAGTAGAACAGTATTATGAGATGTTGGATAATATAGGACAATTGCATAAAATCTCTATAGGTATCGATATGAGCTGTCATCCAGATTCATTGATGGAGGCAACAAAAGACATCTGTTCTCAAAAGAAACTGGAATGTGTGTTTGTTGACTATGATGCAGAATACTTGTTGGCCGCTTTGGAAAGAGGAGAGGTTGACTGTATTTTTAATTATGAATTTGATGTACCAAAAATAGTAGATAGTTTTGTTCTAATGGAAGATCACATGGTCGTGGTTATGAGCCAAAAATCGCCTCTCTACAATAAGGAAAAGATTGACTATTCTGATTTGCTGAAAACAAAAATATATTTCAAATATCATGATCTAAGAGGGTCTAGAAAAATGACCAAGATACTGGAATCGATTAGTGCTGATTATATGGTGTACTTTGGCATTTCTGAATCAACAGTGAAAAAAGCAATGAATGATGGGGAAGGAGTAATGATTGTTCCTTATAATTTCTGGAGACACTATTTGAACGGGTATGAATGCCGAGATTTTTTGAAAACTATAATGATACCTTATCGAATTTACAGTTATCAGAGAAAAACTTCGCTAAATAGTATTATCAAATCAATTTCTGAACATTTTAGAAACCACTACAAACCATGAGTTTGTTGGTTTTTTTAATAGCCGTTGTGTAAAACTGTGGTGACTGTATTAGTCAATAAAACAATATAATTGTTTTGTGGATTATACAGTAGCATTGTTTTAGTTAGAACGGAGGAATCGATATGATAAAAAGAATGACTATCCTAATGATCTGTCTCGTTTGTTTATTCTCAAATTCAGTAATTGTTTTCGCTGAAGAAGATGTTGAATTAGTGGAATTGAGATCGAATACCACAGAAGTGTTTGAGTACGATATTATCAAGGCCGAAATAGAAGCTTTATCAAAAACATCAGTTTTTGATAAAGCAGCCAAGACAAAAATCAAGGAAATAGAAGAGAGTGTTTCAACAAAGATAGTTAGTTTGTCTTCGATGTCAAAGCAAGAACTGATTAGCTATGGGTATAATGAAGCTCAGATAGAAATCATAAAAAAGTATTCTGGGGGATGCTTAAAAAACAATGAACAATTAAGAGAAGTATTATCTACTCTTACGATAACAGCAACACCATCAGTAGCGGTATACACAAATCATATTGGAGCTGCCTATTTTAAATTAGCAATTATGTGGACTTGGAGTTCACAGCCGGTGTTAAGTGGTCCGCTTGTTGAAGATGGAGTAGGAGTAATCTGGCAGGCGATTAATTCATCTGGACAGTTCGTTGCAGCGAGAATTAATACTTCGGAATCATACTGTAATGTGTATTATTATAACAGCAGTGGTATAATGCAGACACATACTTCTAGCTCATTAACTGTTGTTGAGCAACTTAGAAACGCAAAAGCTAAAGTTCCTATGGGAGTTTGGGCCAGTAACAATGTTGATACATATTGGGCTAAAAAAGGCGGCATCACACTGAGAACTGATAGGGTTAGTTCAAATTACAGTTTATTTGATATGGAGTATAAGTTTGCTTATGGGCACGCAACAATAAGTATTAATCCAAAAGTCACAGTAAACTTTGCATTGACAAATCCTCAGCAGATTGGTGTTCTTGGAAGTATTACATTTACCAAAGGACAGAAAATGGCTGAGAAATGCTTCTATGTAGATACAGATGATCAGACAGTCATCTATTATTAATTTGATTATGAGTTATAAAATCCTGCTAATAATATTGTATTCGATTAATTCATTTATCTGGCCGGCAGTTCCCTTTGTGTTCATCTGGTCTTTCAGAAAGTATCTGAAGGCCGATGATAAACAGAAGGAATGGAAATTTCTGGCAATCAGCGGTATTTCCTTACTGCTGATGCTGGAACTGATAATTGTCGGAGCTAGCATGGTGAATATTTGGGAATAACATTCAGATGAAACAGTTTAGGAGGGTTTCGGCCCTCTTTTCTTAATGCCTGCTCTTTTAAACCACAGATATACAGCCGCCGCCATTGTTTTGTTTGAATTTGCGGATGGGCTGTGCTAATATAGTCACTGTAAATCCGATGAGGAAGAGAACTGCCGAAGGGTAATAAGAAGAGAGGAAACATCCGGTGAAAGTTTCCATGAGAGTACGGCAGTAAGACACTTTACAGGAGCCTTTCCGAATCAGTAGGAAGGGACGTACACCTGCGTTAAGGGTTCAAGGCAATGTTTATTGCGAATTAAGGTGGCACCACGTTAAACGTCCTTAACGGGCGTTTTTTTTGCGAAGGAGGTAAGAACATGGCAGAGAAGTATCAGCTCCCCAGGGGGACCCAGGATTTTCTGGGCAGCGATGTCCGGTTATGGAAGAAAGTTGAAAACATCATCGCTGAAGAGTGTGACCGCTACGGTTATGAGGAAATAAGGACCCCGGTCTTCGAACACACGGAAGTCTTCAAGACCGAAAACGACTCCAGTGACATGGTTACCAAGGAGATGTACAGTTTCGAGGATAACGGCAAGCGCAGCCTGACGCTGCGTCCGGAAGGAACCAAGGGCGTTATCAGGGCCTTTGTTGAGCACAAGATGTACGGCAATCCGGCGGAACTGCCGAAGAAACTGTACTACATGGGGCCGATGTTCCGCTATGAACGGCCTCAGAAGGGAAGATACCGTCAGTTCCATCAGTTCGGCATCGAGGCCATCGGCGCCAAGAATCCGCTGCTGGACGTTGAGGTCATCGCCCTGGGCGTCAGCATTTCCCGCCGTCTGGGCATCAAGAATCTGCGGCTGTTAATAAACACGCTGGGTGATGAGGAATCAAGAAACCGTTACCGCCAGGCGCTTAAGGATTACTTTGAACCTTATCTGCCGCAGCTGTGCGAAGACTGCAGGCGGCGCTGGGAGTTAAATCCCTTAAGAATTCTTGACTGCAAGGTCGATAAGGATTCCCCGTGTTTCGCTTCCGCTCCAGTGATGAGGGATTACCTCAATGAAGCCAGCAAGGAATACTTCGACAAGGTCCTTAAGGCTCTGGATGACCTGGGCATCGAATATGTCATCGATGACCGCCTGGTCAGAGGCCTGGATTACTATTCCAATACCGTCTTTGAAGCGGTACCGGTCGATGCTCAGGGTCAGCAGGCTGCCGTCTTTGCGGGCGGTCAGTATGACGGCCTGGTCGACTACTTCGGTGGGGGACCGTTACCGGGAATCGGCTTCGGCATGGGATTGGAAAGGATCATTACCCTGGCGCAGGAAAACGGCGGCCTCAAGGAAGAGGAAAGGGCCATCGATGCCTACGTCATCGCGATGGGGGAGATCGGATCCTATGGTCTGAAAATCACGCAGAGACTGAGAGATGCCGGCTTTAATTGCGAGACCGACTATCAGAAGCGTTCGCTGAAGGCCCAGTTCAAGGCCAGTGACCGCCTGAAGGCCAGAGTGATCGTCATCCTCGGTGAGGATGAAGCCGCCAGTCAGACGGCTGTAATAAAGAATACCGCCACCAGGGAACAGTTCACGGTTAAGGAAGATGAACTGGTCGCCACGGTGGAGAAAATATTGAAGGGAGACAACTGATATGAACAGAACACATACCAATGGACAGTTAAGACTGGCCGATGTCGGTAAGAAGGTTACCCTGATCGGCTGGGTAGCCAAGAGAAGAAATCTCGGCGGCATGGTCTTCATCGACTTAAGAGACCGCGAAGGCATCACCCAGGTCCTGTTTGACGAGAAACTGACCGAAGAGGTCAGAAACGTCAGAAATGAATACATTCTGGAAGTCAGCGGTGAAGTCATCGAAAGAAAGGACAAGAACCCCAAGCTGGCCACCGGTGAGATCGAAGTAAAGGCGGAAAAAGTCACGATCATCAACAGTGCGGCCCTGACCCCGTTCATCATCGCCGATGACACCGACGCCCTGGAGGAGACCAGATTAAAGTACCGCTACCTTGACCTCAGAAGACCCGTTTTGCAGCAGAAGCTCTTCACCAGAGCCAAGATCGTCAGAACGATGCATGAATATCTCGATGCCAACGGCTTCATCGAAGTGGAGACGCCGGTACTGGCCAAGAGCACCCCGGAAGGCGCCAGAGACTATCTGGTTCCCAGCCGTGTGCACCCGGGCAGTTTCTACGCCCTGCCGCAGTCCCCGCAGCAGTTCAAGCAGCTGCTGATGGTAGCCGGCTTTGAAAGATACTATCAGGTCGCCAGATGCTTCCGCGACGAGGACTTAAGAGCCGACCGGCAGCTGGACTTCACCCAGCTGGACCTGGAGACCAGCTTCCTGAGCGAGGATGAGATCCTGGCCCTCACCGAAGGACTGTTAAAGAAGGTCATGAAGGACGTCAAGGGAATCGACATCGAGACTCCGTTCCGCCGCTTCATCTACGAGGATGCCCTCAACCGATTCGGCTCCGACAAGCCCGATACCCGTTTCGGACTGGAACTGCAGGATGTTAAGGATGTCTTTGCTCATTCCGAGTTCAAGGCCTTTGCCGAAGGCCTCAGTGAAAAGGGCACCATCAAGTCTCTGGTCGTCGACCATTGCGAAAACTACTCCCGCAAGGAACAGGACAAGCTGATCGACCTGGCCAAGAAGAACGGCGCCAAGGGTCTGGTAGTGGTCAAGTACGAAAACGATGCTTTGACCGGCAGTGCGGCCAAGTTCTTCACGGAAGAGGAAGTCAGCGCTCTGAAGGCCAGACTGAACATCAAAAACGGCGATATGATCATGATGGCCGCCGGTGACTGGTCCAAGACCTGCTTTGCCATGGGAGCTTTGCGAAGCCACTTCGGAAAGACCCTGAAACTCTTTGACCCCAATACCTTTGACTTCCTGTGGGTCGTCGACTTCCCGATGTTTGAGTACAGCGAGGAAGAACAGCGCTGGAAGGCCGAGCATCATCCGTTTACCCGACCGATGGACGAGGACCTGCCGCTGCTCGACAGCGATCCCAGCAAGGTCAGAAGCTACGCCTATGACATCGTCTTAAACGGCTATGAACTGGGCGGCGGCAGCTTGCGTATCTATGATTGCGACCTGCAGGACAAGATATTCCAGTTACTGGGCTTAAGCGAAGAGGAGATCAGATACCGCTTTGGCTTCTTCATCGATGCCCTGAAGTACGGCACGCCTCCTCATGGCGGACTGGCCCTGGGTCTGGACCGCGTGGCCATGATCCTGACCGGCTCGGAATCCCTGAGGGATGTCATTGCCTTCCCGAAGAATGCCAACGCCAAGGACCCGATGAGCGACTGCCCGAGCACCGTCGACGAAAAGCAGCTGGAAGAACTGCACATTCAGATCGTTAAGTAACAGATAATCCCGCTTCGGCGGGATTGTTTTTTGCCAACAGAGAGCGGTTTTCTAATATAATGTTATTGAGAAATGAGGAACGACATGAAAAAACTGCTGATATATTACTCCCTGACCGGGAACTGTGATTACGTAGCTGAGGTGATGAGGAAGTTTCCTCAGACGGCCACGGAAAAGCTGCTGGTGGAAAAGCAGCCGCCCTTAAAGGGACTGGGCAAGTTTCTGCACGGTGGCAAGAGTGCACTGCTGAAGGAAGATCCCGGCCTGAAACCCATTAAGGCAGATCCGTCTGACTATGATGAAATCGTGCTGTGCTATCCGGTATGGGCCGGTACCTGTCCCCCAGCCATCAATGCCTTCGTTAAAAGGTATTCACTGAAAGGCAAAAGGCTTTTCATCATCGCTGCTTCCGCTTCCGGTAACGGCAACAAGAGCATCGAACAGCTTAGGAAGGCCCTGAATCAGTGCGAGTTTGCCGGCAGCCTCAATCTGATCAATCCCGCTGCCCGCAAGGAAGAGACCGTCAGAAAGCTGGCGGAAGTCTTCACGGAAGAATAGCCTATGAAACTGACGGAAACATGCATCAACTGTTTATACCGCCGGCAGAAGGAAAAGCACGACGACGAAGGCTTTCTGGCTGCCGTACGAGAGATCATCGATAACCGCAGTGCGGATGACTGCGCTCCCTATCTGAGCTATCAGTTCCGGAAAATGGCGGAAAGACAGTTCGGAGAGATTAACGATTACCGCCAGGAGAAGCGCTTCTTCAACGATTTCATGCTGGCAAGGGAGAGGGAGATCGAAGAGGCCATTGAGGCCGCTGACGATCCGATTAAGAAGGCACTGGCTGTCTGCCGGGCTGCCAACTACATCGACATGGTGGCCTTAAAGACCGTGGAACCCGACAAGCTGGTGGTACTGCTGAAGGAAGCCAGCTGGAGCCGGCAGGATGATGAAACCTACCGGCAGTTTGCCCGCGATCTCGAGAAGGGCAACAGCCTGGTCATCCTGGCCGATAACTGCGGGGAGATCGTTATGGACAAGCTGCTGATCAGACAGATCAGGAAGCGTTATCCCCAGATCAAAGTCAGCGTGATGGTCCGGGGTGAGGAGACCATCAACGATGCCACCGTTGAAGATGCCGTATATGTGGGAATGGATGAGGTGGCACAGATCGTACCCAACGGTCAAGGCATAACCGGAACCGTCTATAAGTTGCTGCCGGAAGAAGCCAGAAAGGTTTTTGACGGGGCAGATGTGATTTTATCAAAGGGAATGGGCAATTATGAAGCCCTGAGCGGTATTGAAAAAAGGATCTATTACATGTTCCTGTGCAAGTGTGAGCAGTTCATCAGCTACTTTGCCGTACCGCAGTTTACCGGTATCTTTACCGTGGAGGAGTGAGTATGCAGGAGATTAAGTGTCCCAATTGCGGGAAGGTTTTTCAGGTCGATGAGGCCGGCTATGCGGCCATTGTGCGGCAGGTGAGGGATGAGGAGTTCCAGAAGGAACTGAAAAACCGGGAAAGCTACCTGAAAAAGGAGAAGGATGATGCCGTGGAGATCGCCGTCAGCAAGGTTGAGAGGAACTTCAATGCAGATCTGAACCGCAAGGATCTGGTCATCGCCGAAAAGGAGAAGCAGATCAGCGAGCTGAAGGGGCAGCTGGTGAACGTCAGAAACGAAAATCAGCTGGCCATTCGGGCCTCGGCCGAGGACCTCAACCGGACCATCAGTGAGAAGGAAAGGGAGATTGGCGAGCTGAAGAATCAGCTGAAGATCGCCGAAAGCGAATACCAGCTGAAACAGCAGAACCTCAAGAGCGAATACGATGCCCGCCTCAAGTTCAAGGATGAGGAGATCGAAAGATATAAGGACTTCAAGCTGCGGCTGTCCACCAAGATGGTGGGCGAGAGCCTGGAGAGGCACTGCGAGAACGAATTCAACCGGATCCGTTCGACGGCCTTCCCCAATGCCTATTTTGAAAAGGACAACGATTCCCGCACCGGCAGCAAGGGCGACTACATCTACCGCGAGAGCGAGGACGGGGTCGAATTCATCTCCATCATGTTTGAGATGAAGAATGAGAACGACACCACCGCCACCAAGCACCGCAACGAGGATTTCTTCAAGGAGCTGGACCGGGACCGCCGGGAGAAAAACTGCGAATACGCCGTGCTGGTTTCGATGCTGGAGGCGGACAGTGAACTGTACAATAACGGCATCGTGGACGTTTCCTACCGCTATGACAAGATGTACGTCATCCGGCCACAGTTCTTCATCCCGCTGATCACCATCCTGCGCAACAGCGCCCACAACGCCCTGTCCGCCCGCCGGGAACTGGTGAAGATCCAGAATCAGAACATCGACGTGGCCAACTTTGAGGCCGAGATGAACGACTTCAAATCCCGCTTCGGCAAGAACGTCGAGCTGGCACTGGGCCAGTATGAGACGGCCATCAATGAGATCGACAAGACCATCGACCATCTGACCAAGGTCAGAGAGAACCTGATGAAGTCGGGAAACAACTTCCGGCTGGCCAACAACAAGGCCCAGGAGCTGACCATCAAGAAGCTGACCCGGAACAGTCCCTCGATCAGAGAACAGTTTGAGAAGAAGTGATTCTTCTCTTTTTCTTTCGGTCGCCAGGAAGGTCGGGGAACTATTGTCTGCCCTGGGGCAATGTATTATAATTAAGTTACCAAGAGAATTATTGCTTTTCCGACACGAGAGATTAGGGAATTCGGACGTTGCCTGACGGTGTTGAAAGCCTGCAAGAAGGAATCCTAAAATCAGGCACAGAATACCCACCTGTTATTCAGGGGAATAGTCTTTTATGCTTTTGGTAAGGCCCATTGGGCCTTTTTTTTGGTGTAGTTTTCACAAATGTGTGGTATATTATTCTCTAGTCCTTATGGGACAAAGGAGTTTTTTGATGAAAAAAGAACGAAAATTCAACAGAGAACTGTTTGCGGTAACTCTGCTATATATCATCGCCGGCATCGGCCTGACCGCCTTGCTGGTATACATGGCCAGGAAGTATTTCGACACGGCCTACCTGCTGGCCTTCGGATTGGGCGGCCTGTTAGTATGGCTGCTGATCCTGTCGCTCTCCCTGAAGCATCAGTGGGCGGGAACCATCCTGGCCTTCATCCTGTGCCTGGGACTGATCGGCGGGGATATCTTTGTCCACAAGATCAGCGACGTTACCGACAACATCGTCGTGGTCTACGATACCTACTCGGTGCAGATCATTTCCGCCAAGAATTCCAAGGTTACCAAAGATGACAGTTTCCTGGGCTTACGGCTGGGCTATGTCGGCAGCGAGGAATACTATACCAACTGGGCTTTAGGCATCCTGCAGAATAACGAGAAGATCACCGGCCTGGAAGAAGTGCCCTATGAAAGCTACATCGACTGCTTCAAGGACCTGGTGGCCGGCAACATCGACCTGATGGTCTTAAGTTCCATCGCTGAAGGAGAACTGGAAGAAGCCGCCGATAACGGTGACATTTCCGAGTATGCTTACCGCTCGCTGTTTTATGATGAACAGAAGATGGCTCTGGAACCCCTGGAGACCGTCGACATCAATAACAACGGCTTTACGATCCTGATCAACGGCGTTGACCTCTCCGGCACCGACATTCACAAGAAGGCGAGAGCGGACGTCAACATCCTGGTGACCGTCAATCCGACGACCGCCAAGGTCAACATTCAGGTACTGCCGCGTGACCTCTGGGTCGAGATCCCGGAAAGAGGCTACAAGAAGACCAAGCTGAACAGAGCCTCTTCACTGGAGGGCACCCAGGGTACCATCAATGCCATTGAGAACTACTTTGACCACACCTTCAAGATCAACTACTACGCCAAGATGAACTTTGACGGCTTCATCTCCCTGGTGGACAAGGTCGGCGGCATCGAGGTCTACAGCCAGTATACCTATTCAGCCGGCGGCTACACCTTCAAGAAGGGCATGAACAAGATGGACGGGGCCAAGGCCCTGATGTTCTGCCGGGCCAGAAAGATGCTGCCGGAAAACGACGTCTCCCGCGGTAAGAACCAGATGCGGGTCATTCAGGCAATCATGGAAAAGTTCCTGAAGAAGCCGTCGGTAGATAAAATGTTCGCGATCCTGGATGTCGTGGAAGGCAACTTCGTTACCAGTTTTACCGAGAAAGACTTCATCTCGATGTACAATCTGCTGATGAACATCAAGGACCGCATGGTAATTGAATCCAATTCCATGAAGGGCAACACCAAGCACTATGAAATGGATCCGCTGATCCACCAGTGGCTGTACTACTTCATTCCGGATGAAGGACAGAAGGAAGCCGCCCTGCAGAGGATCCTGGATACGATCGACGGAAAATAAGCACATAAAAAAGAGGACACATATTTGGACAGTAAGGAAAAGGAATGGTATGTACTGAGAGTGCAGGCCCGGGAAGAGGAAAAGGCCCGGGAACTGCTGGTACAGAACGGATTGGACGTTAAGGTGATCTACCGGGATGTTTACTGGAAGAAGAACGGCGTTGTCGAAATGAAGCGGCGCGTTCTGTTTCCCGGCTATTTGTTCGTGCTTTCCGAACTGAACGCCTATGACTTCAATGAACTGTTCCAGAACATCAAGTTCAAATACGGTAAATACTATAAGAATCTGAAATATGACCAGGAGGGGACCCCGGCGCTGACCAGTGAGGAGAAAAAACTGATCATTCACCTGACCGGCGACAATGACGTCGTGGAAAAATCCACCGGCATCATTGAGGGCGACCAGGTCATCATCATGGACGGGCCGTTAATGGGGCTGGAAGGCAATATCGTACACATCGACCGCCATAAGCGCCTGGCCAAACTGGAAATGGATTTTCTGGGAACTACCAGAACGATCACCGTTTCGCTGGAGATCGTGATCAAGCGTTAGGAGCTGATAACTATGATTGGATACTACGACATTCATACTCACATCATTCCGGGAGTCGATGACGGCCCCCGCAGCATCGAACTGTCCAGGCAGATCCTGCAGCAGGAATATGATGACGGAGTCAGAACGATCATCTGCACCTCGCACTGGCGCCGGGGCATGTTTGAGCCGTCGATGCGCCGGCTGCTGGCTAACTTTGAACAGGTTAAGGAAGTGGCCAAGGAGATCGGTGATGACCTGACGGTGTTATTGGGCTGCGAGTTCCATGTCAACATGGAAATGATCGAGACCCTGAAGAACGGCGAAAGACCGACGATGGCGCAGACCCGCTATGTGCTGGCCGAGTTCAAGAACAATGTGGAAAAGAAATACATGCGGGAAAGATGCTATGCGCTGCTGACCCACGGTTATCAGCCGATCCTGGCTCATCCCGAAAGATATGATGTCATCCGCAAGGATGTTGACTTCCTGAGAGATCTGATCAAGATGGGATGCTATGTGCAGATCAACAGCCAGAGCGTTCTCGGCGATGACGGTTTCTTCATGAAGCTCTTCTGCAAGAAGATCATCAGGGAAAACCTCGTTCATTTCATAGGCTCTGATGCCCATGACATGGACAAGCGCCGGCCGACCATGGGCCGCTGCGTCCAGTATCTGGACAAGCTGATGGGGCCGGAATACACCCGCCGCATCCTTATTGACAATCCCAAGAAGTTATTGTCGGATAACTGATAGAATGGTATAATTCTATCATTCCAGAGAGAATATATTTTTAAGAATGGCCTTCAGGAGGTAAGCTAAATGGACTATTCACAGAAACAGTATAACGATGAGATGGAAATCGATCTGCTGGAACTCTTCTCCGTCCTGTGGAGCAAGATCTGGCTGATCCTGATTGTGGTCGTACTGGGTGCCGTGATCGCCGGTGTCTACACCAAATTCATGATCACGCCGCAGTATCAGTCATCCACCAGCATATATGTATTAAACCGTCAGAACGAGTCAACGGTTACCAGTTCCGACCTGACGGCCTCTACTCAGCTGACCAATGACTATGTCGAGCTGATCAAGACGAGAACCGTCGCCGAAAACGTCATTAACCAGCTGCATCTGGACATGAAACCAAAGGAACTCCTCAGCAAGCTGAGTGTCTCCATTGCCTCCAATGCCCGTATCATTTACATCCGCGTTCTCGATGAGGATCCCCAGCAGGCCCGGACCCTGGCCAATGCCATCCGTCTGGCCGCCAGCCGGCAGATTCAGGTCGTTACCAACAGCGAGGCGGTCAACGTCGTTGATGAAGCCAATCTTCCGGATACCAAGTACAGCCCGTCCACATCCCGCAACTGCATCATCGGCGGTCTGCTCGGCGGTGTCGTCATCGTCGCCTACATTCTGCTGACCCATTTCCTGAACGATACTATCAGGACGGCGGAAGATGTTGAAAAATATCTCGGCATGTCCACCCTGGGCACCATCCCGATCCTGAAGGGTGAGGATGCGCCGGTTAAGAAGCAGAGAAGACCTCTGTTCAGAAAGAAGATTGGGGGATAAGCACGATGAAAAACATTGAAATCAAGACAACTCAGCTCGACTACAGCGGTGCCGAAGCCTTCAAGACTCTGCGTACCAACCTGAAGTTCTGCGGTGATGACAAGCGCGTCATCGCCATCACCAGCTGCTGGGAAAACGAAGGCAAGAGCTCCGTTACCCTGAACCTGGCCATTTCCCTGGCAGAAGCCGGTGAGAAGGTCATCATGGTCGATGCCGACATGAGAAAATCAGTTCTCGTCGGTTCTACCAAGGTCTCTGAGGAAGTCAACGGACTGACCCATTACCTTTCCCGTCAGTCATCGTTATCCGATACGGTCTGCGTTACCAACATTGAAAATCTGCACATGCTGTTTGCCGGCCCGACGCCGCCGAATCCGACGGAGCTGCTCGGCAGCAAGTACTTCCACGCCATGATCGAAGCCCTGAAGAAGGCCTATGACTATGTGCTGATCGACACTCCGCCGGTCGGCATGGTCATCGATGCTGCGATCATCGCCAGAGAGTGCGACGGCGTAATGATCGTCGTGCAGTCCGGCGGTGAGAGCTATAAGTTTGTCAGGGAAGTCAAGGAACAGCTTGACAAGACTCAGTGTCCGGTTCTCGGCGTTGTCCTCAACAAGGTCGACTACTCCAAGGAAGGATACTACGGCAAGTATGGAAGATATGGCAAGTATGGCAAATACGGCAAGTACAGTAAGTACAGCCAGTATACCAATGATAATGAACAGGGGTAATTGAAAAATGAGCATTTTTGTGACCGGATGCTGCGGATACATCGGTTCCCACACCTGTGTGGAACTGCTGTCGCAGGGTTATGACGTCGTCGGCCTGGATAACTTCTCCAATTCCAGTCCGGTGGTTCTTGACCGGATCTGTGAGATCACGGACAAGAGAGTAAGATTCTACGAGGGTAACATGCTTGATGAGAAGATCCTGAATAAGATCTTCGAGGAAAACAGCATTGAATGCGTCATCGACTTCGCCGCCTACAAGGCCGTCGGTGACAGTGTCAGGAAGCCCGTAGAATACTATATCAACAACGTCAGCAGCGTGCTGACCCTGTTAAGCGTCATGAAGAAACACGATGTCAAGGGCATCGTCTTCTCCTCCAGCGCTACCGTATATGGCGAACCGGAATTCATTCCGCTGACCGAAGAAGCGAGAACCGGCGGGACCACCAATCCCTACGGTACCAGCAAGCTGATGGTCGAACAGATCCTCAAGGATCTCTATGTCTCCGATAACAGCTTCAAGATCTGCATCCTGCGTTACTTCAACCCGATCGGCGCCCATCCCAGCGGCATCATCGGTGAGGAACCCAACGGCATTCCGGCCAATCTGGTTCCCTACATTGCCAAGGTCGCCAGTGGCGAACTGAAGCAGCTGAGCGTCTATGGCGATGACTATCCGACCCCGGATGGCACCGGCGTCAGAGACTACATCCATGTCGTCGACCTGGCCAAAGCCCACATCAACGGCATCGAAAAACTGGCCCGCAGCGACGGTGGTCTGTACATCTACAACCTGGGCACCGGCAAGGGCTACAGCGTACTGGACATCATCCATACCTATGAAAAGGTCAATGGTGTGAAGATTCCTTATCAGATTGCCCCCAGAAGAAGCGGTGACGTGGCTGAAAACTACGCCGATCCAACCAAGGCCCGGGAAGAACTGGGCTGGCAGGCTGAACTCACCCTGGAAGACATGTGCCGCGATTCCTACAACTTTGTAAAACATTACAACCGTTAGGAAAACGGTTTAAGTTGAAATCCAAAGCATGATTGGTTAGAATAGAGAAGAATAGGGAGGTATAGCAATTATGCCAACAGCAGTAGTTACTCTTCTGTACATTTTATTAGGCTGTGCCATCGGAGCAGCAGCAGGATGGTATTTCACCCGCCGCGCCTTTGAAAAGCAGCTGAAGGAGAATCCGCCGGTCAATGAAAAGATGATCAGAGCCATGTTCCTCCAGATGGGACGCAAGCCATCGGAAGCTCAGATCAAGGCCGTCATGAAGAGCATGAATCAATATCAGTAACACAGCGCAAGCTGTGTTTTTCGTTGGCGGATTCAGAGTCTTTTTTTTGGAAAAAAAGGAAAATGACGTAAAAATGCTTTTTATTCTTAATTGTTGAAATAAAATGGAAATATAGTTGTGATATAATTCATAAATAACTTGTCTATATTTACGAAAGATGATCATAAAGCCATGGATGATAAGGAAATCATAAAGCTGTTTCAGCAGCGCAGCGAAGCCGCAATCGACAGATTCAAGGAGAAGTATGACAATTACTGTTTTTTGATCGCGCAGCGGATCCTCAATGATCAGCAGGAAGCGCTGCAGTGTCTGAACGATACCTATGAGAGGCTGTGGAATTCCATTCCGCCAGCCTTACCGGTCAGCTTAAAAAGCTATAGCGCCGCCATCATCCGCAATCTGGCGATCGACAGCTACAACCGGAAACAGAGATCAGTCGTCGAAACGCCTCTGAAGGAGCTTGAAGGGGTCCTGTCTGACCGCAATTCCCCGGAAGATGAAGTCAGATATAATCTGCTGGTAGAGGAACTGAACCGCTTCCTGGCCCGTCAGAGCCGGAAGGAGAGAGTAGTATTCGTCAAAAGATATTTTCACTTTCTTTCCGTCAAAGAGATAGCTGAAGAAACCGGCTTGTCGGTTACCAATGTGACGACGATCCTTGGCAGAGTCCGTCAGAGACTTAAGGAGCATCTTGTAAAGGAGGGCTATGACCTATGAAAAAAAATCTCGCAAGAGCAATCGGAGATATCGATGAAAGATTTATCAGAGAAGCTGATGAATACCGGACCCGGACCATTGACTGGCGAAGGATCCTTATTCCGGCCCTGTGTGTCCTGCTGGTGACTGTCAGCATAATTCACTTCCGTCACCGGGCAGTTTCCGATTTTTCCCTTGATGATTACTATATCTGCAAGGCTGAGATACCGTCCTACCGCGCTCCCAGGCAGGAAGACTACCTCAAATACGAGCAGTATACGCAGGAGGCAAGAAAGCACTACAATTTCTATCGGGAATACCGTCGAACCGTCATGAGCTATTCCGCCATTCTGAATGACTTTGCCGGAAGAATGATTGCCACCATGACAGACATGAACGAACCGGGCGAAAACCTGGTATATTCACCGGTCAGCTTATTCATCGCCTTAAGCATGCTGGCAGATGTGGCTGAAGGTGTTACCAGAAAGGAACTGCTGGATTTCATCGGCATCAGCTCGCTGGAAGAGCTTGAGACTCTGAACCGGGCGCTGATGATCTTCAACAACCGCGAGGGCACCAAAACGGTCAGAGAGGCCAATTCCCTGTGGCTGGACAGGAAGCTGAATTATAACCGGGAAGTTCTCGAAAACATCAGCCGGAATTTCGGCACCGACAGTTTCCATGGAACCATGGGGTCTGCCCAGTACAATAAAGCCTTCCATTCCTGGCTGAATGAGCGTACCGGCAATATTCTGAAGGAAGAGGTCCAGAGCCTGAAGTTTACCGACCAAACCCTGTTCGCTATCGCCAGTACCCTGCTTTTCCAGGACAAGTGGATCACCGAGTTTGACAGGAACAATACCTATAAAGCCGTCTTCCATGCCCTTAATGGTGAGGAAAACGTCGACATGATGTATAACCGCTTTCCTGTAGGCGTCTACTATGACCGGGCAGAATTTACCGCTCTCCAGCTGGACATGGGTGATGGCGTCACGATCTTATTGGCCCTGCCGAAAGAAGGGTACAGTGCTGAAGAGGTCATGGCCAACAATGATTTCCACTATGTGGCCGCTAATCTGGCCGAAATATACGATTGGGAACAGATGGAAGAAAACCGCTGTATCATCGATCTGCATCTGCCCCGCTTCGATATCAGCAGTACCTATCATTTCGATGGTGAGGAGTTTAGAGAGATGCAGTTGAAATCGCTGGGCGCCGATCCCGACTTCTCTGGCTTATTGAAGGATACGGTAAAAGAAGTGATCATCGATCATTCCTGCCGCCTGAAAGCCGATGAGGAGGGGATAACCGCGGCCGCCTTCACCGTGGTACAAGCTGTTGGTGCCGTCATGCCGGAGCAGATAAAGGAAATGATCTTTGACCGTCCCTTCATCTTTGATATCCGGGATGAGGCCGGAATATCCCTGTTTGCCGGAATCGTCAATCATCCCTGATCATTACGGATAAACACCGGGTTAATCAGCTGAGATTGTGGTAAAATGCTTTATAGAAACAGTGAAGATACATGAAGAGCATGAATCAATATCAGTAACACAGCGCAATGGTTTTGTAAGGAGAACAGTGAAAAGTCAGAAGGAGGCAAAATGAAAAAAAAGAAATTATTTCTCATGACGTGCCATGTGATGTTGGCAGGTCTTCTGATATTCTGTTCTGCAGCGGTTTTTAACAGTATCCGGTCAGAGCAGCGAATTAAAAGGGAACAGGAAATGTCGGATCTGTACTATAACGGCATAGCAACTCTTGAAATACAGAAAAATGGCAGCAGCAAAGTGGCAAGTGTTGATGTAATGAGTGATAATGTCGTGTCAGATCTGATGATGGAACTGGTGACACTGAGAAAAGGCAGAGTGCCTAACAAATCCGAAGACTGGACTTATGTCTTGACGGGTTATGACAGAAACAATGCAAAACAATATGTGATTACTGTTTATGATTCTTATATCAGTTCTGAGGGAAGAACCTATAAAACCACTGAACAATTCATGGGATACCTTAAAACCCTATGGCGGAACAAGACATGATGTTTCTTAAGTTTTATGCCGGCTATGGCAATTTTCAGTATGGTTCTCCAGAATAGGAATATCTGTTTTTCAAATCACAGGTTCTGTAATAAATCAGTTAAGGAGAGATTCGCAATGAATTTCTTCTTTTTTCGCTGTTGTGATAGAATACCTATGGAATCAATCAGAGGTGAAGCAAAAATGAACAAGAGAGAACTGATATACAACGCTGTAAGCGGCCGGAAGAATGAACACCTGCCTTATACCTTCTGGACGCACTTAAGCGGGATCGATCTGGATCCGGTATTACTGGCCGAGAAGACCTATGAATTCTATAAGGAGTATGACATCGATCTGATCAAGACCATGAACAACGGCATGTACGCCGTTGAGGATTTCGGCTGTAAGGTCGATTATTCCCCGATCGCCCTGGGCGGGGTAGCCAGAATCGCTTCTACCCCGATAAATGAGCCGGAAGACTGGCAGAAGATCCGTCCTCTTGAACTGGATAAATGCGATGCCCTGCAGAGGGAACTGTATTCCTTAAGGCTCTTACTGGAAAAGGTGAAAGATGAGGATGTACCGGTGATCTTTACCGTTTTCTCACCGTTTACTACCGCCAATAAGCTTTCCGGCAACAAGTTATTGTCTCATATCAGGGAAGGGGCAGAGAAGGACGTTCACCGCGCTCTGCAGATCATTACCGATGTAACTGTTGATCTGGTTAGAAAGGCCAATGAAATGGGTGTCGACGGCATCTTCTTTGCCTCGCAGATGAGTAGTCATGATATGTGCAGCGAGGAAAATTTCCTGAAGTACGGTGCTTATTACGACAAGCAGATCCTAATGGCCTCCAATGGCTATTGCGACACCATTCATGCCCATGGCAACAACATCATGTTTGACATTCTGAAGGACTATCCGATCGATATCTTCAACTGGCACTGCTGGGAGAGTGAACCGGACTTAAGGACGGCTGCCTCCATGGATAAGTGCTTAATGGCCGGACTGGTAAGAGGGGACATCACCAGCCGTAATTTTGAGGCGATCCGCCATCAGATATCCCAGTGCTGGAATACCCTGCATGGACATAAGCACATTCTTTCCCCAGGCTGCGTCATCCGCTACCCGCTGAACGCTGAAGCCCTGCATTTCGTCGATAAGGCAATTAAGGAAATAACCGGATAAGTATGATAAACCGTAGGCTGGCCGCAGTGAATATCCTGATAGTTACGATCTGCCTGACGATCGTGACTTTTTCAGCATACCTTTCGGTCCAGTCGCTGTTTGTTCGCGAAAACTCCGTCATCTACAGTCAGCTGTTTGAAAACAGCTATCGGAATATGAAGAGTGTCTTTGACGAGAGTGAAAGATATTCTCTGAAACTGTGCGCCAATGACCGCCTGCAGGAACTGTTCAGACATCATGAAGAGTATTCTGTTCAGCAGATGCAGGAGATCCTCAATGAGATCAATACGGAAAGAAACTATTATTCTGTTTCGGCCTATTATGTCCTTAACGGGGTCGTGTCCGATTTTGACGGTACGCCCATGGGACCGTTTTCCACCTATGACTACGGGCATGACTATTACTGGCAGTTTCGGCCGTCTTCAATGAATGTCTTGCGAGTATCAAGGGTAGTTTACGACTTCGATGATATCTCTTTACCTATTGGGGTAATCCAGGTGGACATGTCGTTAACAGCCATTGAAAACATCATGTACAGCTTTGAGGAGGGCGGCAGCAACTCCAGTTTCCTGCTGCTGTATGATTCTGAAGGGAAGAGGCTGTTGCCGTATTATCTTTCCAAGCAGATCGTCTTTGATCCCGATGATACTGTAACCTCGCTTTCGGACTTTTCTCTGAATCTAAATCAGCAGTATGTGACAGTCGAGCGTACCATTATCAATAACGGCTGGAAACTTTACGGCTATGTGACCAGATCGGCCCTGTTCAATGACCCTAATCGCATCAATCAGAAGATGATCGCGGCGGTCGTCGTTCTGGCAGCTGTTGCGGCCGTGGTGACCTATTTCATCACCAACAAGATCACCAGGCCGGTCCTCGATCTGTCTGACGATGTCAGGCACCTGGCCGTAAACAAGAAGTACGATCATCTTGCGGTACCACCCAATGCCACCGGCGAGATCCGTTCCCTGTATGAGAGCTATAACGATCTGATCGATGAGGTAAATGCTTCCTTCCGGGAAGTTCAGGAAGTATCACGCAAGGAAATCGATACCCAGTTCATGCTGCTGCAGGCCCAGATCAATCCGCATTTCCTGTATAATACCTTAAACACGATTTCCTGGATGGCGAAAAACAAACAGAACGAGGACATCGACAAGATGGTCGTATCCCTGGTCAGAATGTTCCGCAACTCCATCAACAACAACTCACCATTAATAACCCTGGATGGGGAGATCGAGCATGTTTCGTCCTATCTGAACATCATGCAGTACCGCTACCCTAACCGCTATACAGTGGAATATGACATCGATGAAGATACCAGGGATCTTTATGTTACTAAGCAGATCCTGCAGCCGCTGGCTGAAAATGCCCTGACGCACGGCTTTCTGGAGGCCGACAGCCATGGTAAGATCATCATTTCCAGCCGGATAGAGGATGGATATCTGGTACTGGAAATGCGTAATACCGGGGCCGACATCGATCTGGAAATGGTCGAAAAGCTGCTGGCGGAAGACCCCGAACTGGCCAAGAAGCACTATGGCATCCGCAATGTCAATAACCGCCTGGTCAGCTACTACGGCCCGGAAAGCGGACTTGAATACCGCTGTGAGAACGGCCAGACCGTTGTTACCATGAAGCTTCCGCTGGAGAAGGTTGAGAAGGGAGAAAAGGCATGAAAACCGTAAATGTCGTGATCGTCGACGATGAGGAACTCGTCCTAAACGGTCAGAGTGAATACATCAGCCATCTGGAAGGCTTTAATGTGGTCGGCAAGGCTGCCAACGGCTTGCAGGCCTTTAACATAATTGAAAACAGCGATGTTGATATTGTGATCACCGACATCAGAATGCCCCAGTATGACGGTATCTGGCTCATTGAGAAACTTGAGCATTTGAACCGCGATATCACCGTGATCATCATCTCCGCCTACGATGACAAGAACTATCTGTTAAAAGCGGTCAAGTGTCCGCTGGTCTTTGACTATCTGACTAAGCCTTATCTGGATGAAGAACTGCTGGAGACCCTGGACAGTGCCCGCAGCTATCTGACTTCCCGTCACAGCAGCGATGATATCAATACCACCCTGATCACTTCCGGTATCCTGAACAATGAGGTGGCGGAGAGCCAGGAATATCTGCAGAAATACATCATGGACGACAAGCTCAGCTTTTCCGACATCAAAAACCGCATCTACGGCTGGCTGGTTTCCTGCAGCATGAATCCCTCGCTTTCGGGCCGGATCAATGAGGAGAGGCTGAACCGGATGATGAGAAAGGTCTATGAGACTGAAGATCCCGATGAACTTTATCAGCTGGTCAGCCGCTTTGTATCCAGACTGGCCGAGAAGGAAGCGGTGGAGGATGATGTTACTGTCATGGTGGCTGCCGCCATCAAGACCGTCAATGATTCGCTCGCTGATTCGGAACTGAATCTTACTTCCGTGGCCGATAAGCTGCATGTGACGCCCAATTATCTGTCAAACCGCTTCTCCCGTGACATGGGGCAGAGCTTCTCATCGTATCTGCTGCAGACCCGCATCCGCCGCAGTAAGAGACTCCTGCGCAATGTCAGCTACAAGATCTATGAAGTGGCGGAAATGGTCGGCTTTGCGGATGTTTCCTATTTCAACAAGTCCTTCAAGAAGGTTGAAGGCATAACTCCGATGCAGTACCGGATGAAGAAGATCAGCCAGTCTGCTGAAGAGGATAATGAAGAACAGTAGATTAGTGTCTTCCTCCGGGAAGACTTTTTACCGGAAAAAGTAACAAGATTTGTCCAAGAAACAATAGATTTATCTAATGAAGCCATATTGGCTTTTTTGTAGAATTATATTAGTGGAGGAATATCTCAAGATGACAAAAATTCATAATGTACCAAAGACCCTCGACAATGAGTGCGTCAATGTCCGCAGAGCGGCGATCGAACAGCGCGGCAAGTGGGCAGGTGCTTTCTACATGGAGGCTAAGAGACAGGGAATCGATCTGGAGCCGATCATGAGAAAGGCCATCTACAACATCGGCCTGGAAGCCGGAAAAGAAGAGAGAAAGAAGTTCGGTGACGATCTGCACGCTGCCGATTACGGACGTTACTTCTGTACCAAGAAATATCATGAAACCTTTGAGAAGGCGATCATCAATGATCAGCCTGATGAATTTGACTGCTCGCTGAATTACTGCCCGCTGGTAGCCGCCTGGCAGAAGATGGGACTCGACGACGAGACCTGCCATCTGCTGTGTGACATCGCCATGGAAGGCGACAGAGGCATCGCTGAAGGCCTGGGCCTGGACTTTGACCTTCTGTCAGTCAAGAGTGCCGGGGCTGAATGCTGCCATCTGAAATACAAGACAAGGAAATAATGTGGTCATCCACAGGAATAATAAAGGAGGAAATATGAAAAAGTTTTTAACTGTACTGCTCGCAGTACTCATGGTGCTGTCAGCTTCCGGCTGTTCAAGAAACCAGAACAACGTTGAAGTTGCCAACAAGGACAAGCCGGCCGCCGATAAGGACGGAAACTATCATGTTGCGCTGTGTCTGCCGTTCACCGGCACCAGCCAGAGCTATGCCAAATACATTGAAATGGGTGTTAACATCGCTCTCAAGCAGCTTGAAAGAAAAGGCTGGCTCAATGGCGACGGCACCGGCAAGATCATCGTAACCCCATTCGATGACACCGACGTAGCCACTGAAGGCGCCGCCATCGCTGAGAAGGTCGTCTCTTCGACCGATCCGTTCTATCTGCTGGAAATCGGTTCCTTCAGATCCGATGTTTCCCTCGCAGCCGTAAAGACCTACAGAGATGCCGAAGTACCTCAGTATGCTCTGACCAGCTCACACAAGGATTTCCTGCCGTCATCAGGCGACTGGGGCTTCTCACTGTCCATGACTCAGGACATCGCTGCTTCCCGTGTAGCTGCCTATGACATCAAGTACCTCGGCTTCAAGAAGATCGCTCTGATCTACTCCAATGACTCATGGGGAAATGAAACCAAGACATATTACACCGCTCAGGCTGAGAAGTTCGGTGTGAAGCTTCTCGCTTCCGAAGGCTATGAGTCCGGAACTCAGGATTTCAAGAGCATCCTGACCGGCATCAAGCAGACCGAACCTGAACTGGTAATGTGCTTCTGCGCTGAAACCGACATCGTTCTCATCAGAGAGCAGGCTGAACAGATTGGCTTGAACTGCGCATGGCAGGTATCATCAAAGTCACGTACCCCCAACGTTCTGACCAACCTGACCGAAAAGGGTCTGGCTGAAGGCTTATACGGCATTTATGCTCAAAGCAAGAACCTGAAGGACCCTGTCTACATGGCTTATGAGGAAATCTACAAGGAACTCTATCCGCAGGTTTATGCCGATGCCAAGAACACCACTCAGAAGTATGCCGACCAGGGCTACAACTGCATGGCCACCGTTATCTGGGCTATCCAGGAAACCATGAAGACCTCAACCGGCACCACCCGTCAGAGCTTCCGCGACAAGCTGGCTACCCTGAATAACTTCCACAGCGTCCAGGGCAACCTGACCTTCGCTGAAGGCCGTAAGATCCTGCAGATCCAGTATCTGTCACAGATTGTCAAGAAGGAAGACGGAAGCTTTGCCTGGATCAACTACGAAGACATTCCGTTTGATGCCGACAAGGAATGCGGATTCAAATAAGATAATCTGATTCACTGGAGGCTTCGCATCTGGGGATGTGAAGCCTCCGTTTTCCAAGGAAAGGAGAGAAATATGTTTATACAATTGCTTATGAATGGTATAGCATTAGGCTCTGTATATGCATTGACAGCTATCGGCTATTCGTTGATATACAGTATTCTGCAGCTGATCAACATGTCGAATGCGGCTGTATTTTTGACAAGTTCCGTTGTTTTCTACCTCTTGTACAATTCAGTTAGCAAGGGCATGATCTTCGTGACCTTTATTTTAACGCTGGCCTTTGCCGGCTGTCTGGGCTACATCATTGAGCTGGTAGCCATCCGCCCGATCCGTGAAAAGGGTGACGGCAATACCTACGCCCTGATCTCCTCAATCGGCGTAAAAACAATTTTGGAAAAAGTCTGCCAGGGTGCTTTCGGAAGTGAGATCCATCCATTCCCGACACTTTTGGCAGGTAAGAATATTGTCCTGTGGGACGGGACGAAAATTGAATGGATCCAGATCATCATTATCGTCGCTTCACTGCTGATCCTGACGGTCATGACCTGGTATACCCAGAACACGAGAACCGGACGCGGCTTACGCTCGCTGAGTCAGAACCTTAATGCCTGCCACCTGATGGGCATGCCCGTCAACCGGCTGATCGGTATCAGCTTTGCGGTCGGCAGCATGCTGGCGGCGGTATCCGGTGTGGCGTACTGCATGTATCTGAAATCCATTTCCATTTCCGTCGGTGCCGCCATCGGCAACAAGGCCTTCGCGGCCACGGTTCTCGGCGGTATCGGCATCCTGAAGGGATCAGTCGTCGGCGGCTTCATCCTGGCCATCATCGAGTGCTTTGTCTCCGGATACGGCAATTCAACGGCCAGCCAGTTCATTTCGTTCGGCATCCTGATCGTCATGCTGTTCATCAAGCCTACGGGCCTGTTCGGCAAGAAAGAACAGAGGAAGGTGTAGTCTATGAAGAACGAAAACAAATTCACGGAAATCGTAAAGCGTCTGGGCGTCAGACACCTCATCTTCTTCGTAACCATGATCGTTCTGGCCATTGTTCCGCTGTTCGTCAATTCCTATGTCCTTAAGATCTTCCAGTCCGCAGCCATCAACATGATCTTCGGCATGAGCCTGAACCTGTTAATGGGCATCGGCGGTACCGTATCATTCGGACATGCGGCTTTCTATGGGGTAGGAGCCTACACCACCGCCTGCATGTGGTACCACTTCGGCTGGAACTTCACCTCAGCTTTCCCGCTGGTAATTCTGTTCTCGGCCATTGCCGGTCTGCTGCTGGCGATCCCGATGAGCCGTGTTACCGGACGTTATGTAACCATCATCACCTTAAGCTACGCCGAGATCCTCAACCTGATCATGCGTAACTGGACCAAGGTAACCAACGGTGTCATGGGCATTCTGAACATCCCGAACATCAAGCTGTTCGGCTTTGAGCTGGCCTATAAGGATGAGCAGTACTGGTTCATTCTGGTACTGGTAGTGGTAAGCTATGTCATGATCAACTGGCTGGTCAACTCCAAACTGGGAAGAAACCTGCAGGCCATGAGAGACGACTCCATCGCCGCTGAAGCCATGGGTATTCCGCTGTTCTCACATAAGGTCATCATCTTCACGATCTCGGCCATCTTCGCCGGTATCGCCGGTGCCTTATACGCCCACATCTACGGTTACATTGATTACACCGTCTTCACCAGCAACCTGTCATTCAACTGTATCAGCGTCGTGGTCGTCGGCGGTCTGGGCAACTTCGTAGGTACCATCTTCGGAGCTCTGTTCTTAACGATCTTACCGGAAATGTTGAGAAATGTTGAATTCCTGTTCAACTACCGCATGATCGTCTATGGCGTCATCCTGGTACTGGTAATGTGGTGGAACCACTCCATCCCGGGTGCCAAGATCAAGGCAAAGCTCAGAAGCATTTTCAATAAACTGATCCACCGGAATGTTGAATCAGTTGAGGAGGTATGATCATGTCACTTTTGGAAGTAAACAATCTGACCATCGCCTTCGGCGGTCTGGTAGCCGTCGATGATCTCTCATTCACGATGGAAAGGGGACAGATAACCTCCCTGATCGGACCTAACGGTGCCGGTAAGACTACTGTTATCAATATGCTGACGGGATTCTATACCCCGGACAGCGGTGAAGTAAAACTGGATGGAGAGCTCACCAAGGGCTGGGATACCACTCAGTATGTAAGAAAGGGTTTCAACAGAACCTTCCAGAACATCAGACTGTTCTCCAATCTGACGGTCGAGGACAACATCCTGATCGGCATGCAGCACCGTATTCCTTACGGCAGCTTTCTGTCCCTGTTCCCCAACAAGGTCAAGAATACCTGCGAGAGGGAAGCCAGAGAAGAAGTAACCGAGATCTTAAAGAAGATCGGTCTGGAAGGCCACCGGTATGACAAGTCGACCTCATTACCGTACGGCATGCAGAGAAAGCTGGAGATCGGCCGTGCTTTGGCTTCCAAGCCAAAGGTACTGCTGCTGGATGAGCCGGCTGCCGGCATGAACCCGAAGGAAAAGGTCGAACTCAGCGAATTCATCAAGTCGCTGCTGAACGATGTCGATGGCATCCTGCTGATCGAACACGACATGAAGGTCATCATGTCCATTTCCGACAAGATCATCGTTCTTAACCACGGAGCCAAGATCGCCGAAGGCAAACCGGAGGAGATCCAGAGGAATCCGGAAGTAATTGAAGCCTATTTAGGTAGAGGAGGTAAGCAGCATGTTGATGCAGGTGAATGATCTCCATACCCATTATGGAAACATAAAGGCCTTGCGCGGTGTCAGCTTCCATGTTGAGGAAGGGGAGATCCTTTCCTTCATCGGAGCTAACGGCGCCGGCAAGAGCACGTTAATGAATACCCTGGCCGGTGTCTTAAAGCCGGTCAAGGGCCAGATCATCTTCAACGGCGAAGATATCACCAAGCTGGATCCCAGAGGCCGCGTGCAGAAGGGAATCGTCTTGTGTCCGGAAGGCCGTCAGATCTTCCCGAAGTTCACCGTCGAGGAGAACCTGTTGATGGGAGCCTACACCGTCAATGACAAGGCTCTTGTCAGACAGAAATACGACAGAGTATTTGAACTGTTCCCGCAGATCAAGGACCGTCAGAAACAGCTGGCCGGTACGCTTTCCGGCGGTGAGCAGCAGATGCTGGCGATCGGCAGAGCCACCATGGCCAATCCGAAGCTGTTAATGCTGGATGAACCGTCACTGGGCTTAAGCCCGATCCTGGTCGAGCAGATCTTTGCCCTGATCGAAGAGATTCACCGCGACGGTACCACCATTCTGCTGGTTGAGCAGAATGCCATGGCTGCGCTGGAGATCTCCGACCGTGCCTATGCCCTGGAAACCGGTGAGATCACAATAGAAGGAAAGGGCAGCGAACTGTTAGGAAACGACATCATCATCAAGAGTTATCTGGGAGGTTAGCATGAACAGTACCCAACGCCTTAAGGCGATGATCAATCATGAACCTTTTGACCGCTGCGGCGTCGCCGGCTGGGTCCACATGCCGTTTGTTGATCATAACGTTACGGACATGGTCAGAGCGACCATTCATGTTACCGAATACTGTGGCTGGGATTTCATTAAAGTCATGTCCACCGGCCATTTCCCGCCGGAGATGTACGGCGGTGATATTACTCTCAGCAAGGATCCCACCCACTGGTATGGGAAGATCAACCGCTACCCGATAACCAACCTGGCCGAGCTGAAGGCCCTAAAGGTGCTGGAGAAAGATAATCCGGTCATTGAAAGGGAAGTGGCGATTGCCAAAGCCTTAAAGCAGCACTATGACGGCAACAAGCCGGTTATCGCTA
The DNA here is from genome assembly GCA_017445225.1 of Erysipelotrichaceae bacterium. Taxonomy (GTDB): domain Bacteria; phylum Bacillota_I; class Bacilli_A; order Erysipelotrichales; family Erysipelotrichaceae; genus RUG521. Next base: position 61,018 of record JAFSUN010000010.1, on the reverse strand, counting down.
CCGTGTTTACTCCGCTGACCTTCCTACAGGAATTAATGAGCAGAGGAACCAATGACAAGATCCTGCCTTTGCTGAAAGAGCATCCCGAAGAGATGCACAGAGCCTTAAGGGTCGTTACCGATTCCCTGAAGGTATATCTTGACCGTTTGTGCGATGAAGCCCATGTTGACGGAATCTTCTATGCTCATCAGTACATAACCCGCAAGGTCATTACGCCTGAACTTTTTGATGAGTTCTGCACCCCGTACGATACGGAACTGCTGGATTACATCAAAGAGCGGACCTGGTTCAATGTCCTGCATGTGCACGGGGAAAGCCAGCTGATGTTCGACAAGGCCATGCTGTACGATGTCCAGGCTTACAGCTGGGAAAACTGCGTGCCGGGCATTCCGGAAGAGGACATAACCAGTGTAGCCGAAGTAAGAGCCATGACCGACAAGGTGCTGATCACCGGTCTGGCCAGACACTATGATTATTACAATGACGACAATAACCGCGATGAACTGAAGGAATTCTTCAGAAAGAGACTGTTAACCGTCATTAACCAGAGCGGGGACAACCGGGTAGTTTTTGCCCCGGGCTGTGCCTTACCGATGGATGTGGACCGCTATGTCTTCACCCTGATGGATGAAGTGGTCCGGGAAGAAGGATATAACGATGTTAAGTAAGAAGACATACGACACCTATACGGAAATACTGCGTTCGGAACTGTTGCCGGCTACCGGCTGCACCGAACCGATCGCCGTAGCTTTAGCCGGAGCCAAGCTCAGGGAATACCTGGGGGAGATGCCGGTAAAAGTCGATGTTTTCTGCAGCGATAATATCATCAAGAACGTCAAGGGTGTCGTGGTACCCAATTCGGGCGGCCTAAGAGGCGTTGATACGGCCGTTATGCTAGGCATCATTGCCGGCGACCCCAACGCTGATTTACAGGTCATTGTCAGAGCCAATGACGAACACCGTCAGAAATTAAGAGAAGAACTGGCCAGGGGGTATGTTACCGTTCATCTGGCTGAAGGTGTACCGAGTCTCTTCATCGTTGTTAAGGGAGTCAGCGAACACCACAGTGCGGAGATCGAGATCGTCAACAAGCACAATAACGTCAACCGCGTGATCGTCGACGGCAAGACCTTCGTTGATCAGCACAAGGACAGCGGGGAAGACAGCGTTGGACCGGACAAGAGCTTATTAAACGGCAGGGACATCATCGAATATGCCGAGACCGTTGATTTAAGTGAGATCGGTGATCTGATCGAAAGCCAGATCAGAGACAATACCGCCATTTCCTGGGAAGGCTTAAAGAAAAGATATGGCGCTCAGGTCGGCCGGACCCTGATGGAAAGATCAAATGACGTCTATACCCGTGCTAAGGCCCGGGCGGCGGCCGGCAGCGATGCGAGAATGAACGGCTGTCCGATGCCGGTAGTCATCAACTGCGGCTCCGGCAACCAGGGCATTACCGTCTCTCTGCCCGTCATTGAATTTGCGGAAGAGATGAAGTGCAGCCGTGAAAAACTGTACCGGGCACTGGTACTGGCCAACCTGATGGCTGTTCATCAGAAGAAGTACATCGGCTACTTAAGCGCCTATTGCGGCGTGGCCAGTGCGGCCAGTGCGGCAGCGGCCGGGATATGCTGGTTAAAGGGCGGCGGCTACGAGCAGATCATGGATACCGTCGCGACTTCGATCTGCACGATCGGGGGAATGGTATGCGACGGGGCCAAGAGTTCCTGCGCCAGCAAGATCGCCTCAGCCGTGGAAACGGCCTTAACCTCCATGGACATGGCCTTAAAGGGCCGGCATCTGTTCCATAGTGAAGGATTGACCATGGAAGATCAGGAGGCAACCATCAAGGCGGTGGGACGCATGGCCAGGGAAGGCATGGACTATACGGACATTGTCATACTGAACATCATGCTTGGTAAGTAGTTATGGAAGAGAACACTTTTAAGAAAGGACTCATTGACGGATTACCAATAGGAATAGGCTACTTTTCGGTAGCCTTTGCTTTCGGGATCTTTGCGTTAAGATGCGGGCTTAAGGGCTGGCAGGCCGTGGCCATTTCCGCCACCAATCTGACTAGTGCCGGCCAGATCGCCGCCGTGCCGATCATTGCCGTTCAGGGTTCATTAGTCGAACTGGCCAGTACCCAGCTGGTGATCAACATGCGCTATTTCCTGATGAGCGTAGTGCTTTCCCAGAAGCTGAAACCGGAGACAACAGTTCTTGATAAGCTGATCATTGCCTGGTGCAATACCGATGAGATCTTTGCGGTCTGTACGGGTAAGGATTACCGGCTTGATAAGAGGTACTGTTTCGGGATTCTGATACCGCCGTATCTGGGCTGGACCCTGGGTACCTTGGCGGGAGTATTGGCAGGGGATGTGCTGCCCGCGATCATTACCGACTCGCTTTCCATTGCAATCTACGGGATGCTGATTGCGGTATTCGTACCGGCCGGAGAAAATGACAGAAACATGCTGATGTGCATCGCCATATCCGTTGCCTTAAGCCTCTGTTTCTTCTATCTGCCTTACTTAAGAGAGCTGCCGGGCGGCTTTACGATCATCATCTGTGCCGTCGCTGCCAGTGTTTTCATGGCCGTTAAGGCTCCGGTAGGAGGTGATGGCTGATGCCGTTTATCGCCTATCTGATCGTCATGGGAGGCGTGGCTTATCTGATCAGGGTAATACCGCTGCTGTTTGTAAGGAAGACCATCACCAACCCCTTCATCAGATCATTCCTCTACTACATACCCAATTCGATCCTGGCTGCCATGACCATACCGGCCATCTTCTACGTCACCGATAACCGATTGGCAGCTGTTGCCGGCTTTGCGGTAGCCATGTTGCTGGCCTATAAGCGCAAGAGCCTGGTGACAGTGGCAGCGGGAGCCTGCGTGAGTGTGCTGGCAGTGGAACTGCTGATGAAGATCATCTGAAATTAAGCAATAACGGCCATTGGGCCGTTTTTTGCTGAATTGGGGCATCAGAAAGAGCTTTCAGGTGCATCATTAAGGCAGATATAAGCAGAGAAAAGATCACGGAGGGATCTGACAGTCCTTCCGTTTTCATTTGGCAGTCTCTATGACTTTCAGCATGTTTAAGTATATAATGGTGTCATGAACAGAATGCTGAAATTGCTGCTTGCCGTACTGATCTGCCTTGTACCGGTATTGCCGGACTTCTTTGTTCATGCCGAAGAAGGTCCGGATTTTCATTATGAGCTGAATGAAGAGGGCAGTGCGGTAATAACCCATATCGAGAATGTCGGTGATACGCTGGTCATTCCTTCTGAAATCGACGGCTACACGGTAGCTTCGATTGCCCAGGGAAGTCTGGACTGTACGGAAATCGTGGAGATCAGTATTCCTGACAGCGTTGTAAATGTGGAAGAAGGGGCTTTCTATAACTGCGGGCTGATGAATGTGCTTTACTGGCCGGTGAGCTGTCAGGGCAGAGACGCCTTTATGGAAATGAATGAACTTGCCATTCTGCATCTTACCGGTAACAGGGGCATTGATTATATTTCAGCTGAGGATACGCCCTGGTACCAGAGCCGCTACAGCCTGCAGGATCTCTACATTGGGGAAACAGTTGAAAGGATCGGCAACAACTCTTTCGCCGGCTTCCTGGCCCTGAACACCGTTTATCTGCCTGACAGTCTGAAGGAGATCGGCGATCAGGCGTTCCATAACTGTTTAAGCATCAGCGAGATCATTCTGCCGGTGAATCTGGAAAGACTCGGGGACGGGGCCTTCGGCTGCGATGAAGACCTCAGCGTCAGTTGCCGGATGATCTTTGCCCAGAACCTCAGGGAGATCGGAGAAAAGGCCCTGGGGGAGAGAAGCGAATACATCTGCTATAAGAATACCGAGATTGAAAGATATCTCAGTAAAAATCATATTCCTTACGAGCCGGTCGATCTGCGCTTTACGGAAGAAACAGCCGTATTGGATCTGGGTGAGTTAAGGGAACTGGAGATGGCGGAAGTTCCCCAGTTCGTCTATGACGAGGTCCGCTTTGCCAGCAGCGATCCCGAGATCCTGAAGGTCTATCCCGATGGCTCCGTCCGGGCTCTGGCCATCGGCGAGGCCGATGTCATCGCCGCCAGCAAGCTCGCCAGCTGCAGCTGCCATGTTACAGTCAGCGATGCCCAGGGAACCAATGTCCGTTTCCTCAGGACCAAGGTCGGCCAGAAGCTCATTTTAAGCCCCTCCAGTGACTTTTCCGATCTGGGCGGTGAATTAACTTACCGCAGCCAAAAAGGCCTGGTAAGCGTCAATAAGAGCGGCGTGGTGCAGACTGACATTGTCTGCAGCGATTATGTCGAGGTAACCGGTGATCAGGGAAGGGGAACCTACAAGATCGAAGTTTACGATCCGGCAGCCAGGCTGCAGATCGATGAGAAAAAGGTGATAATATCCCAGGGCAATGACTACTATGCCAAGGCCCATCTGACCGGCAAGTACAGTGACCGCAAGCTGGTCTACTATGCCGATGATGACAGCGTGGCGAGGGTCAACCGTGACGGCAAGATCACGGCCGTCGGTTTCGGCACCACCACCATCCGGGCTTTCAGCCGGGATGACAGCGGCCTTTCCGGCAGCATCGAGGTGACGATACCGGCCCAGAAGATGACCGTGTCACCCAAGGCGATGCCGTTAATGAAGGGGAAGAAGTTCCAGTTCCGCATCACCAAGTACGGGGAACTGGCCTATTTCAGTTCTGATGAGAGCATCTGTTCCGTTAATAACAGCGGCGTGGTGAGTGCCCATGAGGTCGGGGAAGCCACCATTACCATCGGCTCCAGGGACGGCAGGTACGTTGCCACCGTGCCGGTCAATGTCATCGACGGATTCTCCTATGGCGTTGATGTTTCCACCTGGCAATACGACCTCAGCACTTCCGACTGGAAGAAGATGAAGGACTTCGGCATCGACTTTGCGATCATCCGGGAGGGCTACGGTACCAGCAGAGATGTCCGCTTTGAAAAGAACTATGCCCGGGCCCGCTCGGTAGGCGTCAAGGTCGGTGTCTACCATTATCTCAACGCCGGCGACAATGAAGCGGCCTTAAGGGAAGCGGAGAGTTTCCTGAAGAACATCGCGGGCAAGAAGTTTGAATATCCGGTCTGCCTGGACATCGAGGCCAAGGCCCAGAAGCAGCTTTCCGACAAGGCCTTCAACGAGATCATCGATGTCTTCTGCGCACCGTTGGTGGAAAAGGGCTATAAGGTGGCCATCTATTCCAGCATGTCGGTCCTGACCCGGGTAAACAGCGAAAACCGCGCCAAATACGACTTATGGAGTGCCCAGTGGGAGGTCAAGTCCCATTCCGCCAAGGTCACCGACGTGAAGATCTGGCAGTTTACCTCCAGCGGCAAGGTGCCCGGCAGCGATACCCGGATGGACATGGACATCTGCTTCTTCGACTATCCTTCCTACATGAAGGAACACCATCTGAACGGTTATTAGAGCCGAAAGAAAGGATCGGAACTCATCCGATCCGGAACTTCGGTTCTTCTTTTTTTAACAGTCTCTTAATGTTGGCCCGGTGGCGCCAGATGACAAACAGGCACAGCAGGGTGATGACGATGCGGTCCGCCGGGTTGGGGTCGGTAACAAACGTCGTTATCGCCGCCGCCACATAGGCGCTCATGCTGGCCAGGGACATGATCCTGACCGTCAGCAGGATTCCCACCATGACAGCCAGGGGTATTACGAACAGCCAGATGTTCTTCTGACACAGAGCCATCGCCATCAAGATGCCGGCACTGGTAGCCACGCCCTTGCCGCCGGTAAACTGCGCGAATAGCGGGTAACAATGTCCCACCACCAGTCCCAGAGCCACGTAGATGGCGTATTCGGGAGTGAACTGATAGCTCAGCCAGTAGGCCAGAAAGCCCTTGGCACCATCCAGCAGGCTGACCAGGAAGAAGGCCTTTTTTCCCAGTACTCTGCCGGCATTGGTAGCGCCGAGATTGCCGCTGCCTTCCTGACGGATGTCCTTGCCGCCATAGAACTTCTTGCCGATGATGAGCGCTCCGGGAATCGATCCGACCAGATAGCCGAACAGTAAGGCCAGGATGATCTTGATCATGAAAACGCACCTCCTTCATTAACACCTTACAATTTAAAACTACCGGCCGGCAGTTGTCAACAGTGAAACATCAGGCCGGTTTTCTGCTAAAATATACATGATGAGGTAAAGCTAATGGATGATAAGAGAAGGGAAATGCAGCTGCTGGTCGAAGAACTAAACCGGGCCAGCGATGCGTATTATAACGGCCGAAACGAACTGATGACCGACTGGGAATGGGACGCCAAGTTCGATCGGCTTAAGAAGCTGGAAGAGGAGACCGGGATCATTCTGTCGGACAGCCCGACCAATAAGGTCTCTGAGGACAATGTGGCCGGCCAGAAGGAGGCCCATGAGTTCTCCGCGCTTTCCTTAGCCAAGACCAAGAAGGTCAGCGATCTGGTCAAATGGGCGCAGGGAAGAAAGATCTGGCTGTCCTGGAAGCTGGATGGCCTGACGCTGGTTGTCACCTATGACAATGGCCGGCTGGCCAAAGTCGTAACCAGAGGGGACGGGCACATCGGTACCAACATCACCCATCTGGCCAAGGCCATTTCCGGCATCCTGCCGAAAATCGAGGAGAAGGGCCATCTGGTCATCAGGGGCGAGGCCGTCATCTCCTATGAGGACTTTGAAAGATTCAATCTGGAGAGCGATGAGGATTATGCCAACCCCCGGAACCTGGCTTCCGGCTCCCTTACCCTGAAGGATGTCGACGAACTGGCCAGAAGGCACTTAAGATGGATACCGTTTACCCTGGTTCACACGGATAAGGACATCGTCAGCTGGGGAGAGAGGATGCGGTTTCTGGAAGAACTGGGCTTCAAGCCGGTTGAAAGGGAAGAGATCAGCGTTCCTGATGAAGTTAATATTCAGAAGAGCATTGACCGCTTCTCCAGGATGGTCACCACCAAGGCCAATCCCTATCCGGTCGACGGCCTGGTGATCTGCTATGACGATACCGTCTACGCCTCCCAGGGTTCCGTTACCGGCCATCACGCCACCAATGCCGGCTATGCCTTCAAGTGGCAGGATGAATCCCGGGAAAGCGTTCTTGATCACATCGAGTGGTCCTGTGCCGCTTCCACCATCACCCCGGTAGCGATCTTTGCCCCGATCGATCTGGAAGGAACGGTGGTCAAGAGAGCTTCCCTGTGCAACATCAGCGAGTGTGAAAGACTGGGAATCGGCGATCAGGGAACGAAGATCGAGGTTATCAAGGCCAACAAGATCATCCCGAAGGTCATACGAGTAAACGAAAGAAAAGGGGAACTGATCATCCCCGAGCACTGCCCGATCTGCGGCAGCCCCACTCAGATCAGAGTATCCGAAAACAGCGGCACCAGATCACTGGTATGTATGAACCCCAACTGCTCAGCCAAGAAACTGCGCAAGTTTGCCCGCTTTGTCTCCAAGATGGGAGCCGACATCGATGGCATGAGTGAACAGACCCTCAACCGCTTCATCAATGAAGGCTGGATCAGGGAAAATGCCGACATCTACCGGCTGAATGAACATAAGGGAGAGATCGCAGCCCTGGAAGGCTTTGGCGATAAGAGTGAGTCCAACCTGCTGGCGGCCATTGAAAAAGCCCGGGAGATCGATGCCGAAAAGCTGCTGGTCGCCCTGACCATACCGATGTGCGGTGTCGATGTCGCCAGGAAACTTCTGTCAGCGTATCAGTTCAATGATCTTATCCAAAAGGCCAGAGAGACGCGGGAAATGGATCATTTTGCCCATATTGACGGAATCGGGCCGGAAAAGAGCACTTCCTTCATCAGATGGATGCAGAATGACGATAATTTCCGGGAACTGGAACGGCTTTTGTCGCAGGTTAGAGTAACTCAAACAGAACAGAAGGCCAGCGGATCTGGCTGTGCCGGCCTGACCTTCGTGGTCACCGGCGATGTTTACCAGTTCCGAAACCGCAATGAGCTGAAGGCCTACATCGAATCCCAGGGCGGAAAGGTCACCGGTTCGGTAACCGGCAAGACCAGCTTCCTGATCAATAACGACATTACCTCAACCTCGGGCAAGAATCAGAAGGCGGCCCAGCTGGGCATTCCGGTGATCTCCGAACAGCAGTTCATCGATCAGTTTGGAAAGAACTGATGTCATAATAAACAGTTACATGTTACTTATCAGAAAACCGCTTTGGAAAGCGGTTTTACTTCGGAAAAGCCAAAAGATTAAAGGGAATATCGGCAAGATATAATCCCGGTGAAATACTGATTTAATCTATTCTGAATTGCCGATAGCCGTTATATTATTGCCGCCAGATGAAAAATAGTTGAAAATCCAATTAATTATGCGTCAGAGGAGAATTTTCCTCTGATTTTTGGTATAATTATCTTGAGGAGTTTTTTGTTATGCCTGAAAACAAGTACAACGAACAAAGTATTCAGATACTTAAAGGCCTTGATGCCGTCAGAAAGAGACCGGGCATGTACATCGGCTCGACCGATTACCATGGCCTGCATCATCTGGTGTGGGAGATCATGGACAATGCCATGGACGAAGCCCTCAACGGCTACGGCAAGTGCATCAGGGTTACCATAGAAAAGAACAACGTCATCTGCGTGGAGGACGAAGGAAGAGGCATGCCGACCGGCAGGCACGAATCCGGCGTTCCGACCATTCAGGTCATTTTTACCGAGCTCCATGCCGGAGCCAAGTTCTCCAGTGAAACCGGCTATAAGACGGCCGGCGGTCTGCACGGGGTCGGCGCTTCCGTGGTCAACGCCTTAAGCGAATGGCTGGAAGTCACCACCTGCTATAACGGCTTCATCTGGCAGATGCGCTTTGAAAACGGCGGTTCCAAGATCGGCAAGCTGATCAAGCTGGGCCCGACCACCAAGACCGGCACCAAGGTTCGCTTCCTGGCCGACAAGAAGATCTTCGGCCGCATCGAATACAACCATACCACCATCAAGGAAAGAGTCCGGGAGGCTGCTTTCCTGACCAACGGGCTGAAGATGGTCCTGATTGATGAGAAGCAGGGTCTGAAGGATGAATTCTGCTACGACAACGGCTTGATGGCCTATATCAAATATCTGCATGAGGACAAGGAACCACTGAGCGACATCGTCACCATCTCCGGCGGCAATAAGAAGATCAACGTCGACTGTGCCTTCCAGTATGTCGATACCGTTCAGGAGAACGTCTATTCCTTCGTCAACCACGTCCGGACTACCGACGGCGGTACCCATGTGGTCGGCTTAAGATCAGCCTTTACCAAGGCCTTCAACGATTACGCCCGCAATAACGGTCTTTTGAAGGAAAAAGACAGCAATCTCGACGGCTCCGACATCCGTGAGGGTCTGACAGCCGTGGTATCGCTGGCGATCACCGAGGATCTGCTGGAGTTCGAAGGCCAGACCAAGGGCAAGCTGGGAACCCCGGAAGCCCGCAACATTGTCGACAATGTCGTCAGCGAGAAACTGTCCTTCTGGCTGCAGGAGAACAAGGAAACCGCTGATGCCCTGGTCAGAAAGATGATCCGCGCCTACCAGGCGAGGGAAGCGGCAAGAAAGGCCCGGGAAGAGGTCCGTAACGGCACCAAGAAGGTCAAGCAGGAGCGATTACTGTCGGGCAAGCTGGCCGTGGCCAATTCCAAGGACGCCAAGCGCAAGGAACTGTTCCTGGTCGAGGGCGATTCCGCCGGCGGCAGCGCCAAGCAGGGCCGCGATTCCAAATACCAGGCCATTCTTCCCTTAAGGGGAAAGGTCCTGAATACCGAAAAGGCCAGCAAGGCCGAAATACTGAAGAATGAAGAACTCAGCACCCTGATCTATACCATCGGCGCCGGTTTCGGCGATGAGTTTGCCGTGGAGGATTCCAACTACGACAAGGTCATCATCATGACGGATGCTGACACCGACGGTGCCCACATTCAGGTACTGCTGCTGACCTTCTTCTTCCGCTACATGCGCCCGCTCATTGATGCCGGCAAGGTCTATGTGGCCTTACCGCCGCTTTACATGGCGACCAAGGGCAAGGAGGTCATGTATGCCTACAATGATGATGAGCTGGAAGACATCAGGCAGAAATACGGCAAGGTGGAGATCCAGCGCTATAAGGGCCTGGGTGAAATGAACGCCGATCAGCTGTGGGATACCACCATGAATCCGGAGACCCGGACGCTGATCCAGGTTTCCGTCGATGACGGCATTTCCACCGACCGCAAGTTCAACATCCTGATGGGTGACAAGGCTGACATCAGAAGGGAATGGATCGAGGACTTCGTAACCTTTACCCTGGAAGACAAGTATCAGCTGCAGGAGGGCTAGCCAATGAAGAAAAATGAACCTGTAAAGGAATCAACCGTTGTCAAGGCTCCCCTGGATGACCTGATCTCGGAGAGATACGGTGATTATGCCAAGTACATCATTCAGGACCGTGCCCTGCCGGATGCCAGAGATGGCCTGAAACCGGTCCAGAGAAGGATCCTGTATGCCATGAACAAGGACGGCAACACCTCCGACAAGGCCTTCAGAAAGAGCGCCAAGACGGTAGGCAACGTCATCGGCAACTACCATCCCCATGGCGACAGTTCCGTTTACGAAGCGATGGTCAGATTATCTCAGCAGTGGAAGATCAACCATCCGCTGGTCACCATGCACGGCAATAACGGCTCCATCGACGATGATCCGCCGGCAGCCATGCGTTATACCGAAGCCCGACTGGCCCCAATCAGCGAGACCATGCTGGAGGACATCGACAAGGATACCGTCAGCTGGGCTCCCAACTTTGATGACTCGGAGAACGAACCGACCGTCTTACCGGCGATGTTCCCGAACCTGCTGGTCAACGGAGCAACCGGCATTGCGGCCGGCTACGCCACCAACATCCCGCCTCACAACCTGAAGGAGATCATCGACGGTACCGTCTACCGGGTCAATCATCCCAACTGCACCCTCGATGAGATGATGCAGATCGTCAGGGGACCTGATTTCCCGACCGGCGGCATCGTTCAGGGAATTGAAGGGATCCGGGAAGCCTTCACCAGCGGTAAGGGCCGCATCGTGGTCAGAGGCCGGGCCGCAATTGAAAAGAACAAGACCAACCAGCAGATCATCATCACCGAAATACCCTATGAAGTGATCAAGGTCAACATGGTCAAGAAGATCGATGAGATCCGCTTCAACAAGGACATCGACGGCATTCTCGATGTCCGGGATGAGAGCGACCGCAACGGCTTAAGGGTCGTCGTGGACATCAAGAACGAAGTCGATGCCCAGAACATCCTGAATTACCTGTACAAGAATACCGATCTGCAGGTCTACTATAACTACAACATGGTATCCATCGTCAATCAGCGTCCGATGTTATTGGGATTGCTGGAATCCCTGGATGCCTACATCGGTTTCCGCAAGGAAGTCATCATCGCCCGCAGCCACTACGAGTTCAACAAGCGGATCGAAAGATGCCACATCCTGGAAGGCCTGATCAAGGCCGTCAGCATCCTCGATGAGATCATCAAGATCATCCGCCACTCCAAGGACAAGGGTGATGCCAAGCGCCGGCTGATGGACAAGTATGAGTTCACGGAACCGCAGGCTGAGGCCATCGTGACCCTGCGGCTCTACCGCCTGACCAATACCGACGTCTTCCAGCTGAAGGAAGAATTTGCCCGGCTGGTTCAGGAACTGAAGGAACTCAAGGAGATCATTGAGAATGAGAAGAAGCTCAATGAAGTGATGTGCCGGGAGCTTGAGGGCATCGCTGACAAGTTCGGCAAGGACCGCCTGACCGACATCGAGCATCAGATATCCGATCTGACCATCGAGAAGAAGGCGATGATCGCCAATGAGCACGTGGTCATCACCCTGAGCCACGACGGCTACATCAAGAGAGTCTCAATGCGCTCCTACAATGCTTCGCCCAATACCATTACCGGTCTGAAGGAAGACGATCAGCTGGTCGGCTGGTGTGAGTGTGATACCGTCGATACGCTGCTGGCCTTTGCTGAAAGCGGTGAGTACGTTTCCATTCCGGTCTATCAGATCAATGAAGCCAAGTGGAAGGACATCGGCCAGCACATCTCCAGCATCGTCAAGATCAACAACTCCGAGAAGTTCGTCTCCGGAGTGATGGTCAAGGACTTCAATTCCTACTGCTGGATCGTCCACGCTTCCGCCGGCGGCATGATCAAGCGCAGCCTGCTGCCGCAATGGCAGCTGCAGCGCAACAGCCGCTCCTCACTGGCCATGAAGCTGGATGACGGAGACCGCATCATCGCCGCCTCCCTGGCTTATCAGAACGACGACGTCGCCCTGGTGACCAATGACGGCTATGCTCTCAGGTATGCCCTGGAAGAGATCCCCGAAACCGGTGTCAGGGCCAAGGGCGTCAAGGCCGTCAAGCTGACCGAAAAGGATCAGCTGGGAGCCATGGCCATCATCTCCGGCCAGTCCGAGATGGTCTATCTGACCGAAAAGGGCGGTTCCAAGCGCCTGAAGATCAACGATCTGGACGTCACCAGAAGGGCTACCAAGGGCATTCTGATTGCCAAGAAGAACAAGACCAACCCGCATAAGATCACCATTTCCCTGGCTCTGGGGCTCAATGACAGCCTGAATCTGATCTCGGATGAAGGCCTGGTGGAAACCAAGGCCAAGGACATCGCGTTAATGAACAAGGAAGCACGTTTTTCCAATTCATTAACCCTGAAAAACTGGTATCATATAAATGGGATAGAGGAAGCCCGGATCGTGGACATTCCTCAGGATAAGCCCGTTAAAAGTTTTGAAGAAATTCAATTGGAGGTTTAAAGGATGAAGACTCTGAACAGGATATTACTGCTGATACTCGTGTATCTGCTGAGCGTCGTCAGCGCTTTCGGTTTTCTGACCTATTTCTATAAGATCGCAGCCTTCAAGAGCATCCTGACCCAGCTGTATCTGGGCATCGGCGGAGCCATTGCTTCCCTGATCGCCGGCGCGGTACTGGTACTGTCCGGTGGCCGCAAGACGGCCAAACCGGCCGAGAAGGCCGAGGCCTATGTTCCGGTAAAGGAAGTTTCCGTTGAAGAACCGGCCAGGGAAGAGGAAAAGCCGGCTGCCGCTCTGAGCAAGGTGGGACCCGGTGAGAAAACGGCCTCCTTCATCGCCGTTCTCGATGATGACGATGATGATAAGCGCGAGAATCTGGACTCCTTCGTAATTCAGGAACCGGATTGGCCGGACCGTCATACCGAGGAACTGGAGACCGCGCTGGAAGCCGAGGAAACCCCGGAAACCGACGATGACTTCGTTCTGGAAACCGAATTCACCCGGGATAATCCGGTTGTCGAAGATGACGAAGAGATCATCGAGCAGGCTGATGAGGAGATCCGGGAAGCTGAAGAAGAGGAAGAGGATGACAATAAGGAAGACGACATCGTCATCTCCGATACCTTTGAAGTTCCGACCGTCTCCGGTGATGAGGTTGCCTCCAGCTATCTGGATGAGACCATCAACATGAATGTTCTCTCCGATCTTTCCGAAGCGATGGACAGAGAACCGGCGATGGAAAAGAAGGAAGCCAGCGGCGATACCTTCAGCTACATGCAGCAGCAGCTCGACCTGTCATCCCGTTCCGTCAGTTCGGATGTCCTGGGTCTGGGCGAAGATTATGTCGATGATACCACGGCCGTGATCAATACCGTGCCGTTCAACAATCCCTTCAAGGATGAGAATAACTATGATGTCGACCAGAAGGTCGAAGACCTGAAGATTTCCATCCCGACCGTGGAAATGGAGACCGTTAAGGAGGAAGAGACCAAGGCTGCCGATCTGAGTGAAAAGATCAGCACCATGGAGACCTTCACCAATGAAATGGCTGTCGTTGACGATTTCGGCGAACTGCTGGAAATGGAAGCCGAACCGGAGCCGGAAGAAGAGATCCTGCGGCCCCAGGAGAAGAGCGCCATCAGTGAATCGATGGACAACGGCTTTGATCTGACCAGTACGCAGCAGACCTACATCAACCAGTCCAAGGTATCATACATCGATGAGACCGGCATGCCGCAGTTCAAGATCACCCAGAAGATCCAGACGGTGAGTGACGATACGGAAGTCGGCGAAGAAGATTACAAGCGTCATTACGAAAGAGAATCCAAGGCGGAACGGCTCTCCGACATCCTGAACAAGATCATCGTCGTCCTGTTCGTCGGCCTGATCCTGTTAGGCATGTACATCCTCTTCATCAAGTTCTTCGGATAAGATGGAAACCGTCAAGTGCAAGGGCTGCGGAGCCATCCTGCAGATGGAAGATCCGCTGGGCGAAGGCTATGTCGTCAGAAGCGGCATGGAATACTGCCAGCGCTGTTTCCGGATGATCCACTACGATTCCCATAAGGAAACCCGGATCGAACCGATGACGGATCTGAAGATGCTTGAGCAGCTGAAAGGCTGTTTCTTCTGGATCGTCGACGTCATCGATCTGGCAACTTCATTCAATTCTGATTTCGTTCCGTTCTTTCAGAAACGGGACTTTGTCCTCATCGTCAACAAGTGCGATCTGCTGCCGGAAGGGGTCAGCGAGGACAAGATCAGGGATTATATAACCGGACAGCTGAAACAGAAACACCTCAGATGCCTGGAAATGCTGTTCCGCGGTTTTGACGACGGTTTCCGCGAGAGATTCGCCCTGACCGCCCACCAGCATCAGGATGAAGATCTGATCATGGCCGGCATTGCCAACGTCGGCAAGAGCACCGTGATCAACGATCTGCTGGAAGAAAAGAAACTGACGGTCAACCGTCATCCCAGCACCACGCTGAGCCTCAACTATCTCCCCAGTCAGTATGGAACCATTGTCGATACGGTCGGACTGGTGGCGGATGGCAGCGCGCAGAGCTATCTGACGACCGGGGGATTGAAGAAGATCCTGCCGATCGCCAGGATCAGGCCGCGGATCTATCAGCTGTCAGGAGATCAGACCCTGGCTCTGGGCGGTATTGCCCGGATCGATCTGGTCGGCTGCCGTCAGGTCTCCCTGGTAGCCTACATATCGAATCTCTGTCCCTTGGAAAGGGGAAAACTGGAAAATGGCGACCGGCTGTGGCAGGAGCACTTCGGTGAACTGTTTGCCCCGGTGACCGCCAGGAAACTCTCCCAGTTCAGAATAACCTCCTTCAAGGGCGGCTGCGGCAAGCGCGATGTCTGCATCAGCGGTGTCGGCTGGCTGTGCATCAGCGGCCATCTGGAGGCCATCCGGATCCATTGTGACAGGAGAATAACCATCAGCGAAAGAAAGGCGATGATTTGATGTTAACGAAAACGCAGAAACAGTACCTGAAGGGTCTGGCTAATACGGTAAGACCGCTGGTAATGATCGGCAAGAACGGTCTGAACGAAAACGTGATCGCCAGCATTGACGAAGTGCTGGACGCTCATGAACTCGTCAAGATCTCGGTGCTGAACAACTGTGAAATACCGGCCAGTGAACTGGCCATTGATATCTCCGTCAGCTGTCACTGTGACATTGTCAGTCAGCTGGGAAGAAAGATCACCGTATACCGGAAGAACCTGAAGGAACCGGTCATCAGGCTGCCCAAATGAAAAGAGCCGGTCTGATCATCAGCACCTTTGATCCCGTCAATGAAGGACACCTTCAGCTGGCAAGGGTACTGAAGGAAAAATACGGCCTGTCTGAAGTCTGGTTTGCAGCGGTTGATGAAGACTGCGAAGCAGACTTTTCTAATCGCTACATCATGCTGAAGCGGGCCTTAAGCCCCCGGCGTGGCTGGCGGACGGTCAATTATGCCAACTGCCGCGACCGTAAAAGCGTATTAGAGAAACTCTCAAGCGCGCACAGGAGCGTTGCTTTCATCTGCCCGGGCCATCAGACCGGTGATCCGGAACTGGGAAATGTCACTTATGTGACGGAAGAACTGAATGATCAGGCTGCTCAGGTCAGAAAGGGCGATTTCCGCTGGATCGGAAAGCCGGTCCGCCGGTACATCATGGAAAAGGGGCTGTATGCCGATTCCATCGCTACCGAGCCCTTAAAGCCCCACCGCCAGCTGCATGTCAGAAGCGTGGCCCGGCTTTCGGCCGAGATTGCCCGCCGGAATCATCTTGATGAAAGAAAAGCCTGGCTGGCCGGTCTGTATCACGACATCGCCAAGGATCTGGATGATGAAACCAGCCTGATGTACATGAAACTCTACTACCCAAATCGCCTGAAGGAGAACCGGGCCGTCTGGCATCAGTTCGTTGCCCGCCGGCTTCTGGAAAGATATTACAGGATGACGGATGAGGAGATCCTCAAGGCCGTGGAGAATCACTGCCTGGGTGAGGACGAAGCACCGCTGTCGATGATCATCTACTGCGCTGACAAGCTGGAACCCTTAAGAGGGTATGACAGCAGCCGGGAGATCGAACTGTGCTGCCGTGACCTTAAGAAGGGGTTCCAGGAGGTCCACCGTCAGCAGGACGCCTATCTGCTAAAAACGGGCGTAAAAAAACTTCCCGCGGGAAGTTAGCTGTTAGGTAATGAGGGATTGATGATCTTGTTGTTGATCAGCCAGTTTTCCACCATCGCATAGGTCAGGGTGGAAGCACTGTTCCATTCCAGGGAACTGTGAACGGTCAGCACGCCTTCCTTGTACTGCAGATTGACGAAGGCCGGCATCGTATAGAACCCCCAGTGATTCTTGGTGTAGGTGATGCTGGCATCGGATATTTCCGTGAGGTTGCAGTAGACCAGATTGTCCAGCGACTTGAGGTTGTACTGCTCCAGGATCCGGGCCAGGATGGTGTCAAACACGTAGAGGGAATTCAGACTGTCTTCCTGGTAGAACAGGATGCAGACGGAACCGTCCGCCGTCATGATGTAGTCATCGATGGACTGCTCATAGAAAAGCGGTGAGATCCGGAACTGAATGGTCTCCTTGACGACCTCCGCTTCCTTGGGCTGATAGGACTTATAGAAGCGATAGGTACCGACTACCAGCAGAGCTGACACGGTCAGGTAGAATATGAATCTTTTAATCACTGCTTAACACCTCAGATATGATTTTAACACAAATGCCGATTTAGGAAAACACCTTTGACAGGAGGCACATTAACATGAAGAAATGGTATGAGGAAAACTATGTATCCCGGCGCGACTGGATACTGGATAATCTGAACAGACTGCCGGTGACCAGCGAACAGGCTCTGATCCTCTTGATGATCGACTTTGACAACCAGCATGGCCGCAGCATCTCGCTTGATACTCTCTGCCAGCAGACCGGGCTTAGCATTCAGCAGGTCGACAAGGCCGTCAGCGATCTGAACAAGAAGGGCTATCTGAAGATCACCACCAAGAGCCGCCGGATCGTCTTTGACATCTCCGGCATCTTCGAGTGGGAAGAGGAGAAGAGCGTTTCTCAGGATGTCTTCCAGATCTTTGAGACGGAATTCGGAAGGGTACTGTCCCAGATGGAGACGACTGCCATTGCCGACTGGCTGAGTGAATACGGGGAGGAAACCGTCCTCGATGCCTTAAGGGAGGCCAGTATTCAGAAGAAGGTCGATGTCCGCTACATCAACCGGATCCTGAGCAACTGGAGCAAAAATGGCCGTTAGCAGGACCCAGTACATCTATGAACAGCTCGATCTGATGTTTCCCCAAGCCGGCTGTGAGCTCAATTACGGCAGCCTGTTTCAGTTGGCCGTCGCGGTGACCCTGTCCGCCCAGACGACCGATGTCTCGGTGAACCGGGTAACTAGAGAACTGTTTGCCCGCTATCCCGATCCGGAAAGCCTTGCTCAGGCAGACATTAAAGACCTGGAGGCGATCATCCGTTCCATCGGCCTTTACCGCAACAAGGCCGCCAACATCAAGGCTTTAGCCAGGGAGCTGGTTGAAAATCACAACGGGGAAGTTCCTGATACCATGGAAGAGCTGGTGAAGCTGCCGGGCATCGGCCGCAAGACAGCCAATGTCATCCTTTCGGAAGGCTACAAGGTCCCGGCCATCGCCGTGGACACCCATGTACACCGGGTATCCATCCGCTTACGGTTAGCCGGGGAAAACGATACGGTGGAGAAGGTGGAGGAAAAGCTGATGGAACAGTTTCCCCGTGAGCAGTGGAGCCATCTGCACCATCTGCTGATCCATTTCGGCCGCTACCGCTGCCAGGCTCGCAAGCCTCAGTGTGAGGGCTGTCCTTTCACGGATTTCTGCCGCTGTCAGGCCGATAAGTAACATTAAGTAAAAAGAAACGAACCCTGCTCAGGATTTTCCCTGAAGAGGGTTCGTCTTTTTTTTGCTCAGGAAGCCTTAGGGCTCCGGGATCGGCTCCGGAATCGGATCCGGGATCGGATTATGGGTTCCCTTGACCGTCACGGCTCTTGTGAGGGTGTTGGACTGGAGCGGAGTCTTGGAATACCTGTAGTTTACCGAGACGGTAAGCGTGGTGGTCTCCGTGAATTTCTTCTCCGGACTCCAGACGAAGTTATTGGTGTTCGGGGTCAGATCCGCCAGGACATTGCCGAGCTGGTCTCTGATCACAACATGATACTGAACGACACCGTCGATCCAGGTAGAGTGATAGACTCGGGTACCGCTGATGGTCTTGGAACCGTTGGTGATGGAAATCTTGTTGGAAGCCGTAGTCATCTTGGAGGTATCCGGATAGGGGCTGAAGACGATGGTGACGTTCTGCTTGTCATCCGAGTATACCATCAGGGAATCGAGAGCTTCGATGGAAGCCGGCGATTCGTACTGCTCGACCTGAGCATAGTTGTTCAGGATCAGACCGTGAGTCTCATACTTGGCATCGGCATACAGAGGCAGGGATGTATAAGGATACAGACCTCTGATGTGGTCGATCATGGTAACGGTTGAAGGCATTGGGTTCTTGTTCTTCGGCTTGCCGTAGGCTTTTTCCAGAGTGTCCAGAATTCCCTTGACGGCGACGGAGTCCAGATGCTTCTTACGGTCATTGTTGGTGAGAACGTCATTCTTGGAGGAGTGGTTCTCATAGTCATAACCGAGCCAGGAAGAAATTGAGAAATCATTGGTGCCGGCCAGCAGCCAGGTATCCTTGGCGGAGGAGCTGGCGGTCTTGTATTTCTTGGCGATGGCATCCGGTACGCTGGTGGTTCCGGTCTTGCCGTAGACATCATAGCCTCTCTTGAAGACCGTTACACGGGTCTGGGCCTTGACGTCGCTTTCCGTCATGTTGGAGTTGTCAACGTTGACCTTCATCAGGAAACTGGTCAGCCAGGCAGCGCCGGCGGACAGTACCTGATTATGGGTGAAGGCCGGGGTGATCGGGTCTTCAGTGCTGTTGATGAATTCGATTCTGGTGATGGTGTGCGGCTGGGTATACTTGCCTCCGGAGAGGATGGCACTGCAGGCACCGGCCATCTGTAACGGTGAAGCCAGGAAGTTGGCACCGCCGATGGCGAACTGTTCATTGAAGTAATCGGCCGTACTCTTGGAGAAGCCCATGCCGGTGATGTATTTTCTGATCCGGGCATTGCCGACGGTCTGAATTACCATCTTCATGGTCTTGACGGCCGGAATGTTATAGGATGAACAGAAGGCACGCTGTATTGATACCTGACCGTAGTAGGTGCCGGTATCGTTACGGATGGTAACGCTGGTTCCGGTCCACTGGATCGGTTCATCCATGTAATAGTATGAGGTAGATAAGCCGCAGTACTCAAAGCCCAGAGGGTAGGTGAGAACGGCCTTGGCCGTGGAACCCGGCTGCAGCCTGGACTGGGTCGCATAGTTGAACTTACGGGCCCGGTCATAGTTACGTCCGCCGCACAAACCGACGATCAGACCGGTCTGGTTCTGAACGATGGCGGTGGCATAGTTGATGTACTGGTCTTTGAACTTGATGACTTCACCGTTGCTGATCTTGTCGCAATAGGCCTGAACCTGCTGGTTCATGGCGGTATAGACTCTTACCGGTGTGGAGTAGGGGTCGATCTCGTAGACGTCTTCCAGTTCATCAATGACCGTATCGATGTAGGCCTGATTGGGAATGGTCTTGCCGTCTTCGTAGGTCTTGCCCTTGCGTCCGACTACCAGGTCGATGACGTTGACCTTGCAGGCGAGTTCATATTCCTCATCGGTCAGATAGCCGTGCAGATGCATCAGGTAGAGAACGTCTTCGGTTCGGGTCTGGGAAGCGATCGGATGGAAATAGGGGTTGTAGTCGTTAGGTCCGTTGACGACGCCGGCCAGCAGGGCGGCTTCGACCAGGGTTACTTCGGAAGTATCCTTGCCGAAGTAGTAGTCGGCAGCGACCTGGATGCCACGGGCGGCCGCACCGTAGTTGACCTTGTTGATGTATAATTCCAGGATCTTCTCCTTGGATACGACATTGGTTACCTTGATTGAATAGTAGATCTCCTGGATCTTTCGGCCGATGCTCTTCTCGGCGATGGTGTCGACCGCAAAGTAGGAGTTCTTGATAACCTGCATCGTGATGGTCGAACCGCCTTGGGCAAAGCTCAGGGTCCTGATGTTCTCCAGGAAGGCCTTGGCGAAACGGGGAAGGTCGAAGCCGATGTGCTCAAAGTAACGGGAGTCCTCAACGGAGACGAAGGCGTCGATGACGACCTGCGGCATCTGGGAGTAGGGAACGTTGATACGCTGTTCCTTGCCCAGCCGGGCGATCTCGTTACCCTGATCATCGTAGACCATGGAAACTTCATTGCTCTTGAGGTCGCTGATGTCCAGTACGACGTCGCTCTTGTTCATGACCATCGCGACGATGCTGACCGAACTGACGACGCCCAAAATGGCGCAGAAGACCACAAACCCCATCAGGGTATTAACGATGGCCCGGTTCCGGCGCTTTCTGCGGTATTTCTTTCTGGCAGCCTGTCTGGCAGCCTGTCTGGCAGCCAGTTTTGCGGCATTATCCTGCTGTTCACTCATTAACATTACCTCCATCAATGATGCGGTCGACAGCCTTCAGATAGTCGACCGGGGCATTGTATCTATAGGGAATCAGGTATCCTTTTTCCTGGAACCATTCGCGCTTGATGCTCTTGGCAGTCTGCGAGCGCATCTTGAAACTGAAGTCTTCAAATCTTACGAAGTAGGTCTCTTCGTAGGCGACGAAACGGACGATCAGGAAAGCGATACCGCCATACTTGACGACTCTTTCCAAATGCTTGATCTGATGAGGGTGGATGATGTTCAGATTCATCGAAGTCCTGGAGTGGGTCTCCTTGGCTTCAAAGTCGACGTACTTGCCCCGGTAGACACCGTTATAGTCGGTGGTCGAGGGGACCTGGAAATAGGCTTCCGTGATCCTGGCGGTCTCCCGGCTCTTGTAATCAACGGAAACGATCGTCACCGGGGTAGGCTTCTTGTAAATGGCCGCAATGTCATTGTCAAGATAGTGCTTGTTGGTGGCGTTAATGTCGTCTTCCAGGGACATGCCGCGGTGGGCATAGCTGATGTCGTGCTTTTCTTCAAAACCGCCCTTGCGGTTGGGGTATCCTATCATCAAATCACCTAACTAATTATAAATAATAAGGGCAAATAATACAAATATTTCCCCGTTTTCACACGATTCCACATCATTTCTTCACATTTTCTTAAGGATTTCCGCTGAATAATCCCGGCCTTTCCGACAGTGCGAAAAAATAGTTGGAAATGCTACTTTGGCTGTCATAAGAAGGGTAAATAGGCTATAATGTTAACAGGGGTAAACTACCAAGGAGTTTTGTTATGTCATATGTAAAAGAAGTCTATGATAAGCTGGCTGTCAAGTATGCGAATGAAAAGGAATTCCTGCAGGCCGCCAGAGAAGTTCTCGAATCGATAAAGCCTGCTGTCGAAGCTAATGAGGAAGCTTACCGGCGTAGCGGCGTTCTGGAAAGACTGGTCGAACCGGACCGCATCATCTCCTTCCGGGTTCCCTGGATCGATGATCAGGGCAAAGTCCGGGTCAATACCGGCTGGCGGGTCCAGTTCAACGATGCCATCGGCCCCTACAAGGGCGGCTTACGCTTCCATCCGTCCGTAAATCAGAGCATTCTGAAATTCCTGGGCTTTGAACAGATCTTCAAGAATTCGCTGACCGGATTACCGATCGGCGGCGGCAAGGGCGGCAGTGATTTTGACCCCCATGGCAAGAGTGACCGCGAAGTAATGGCCTTCTGCCAGAGCTTCATGACCGAACTGTTCAAGTATGTCGGTGCGGATGAAGACGTTCCCGCCGGCGACATCGGCGTGGGAGCCCGCGAAGTCGGTTATCTGTACGGTCAGTACAAGAGAATCACCGGTCTTTATGAAGGGGTCCTCACCGGCAAGGGATTATCCTATGGCGGTTCTTTAGCCCGTACGCAGGCTACCGGCTACGGCCTGGTATACATCACCGATGAAATGCTGAAGCAGGCCGGCAAGAGCCTGGCTGGCAAGACGGTATTAGTGTCCGGCAGCGGCAACGTCGCTACCTATGCCTGTGAAAAGGCTCAGCAGTTAGGAGCCAGGGTCGTTACCATGAGCGATTCCTCCGGCTACATCTACGATCCCAACGGCATCGATCTTGATGTCGTCAAGCAGATCAAACAGGTCAGAAGGGGCCGGATCAGCGAATACGCTGACCAGGTTGCCGGCAGCGTCTACCACGCCGGGGAAAGACCCTGGGGTGAGAAATGCGACATCGCCTTACCGTGTGCTACTCAGAACGAGGTCAACGGTGCCGATGCCGAAAAACTGGTGGCCGGCGGCTGCTGGTGCGTAGCTGAAGGCGCCAACATGCCGAGTACCCCGGAAGCCATTGAAACCTATCAGAAGAACGGATTCCTGTTCATGCCTGCCAAGGCTGCCAATGCCGGCGGTGTAGCGGTCAGTGCTCTGGAGATGAGCCAGAATTCCCTGAGGCTGTCCTGGACCTTTGAAGAGGTCGACGCCAGACTCAAGGACATCATGAAGAACATCTACCGCAAGACCAGCGAGGCCGCCAGGAAGTACGGCCATGAAGGTGACTTCGTCGTCGGCAGCAACATCGCCGGCTTCGAGAAGGTCGCTGAAGCCATGCTGGCACAGGGAAACGTTTAACATAAGAGGAGACAGATAATTAATGAAAGCGTTAATTCTTAATTCGGGACTGGGAAGCCGCATGGGCGTGCTGACCAGTGAACATCCCAAATGCATGACGGAAGTATCCGTCAGTGAAACCATTCTGTCCCGGCAGCTGAAGCAGATCGCCGATGCCGGAATTGAAGAAGTGGTAATGACCACCGGGCTGTTTGATGAAGTACTGGTAAACTATTGCCAGTCTCTGGAACTGCCTCTGAAGTATACCTTTGTCAAGAATCCCATCTACGATAAGACCAATTACATCTACAGCATCTACTGTGCTAAGGAGCAACTGGATGATGATATCCTGTTGATGCACGGTGATCTGGTATTTGAAAACGAAGTGCTCGATGCCCTGTTAAAGCAAGAGGGCAGCTGCATGCCGGTCTCAACAACGCTGCCGTTACCGGAGAAAGACTTCAAGGCCGTTATCAGAGACGGTGAAGTCGTCAAGGTAGGGGTTGAATTCTTCGATAACACCCTGGAGACTCAGGCCTTATACAAACTCAACCGCGCAGACTGGCAGAAGTGGCTGAATAAGATCGTCGAGTACTGCGAAGCCGGAAAGACCAACTGCTATGCCGAAAAGGCTCTTAATGAGCTGGATGGCGCCTGCCACATCAAGGCCGTTGATGTTAAGAACATGCTGTGTGCCGAGATCGACAATCCGGAAGACCTGAAGATTGTCAGTGCCAGACTTAAGGAAGTTGAATCCCGCCTGGTCTACATGACCTTCTCAACCGACATCATCCATGGTGGTCACATCGCCATCATCAAGAAGGCGGCCAGACTGGGACGGCTGATGATTGGTGTCATGAGCGATGAAGTCGTCGCCAGCTACAAGCGCTTCCCGTTAGTACCGGCCAGTGAAAGAAAGGTAATGTTTGAAAACATTGCCGGCGTCTATAAGGTCGTTGATCAGAATACCCTGTCATACCGGGAAAATCTGGAAAAGTATCATCCGGACATCGTCGTTCATGGCGATGACTGGGTCAACGGTTTCCAGAAGCCGATCAGAGAAGAAGTAATTGAAATTCTCAGCACCTATGGCGGCCGTCTGGTTGAATTCCCATATTCAGCCGATCCGAAGTACAAGGCCCTGGAAGCGAGAGCCAGAGCGGAACTGTCACTGCCGGATGTCAGAAGGTCAAGACTGAAGAGAGTCCTGGAGATGAAGGGACTGGTTACCGCCATGGAAGCCCACAGCGGCATTACCGGTTTGATCGTTGAGAAGACAGCCGTCCATCAGGATGGCGGCGTCCGTCAGTTTGATGCCATGTGGATCTCCTCGCTGTGTGATTCCACTGCCAAGGGCAAGCCGGACATCGAACTGGTCGATATGACCAGCCGTTTCCGTACCATTGACGACATCATGGAAGTCACCACCAAGCCGATCATCTTTGACGGTGATACCGGCGGACTTACCGAACACTTCGTCTATACCGTCCGTTCATTAGAGAGAATGGGCGTCTCGATGGTCATCATCGAAGATAAGACCGGCTTAAAGAAGAATTCTCTGTTTGGAACCGAGGTCAAGCAGACTCAGGATTCCATCGAGAACTTCTCAGCCAAGATTGCCGCCGGCAAGAAGGCTCAGAAGACCAAGGATTTCATGATCTGTGCCCGTATCGAGTCACTGATCCTGGAAAGAGGCATGGAAGATGCCCTGACCAGAGCCTTTGCCTTCAGAGATGCCGGAGCTGATGCCATCATGATCCATTCCCGCAAGAAGGATCCGGCTGAAATCTTTGAATTCATCGAGAAGTTCAGAGCCCAGGATCAGGTCACACCGATCGTTCTGGTTCCGACCAGCTTCAATACCGTCTATGAAGAAGAGTTCAAGGCCAGAGGCGCCAACATCATCATCTACGCCAATCAGCTGACCCGAACCGGATTCCCGGCCATGCAGGATGCCGCCAGAACCATTCTGGAGACTCACAGAGCCAAGGAATGCGATGATAAGTGCATGTCCATCAAAGAGATCATCACCCTGATCCCTGAGGAATAGGACTGTGGAACAGAGGATATTATCAGCTGAAAATAACTACCGCCAGCTGGATGACTATCTGACCAGCCATGGTTTTAAGACGGTCATGCTGGTATGCGATTCATCGATCAGATTTCTGAAATTGGATGAATACTTCCGGCAGGCGGAAGAAAGGCTGGGAATCAGGATCGTCAGATTCTCCGACTTCCAGCCTAACCCTCTCTACGAATCGGTAGTGAAGGGGGTTGAGATCTTCAACCGCGAAGGCTGCCAGGGGATCATCGCCGTCGGCGGCGGCAGCGGGATGGATGTGGCCAAGTGCATCAAGCTCTACCACAACATGGATCCCAATGAAAACTATCTGAAACAGGAGATCGTGGAAAACGACGTGCCGTTTCTGGCCGTCCCGACGACCGCCGGTACCGGCTCGGAAGCCACCCGCTTTGCGGTCATCTACTATGAGGGAGTAAAGCAGTCGGTCAATCACCTCAGCTGCATTCCCGATACCGTCCTGTTCGATCCCTCAACTCTGAGGACGCTGCCGCTGTATCAGAAGAAGAGCACGATGATGGATGCCCTGTCGCATTCCATCGAAGCCTTCTGGTCCATCAACAGCACTGAGGAAAGCCGTCAGTACAGCCGCATCGCCATCAAGCTGGTTCTCGATAACATGTGCGGCTATCTGAAGAATGAGGAAGCGGCCAACCGCAAGATGCTGGAAGCCGCTCATATTGCCGGCAAAGCCATCAATCTGGCCCAGACCACGGCCGGCCACGCCATGAGCTACAAGCTGGCCTCCATCGGCCATATCGCTCACGGTCATTCCACCATTCTGGTCAATGAAAAGCTACTGCCCTGGATGGTCAACCATACCGACCGCTGCATTGATCCCCGCGGGAGGGAGTATCTGGAAGACATCTTCCTGCAGCTGGCCCACGCCCTGGGCAAGAGCAGTCCCTTAAAGGCCTGTGAATACCTCAGTGAAATCGTAAAGAAACTGGAATTCAGCCGGCCGGAAGCCAGTGAGGAAGAAATTGAGGTCATGGTGCATTCCGTTAATCTGATCAGACTTAAGAACAATCCGATCGCCCTCGATGAGGAAAGCATCAGAAAACTGTATCACGAGATCGTGATTAAGAGGTAAACATGCAAGTTGAAAAATTAATCGAAATAATCGGTGCTGATTTCTTTACCGGTGTTCCTGACAGTCAGTTAAAGGCCCTGTGCAATTATCTGATGAGCCGTTACGGCATCGATCCCAAGCACCACATCATCGCTGCCAATGAAGGTAACTGTACGGCGCTGGCAGCCGGTTATCATCTGGCTACCGGCCGGGTCCCGGTCGTCTACATGCAGAACAGCGGTGAGGGCAACATCATCAATCCGGTCGCTTCACTGTTAAATGACAAAGTCTATGCCATTCCGGTCGTCTTCATCGTCGGCTGGCGGGGAGAGCCGGGCGTTCATGATGAGCCCCAGCACATCTATCAGGGTGAAGTAACCGTAAAGCTGCTGGAAGACATGGACATCAAGCCGTTTGTGATCGGCAAGGAAACCACCGATGAGGAAGTCCGCAATGCCATGGTTGAATTTGAGAAGATCCTGGAAACCGGCAAGGATGTCGCCTTCGTCATCAGAAAGGGCGCTCTGCAGTTTGATGGCAAGGTTGAGTATAAGAACGACAACCTGATGTTAAGAGAAGAGATCATTCAGCACATCGTCAAGTACAGCGGTGAGGATCCGATCATCTCCACCACCGGCAAGGCCAGCCGCGAGCTGTTTGAGACCAGAGTGGCCAACGGGCAGAGCCATAAGTATGACTTTTTGACCGTCGGTTCCATGGGCCACAGTTCATCTATTGCCTTAGGCGTGGCAATAAACAAGCCGAATCAGCGTATCTGGTGCATCGATGGCGACGGAGCGGTATTAATGCATATGGGTTCCATGGCGGTATTAGGCGCTAATCATCCGGATAACCTGATCCACATCGTCATCAATAACGGCGCTCATGAGACCGTTGGCGGCATGCCGACGGTGGCTGCCAATATCGATCTGCCGACCATTGCCAAGGCCTGCGGCTATCCGTATTCCGTAAGCGTGGACAACTTCTACGATCTGGACAATGAACTCAAGAAGGCTGTTGACAGACATCAGCTGAGCCTGATTGAAGTAAAGAGTTCCCTTGGCGCAAGGGCTGACCTGGGAAGACCGACCACGACGGCTCTTGAGAACAAAGAAAATTTCATGAATTATCTTAAAACGTTAAGATAAGATATTCACGAAACTCTGAAATAATAACAAAATATTCTTGCAATAATCCCCCAAGTTGTTCTACAGTCAAACCGTAGAAATAAGGGGGATAAATAATATGAAAAAGACCACTAACCTGTTTAAGGTTGCTCAGAAAACTCTTTTAACTGTGCTCTCTTTCTGTATGGTACTTGGACTAAATGCAATCAGAATCAAATTTGGTAAATGGGGAAAGGGGAATAATGGATACCAAATTTCAATTTGAAACAAATAAGGATTTCAATAAACAAGCATTGATATTAATGTTAATTGTTATTATATATACAGCATTTGCTGTTTATGTGTATGCTTTTTATTATCCGTCTAGAGATGGGTGGAGTATATACAATCTTGTCGGATCAGTAGCACTTTTAATCCTCGCATTTATAGAAATTGTGTCTAAAGCAATTGATATATGTCTGAACAGCAGAACTGTAATAATTGATAAGGATGGACTAAGTGTAACTCTTCATAAGACATATAAGTATGCATGGAGAGATTTGAAAACAATATCGATAGAAAACATAAAAAGACCATATGTAAACATAATTGATTCATCCGACTACAATGGAAAAGTATTGGTATTGTCCAGTAAAAAAATCAGACATCCAGGATTTTTCCACCCATATTACATTAATAAATATCATGTTAAGAATATGGTCTGTGTTTATTTCCATTCGTCAGTTAATCATAATGTGCCGATTAAGTCTTTTGGAGATTGTTTAAACGGGCCATATTTAAGGCTGTATGAAGGTGATGAAACAAAAATAAGAAATGCCTTACACGAATGGGGGATAGAGATGACATACGACTGTGATCAAAATCAGAAATTATGAAAATGTTGAAGAAAACAATTACAATACTCAACCAGAGAAAATAGAAAGATTGAGGTAGTTAATAAGATTACAAAACCTGATTAGAATTGTATGATTGTATTAATCTTGCTTATCCAACAGATTGTTTCCTTATTATCTCATATGGTTACATGTTTCACTTTTTCTCCTAAGGTGTAGGCAAATAAGGAAGAAAACAGTTGAAGCAGGGTTTCAGTTATGGTAAAATACTAGGGCTGAAGCCTTTTTTGTGGGCTTCAACCGCACTTCATAAGGTATTAAAGAGTGAAAACCACCTTATTAGGCGAGTCTAAGAAATACAGGAGGTATCAGTTAATGTACGCAATTATCGAAACTGGCGGCAAGCAGCTGAAGGTTGAAGAAGGACAGGCCATCTTTGTTGAAAAACTGGATGCCGAACCGGAATCAGAAGTAGTCTTTGACAAGGTCATCTTAGTATCAGACAAGACCTTAAAGGTCGGTGCACCTTATGTTGAAGGCGCCAAGGTTACAGCTGTAGTTGACAAGCAGGGCAAGGGCAGAAAGATCATGATCTTCAAGTACAAGCCAAAGAAGGGTTCAACACGCAGACGCCAAGGTCATCGTCAGCCTTATACAAAGTTAACTATTAAAGCTATCGAGGGCTAATTCCTATGATTCGGGTTAAGGTATTGACCCTGAATGATGCGATTAGATTCCTGGTGATCAAAGGTCATGCCGGTTATGCCGACAAGGGCCAGGATCTGGTATGTGCAGCGGTGAGTTCCATCTCCATCGGCCTGTGCAACGCCCTGGATCACCTGGCAGCCGCTGACTGCGAGATAACCGTGGAGGAAAATCGTATTGAAATTGAAGCTTCGAGTGATAACGAAAAGCTTCAGACCATTCTGCATACCGGACTGATCCAGTTACAGACCGTAGAGGAACAGTTCAGTGAATTTGTCAGAATAGAAAAAACGGAGGTAAGACAATGAAATACAGTTTAAACATTCAGATGTTTGCATCCAAGAAGGGTGTTGGCTCAACTAAGAACGGCCGTGACTCACAGTCCAAGCGTTTAGGAGCTAAAAAAGCTGATGGTGAATTTACAAATGCTGGTTCAATTATCTATCGTCAGAGAGGAACAAAGATCCATCCCGGCACCAATGTTGGCAGAGGCGGCGATGACACCTTATTTGCTCTGTGCGCTGGAATCGTAAAATACGAGAGAGTTGGCAAGGATAAGAAACAGGTTTCAGTTTATCCTGCAGCATAAGTACTTAAATCCCCATTGCGGGGATTTTTTTGACAGGAGGTAAGCTCAATGCAGTTTATAGATCAGACAAAACTATTACTGAAAGCCGGCAAGGGCGGCGACGGTATCGTGGCTTTCCGCCGGGAAGCTCATGTTCCGCTGGGCGGTCCGTTCGGCGGTGACGGCGGCAACGGCGGAAGTGTCATCTTTGAAGTCGACACCCACAAGAGCACCCTGCTGGATCTGCGCTTTCTGAAGATGATCGCTGCTCAGAACGGTGAAAACGGCAAGACCAAGAAGATGCATGGTGCGGATGGCGAAGATAAGATCGTCAAGGTTCCCCTGGGAACGGTAGTCAAGAACGCTGCCAACAATCACATCATCGCAGACCTTACCCATCCTTTTCAGCAGGCTGTAATTGCCCGGGGCGGCAAGGGCGGAAGGGGTAACTTCCACTTCAAGACGGCCCGTAATCCGGCTCCTGACTATGCGGAAAACGGTGAAAGCGGCGAAGAGCTGGAAGCCATCGTCGAACTGAAACTGCTGGCTGATGTCGGACTGGTGGGTTTCCCGTCCGTTGGCAAGAGCACGATCCTGTCGGTGGTATCAGCCGCCAGACCACAGATCGCCGATTATCCCTTTACCACCCTGGTCCCCAACCTGGGCGTGGTAAACGTCGGTGACGGACGCAGCTTCGTTCTGGCTGACATGCCTGGTCTCATTGAAGGCGCCAGCCAGGGTAAGGGATTAGGCCATGAGTTCTTACGGCACATCGAAAGGACCCGGGTTCTGATCCACGTTCTCGACATGTCCGCTCCGGAAGGCCGCAATCCGATCGATGACTATGAGATCATCAATCAGGAACTGGCTTCCTATAAGATGGGCTTAATGCAGAGACCGATGGTAGTCGTCGCCAATAAGATGGATGATGAGTTTGCCGAGATCAGACTGGAAGAATTCAAAGAGAAGTATCCTGATGTTGAAGTCTTCCCGACCACGGCTCTGATCGCCGAAGGCCTGCAGGATGTGCTGTACCGGGTAGCCGATCTGCTCGATGTAACGGCCCCATTCCCTCTAGAAGAAGAGGAAAACATCGGCGTACTCTATTCCTTCCAGCCGGAACCGGAGAGGTTTACCATCCGCAATCTGGGCAACGGCAACTGGTCAGTCGAGGGTGATGAGATCACCAGACTGATGAACCGTGTAGACTTTGAAGATGAACAGCAGGTCATGAGATTCGCCATCTCCTTAAGAAGGATGGGCGTCGATGATGCCCTGAGAGAGAAGGGCGTTCAGGAAAACGACAATGTAATGATAAATGACTTCGTCTTCCAGTTCACCGAAATCAGCGAATAGTAAAAGCGAAGATCTTTCTGAGGAACAGAAAGATCTTTTACTATGAAATACAAGGATGATCTGCCGACATTACTGGAAAAGCGTTTCTCTTAATCGGCTGAACCCCCAGGCAAGGCAGAAGGCCTTGTTTTTGGTTGCATGATAATCCGATGACCTGACCAATATACTGTTCTTACACGATTGGAGCAACTCTAATGTAACTATTTTTCATCTGGTTTGAACGTAAAAGCAAGAATTAATGAGCTTTATCTCACAAAAGACACATGATTATAGGGTATAATAAACACATAAGAAGGAGTTATGAAAATGAAGTTTCCAAAAGGTTTTCTGTGGGGTGGCGCCGTAGCTGCCAATCAGTATGAAGGCGGCTTTGCCGAGGGAGGAAAAGGCGTTAACTCATCCGACTGCACGACCAGAGGGTCACGCACCAAGTTAAGAACAGTTACTTACAAGACCAGTGACGGTGTCATTCATGAAGAACCGATGTTCATGATGAATGCCCCGGAAGATGCTCAGTTCGGCTGCTTTGAGGGCTTTGACTATCCGTCCCATCAGGGCATTGATTTCTATCACCGTTATAAGGAAGACATTGCACTGTTTGGTGAAATGGGCTTCAAGACCTTCCGTCTTTCCATCAACTGGGCCCGCATCTATCCGACCGGCATGGAGGAACAGCCTAATGAAGAAGGCCTGAAGTTCTATGACCGGGTCTTTGACGAAATGAAGAAATACGGTATCAAGCCACTGGTGACCCTGTCACATTATGAAACACCGATCGGTCTGTCCAATAAGCTGGGCTCCTGGACCAACAGGGAGACCATCAAATACTGGGAAAGATACGTCAGAACGGTAGGAGAGAGGTACAAGGGAAAGGTACAGCTGTGGCTGACCTTCAACGAGATCAACGTTGCGGCCATGTCACCGTGGATGTCTTCCGGTGTCGGCAGAAATACACCGCAGATCGTCGCTGACATTTCCAAGCATCAGCTGCTGGCCAGTGCCCGAGCCGTGCAGATCCTGCATGAGATCGATCCTGCCAATAAGGTCGGCAACATGGTAGCCTATGGTGCCAACTATCCGTATACTTGCAATCCTGATGATGTCTGGGCGGCCAAGCAGGCCATGCGCAGCTATCACTTCTACGAGGATGTTCAGGCCAGAGGCTATTATCCTTCCTACAAGCTGAAGGAATATGAAAGGGAAGGCGTCAGCTTTTCGCTGACCCCTGAGGAAGCCGAGACCCTTAAGAAGGGAACCGTTGATTTCCTGAGTTTCTCTTACTACATGAGCTCCGTTACCTCCGTTGATCCGGAGATTCTGGCAAAAGACCGTACCGCCGGCAACATGGCTCTGGGCGGCCTCAGAAATCCATATCTGAAGGCTTCGGACTGGGGCTGGCAGATCGACCCGTTAGGCTTAAGAGTTGCTCTTAATGAACTGTGGGAACGTTATCAGAAGCCGTTGTTCGTCGTGGAAAACGGCATGGGTACTCAGGATGTGCTGGTTGAAGAGAACGGCCGTAAGGTCTGCCATGACCATGCCCACGTCGAGTATCTGCGCGATCATATCAAGGCCATGGGCGATGCCATCAATGAAGACGGCGTCGAACTGATGGGCTATACCCCCTGGGGCTGCATCGACCTGGTATCCGCTTCAACCGGTGAAATGCATAAGAGATACGGTTTCATCTATGTTGACTATCAGGATGACGGTTCCGGTGATGGTAACCGCTACCGTAAGGATTCCTTCTACTGGTGGAAGAAAGTCATCGCTTCCAATGGTGAGGATCTGACAGATTAAGACAACAGAATTAGGACGGTATTTACCGTCCTTTTTTCCGGGATTGTAGATTGATGGAAAATGAAAATGAATGATATAATGATTTAAGAAACAAGTGTTTACTCAATTAATCAGATAATCGGAGGATTGTTTTCACATGGAAGAAAAAGATGAAAACATGATGTGGGCTCTCGTCAAGGAAAAGCCGGAACCAGGCATTTGGATGAAAAGAGTGCCGGTGCCCAAGGTCGGCTATACTGACGTCAAGATCAAGATCCACAAAACGGCCATCTGCGGGACAGATGTGCATATCTACCAATGGAATCAGTGGGCTCAGAATACCATTCCCATCGGTATGACGACCGGCCATGAATACGTAGGTGAGATCGTAGAGATCGGTCCCGGTGTCCGCGGTTTCAAGGTCGGAGACCTGGTCAGCGGAGAAGGACACATCACCTGCGGCAAGTGCCGCAACTGTCTGGAAGGACATAAGGAAAACTGCCATCGGGTCAAGGGGGTCGGCGTTAACCGCAACGGCGCCTTTGCTGAATATCTGGTGATTCCGCAGGTCAACGTCTGGCCGTGCAATCCCAACATTCCCGAAGAACTCTATTCCATCTTTGATCCCTTTGGCAACGCTACCCACGCAGCCCTGAGCTTTGAGACCCTGGGAGAAGACGTACTCATTACCGGCGCCGGTCCCATCGGCTGCATGGCCTCCGCCATCGTCAAGTTTGCCGGTGCCCGCCACGTCGTGATCACCGATTTCAATGACTACCGTCTGGATCTGGCCCGGAAACTGGGAGCGACCAGAACGGTCAATCTGAACCGGGAGAAGCTGGAAGATGTCAGGGAAGAACTGAAGATGACCGAGGGTTTTGACGTCGGACTGGAGATGAGCGGGGCGCCGGCGGCGCTGGAAAGCATGATCGACAACATGAAGAACGGCGGCAAGATTGCCTTGCTGGGCTTACAGCCGGCCGAGTCCAAGGTCGATCTGGAAAAGGTGATCTTCAACGGTCTGACTTTAAAAGGCATCTACGGCCGCAAGGTCTGGGATACCTGGTATAAGATGACGACGATGACTCAGGCTGGTCTGGACATCTCCGGAATCATCACCCACCGCTTTGACATCAGGGATTTCCAGAGGGGCTTTGATGCCATGATCAGCGGTCAGAGCGGAAAGGTGATCCTGGACTGGTCACACATAAATGATTAAAGGAAGGTAAAGACATGCTTACGAGAAAAGAGATACTGAAGAGTTATTCCGATACCGTACAGGGCATTAGGGAGGCCGGCCTGTTCAAGGGTGAACTGCCCTATGTTTCCCCACAGGGTTCCTACGTGACGATGGAAGACGGTCGGAAGCTATTGTGCATGTGCGCCAATAACTATCTGGGACTGGGAGACAGTGAAAGACTGATCAAGGCCGCCAAGAGGACCTATGATGAGAAGGGCTATGGCGTGGCTTCGGTGCGCTTCATCTGCGGTACCCAGGACATCCACAAGACCCTGGAAAGAAAGATCTCCGCTTTCCTGCAGACCGATGATACCATTCTCTATTCATCGTGCTTTGATGCCAACGGCGGCCTGTTTGAGACACTGCTGACGGCAGAGGATGCGGTGATCTCCGATGAGCTGAACCACGCTTCGATCATTGACGGTGTCCGTCTGTGCAAGGCTAAGAGATACCGCTATAAGAATAATGATATGGAAGATCTGGAAGCCAAGCTGCAGGAAGCTGATGAGGCCGGTGCCCGGATCAAACTGATCGCCACCGACGGTGTCTTCTCCATGGACGGCATCATCTGCAACCTCAAGGGCATCTGCGATCTGGCGGATAAATATGAGGCGCTGGTGATGGTTGACGATTCCCACGCTGTCGGCTTTGTGGGAGCTCATGGCCGGGGGACGCAGGAATACTGCGATGTCATGGGCAGAGTTGATGTGATAACCGGTACCCTGGGCAAGGCTCTGGGCGGTGCCAGCGGCGGCTATACCTCCGGACGTCAGGAGATCATCGATCTGTTAAGGCAGCGCAGCCGTCCTTATCTGTTCTCCAATTCTCTGGCTCCCGCCATTGCCGGGGCTTCCATTGAGATGTTCAACATGCTGGAGGATAGTACTTCCCTGAGAGACCATCTGGAAGAAGTAACGATGTACTACCGCAGGGAAATGGTGAAGAACGGCTTCGACATCATCGAAGGCGTCCATCCCTGTGTTCCCGTCATGATGTATGATGAGGTTTATACTGCCGAGTTTGCCAGAAGGATGGTAGCGAAGGGGGTCTACGTTGTAGCCTTCTCCTATCCGGTCGTTCCCAAGGGCAAGGCCCGGATCCGGACGCAGGTATGCGCCAATCATACGAAGGAAGACATCGACTTTGCGGTGCGCTGTTTCATTGAAGCACGGGCAGAGATGGAAGAGGAACAGGGAAAGTGAATACCTATCTGAAAATGCAGATCAACACCATGATCCAGTACGTCAATGCCTTTGAAAAGTCCTGTGAACTGGCTGCCGCTCAGGATGACGGTCAGATCGATAAGGTTGAACAGAGACAACTCGACAAGATCAGAGCCGCAAGTAAATACTTCCGCAAGGAACTGGAAAAGGTGATTGAAAAAGACTGATCCTTACCGGCACCGCAGATATTTATCTGTTGACGCTTTAAACTGTAAGATATAGAATAAAACTAGAAGAGAAGGTTTGTAACTCAAAGTTCTGTTTGAGGCTTATCCTTAGGACATAAATTAACCGGTTTGTGTTTTGGGCATGGCTTATGACAGGACTTTTTTACAGACAGGGATAATGTATGAAGGTCATTAAGAGCATCAACAATAATGTTGCCCACTGTTATGACGCCAAGGGCAGGGAAGTTATCGTCTTCGGCAAGGGAATAGGCTTCTACAAGACCGGGGAAGAGGTTCCTTTAGCGCGCATTAACAGAACCTTCTACAACATCAAGGATACCGATTACGGTGTCATCAAGACGATCCCCGATGTGATAATCAATACCGCCATCTATATCATCGACTACGTTTCTGATGAACTGTCGCTGTATTTCCCGTCCTCCAGCGCTCTGACGCTGGCCGACCATCTGCAGTTTGCGATCGTTCGTAAGAATGAGAACATCTATCTTCCGCAGCCGATGATCCAGGACATCTATCAGCTCTATCCCGATGAAATGAGGGTGGCTCTGGAGTGCCTGAAGATCATCGAAAGGATGACGGGCGAGAAGCTTCCGCGCCTGGAAGCCGGGACCCTGGCCATGCATTTCATCAATGACCGGATCCAGACCGGCAGCGGTGATACCATGGAGACGGTCAAGACCATCGATTACTGCACCAACATTGTGGAAGAACATTTCAAGGTCACTCTTGACCGGGAAAGCTTTAACTACAGCCGTTTCGTTACCCATCTGGACTATCTGTTCCGGCGTCTGAACGACCATCAGCAGATCGAATCCCAGAACAACGAAGTCTTTGAAAAACTGAGAGAGCAGTATCCGGATTCCATGGAATGCGCGGGGAAGATGAAGGCTTACATCAATGAGCGCTTCGCGGTGGAACTGAATGATGAGGAACTGATGTATCTGGTTATTCACATCAACAGGCTCATTTCCCGCATTGAATAAGGAAAGAATATGCGTTAAGCATAAAAAATAATAATTTACAGAAAGGAGTTTTATGAAAAACGAAAAAGATTTCGGGCAGTTGGCTTCCCGGATCGTCGAACTGATCGGCGGTAAGGAAAACATTGCTCATGCGGCGCACTGTCTGACCAGACTGCGCATCACCCCGAAGGACACCAGTCTCGTCAAACTTGACGAGATCAAGAAACTCGGTGTCATCGGTGCTCAGATGATCGGTGACCAGGTTCAGGTCATCATCGGTACCGACGTTCCCCAGGTCTACGATGCCTTCGTCAAGGCTACCGGCGTGGAGAGGACCGCTCAGATCGATGAGAACCTGGATGGCGACCTCATCAAGAAGAAAAAGACTTTCAAGGAGATCCTGGGATCAATCTTCCCGGCCATCGTATCCTGCGTCTTCCCGATCTTACCGGCACTGCTGGCATGCGGCATGCTGCAGGCCTTCGTCCTGCTGCTGGTAAAATGCCATATCGTACCAGAGACTTCACCGACCATAGCTACCTTTACCTGGATATACAATGTTGCCTTCAATTTCCTGCCGGTTCTGGTGGGTTATGCGGCTGCCAAGAGATTTGGCGTCAAGACGGCCATGGGCATCCTGATGGGTGCCATCCTGATCGACCCGGCTTTCCGTGAACTGGTCGCTGCCGGCAAGGGCTCTACCATTCCGCAGGCAGGTGGACCGCCAGTAATCATTCCGGGCACCGGCAATGCCGGCTTCCTGTTCGGCCTGCCGATCTACCCGGCTGATTATGCCAGCACCATTCTGCCGGTCATCATGTGCGTATTCGTGATGAGCTATCTGGAAAAGTTCCTGAACCGGATCATCCCGAAGCAGATCAGATTCGTATTCGTACCGCTGCTCGAAGTACTCATCATGGCTCCTCTGGGATTACTGGTACTGGCTCCGATCGGACATCGACTCTCTGAATGGTTCGCCGGCATCATGCTGAAAGCGGTAATGAGCCCGATCGGCCCGGCCGTCATCTGTCTGCTGGCTGCCTTCTATCCATATGTTGTCATCACCGGCATGCACTTTAACCTGATGGCTGTAGCCATGGCCATCGGTAGCAGATACGGCAAGAACATTCTTACCGCTCCAGCCGGCTTCCTGTTCCAGTACACTCAGGCCGCGGCCTGCTTAGCCGTCGGTCTTAAGGCCAAGAATCCGGACCGCCGTTCTCTGGCGCTGTCCTGTGCCTTCTCAGATGCCGTTCCTGGCATTTCCGAACCAGGCATGTACGGCATTACCTTCAAGTATAAGAAGTCACTGTATGCTGCCATGATCGGTTCAGCCGTCGGCGGCATCATCTGCGCCCTCTTAAATGTCGGTTCCTATGCCGGCGGTCCTCCGGGACTGTTCACCTTCGGAATGTTCATCAATCCGGCACCGGGTGGCGGAGCCAAGGACCTTACCAACATGATCATCGCCATCGTAGTTGCCGCCATCGTCACCTTCGTGCTGACCTGGATCTTCTACAAGGATGATGAAGCTGACCGGATCGATGCTCAGGGTTAAGCCATAATGGCAAGATTTCCGGAAAACTTCCTGTGGGGAGGTGCTACTTCAGCAGCACAGATTGAGGGAGGAAGATGTCTGGACGGCAAGGGCCTGTCCCATCTGGACTATGTTTTCTACCGTGGTCCGAAGATCCCCTGCAATTTCATGCTGAAGAAAGATTATGCCCGGGCTAAGGCAGAAGAGGCAACGCTGAACTTCCCTAACAGAAGGGGAATCGATTTCTATCATCACTATAAGGAAGACATTGCCCTGTTAGCTGAAATGGGCTTCAAGTCCTTCCGCATGTCGATTTCCTGGACCAGACTGTTTCCCACCGGATTGGAAGAAAAACCGGATCCGGATGGCGTAAAATTCTATCACAACGTCTTCAGAGAACTGCATGAGCACGGAATTGAACCGCTGGTAACGATGATCCACTATGAACTGCCGATCATCTTCGTCGAGAAGTATGACGGCTGGGCATCTCCGGAGGTCGTTCCCCATTGCGTAAGATATCTGAAGTTCCTCATTGACGAGTACAAGGACGAAGTTAAGTACTGGCTGACTTTCAATGAGATAAACATGGTAACGGCCGTACCGTGGCTGGGCGGCGGCATCATTCTGGATCGCAACGATGAATTTGAAATGCCGAAGAATTTCCGGCCGTTTGGCCCGCTGCCGAAGGAGATGGCATACAGATGGGAGAACGCCTCTCATCAGGCCCTCCATCACCAGTTCATCGCCAGTGCCATGGTCGTGAAATACGCCCATGAAACGGCTCCGAACTGCCTGATCGGCAACATGTTCAATCTGCACCACCTGTACCCGGAGACCCCGGCCCCCCAGGATGCCTACCGGGCGCATCAGGAGCACGAATTCAACATGTTCTTCTGTGATGTCATGGCCAGGGGATACTATCCGGCCTGGATCCTGTCATACTACCGGAAGAACAACATCAATATCAAATGGTACGACAATTATGAGGAGATCCTGGACAATGGGAAGGTGGATTTCATCTCCCTGAGCTATTATCTCTCCTCGATCGTTACCGCTGATCCCCGAAGGCAGGAGCGGATCGGATCCTTCATCAGAACACTGCATAATCCCTATCTGGAGACCAGTGATTTCGGATGGCAGATCGACCCGATCGCCTTGAGGATCTCGCTGAATGAATTAAGAGACAGATTCAATCTGCCGATCTACATCGTTGAAAACGGCATTGGCGCCTTTGAAAAGCCGGACGCGGACGGCAAGATCCA
This sequence comes from Erysipelotrichaceae bacterium, assembly GCA_017445225.1. Classification (GTDB taxonomy): domain Bacteria; phylum Bacillota_I; class Bacilli_A; order Erysipelotrichales; family Erysipelotrichaceae; genus RUG521. The sequence continues at coordinate 22,014 of JAFSUN010000010.1, read as the reverse complement.
TGACGATTACCGGATCTCCTACCTGCGTACGCATATCGAAGCAATTGCCGAAGCCATTGAAGACGGTGTAAACGTCATCGGCTATACACCATGGGGCTGCATTGACCTGGTATCATGTTCACTGGTATCGATGTCAAAGCGCTACGGCTTCGTCTATGTAGACGCTGATGATGAAGGAAGGGGAACCTATGACCGTTCCCGCAAGGATTCCTTCTACTGGTACCGGAAGGTCATCGCCTCCAACGGCGAGGATCTTGATTAATAACACGTAACAGCCGCGAATTCCTGTTTTCCTTTAATAACCAGGCACTTGGTCAGTGCCAACACCACACGGGCATGTTGAACATGCCCTTTTCCTTTGTCGGTATTCTTCAGGGCGGATTATGATGGTATAATTAAAAAAAGGAAAAGAGTTCATGAGCATTGAAAGTGAAGTATTCAGCCGAAAATCAGTCTGTTGGGAAAAACTGATTCCCTTTGGCTTTAAACTGGAAAAGGGAATCTATTCCTATTCGGAATTCCTGCTGGAAGGAGCTTTCCGTGCTGATATCCGAATCAATGAAAAAGGCTTTGTCTATGGTGCGGTGATGGATCCGGAACTGGAGGAGGAGTACATCAACTTCCGGCTGGAAAACCGGCATGGTGACTATCCGGCCAGAGTCAGGACAGAATACGAAGAACTGCTGAGAAGAATAGCCGATCAGTGTTTCCGCCAGGAGGCTTTCCTGATGCCGCAGAGCAACCGACTGGCTCAGCACATCAGGGAGAAGTATCAGGTCAGCCCGGAGTTTCTCTGGGCCCGTTTTCCCGGCTGTGCGGCCTTCCGTCATCCCGGCAGCGGCAAATGGTTCGGCATCATCATGAACGTCGACCGGGGAAAACTCATCGATGGGGAAAGGGGAGAGATCGAGATCATCAATGTCAAGCTGGATGATCTGACCGAAAGCCATATCGATAACATAAGCATTCTGCCGCCATATCATCAGACCAAGAAGAACTGGGTATCCGTCATTCTCGATGATTCCCTGGCCGATGAAGCGATCTGGAAACTGATCGACATTGGTTACCGGAAACTGTCCAAAGCCGGTGAATGGCTGGTGCCGGCCAATCCCCATTATTATGATGTGATCAATGCCTTCAATGATACCGATACCATCCTGTGGAAGCAATCCAGCAGGATCCAACCCGGTGATACCGTCTTTCTGTATGTCGGGGCACCGTTCTCTGCCATCATGTTCAGGTGTGCGGTGATCGAAACCGACATTCCCTTTGAATTCCGGAATGATCAGGTATCAATGAATAAGGTAATGAGAATTAAACTGCTGAGAAGGTATGAGGGAAATGAATTTACCTTTAAAAAACTCAACGAATGCGGAATAAAGGCAGTCAGAGGACCCAGACTGGTAACTGAGAGTCTCTCTAAAGCTGTCATAAATGAAGAAAAAGCAAGAAAGAAAGGGGAAAGGCAGACATGAAGAAGTGGTATCTGATCATGATAACAGCGTTGTTGTTAGTGGGCTGTACGGCTCCCGGCAACAATAATTCTGCTGAACCCCAGCCGTCCGAGGCGGAAACGGTTACCGTTACCTTCCTGAATCCGGACGGCAGCCAGTTTGCCAGGGAAAACGTAAGGAAGGGTTATCCGGCAGAAAAACCCCGCTATGATGCCGGAAAGAAGATACTGTACGGATGGTTCTCTGCTGATGCTTCACCCTGGGATTTCAGCAATCCGGTGTCTGAAGATCTGACCCTTAAGGCCATCTGTTACGATGATTATCCCCGGACCGGCATCAGTATTACCTATCAGGACTTGCAGGAAGCCAATCTGCGGGAAAGTGAGACCAATGCCATATTGGTGATCTATCTGAAACTGACCGACGGCCACCCCTATGATGAGGAATTCCTGCGGACCATCTGTGAGAAGGAAACCGATTCCGATAACCGCCTGGAATCGATCGCCTCATACTATCGCTACAATTCCCACGGACATGCCGACTTTGAATTTCATTATCACTGCTATGATACCGGCATGACCAGCAAACAGGGAGTAAAATATGTTCAGGAATCCGGAAACAGGCTGTGTCTGGAGGCCTTTGCCCAATACAAGAAAACGCATCAGGATCTTTCCCAGCTTGACAAGGATGGCGATGGCTATGTCGACCTGGCCATCATCATCAGCGGTGAGGATACCAGCCGAACCGTGGAAGACGGTATCAGCTACCGCATGTATGGCGGTGCTCTGGGCAATACCGGTTTCGATCCGGATAAAAGAAGCCCGGAAATGGCCCATTTCGTGAAAGCAAACTATGAACAGATCAGTGCTGAACTGCAGCCCGGCCGGGACAGGACCGGTGTCCGGTTGATCATCCATGAGATCGGCCATGCCTACGGGCTGATGGATTACTACGACTATGCTGAATATGAGGGAACCAGCATCGATTCCCTGGGGACCTTTGACATGCAGAGCTATGAATTCGGGGACTGGAATCCCTATTCCCGGCTGTCCTGCGGCTGGCTGGATCCCTATGTGATAACGGAGGACGTTGACAGTGTTACCCTTAAGCTCGGCTGTACGTCGTCATCCGGTGAAGCCGTCTTAATACCGACCTCCAAGGGTTTTAACGGCACGGCCTTTGATGAATATCTGCTCATCGACGTCCTGGCCCCGGAAGGAGCCAACGGCTATGACTGGCAATACTGCATGGACAGCAGGACGATAGCTCCCAACGATCCCAAGAAAGACGGCGGAGTCAGAATCTATCACGTCGATTCCCGGCTGCTGAAATTCATCTATTTCCCGATCTCGGCAAGCGGCCGCAAACCGGCCTTCAGCTATCAGGAGATCATGGAGGCGCTGAATGAAAGCGGCTATGGCCATGACTGCAATCTGTCCAACATCTATACCAATTCCAACGGTTATGATCCTTATCTGGAAGGGGATTCCCGCTTCCATCACCTGATCGATCTGATCCCCAGTGACGGCACCAGCAAGTACCGACTGTCCACCCCGACCGACTGGTCCGCCTTTACGATCTTTACTCCGAAGGATCTCTTTGGACCTGGGGAAGAATTTTCCATGGCCGGCTGCGGCGATGCCTTCCCGGATGGGCCGTTAATGAATAACGGCGGAACTCTGGATTATTCCGTCCGGGTCGATCATTACGATCCCGCTGCCCATGAGGCGATCATCACCGTAACCAGAATAAGATGACTGCCAGAAACGTTACAGCCCCGGGGCTGAATGATAATGCCGACGGTAACCCCGTCATTAAGGAGGAACATGGCTACATACTGTCTTATAAGTAAAACCGAGAACTGCAGGACCTGTTACAAATGCATCAGAAGCTGTCCGATCAAGGCGATCTCCTTTGAGAACAACCGGGCCAGCATCATCCATGATGAATGCATCCTGTGCGGCACCTGTTACAACACCTGTCCGCAGCACCTCAAGGAGATCAGAAATGACCTCGGCATCGTGAAGGGGCTGGTGAAATGGAATAAGGTCATCGCATCCGTTGCCCCATCCCATCTGGCTTATTATGACAATACGGACATCTCCGCCATCCGGGAAGCCCTGCTGAAACTGGGCTTCTTCGCCGTGGAAGAGACGGCCATCGGTGCGACCATCGTCAAGAAGGCCTACGACGAGATGATCCAGGAGGGCAGGGATGTGGTCATTTCGTCCTGCTGTCATTCGATCAACCTGCTGATCGAAAAGCGCTATCCGGAATGCCTGCCATATCTGGCTGACGTTCTGACACCGATGCAGGCCCATGGCCTCAACATCAGGCAGCGCTATGGCGATGACGTCAAGGTCGTCTTCATCGGACCCTGCGTTTCCAAGAAGGATGAAGCCGATCACAGCGATCTGATCGATGCGGTGCTGACCTTTGAAGAACTTGACAGATGGCTGAAAGATGAAAACATGACCCTGGATGGCGAAAAGAAGGGGGAAAATCTGGAAAAGTCAAAGGCCAGACTGTTCCCGCGCGCCGGCGGTATCATCGACACCATGGCCTGTGAAAGGGAAGACTACCAGTACATCGTTGTTGACGGTCTGCGCAACTGCATGCGTACGCTGGAAGACATCCGCAATGGCGAACTCCATAAGTGCTTCATCGAAATGTCCGCCTGTGCCGGCAGCTGCATCAACGGACCGGTGATCCGCAAGAAGAAGGCCAGCATTGCGGCCAAGCTGGTAAATCTGAACCGCTATGCCGGCAAGCAGGACTTTGAATGCGGCGAAACCACTTCTGAAGACATTCAGCACAGCTATAAGGAAGATCCGCGTGTCCAGGTAATGCCTACCGAGCAGCAGATCGAGCAGATGCTCAACAAGATGAGCAAGCCCCATCAGGAAGACCGCCTTAACTGCGGCTGCTGCGGCTATGATACCTGCCGCGACAAGGCCATCGCAATCATCCGGGGCCGGGCCAACATCGACATGTGCCTGCCGCTGTTAATGGAAAAGAGCAAGTCGCTTTCCGATACCATCGTCAATAATTCCCCCAACGGCTTAATGGTCCTGGATGAGGAAATGAACGTTCAGCTGCTGAACCGCTCGATGTGCCGTCTTCTGGGCATTGACAGTGCCGGCGAGGTCGTCGGTCAGCATGTTGCCATGGTAATGGATCCCACGGATTTCTACGATTCCCTGGATGGCAAGGTGATCTATGGCCGAAGGGAATATCTGGCCGAGTATGACAAGTACGTGGAGAAGACCATCGCCTATGACCGCAAATTCAAGGTCCTGGTCTGTGTGATGAAGGACATCACCGAAGAAGAGAAGAACCGCCAGGCCCACAAGGATCTGGTTGACAATACCATCACCATTACCGACTCCCTGCTGGAGAAGAACATGACCAGCGTTCATGAGATCGCCTCACTGCTGGGCGATACGGTAGCCGAGACCAAGGTGGCCCTGGAAAAACTGAAAGAGCTGGTGAAGAAGGATGACTAAACTGATGGCTGACTACGGTTACGTATCGCTGAACCATGTCGGTGAAGTCCTCTGCGGTGATTTTGTCACCGTCAGCAAGCTCAAGGACGATTCCCTGGTCCTGGTACTGGCCGACGGCATGGGCTCGGGGGTAAAGGCCAACATCCTTTCCACCCTGACCAGCACGATGATGAGCAAGATGGTCGGCAATGAAATGGACATCGCCGACTGCATTCAGACCGTGATCAAGACCCTGCCGGTTTCCAAGGATTTCGGGGTTTCCTATGCGACCTTTTCGGTCGTCTATGTGAAGGAAAACCGCTGGATCCAGATCTATAACTACGATAATCCGACGCCGGTCGTCATCCGTAATGGTCAGGCCTGGCAGCCGGAATACATCATTTCCGAGATCCACGGCAAGAGGATCGAAAGCAGCTGGTTTGAAGCCGAGGAGAATGACACCATCTTCATGATGAGCGACGGTGTTCTCTATGCCGGCATCGGTGAAACTCTGAATTTCGGCTGGGGACTGCCTGAAATCACCCGGTTTGCCGAAACCATCTATGAGGATCCGCTGTCAGCCAAGGCGCTGGCAACCTATCTGATCGACCGCAGCAATGCCCTTTACAGCGGCCGGCCGACGGACGATGTCACCTGTGCCGTTGTCAAGATCAGACGGCACCAGGCTGTTAACGTCATGGTCGGACCGTCAACCAATCCGGAAGATGACGGCCGCATGGTATCGCTGTTTCTTTCCCAGCCGGGCAAGCACGTGGTCTGCGGCGGAACGACCGCTTCGATCGTTGCCCGCCATCTGGGCCGGGACATCCGAGTCGTCAACAATGACCTCGGCGACAAGAGCATTCCGCCGATCTCCGAGATCGAGGGCATCGACCTGGTTACGGAGGGCATGATCACCCTGAACCGGGTGCTGGAATATGCCCGGGACTTTGCCGGCCGCAATGGCGAATACTTTGGCTGGAATTACAAGAATGACGGGGCCTCGCTGCTGGCCAGCCTGTTGCTGGAGGAAGCCAGCGACATCAAGTTCTTCATGGGCTGTGCCGTCAACCCGGCCCACCAGAACAACAGTCAGCTGGGTATCACCCTGAAGATGAAGCTGCTGGAAGAACTGGCAGCTCAACTGAAGAAAGCCAACAAGAACGTAGAGATCACCTATTTCTAGAAGAAACTCTTTTCACCGGCGCTGAAAGGGGTTATGCTACAAGGAACTGACACGGCTGAAAAAAGCATGGAATGAGGACGCCATGGTGTTAGAATTAAGAAAAAGAGGGGTAGAAAAATGAATGAGATCCTGTTGGAAGAACTGAAGAAAGAATATGATGTTACGATGCTGGACATTGGCAATGACTGTCATCTACAGGCCGGAGGCCTGGAGTTTGCGATCCACAGCTATGATGTAAAAGATCTGGGGCATCTGTGTACCGTCCAGATGAAGGGACTTAAGGGCATCATGAAGATGGAGACGGCCATCCTGGCGGCTGAACATTATGATGTTCCGCTGTTCAACATGGACCGGGTCAGGGTACTGTTCAACTGTACGCAGATCGTCGAACTGTATGACAACATGCTGAAACCGCTGAGTACGGCGGCCGCTGAGAGATACTCTAATATCAGAAAAGCCGGGCCGAAGCTGAAAGAATACCGCTCAGGAGAGCACTGGTATGATGATCTGCTGTATCCGTTCTCCTATGCCAAAAAGAAAAAAGGCAGCAGTGTCGTCTTTGATGACATCTGCCGGCAATACGTCTATGAATATCTCCATCAGCTGACCAGTGCTGAGAGCTGTGATCCGGAAGAAAAGCAGTTAAGGACCGCGGCCTTTGCTCAGGGTCTGCTGGACAACGGCGGACCGGCCGTCAACCAGTTCCGCAAGCTGTTTGGCGAGGAAACGACCAGAAGGATCGTACTGACGCACATGTACGGAATCAAGTCCTGAAAGGGACTTTTTCTTTTCTCGGCGCCATTGGAAAGTGGCAATCAGAGTGTATAAATCGTATAATGTAATCAGAAAACGGGAGGAATAGCATAATGTTGAATTTCGTATATTACACACCCACCAAGGTCGTTTTCGGCAAGGGGAGTGAGAAGGAAACCGGCAAGCTCATTAAGGAGCAGGGCGCAAAGAGCGTTCTGATCCATTACGGCAGTGAAAGAGTCGTTAAGAGCGGCTTGATACCGGAGGTTGAAAGACAGCTGGATGAGCTGGGGATCAGACATGTAAAGCTCGGCGGCGTCGTAGCCAATCCGCACCTGGGCAAGGTCAGAGAGGGCATTGAACTGGCTAAGAAAAACGATGTGGATTTCGTACTGGCTGTCGGCGGCGGCAGCGTCATCGACTCCTGCAAGGCCATCTGCTATGGTCTGGCCGATCCTGATCATGACGTCTGGGAACTGTTTGCCCATACCCGTCCGGCTAAGGCCTGCTTCCCGCTAGGTTCCATCCTGACGATCGCTGCGGCCGGCAGCGAGATGAGCAACAGCTGCGTCATCACCAATGAACTGACAGGGGAAAAGAGAGCCTACGATGACAATCTGGCCAGACCCAGATTCGCCGTCATGAATCCCGAGTTTACCACCACCTTACCGGATTATCAGACCCAGTCCGGCTGTGCCGACATCATGATGCACACGATGGAAAGATACTTCAATAACGGCGGTTACATGGAGATCACCGATGCCCTGGCTGAAGGACTGTTAAGAACCGTCATGAAGAATGCCGAGATCCTGCACAAGGATCCCAAGAACTACGAGGCCCGGGCCGAGGTCATGTGGGCCAGCTCCCTGGCACATAACGGACTGACCGGCTGCGGCAGTGACGGCGGTGACTGGTCTGTCCACCTGCTGGAGCACGAAATGGGCGGCATGTTCAATGTTACCCATGGAGCCGGACTGGCAGCCATCTGGTCCAGCTGGGCCCGCTATGTCATGAATGACTGCCTGGACCGCTTTGTCAAGTACGCCGTCAACGTCATGGGCGTGGAAGACAGCGGCGATAAGCAGCAGGTAGCCCTGGAAGGCATCCATAAGATGGAAGAGTTCTATCATCGCATCGCCATGCCGATCAACATGCGGGAACTGGGCATTGAACCAACCGACAGGCAGATCGAGGAAATGGCTGATTCCTGCTTGAGAGCCACCGGCGGCGGCTGCGGCAGCGCCAGAAGGCTTAACCGGGATGACATGATCACCATCTACCGGAAGGCCCGTTAAAGCATTTGATACCATAGGAAAGCTCCCGTAACAGGGAGCTTTTTCCGGCTTATTCAGCATAATTGTGAAAGTCATCGGCAGTAAGTTCATAATCAACGGAAGACTGCAACCTTCCCAGCTGATCCGTCCAGGAATCGTGATTTACCCGCAGTTTCCGGAACCCCAGCAGTTCATACACGTGCTGAGCCCGGGTATTATTGAGATTGGTATCCAGGGTGATCCTGGCATATCCCCGGCCAAACAGTTCGTCAATCAGCAGGCTTAGCACGGTTCTGCCCAGTCCCTTTTCCTGGTAAGAAGGATCGCAGATCTTGATGCCGATTTCCACCGTCCGGTTACCGCGATTGCGGAAGTTCATCTCACCGATGGGTTTCTTCTGATGTTCAATGATCAGCCGCCGGCGGGTGTCGTCACTGTCGGTGGAAAGGCTGACGGCGATCTCCTGAGGCGTGATGCCCAAGCCTAGCGGAAACCCGGCATGGGCCATGACTCGGCCGTCGTTCCACCAGTCAGCCAGCTGCTGGCTGTCGCTTTCGACGGCATTTCTGATGATGATGTCTTCATGATGAATGTACATGTCCTGTTCCTCCCGCTGTTCAAAGCTGCCGGCTGCCGTATTCGCGGGCGGCGTTTTCATAGTCCCGCATCATCTGGATCCTTAAGGATTCCGGATAGATCACCCGGGCCTGGCGGCCGAAGCGCAGGAAGTAGTGATAGACCTGAGCAGCTGAGCAGTCAAAATAGTAGAGATCCTTGACGATCTTAGTCGGCTTGGGTCGGTAGGAGTAGATCCGGTTGTACAGACCGACGCCCTTGGCCGTAAGTCTGACGCAGATCTCCTCCTGTTTATAGAAGGCAAACTGGGGAGCGAAGATCCGCATCTTCTCCATCAGCTGTTTCTGCTCATCAGTGATCTCACAGTTCTCCTTAAGAATGTGGACGTTCTGGATCCGGGTGAGGCGGAAGCTGAAAGGGGCCCCGTTGTAGAGGCAGATGAGATAATTGAACAGTTCCTCCTGGCTGCGGGCAATGGCATAGGGAGAAACGATGTGCTTTTCCTGGCTGCGGACGGTGGTGAAGTAGACCTTCCGGTTTTCTTCGAGGGCCCGGCTGATCACTTCAAACTTTTCCCAGAAGATGATCTGTTCCCGCCTGTCCTGGGGTAACTGGCAATAGGAAGCGAAAAGATTGCGGAAATATCCGGAAAGCGAGATGTCAGTGAGCAGATTGTTCTGAATGAAGTCAATGATGCCGGCGCTCTTGCGGGTCGGCTTCAGGGATACGGTGATGTTGTCATAAGTGTTTTCATTGCTGAAGCGGTATTTGCTCAGAAGATTGAGAATCTCATGGGAAAGACGGGAAGTGATCCCTTCATCCGGTACTTCCCGGCTGAGGGTCCGGCTGATATCTTCATAGAGCCGATTATCGGCTGAAGAATAGCTGTCAAAGTAGTTTACGATGAGCGTATTCAGAAAGTCATTGCGGTTGACGGTGCGGTCCTTCTTGTAAAACTCAAAGAATTCGGCATCTTTCATCAGAATCCCGTAAACGTCTTCGCTCAGATAGATCTTGATCTTCTCTTCCATGGTGATCACCTCAACGATATTGTACCCTAAAAGGGGTCGTAAAACAAACATTAATAACCAATATATCCGGTAAAACATGCATTTTCAGGGGTCATAAAATTATTGATTTTGATTATTTAGTCCGAAGTTTATCTGCGGTAAGATAAAGCTGTAAGGAGGTGGCGGACATGAAGATCATTGAAGGAAAGTACGCCAGAGCTGTCATATACACCGATGTCGTTGAGGAAACAGCCTTACAGGACATTCAGAAGCTGTGTGATCAGCCCTTTGTTCAGGACAGCCAGATCAGGATCATGCCGGACGTCCATGCCGGCAAGGGCTGTACCATCGGCACGACCATGACCGTTACCGACAAGGTAGTTCCCAACATCGTGGGTGTCGACATCGGCTGCGGCATGTATACCGTTAATCTCGGAAAGGCTGAAATTGACTTTGCCAGACTTGATGAAGTATGCAACATGATACCAAGCGGAACCGATGTCTGGGAAGGAAGAAGCGAGAAATGTGATCTTACCGTCTTGAGATGTTACCGGTCCCTGAAGGATACCAGAAGGATCCAGAGATCCCTGGGCACTCTGGGCGGCGGCAATCACTTCATCGAGGTTGATGAAGGCGGGGACGGTACCCGCTATCTGGTGATCCATTCCGGTTCCCGGAATCTGGGCAAGCAGGTAGCGGAATACTATCAGTCCATTGCCGTAGAACTGCATAAGGGAAGGGAAGAGTACTTCAATAAGCGGGATGAGATCATTGCTTCCTACAAGGCGGCCGGCCGGAAAAACGAAATTGAAGAGGCTTTGAAGAAACTCAAGAGCCAGTGGCAGGACCGCCAGCTGACCATACCGGAAGAACTGTGCTTCCTCTATGGCAGATATCTGGACGATTATCTCCACGATCTGGACTTCTGCCAGAAGTTTGCGGTGAGAAACCGGGAAAAGATCGCGGAGTTTATCCTGGAGAAGATGGGCTTAAAGGCAGAAGACAGCTTCCATACCATCCACAACTACATCGACGTGGAGGAGAAGATCTTAAGGAAGGGCGCCATCGCGGCCCATCAGCGGGAGAAGATCCTGATCCCCATCAACATGCGGGACGGTTCGATCCTGGCTTACGGTAAGGGTAACCCGGACTGGAACTTCTCGGCACCGCATGGGGCCGGAAGAAAGATGAGCAGGGGCAATGCCCGGGAAAATATCTCCCTGGCGGAATTTGAAAAGTCCATGCAGGGCATCTATACGACTTCCGTAAATGAGAACACCATCGATGAATCACCTCAGGCCTATAAGTCCCTGGCTGACATCATCGACAACATCACCGAAGCCGTGGAGGTCATCGAGGTCATCAGACCGCTGTACAATTTCAAGGCTCATTAGCAGACCCGTCAAGGATGACGGGTTTTTACTGATATGCTATAATGGCAAAGATGAGGATCTGAACATGAATAATGAGAATGAAAAGCGAAATAACATATATGAAAAACTGTCGCTGATAATCGCGCTTGGCTTTTTCCTGCTGATGCTGATAATGAACATGAAGGCGATTGGAAAGATGGCGGCTGACTACCGCCAGCTGAACATTGCCGGTAATCAGGGGCTGAAGGGAACCATCAGCTATGACGACCATTTCTACGGTCAGATGATGTTTGGCATCGAGATCGTTCCCAACGAGATCGATGGGGCGCTCCATCTGAAGAATTTCCAGACGGCGGCCGTTACCAGGATCGATAACCGGATCACCGGCTGCGGGATCCTCTATGCAATGTTCACGACCGCCCTGATGAGTTACTTCCTCTATTCGTCCAGCCGTCATGACCGCCTGAAGCAGGTACGCAACACCGTTCTTACTGCTCTGGGGTTGTATGTTGGATACATCGGCTTTGCCGTGGTGATGCACCTGGTAAACGGTCTGCCGATCAGTTTTTTTGGCGGCAGCCTCCTGCTGTTGGCAGTCAGCCTGTTTTCCCTTGTCGCCGGCAGCTGTGCCCTGATTACCATGATCAGAGTGGTCCGGCATAAGAAGGCGGTTGCCCTGGCCGCGATAGCCGTGGTATTTGCTCTGTTTCTGGTTAGTTCATCGCTGGAAGGCCGGCTTTACAGCCTGAAGAAGATCGAGTCCTTCGCCTACATTGCTGAGATCGATCCCCGCTATGGCGATCCGGCCTATGATGGATTGATGTATTATGATGAAACGCGGAATGTCGTGATCATTGATGATAAGGAATATCCGCCGCAGGAGATCGATAACCCCGAATATCTTTCCGGACTGGCCCGAGTCGGAGCTCTGCTGTTTGAAGGGGCTGATCCCTATTCCGGCAGCAGCCTCTACATGATGGCTCAGGAAGTGGAAATGGCGGTTTCCCCGGCGGTGATCGCTGCCTATCTGATCAAGGCGGCGGCCTGGATCTTCCTGGCCACTCTGATGAGCGAGAAGCGGGAAGAAGTCACAGAGAACTAAAGTAATGTTAAGATGAAGGGAAATCCTTCGTCTTTTTTCTGATGAAGCATCTAAGGTTTATAAACAAAGCGAAATAATCTATAATATAGAGGCAGGATTATTCCGGAGGGAAGAGAATGATTTATTTTTTAAGAGGCAAGGTACACTCGTTCGGTGTCAGCTATGTGATAATAGATGTCAACGGCGTAGGCTACTACGTTAACTTCTGCCACCAGGATCTGATCAACCTGGGACAGGAAGTTACGCTATATACTTATCAGCAGTTCAAGGAAGATGATCAGCTGCTGTTCGGTTTCCTGGAGAGACAGGAGATGGAATTCTTTGAGAAGCTGATCTCCGTCAAGGGATTGGGCCCCAAGACCGCCCTCAATATGCTGGCCCACGGTAACTACAAGAGCCTGATCGATGCCATTGAAAACGGCCAGATCGAGGCCCTGACCAGACTGCCCGGACTGGGAGCCAAGATCAGCAAGCAGATCATCCTGGACCTCAAGGGCAAACTGGTAGAATCCGAAACCGGTGAGAAGGGCAAGCTGAATGCCGAATTGGAGGAGGCAGTGGCCGGTCTGAAGGCTCTGGGCTATAAGGCCTATGAGATCAACGGCATCCTGCCGCAGTTACAGAAACTGGATAAGCAGAGCGCCGACAAATACCTCAAGGAAGGCTTGAAGCTGCTTCTGCAGAGAAAGGCGGGTTAGTCAATGGACCGGATAATGAATGCCAATATGAATATCTATGACGATGAGGGCAGCTTAAGACCTTCTTCGATCAGTGAATATGTCGGACAGGAAAGCCTGAAGGAAAATCTGAAGATCTTCATCGCCGCCGCCAAGATGCGCAACGAAGCCCTGGACCACGTTCTGCTGTACGGGCCTCCGGGCCTGGGCAAGACCACGATGGCCTACATCATCGCCAATGAGATGGGCGGCAACATCCGGATCACCTCCGGACCCTCCATCGAGAGAAGCGGCGATCTGGCCGCCATCCTCTCAACGATCGCGCCTGGCGATGTCCTGTTCATCGATGAGATCCACCGTCTGCCCAAGCAGGTAGAGGAAGTCCTCTATCCGGCCATGGAGGACTACGCCATCGATGTCCTGGTCGGCAAGGATTCCACCGCCCGTACCTTAAGGCTGGAACTGCCGCCGTTTACCCTGGTCGGCGCTACCACCCGGGCCGGTGACATCTCCGCTCCGTTAAGAGACCGTTTCGGTGTCATTTCCAAGCTGGAGTACTATACGCCCGATGAACTGGCTCAGATCATCAGGAGAACTTCCCGGGTCCTTGATACGAAGATCGAAGAGGCTGCCGTGAAGGAACTGGCGACCAGAAGCCGTGGGACCCCGCGTATCGCCAACCGCCTGTTCAGAAGGGTAAGGGACTTTGCCCAGATCCTCAATGAGGACGGCGTCATCGACTACAAGGTAGCTTCTCTGGCGCTGGACCGCCTGAAGGTCGACAAGCTGGGACTGGACGATGTCGACCAGCGCTACATACGCGGCATCATCGAAAGATTCAAGGGCGGACCGGTCGGCGTGGAAGCCCTGGCCAACTCCATTGCCGAGGAAGTAACGACCCTGGAAGACGTCTATGAACCGTATCTGATGCAGATCGGCTTTATTCAGCGAACGCCGCGAGGCAGGGTAGCCACCGATCTGGCTTACCAGCACTTCGGCATCAACCGACAGGAAGACCTGTTCAGCATGCAGTAATAAGATCCCGCCTATGGGCGGGATTTCTACTTGTATACGTTACTCTTTAATTTTAGTGGTATTTCCCTTATAATAATCGCAGGGTGATTTTACTATGAAAGTACTTATTACGACCGGAGGAACCGGCGGACACATATATCCGGCTATTGCGCTGGCTGATGAACTGAAGAAGCATTACGCCAACAGCGATATCCTTTTTATTGGCAACAGTGACCGCATGGAGACGGAGATCATACCCGCTCTGGGTTACCGTTTCATCGGCATTGAAGCCGCCAGATTCAACGAAGCCAACAACAAGCTGGCCGCCCTCAGACTGCTTTACCGTTCCTATAAGAAGTGCATCGGTCTGGTGAGCGAATACCTGCCGGATGTCGTGGTGGGCTTTGGCGGTTACGTGACCGTACCGGTCATCATGGCAGCCGTAAAGCTGGGAATCAAGACCGTCATTCACGAGCAGAATTCCATTGCCGGCATGGCCAACAAGATGCTGGGTCATTTCGTTGACAAGGTCGTTACCGTCTATCCGGAAGCCTCACCGGCCTTCCCTCAGAATAAGGTCGTCTGCCTGGGCAATCCCCGGGAGTCAGCCGTCAATGATTTCCACAAGGACAAGCTGATGGTCACCGAATACGGCCTGGATGCTGCCAGGAAAACGGTGCTGGCCGTCATGGGTTCCCTGGGCTCCCAGAGTGTCAATGAAAAGATGAAAGAGGTAATAAACCGGGTTAAGGAAAAACCCTATAATCTGATCTACGTTACCGGTAAGAATAACTACGATGAATTCATGAAGGACATGGAGGAAAGCGACAATGTGAAGATCCTTCCTTATGTCGATCAGTTCCGGCTGGCTGGCAATGTCAATCTGATCGTATCCAGAGCAGGAGCGACCAGCTGCTGCGAATACATGGCCTTAGGCGCCCCGGCGATCTTCATCCCCAGTCCCTACGTGCCCAACAACCATCAGTTCATCAATGCCAAGAGCATGCTGGACAATGGGGCGGCGATGCTGCTGGAGGAAAAGGATCTGACTCCTGATAACCTGATATCCATGATCGATGAAGTCATCAATGATGATGAAAAGCTCAGGGAGATGGGAGAAAAGGCCCGCGCCATGTCGCATCCCAATGCGGCAGAAGACATCGTAAAACTGATCTACGAAACGGTTGGTAAGGAATATGAACGGACTGAATGAGCACTTGAGAGCCATCATCAGCCGCTTTGGCGATGTGGAAGAAAATGTTCCGATGAAGAACCTGACCAGCTTACGGGTCGGAGGAATGGCCCGTTACGTCGTCTATCCCCATGATCAGTTCGCTTTGGTAGCGCTGCTGGACATCTGTGAAGACAACGGCATTCTCCATAAGACCTTCGGCAACGGATCCAACCTGCTGTGCAGCGATGATGACTACGAAGGTATCATCATCAAGCTTAACCGCGGTTTTAACCGCTTCTTCATCGATGAGGAAGAGGTCATAAACGTGCAGGCCGGCTATTCGCTGGTATCGCTGTCCTACGATTGCATGCGCATGTCACTTTCAGGACTGGAATTTGCCAGCGGCATTCCCGGGACCCTGGGCGGCTGCATCTACATGAACGCCGGCGCCTACCGCAGTTCCATGAGCGACGTCGTTCAGAGCGTTCAGGTCGTCTGCGGCAAGCAGATCATCACCCTGAGCAATGAGGAATGCGAATTCGGCTACCGTTCATCGGTATTCCAGAAGCATCCCGACTGGATCATCGTCTCGGCCGTATTGAAACTGAAGAAGGGCGATAAGGCCGCGATCAAGGAACTGATGAATGAAAGACAGCAGCGCCGCTTTGCCACCCAGCCCTTGAACTTTCCCTCGGCCGGCAGCGTCTTCCGCAACCTGGAAGATCACTTTGCCTGGCAGTACATCGATATGATAGGATATAGGGGTAAGCGCTATGGCGATGCCTGTGTCAGTGAGAAGCATTCCAACTTCATCGTCAACATGGGTAACGCTACCGCCAGTGACATCGGCCGGCTGATCGATGAGATCTGTGAAAAGGTCAGAAATGAATACAACGTTGAAATGATTACGGAAGTGGAGAAGTTCAATTGGAAGAAATAGAGAAGCAGGAGGCCGCAGAAACGGTATTGGAAGAGGAAACTTCAGTTCAGCCGGTACAGGCTGAGGCTGAGGAAACAGCTTCGATCGATGTCGTTGAGGAAGACCTTCCAAGTGAAGAAGAAGCCGGACAGGAAATAATCCTTCAGAAGCTTAATCTGGAAAAGGCGCGGAAGGAGCTTTCAGAGCGCAAGAAACTGCTGACCGTCGCCGTACTGACCGGCATTCTGATGATCTTTGCGGTCATCTTCATGCTCTACATGTTTTCACCCGTCAGCAACGTCAAGAACATCCGGGTCGTCGGCAACTACTACCTCTCCGACCAGTACATCCTGGAGCAGTGCGGACTGTCCACCGACAGTAAATATGTGCTGCTGTTCGCCCCCTTCAAGGAAGGGGATGCCGAGAAGAGCCCGCTGATCAACAAGGTCCATATCTCGCGGGACAAGAACATGACCGTTGTCGTTACCGTGGAGGAAAACCGCTTAATGGGCTACCGCTACGATAAGAAGATGGAACTGATCCTGGCGGACGGCAGCTTCATACCCTTTGACGGGACCTATCTCAAGAACCTGTCACTGCTGCCGATGTACATTTCCATGAAGGAAGAGAAGATCAGACAGGTCGTTGAACAGCTGGTCAAGCTGGATGATGACATTGTCAGCCGGATATCCGAAGTCAAGGATTTCGCGCTGAGCTATGACAACAACATGGTGAAGTTCACCATGGATGATAACTACAAGGTGATCTGTTCACTGAATGCGATACCCTTAATGAAGGACTACATGCAGATCGTGATCAACACCACCAGCAAGATGGGCTGCATCTACTTCGACGCCGCCAGCTCCACCGCCGTGGTGCGCGATTGTAAGGAACTGGAGAAGATGCAGGAAGATTACCTGAATCCGTTCAAGGATGATGAGATGGAAGAGAATCCTGATGAAAGCGAGGTAAAGAAGAATGAAGAATAACACTGAACTCGGCAGAATCAATGTATCCGTTGATGCCGTCGCTTCCCTGACTGGAAGCATCGTCTCGGAATGCTATGGCGTAGTCGGCATGGCCAGCAAGCGTCTGTTCAAGGACAATCTGGCGATCCTGCTCAAGAAGGAAAACTATGCCAAAGGCGTGGTGGTCAAGGATACCAAGAACGGACTGATCCTCGATATCTACGTCATCGTCTGCTATGGAACCAAGGTTTCCCAGGTAGTCAGAGGCGTTCAGAAGAAGGTCAAATACGAACTGGAAAAGACTCTGGAAGTTGACTTCGCCGCTATCAATGTCTACGTTCAGGGGATCAAGGTAGTTGACTGAGGAAACCGCCGTGAAAACCATTACAGCACTGGCAGTTAAGGAGATGCTGGAAAGCGGTGCCAACAATCTCAGTAACAAGCATGAAGAAATCAATACTCTGAATGTCTTCCCGGTTCCGGACGGCGATACCGGAACCAACATGTGGATGACATATTCCAGCGGCATGGAAGAGGTCAACAGAAGCCTCAACAACCATGTCGGCTTAACCGTGAAAGCCCTGAGCAAGGGCATGCTGATGGGAGCCCGGGGCAACTCCGGCGTCATCCTGTCGCAGATCATCAAGGGCATCTACAAGACCCTAAAGGATCAGGAGACCTGCACGGTCAGCGAGTTTGCGGCTGCCGTGGCCAACGGTTCCAAGGTGGCCTACAAGGCCGTCATGAAGCCGGTTGAAGGTACCATCCTGACCGTCATCAGGGAATCCGGAGAAGCCGGTGAGAAATACATGGAAGCTCATCCGGAAGCCGAACTGAATGAATATCTGGAATACCTCCTGGAAGAAGCCAATGCCTCCCTGAAGCGGACGCCGGACTTACTGCCGGTTCTGGCTGAGGTCGGTGTGGTGGACTCCGGCGGTGCCGGTCTGGTTGCCATCTTTGAAGGCTTCTACAAGTGGTCCATCGGCCAGGCGGTAAAGCCGGCCAGTGAGGAAGAGCAGAAGGAAGAAAAGGAATTTGAGGGTTACTGCGTCGAGCTGACCATTGACCTCAACACCTTCTATCAGAAGGAATTTGACCAGGAAAAACTGTTAAGATCCCTGGCCAAGAACTGCGACAAGGTAAAGGTCGTCAAGAAGGATGACAAGGCGCAGCTGCATCTGCACACCTTCAAGCCCGGCGACATCATCAACCTGTGTCAGCGCTTCGGCGAATTCTCCTTCATCAAGGTGGAGAACATGAACATCACCCATGATCATCATCTGGTCTTTGAAGAGAAGCCCAGAGAGAAGTACGCCATCATCACCGTCTGCACCGGCAGCGGCATCGAACAGGCCTTTAAGGGCGTCGGTGTTGAGTACATCGTTTCCGGCGGCCAGACCATGAATCCGGCTACTGAGGACTTCGTCAGCCTGATCAGGGAGATCAATGCCGAAAACATCTTCATCCTGCCCAATAACTCCAACATCATCATGGCTGCCAATCAGACCAGAGAAGTGCTGAAGAAGCAGAACATCATCGTCATCGAGACCAAGACGATCCCGCAGGGACTGGCGGCTGCCGTGGCTTTCAACCCCGATGAGGAAGTCGAGGCCAACCGTAAGAACATGATCGAAGCGATGAATAACGTCAGAAGCGGTTCCGTTACCTTCGCGGTAAAGGATACCTCCGTCAACGGTGTCGCACTGAACAAGAATGACTTCATGGGTCTTTCCGGTAAGGAGATCATCTCTCACGGTACCGATCTGATGCAGGTAACCAAACAGCTGCTGGACGGCCTGTGCGATGAAGACAGCGAATTCATCACCCTGATCTACGGTAAGGATGTTAACGGTGAGCAGGTTGAGGAGATAAAGGAATACATGGAGGAGCAGTTCGACTGCGACTACCAGCTGGTTGACGGCCAGCAGGACCTGTATTCGTTCATTATAGGAGTCGAATAAACTATTTGAGAAACTCTCAAGTAGTTTTCTTTAATTGAAACATGAAGGAAATCAAGCTGACACCCAAGAGAAAGGAAGCCTTGCAGCAGCTGGGCCTCAACAGCAGTGAAGATATTCTGAATTACTTCCCGTACCGCTACCAGAAGCTGGAATATCTGGACTATGAGGACTGGCAGATCGACAGTAAGGTGGTATTTGAAGGGATACTGGTAGGCAAGCCCACGGTATCCCGTTTTGGCCGTAACCGCTCGCTGATAACTCTGCCGATCGAAACGGAATTCAACGTCTTTAAGGTCGCCGTCTTCAACCAGATCTGGTTCCGAAACCGGGAGCCGGGGACGCGCTTTACCGTGGTCGGCAAGTATGAGGGCAATAACCGGGTGCTGGCTTCCAGCGTGACCACCACGCCGATGAAGGAGATGTTGGGAATTACGCCGGTCTACTCCCTGAAGGATCTGATCAAGCCCAAGAACTATGCGGAGACCGTAAGGAAGGTTCTGGAGGCCAACCAGGGGGAGATCGAGGACTTTATACCGGAGGTCCTGAAAGATAAGTACGGTCTTTACAGCCGCTATGATGCCTTGAGGGAAGTCCATTTCCCAACCCACGAAAAAAGGCTGGCCAAGGCCCTGAATACGCTTAAGTACGAACAGTTCCTGCGCTTCCAGCTCTACATGCTTTACCGCAAGGGACTGGCCCATGTCAGGGATGAATCCCTCAGAAAGGACATCGACCGGGATAAGATCACCGAATTTATCAAAGGACTTCCATTTGAACTTACCGCTGACCAGCAGCAGGCCATTAAGGAGATCCTGGATGACATGTCATCCGATTACCAGATGTTCCGGCTGTTACAGGGAGATGTCGGCTGCGGCAAGACCGTCGTGGCGATGTGCGCGATGTATGGGGCTCATCTGGCCGGCTGGCAATCCTGTCTGATGGCTCCGACCGAGATCCTGGCCCGTCAGCATTACCAGAACATCGTACGGATTTTCTCTGACTATGACATCGGAATTGATGTACTTTATTCCAGTCAGAGTGCCCGCGAAAGAAAGGAGATCCTGGAAAGGATCGCCAGCGGGAAAACGGCCATGATCATCGGTACCCATGCCCTGTTCCAGAATGACGTGACCTTTAACAGGCTTGGATTGATCATCACCGATGAGCAGCAGCGCTTCGGTGTCAAGCAGCGGCAGGCTCTGCAGAAGAAGGGAGACAAGGCTGATCTGTTGCTGATGTCAGCTACGCCGATCCCCAGGACCCTGGCTTCTTCGCTGTACGGCGACATGGACGTAACCACCATCTCCCAGTCTCCGAACCGGGGCAAGACGATTCATACCAAAGTGATTAAGAAGAACTCTTTCCTGCCGGTCATCAAGGAGATCGAAAAGCTCCTTGCCGAGGGCAACCAGATGTATGTCATCTGTCCGGCCATTGAAAACGGAGAAGAAACCGTGACCAGAAACGTCACCGACATCCACCGGAATCTTTCCGCCTATTTCAAGGGCAGATATCATGTCGGCCTTCTGCACGGACAGATGGATGATGAGGAAAAAAGCGCCGTTCAGGATGCCTTTGCCCGTGGGGAAATCGACATTCTGGTGGCGACAACAGTAGTCGAAGTCGGCGTAGACGTTAAAAATGCCAACATCATGGTGATCTACGATGCCAACCGCTTCGGACTCTCCCAGCTTCATCAGTTAAGAGGAAGAGTGGGCCGGGGTGAGAAGGAGGGGTACTGTTACCTTCTGACCGACAGCCAGGAAAAGGAAGCTTTGGAAAGACTGGAGGTCATCGAAAAGAATACCGATGGCTTCAAGATCTCCTACTATGATCTGAAGTTAAGAGGCCCGGGTGACATCCTGGGGACCAGACAGTCCGGCCTGCCGGTATTTGCGATCGGCAACATCGTTGACGATGCTGAGATTCTGAACATCTGCCGCAGCGATGCCAGTGAGATCCTGAATAACATCGATGATCCTCAATATGAAAGAATCAGGAACTTCCTACAGGATTCCAGTCAGGAAGAAGTCTTCCTGGATTAGAGAAGCATTTGAACATCCGGATCATGTGAGAGTATGACATTAAGATACTATGAATGAGTTATGTGCAACGGATAATTCTTGTTTCTTTAAGTAAAGCGTTCTTTAGATGTGCTGCGTATCTTACACTGATATCAACTTTTATGCTTGGAACAAAGTATCGTGGTTTTCTACGGGGAGGATATGCTTATTGATGAAACCAACAAGTGATTATTTCGGGAAGACAATAGAACGTGATTTTCTAAATCTATCATTCAGTTTTTTTGATTTTTCAAAAGAATCGCTTGAAAAACTATGTTTAACAATAGAGGGATTATTAAAGTATTTACGATGAATAAAGTTGAATTATTACCTACTTTTTGTACTGTGATATCTAAAAACAAAGAGATGATTTCTTATAAACGTACTGAATATGATCTGTCAACCAGTATATACAATTCTTTAATGGATAGTACAGAGGATATAAAAGATGTTTTGACGGTACAAGCAACATCAAATATCGTAATAAAGAAGAGTACTGCCGAGCCTTTTGAGTATACTTTTTCACCAAGTAATGAACTTGCCGAATGTTGTATTAGGAATTCAATAGATGTCAATTGTAATCTTATCAGGAATGGAAGACAACGAAAGCAAAAGAAAACATATGCATATTTTATGATCAGGGGAGATATGTTTGATCCTTTGCAATTGGCTAAGGACCTGGATATAGTACCAGTAGAACACTTTCGAAAAGGCGATAAATGGTTGGAGAATAGAGACAGGGGTTTCTCCTTGCTTAGTATTTGTAGAAAAGAATTGGGATTCAACACGATAGCAAGTGTTTTGGATTCAATCAGAGGAAGCCTTGAAGACAAGGTTAACGTATTAGCCTTTTATAAAGAACAATATGGATTAGATTATACCGTTGAAGTTGTTTGGTTTTTGATGGATAACAGCAAGTACTATGATATATACCCTATCCTGAAAACCATGGAGTTTTTCAGAAAAATAGGAGCAGATTATGATTATGATGTGTATTACTATTAGTTAAACAGTATTGATTT
>JAFSUN010000009.1 GCA_017445225.1 Erysipelotrichaceae bacterium | reverse complement strand
TTCTTATTCGCTTGCGCCATACCTTTAACTCCGGATAATACTACAATGGGCCCACTAGGACTCGAACATAGGACCAATGGATTATGAGTCCACCGCTCTGACCAACTGAGCTAAGGGTCCGTGTTCTTGCTTGCCGTCAGCTAAACAAATGGTAGCGGGAGTGAGAGTCGAACTCACGACCTTCCGGGTATGAACCGAACGCTCTAACCAACTAAGCTATCCCGCCATCATGGTCGGGATGACAGGATTTGAACCTGCGACCCCCTGGTCCCAAACCAGGTGCACTACCAAGCTGTGCAACATCCCGTCAACCGCCTTAATATATTAGCATACAAAAACGAAGTGTTCAACAATAAAAATCAAAATAATTTGCCTGACAGAAAGCCATAAGGGATAATTATGCCGCTTTTTCTGACCTCTTTTCCTCTGATATGGTAGAATGATGTGGGTGATTAGAATGAAGATCGGAATTGTTTCCTTAGGCTGCAGCAAGAATCTGATGGATACGCAGCTGGCCATGAAATTCTTAAGAAAGCAGGGTCACGAGTTTGTGGATGACCCGGCTAAGGCGGACGCCATACTTATCAATACCTGTGCCTTCATCAATGATGCCAAGCAGGAATCAATTGATGCCATTCTGGAAATGGCAGACTACAAGCAGCTTAAATGCAAGAAGTTACTGGTAATGGGCTGCCTGGCTCAGAGATATAAGGAAGACCTGGAAGCGGCGATCCCGGAAGTGGACCGCTTCATTTCCCTCAATGAATATCCGCATCTGGAAGAAATTCTGAAGGATGAGCTTAAGGGCAGTGAAGACCGGGAAGTGGACATGGTACTGGCAACCAAGCCCTGGACGGCCTATCTGCGGATTTCCGATGGCTGCAACAACCGCTGTGCCTTCTGCGCCATTCCATTGATCAGAGGCCGCTATAAGTCGGAGACCATGGAAGATCTTCTTAAGCAGGCCGAAAAGCTGCAGAAGATGGGGGTCAGGGAACTGAATCTGATCGCTCAGGATTCCACCAAGTACGGCATCGACCTCTACGGCAAGCCGATGCTCAAGGAACTGCTGACAAAATTAAATGAGATGGACTTTCACTGGATCAGGGTGCTGTACATGTATCCCGACGAGATGGATGACGAGCTGATCGAAACGATGGTCCGTCTGGATAAGGTCCTGCCTTACTTCGACATCCCGACCCAGCACGGCAGTGACCGGCTGTTAAGGAAGATGTACCGCGCCAGTAACGTCGCCAAGCTCAAGAGCATCGTCAAAAAGATCCGGGAAACCTGCGAGGATCCGACCTTGAGAACGACGGTCATCGTCGGCTTCCCCAGTGAGAGAAAAGAGGATTTCGGACTGCTGATGGATTATGTCAGGGAGGTCAGATGGGACCGCCTGGGCGCCTTTAAGTACTCTCTGGAAGAGAATACCGCCGCCTATGACATTCATCCCCGGGTTTCCGACCGCATCGCTCAGAGCCGTTTGGACCGCTTAATGGCCCTGCAGCAGCAGATCACCATTGAAAACAACCGCCGCTACCTGAATACCGTTCAGGAAGTTCTGGTCGAGAGCGTTGACTATTTCGGCACTACCTACACCGGCCGCAGCCGCCACTATGCTCCCGATGACATCGACGGTCACATCACCTTTACCAGTGAGGAGCCGTTGGAGCTGGGAAGTTTTGCGGACGTGGAGATCACGGAAATCAACATCTACGACTGGAAGGGTGTCCATCATAAGAAACCGCAACAGTGAGACATGGAAACATGTCTTTTCTTTATCGGGCGGTAAAGGTATAATCAAATTGACGAAAATGAGAGGAATAACAATATGCACGTAATTGTCTGTATCAAGCAGGTACCGGACTCCCAGAAGGTCAAGGTTGACCCCAAGACCGGGGTTTTGTTACGGTCAAGTGCCGATACCAAGATGAATCCCTACGATCTCTATGCCCTGGAAACGGCCATCCGGATCAAGGAGCAGACCGGCTGCCGGCTGACGGCTCTTTCAATGGGGCCGCTGTCAGCGAAGGAGGTCATCGCGGAAGCCATGGCCATGGGCGTTGATGACGGCTATCTGTTAAGCGATCGGCGCTTTGGCGGTGCTGACGTCAAGGCCACCGGCTATACCCTGGCGCAGGGCATAAAACACATCGATGAAGACTATGATCTGATCATTTGCGGCCGCCAGACCACCGACGGCGATACCGCCCAGGTCGGTCCGTCGGTATCCGAATATCTCGGCATTCCCCATGTCAGCTGGTGCCGGCAGATCGATGAGATCAGTGAGAAGGAGATCGCCGTAAAGCAGAATCTCAATGAGTATCTGCTGACGGTGGCGATGGAATATCCCTGCCTGATCACGGTGGAAAAGGGCATCTATCAGCCCCGGCTGCCCAGCTACCGCCTGCAGAAGGCTTCTGAGAAGAAGGAAATCAGGATCATCACCCTGGATGATCTGCCGGATAATGACCCCGACCACTATGGGGCTAGTGGCTCCGCCACCCAGGTCGAGGGCATCTTTGAACCTAACAGTGAACTGATCAGCGAGGTCTATGACGGCGATGGCCTTAGCAGTGCCCGTCAGCTCTATGACAAGCTGGTCAGCGAGAAGTTTGTGGAGGTACGTTAGAATGGGAATCGTAATTGATCACGAAAAATGCGTACTGTGCCTTAACTGCGTGGCCAATTGTCCCTTCGGCGCCTTAAGCGTGGAAAACGGCCGGGTGGAAGTAAATGCCAACTGCAAACTCTGCAAACTGTGTCTGAACAACTGTCCGGTGGAAGCCATCAGTCTGGAAGAAAACCGCTATGAAGAACTCAACAAGGATGACTATCGGGGCATCATTGTCTACGTCGAACATGATGACGGCCTGATCCATCCGGTTACCTATGAACTGATCGGCAAGGCCAGGGAGCTGGCGGCTATCATGAACTATCCCGTTTATGCCGTGATGATCGGCTATCGGATCCGTCAGAAGGCGGAAGAGCTGCTGGCTTATGGCGTTGACCGGGTGCTGGTATATGACCATCGGGAACTGGAATACTTCCGGGTCGACAACTATACCAATGCCTTTGAAGAGGCCATCAACTACCTGAAGCCCTCCAGCGTGCTGGTCGGCGCTACGACGGTCGGCCGTTCTCTGGCCCCCAGCGTAGCTACCCGGTTCAGGACCGGCTTAACGGCGGATACCACGGTGCTGGAAATGCGCGAAGACTCCGACCTGATCCAGATCCGTCCGGCTTTCGGCGGCAACATCATGGCACAGATCAAGACCACCAACAACCGTCCGCAGTTTGCGACCGTCCGCTACAAGGTGATGAACTCCCTGGGCAAGGTCGAAAACCCGCAGGGGGTGATGGAAGTGCGCACGCTGACGGCTGAACAGCTGGCCAGCCGCATCCGGATCATCTCCTATGATCGTCTGCCGCCGGTAAATGACATCGCCGATGCTGAGATCATTGTCGTGGCCGGCAGCGGGGTAAGAGATGAGAAGGGCCTGCAGATGGTGAGAGAACTGGCACAAGCCCTGGGTGGCACCGTCGGCTATACCCGGCCGATGGTGGAGAAGGGGATCGGTGACAACCACCATCAGATCGGCCTGTCGGGGAGAAGCGTCAAGCCGCGGCTGATCATTACCTGCGGGGTATCGGGAGCCATTCAGTTTACCACCGGCATGAACAAGTCCGACCTGATAATAGCCATCAACAGCGACCGCAATGCGCCGATCTTCAGGATCGCCCATGTGGCCGTGGTGGGAGATCTCTATGAGATCCTTCCGGAATTGCTCAGATTAGTGCAGGAGGGCAGATGATGAATTACCATAAAATTAATATGGATGATATCGCCTACTTCATTTCCGTCGTCGGAAGGGAGCAGGTGGAATACGAAGACATCAACGAGGAATATACCCGTGACGAGATGACCGAATACGGCCGTTTTGCCCCGGAAGTACTGATCAAAGTTATCAACCGCGAGCAGATCAGCGCCATTCTGAAATACTGTAATGAGCATCTGATTCCGGTGACTCCCCGGGGAGCCGGCACCGGTCTGTGCGGCGGTTCGGTAACCATTCACGGCGGTGTCCTGCTGTCAGTGGAATTGATGAACCGGATCCTGGAGATCGATGTCAATACCCTGACGGCCGTTGTTGAACCGGGGGTCCGGTTGATGGAACTGGCGGCCGAGGTCGATAAGTACGGTCTGCTGTATGCCCCGGATCCGGGTGAAAAGAGCGCTTCACTGGGCGGTAACGTCATGACCAATGCCGGCGGCATGCGGGCGGTCAGATATGGCGTCACCCGTGACTATGTCAAGGGCATGGAGGTCGTCCTGGCGGACGGTTCCGTCATTGAACTGGGCGGCAAGATCGCCAAGAACTCCTCCGGCTACAGCCTGAAGGATCTGCTGATCGGCTCGGAAGGAACCCTGGGCATCGTCACCAAGCTGTATCTGAAGCTGCTGGCCAAGCCCAAGAAAATGATCTCGCTGCTGATCCCGTTCAACGATCTGAAGTCCTGCCTGAGCATCGTGCCGCGGATCCTGGCTCTGCCCAACCGGCCGACAACCCTGGAATTCTGCGAAAGGGAAGTCATTGAGGATTCCGTTGAATATCTGGGCAAGCAGTTCCCCAGCAAGGATTACGCCGCCTATCTGATCGTTTCCTATTCGGGCGACAGCCGTCAGGACATCGAGAAGATGTACGACGATACCTGCCGGCTGGTGCTGGATCGGGGCGCCATCGACGTATTGATCTCCAACACCGATGAGAGACAGGAGAGCATCTGGAATGCCAGAGGCGCCTTCCTGGAAGCCATCAAGAATTCCACCACGACCATGGATGAGTGCGATGTCGTCGTCAACATCGATAAGGTCTATGAATATGTGGAATACGTCAAGCAGCTGGCTGCTGACTATCAGGTAAGGATCCGGACCTTCGGCCATGCCGGCGACGGCAACCTACACGTCTACGTCTGCAAGGACGCTCTCCCTGATGAAGTCTGGGAGGTTACGGTCCGGGAAGTCATGCAGAAACTCTACGATAAGGCCAAGGCCTTAAATGGCTTAACGAGCGGTGAGCATGGGATCGGACATGCCAAGAAGGAATTCCTGAAGGAGGCTCTCGGCAGCAGGCAGATCGAACTGATGAAGGGCATCAAGAAGGTCTTTGACCCCAACAATATCATCAATCCCGGTAAAGTTGTTGATTAATTAGCAGGTGATTTTGATATAATAAGAACAGAGGTAATACAATAATGGAAGATTTAAAGAAGATTGCGAATAACATGCGCAAGAACATTGTGAAAATGGTTCACAATGCCAAGGCCGGTCATCCGGGTGGATCCCTGAGCTGTACCGACATTCTTGTTGCGCTCTATTTCAATGTCATGCACATTGATGCTGAAAATCTGCACGATGTTCAGAGGGACAAATTCGTCATGTCCAAGGGTCATGCCTCTCCGGCCTTATATTCCGTACTGGCCGAGAAGGGCTTCATTACCTATGATGATCTGATGACCTTCCGTCTCATCGACTCCAACATTCAGGGTCATCCCAACATGCTGGAATGCCCGGGCGTTGACATGTCTACCGGTTCCCTGGGTCAGGGTCTCTCCGTAGCTGTCGGCATGTCTCTGGCAAACAAACTGGATAAGAATGAATTCCGGACCTACTGCATCTGCGGTGACGGCGAATGCGATGAGGGCCAGATCTGGGAAGCTGCCATGGCCGCTGCCCACTACAAGCTGGATAATCTGCTGATGATCCTGGACCACAACGGTCTGCAGATTGACGGCCGCAATGAGGACGTCATGAACAACGCGCCGCTGGGTGCCAAGTTCGCTGCCTTCGGCTGGAATGTCTTCTCCGTTGACGGACATGACATCGAAGCCGTAACCGCTGCCTGCAAGGCTGCTGAACAGGTCAAGGGTCAGCCAACCGTCATCATCGCCGAAACCGTCAAGGGCAAGGGTGTCAGCTTCATGGAAAATCAGGCCGGCTGGCACGGCAAGGCCCCGAATGATGCGGAACTGGCCATTGCCTTAAAAGATCTGGGAGGTGAATAGAGATGTCAAAAATCGCTACTAGAGAAGCTTATGGAAAAGCCTTAGCCAAACTGGCACTGGAAAATGAAAAGGTCGTCGCTCTGGATGCTGACCTGGCCGGCAGCACCAAGACTTCCGAAATGAAGAAGGTCACTCCGGAAAGGCACTTCGACTTCGGCATTGCCGAGGCCAACATGATGGATGCCGCTGTCGGCTTCGCCCTCAATGGCAAGATCCCCTATGCCTCAACCTTCGCGGTATTCGCCGCCGGAAGAGCCTGGGATCAGGTAAGAAACAGCGTGGCCTATACCAATGCCAACGTCAAGATCTGCGCTACCCATGCCGGACTGACCGTTGGTGAAGACGGTGCGACCCACCAGGCTAATGAAGACATCGCCTTAATGAGAGCCATCCCGAACATGACGGTAATTCAGCCCTGTGACGGCATCGAGACCGAAGCCTGCATCAGAGCCATTGCCGATTACCAGGGACCGTGCTATGTGAGAATGGGAAGATTCGCCGTTGAGAACATCAACGACAATCCTGACTATAAATTCGAAATCGGCAAGGGTGTCGTGATCCACGAAGGAACCAGCCCGGTACTGTTCGTAGCCACCGGCTTAATGGTTCAAGAAGCCCTGGGCGCCATTGATCTGCTGAAGGAAAAGGGCGTTGATCCGACTCTGATCAACATCCACACCATCAAGCCGCTCGATAAGGAACTGATCCTGAAGTACGCGGCCGCCAGCAATCTCGTAGTCTCACTGGAAGAGCATACCGTGATCGGCGGACTGGGCAGTGCCGTGGCCGAAACCCTGGTCGCTGAATGCCCGAGAAGACAGCTGTTCATCGGTGTCAATGACGTCTTCGGTGAAAGCGGAACTCCGAAGCAGCTGCTGGACAAGTATGGCCTGTCAAGCGGCAAGATCGCCGAAAGAGTCCTGGCTGCCCTGAAGTAGAAATACCAGAAACTGATCATTACCTGAAGCTCCGGTTATCACCGACCGGAGCTTTTTTACGGCCGGTAAAGGGCGCAGGCGGATTGCTTTATGGGAGAAGATATGCATATAATTAATTAAAGAGTTACAGGAATTTAAAATTGAAGGAAAAAGCATGTGGTCATTACTGCATGCGTGTTCTGCTTACAGGAAAGGGAGGTTGTTTATGTCCGAGAAGAAAAGCAGTAAAACTGCCATCATTGCCATCGTGGCTGTTGCCTTGGCGCTGGCAGCCGGCGTGCTGTACTTTGTTCTGAATTCTTCAGTCAGCGTAACTTTCGATACTCAGGGCGGATCGGCAGTGCAGGCCGTCAAGGTCAAGAAGGGCGAACCGGTCAGCCGGCCGGCCAATCCCCTCCGGGAAGGCTACCGCTTTGATGACTGGTATCTGGGTAATGCCGTCTATGATTTCACGGCACCGGTCGAAAAACCGATCACGCTGACGGCACGATGGAAGGAGATCAAATACGTGACCTTCCTGGTCGAAGGAATTGAATATGCAAAGATCGCCATTGAAAACGGGCATCTGATGTTCCCGCAGGCGCCGGAGAAAGCCGAACATGCCTTCATCGGCTGGAAGGATAAGGACGGCAATCTGAAGACCAAGGATGACGAGTTCACGGACAACACCGTTCTGAAGGCGGAATTCATCAAGTTCGTTCCCATTAATGAAATGTACTTTACCTATGCGCAGGTCTTCCTCAAGCGGGGCGATACGATGCTGATGGAACTTTACATCAAGCCGGATAACTGGGCTGAGACAATTACTTACCAGTCCAGTGATCCTTCGATCTGTATGGTCGATGATCAGGGAAATGTCACCGGTGTCCAGGCGGGTACCGCCAATGTCACGGCGACTTCGCTGTCCGGCAAGACTGCCACGGTGCAGGTCGATGTGATCGTTCCGATCGAGTACATGGACTTTGAAAACTCCCAGATCACTCTGGCAGTCGGTGAATCGTTCCAGTCCAAGCTGAATGTTACCCCGGCCGATCATACCGATGACTATGTCTATACCTCATCGGACAAGAAGATCGCCACCGTTGACAGTAAGGGCTTCATCATGGCCGTCAAGGACGGCAAGTGCACGATCACCGCTGCTGCCAGCGGTACCGTCAAGGCGACGATGACGGTCATTGTCGACTCCAAGTGCCGCTCGATCAAACCGGAAAAGAACGAAGTAACGATCGCCGTGGGAGACCACTATCAGATCAATTACACCACCAACCCTTATAAGACCAACTCCAAGATCACCTTCAAGTCAACCGACAGCATCATCGCTACCGTCGACAGCAAGGGCAAGGTATACGGCAATGAAGGCGGCAAGTGTGATATTCAGATCCTCGCTGACGGCAAGGTGATGGCCACCGTCAGGGTCTACGTCAATGAATACACGCTGCTGATCGACTTTGAAGGCGACAAGCCGGACGGCCGGCTGTATCTGTTCTACCGCTCACAGAACCGCCCGGTCTATAAGCTCGATGCCGAGCTGCGCATCACCGAGAAGGGCAAGGATACCTTCGTACCCGTCGATTACAGGAAACTGAAACTGGTAGCTTCCGATGACATTCTGTTTTATAACGGCAGCGATAATGAGCTGTATGTCACTAACCGCGGTACCAATGACAACGGCTACATGCGGGTAATGACCAAGACCATCTACTTTACCTATGAATACAACGGCATGACCATCAAGTCAGGTGAAGTTGAGATCACCATTGAGCCCAGTCTGACCTTCTCCATCTACGGCACGGGCGTCTCCTATGAAGACGGCAACATCAAGCTGAACGGCACCGGAAAGTTTGAGATAATGATCAGGCTTAATCAGAGGGTCAAGAACACCCATTCCAGCAACCTCACGGTTCTGCCGTCTGAACCGACACCGACTGCCAACCAGCCGGCCTACTATTATCTTAAGGTCATCTACAACAAGACCTCCAGCAGTACTCCGGGTACCCTCGTGATCTATACCCCGGCCGGCCAGCGAATAATCATCAATTCAATATCCTGACAACTGAAAAGATCCGGGCTCTTGCCCGGATTTTTCTGCTTAAGAGGGGATGGGTGATCAACCGAGGAACTTCTCATACTGCTTCCGCAGTTCCGCAATGTCAGTTATTATCGTGGAACCTTCCAGAGAATAGGGAAGCGATTCCGGCAGTTTTATCTTACCGTCGCCGGCAAAGACCACGTAGTTGCCGGTTTTCGTATGGGGATAATAGAAGGCCTTGACGATCTGAACGTTTTCAAAGCATTCATGCAGTGTCTTAAGGACATCCAGCAGATATTCCGTTTTGTTGAGATTGCGGTAACCGGCCAGATTGATGACGTAGACCCCGTCGGCATTCAGATGCTGCTTCATCAGCCGGCAAGCCTCCAGAGTGAGCAGGGAATAGACGGGGTCAAGATCGTCGTAAAGATCGTTTATGATTATGTCGTATTTCTCAACCGTCTTCTTAAGGTATGCTTCGGCATCGGCAGTGATGTTGCGGAAGCGGTGATTGAGATCCAGTTCATATTCCTCAATCAGCTCATCCAGGAAAAAGTACTCGCAGGCCATTAAGTAGACCTGCCGGTCGATCTCCACGACGTCGACGGAAACATCCGGATAGTGGGAAATGACGTACTTCGGGTAGCCGTAGCCGCCGCCCCCCAGGATCAGCATTTTCCGGGCATCCGGATTAAGGGAGAAGGCGCGGTTGAACTGCTTCGGATATTCAAAGACCAGATCATACCGTTTGGCCGGATCCAGATAGGAAGCCGACTGAAAGGCGCTGCCGCTGTCAGCGACGATGATCGCTTCACCGTTTCTATCGGTGGTCTCATAGATGGATAGTTCCCTGGCTTCTTCGTTTCTGTTCATAAGATGATTATAGCGTAAAAAGGACGAAACAGCGCGTAAAGAAAACTGATCGGCCGATCAGTTTTTAGGAAAAGTTAATGCGGTTGTGCAGGACCTTGCCGATGATCCGGACCTGGCGTTCCTCGATGTCCTTCTTGGTCAGGACGATGGGGGAGTATTCGTCATTGGCCGGCTGCAGAGTCATGCCGTCTTTGGTGAAGATGACCTTCTTGACGGTGGCTTCGTTGTCGATCATGACGACGCCGATGTCACCGTTATTCAGGTATTCCTGCTTCTTGACGTAGATCAGATCGCCCGGCAGGATCCGGGCATCCTTCATGGAATCGCCGACGATCTGCAGGTAGAAGCATTCTCCCCGACGGGCATCATCGGGAATGACGTGTTCAAAGCCCAGATAGTTCTGTTCGGCCAGGATCGGCTCACCGCCTCTGACGACGCCCAGGACCGGGATCTCCAGATTCGGCAGCTGCAGGACCTTGCCGTCCATCATCTCTTCCACGGTAACCCCGAAGTACTCGGCGATGCGGGTGATGGTCTTGTAGGGGGGGACGGCAGAACCGTCTTCCCATTTCTGAATGGTCGTAAAGGACTTATATCCCAGGTCAGCAGCCAGCTGGTTCTGGGAGCAGTTGGCTTTTCTTCTCATGTAGCGCAGATTCTCAGCAAAACTCATGTCATGTCACCTTCTTAAGATAATAGTAACATCTTATTGAAAAGTAATCAAGTTATGTTTTCATAGTTGAATATAATTCTAGTAAATGGTAATATTTAAGAGGGAGGTATGATATGAAACACTATGTTGACGTGATCTGCATCTATGGCAAGAACGGTTCCATCAAGCCTCTCTACATCATCTGGGATGACGGTTCCCGTTACCCGATCGACCGGATCACCCAGATCGTGCCCGCCGCTTCCCTCTACGGCAATGGGGTGGGGATGCGGTATACCTGCCTGATCGGCAGCCAGTACCGCTACCTCTTCCTGGAGGACGGCAAGTGGTTCGTGGAACAGATCAAGAGAAGTAACTGCGTTAATTAAAAGCCGGATCAGATGGCTGACCCAGCTTTCTTTCTAGTGATTGAAGAGGTTGCTGAAGATGTCCAGGGAGCTGATGAAGGTTCCCAGGGTACTGCCGAGATTGGCGAAGATCACGATCATCAGGATCCGGGATACCTTGTTCTTCCATAATCCTTTCCAGTCATTGAGATCGGAACTCAGGCTGTCAAAGTCCCTGACCGTCGGCTTTCTTAAGCGCGCTTCACACAGACCGGCAAACCAACCGGCCGCCATTAAGGGGTTCAGGGAAGTGACGGGGGCGGCGATGAAGGCTACCAGGGCGCTGATGATGTGTCCGCCGGCCGCCAGGGTACCTAAGGCACTCAGCGAGCCGTTGAACAGGACCCAGCGCTTGATCTGCTGCCAGCCCATGTCAGGATTGCTGTGGAAGGAAAGGGCGATGGCAATGACGATCGCGGCGGGAATGATCCAGCCGGCCAGCTTCTGAAGAGGCGTCTTGGGCGGTACTTCGTCATAGCCTTCAATGGAGAATTCCTCATTGATGTATTTCTGAATGCCGATCGAATGGGCAGCCCCGATGATGGCAACGATGTTGTTGCCGGGTGCCGTCCGGATCTTCTCGGTGAGGTAGCGGTCTCTTTCCACCACCAGGACATCGGTGATCTTCGGGAAGGCCTTGCTGACTTCGCTGAGAGCTCCTTCCAGCATGTCCTTCTGCATCAGATTATGCAGTTCTTCCTCGGAAATGTCCTCATCTTCCAGCAGGGAAGCGATGATCGAGGTCAGCATTCTAAACTTGTCCGCCAGGGTCTGATTGGCCCAGACCCGTTTGAAGGTGGTCTGGATCCGGCGGTCAGCCAGCACCAGGGGAACATTGAGTTCCTTGGACTTTTCGATGCCCACCATCATTTCCCGGCCGGTCTTGCTGCCGAGCTGTTTGGCCAGTTTCTTCTGATAATTGGAGAGAATGATGTTGACCAGCATAAAGCCGACTTTCTTCTCCCTGATGATTTTGGTAATGTCGGTATTGCGGTATTTCTCGGGATCAGTCAGCGTATTAAAGCGGTCCTGATCCAGTTCAATGCAGATGCAGTCAGGCTGTAGGCGGTCAATGGTTTCCCTGACAAACTCCGCACTGTCATTGGAGACATGGGCGGTAGGGATCAGGGTTATCGTCTTTCCCTGGTATTCCAGGGTAATCAGGTTGTCAGAATTCATTGTTTCAGTCCTCGTGTTCCATTATAATACCGGACTCTTCTTTTTAACAGATTAATGGTGTCAAATGACGCGATCTTACGGCCGGCATTTGTACTTTGATCTTTTTTGTTTTAGAATAGTCACGAGGAAGCACGAATATGAAGGAAGAAATGAGCTTTAGCCGGAAACTGTTCGCCGTCATCACCCTGATAAGTATCATCTGGATGATCCCGGCTCTGATACACTATCTTTACTATGTCTTAAGAGAACAGCTTTTCGTCTATGTCAACTGGATACTGTGGCCGATGGATCTGGTCATTTTAGGACTTACCGTGGCCGTATTCGTCATCTTCTGGCGCCGCTGGAAGCAGAGTTTCTACTCGCTGCCCGAGAAGTGGACGGCCGCGATGATGATCTCCCTCAATGTACTGCTCTTCTGCGTGACCCGCTTTGTCTTCCTCAATGCACTGCTGGCAGTTTTCTTTGCGCATTACATGGCTGACCGCATCAGCGATGGAAAAATGAAAAAGGCCAGAATGCTGGAAACGGTCCATCACTACCTGCGCTGGCAGCTGATCGGTGTCAGCGTCTGTGCCGTCATCTTCATCTTTATCTGCCTGATGAATGAGTATTTCATCTACACGATCGTCAGTTTCATCGGTATCAATAACTATCTGGTAGGTGGAGTCATCGGTGCCGTCATGCTGGGGGTAAGCTGTCTGGGAACCGTTCTGCTGTACCGTTCGCTGTATCTTAACGTGCTTAATAAGGAACTGTTTGGAGAAAAGGGTAAATAACATCACGGAGATATGATATAATAACAAAGTGTGAAAAGAGGTTTTTTAAATGGATATTGCCGTAACTGCTGAAACAATAGTCAGATATGTCCGCATGGTCATCGACATCCTGATTATCTGGGTCATCATAAATTATATAATCAAGGCTGCCAGAGGCTCACAGAGGACCGTCCAGATCTTCCAGGGCGTCATCCTGATCTTACTGGTCAGAGGACTGGCTGAATACTTCGGCCTGACCACTGTTGCCTGGTTAATGAACAACATCGTCTCCTGGGGCTTTCTGGCCATCATCGTCATCTTCCAGCCGGAGATCAGATCGATCCTGGAAAGACTCGGCAAGAGCAATGCCCTGGCCCGTATCTCCGTTCTGAGCAGCGGCGAGAAGGAAAGACTGATCGAGGAACTGGTGGCGGCTACCGCCAATCTTTCTGCTTCCAAGACCGGTGCCCTGATCACCCTGGAGCAGGGACATTCCCTCAACGATTACATCAAGACCGGTGTCAGCATGAACTCCCTGGTTTCCGCCGAACTGCTGTGTTCCATTTTCGTCAAGTCCGCCCCGCTGCATGACGGTGCCGTCATCATTCAGGGCGACAAGCTGGCCTGTGCCTCCGCCTATTTCCCGCCGACTACCATGGATCTGCCTTCCCGATACGGAGCCAGACACCGGGCGGCCATCGGCATCAGTGAAGTTACCGACGCCGTTACCATCGTCATCAGTGAAGAGACCGGCAAGGTCGCCGTTACCATGGGCGGCAAGATCATTCAGATGAATGAACAGAAACTCAGAGATTTCCTGGAAAAGGTGATCCTGAACAAGGAGACCGTCAGAGCCAGCCGTTCAACCGTCACCAAGAGTGCTTCCGTTACCGTCGATTCCCTGATGCTCAATACCGACATCAGCGCTCCGGAACTGGATTTCGTAACCCCGGGTACTCATGATCAGAAACAGATGAAGACCTTCCAGTCGACTGATTTCAAGGCTGAACTCGAAGAAGCTCAGCAGAAGGAACCCGAGGCTTCCGAAGGTTTTGGAATTCTCCACCGCCATAAGAACTCCGGCAACGGCATCGTCAGAAAAGTCGTCAACGATATTGCCAGGGAAAGACAGGAAAGCAGTGAGCTCTCCAAGACCAGCAAGATTCCGATCAAGATCAGAACCGTGACCCCGGCTAAGACTGAAACCGAAGAAGATAAGAATGCGGAAGGAGGAAATGAGTAATGGCCATCAAGAAGAATACTCAGAAGGACTCCCGCGAAAAACTGGAACTGGCCCAGAGAATCGCCGATAACTCGCAGCGCGTCGTCAGGACCTATGCCAGCGTTGAAAATACCATCATCACTTTCTTAAGAAGAATATTCGGACTGCTGAATAAGGTCGTCTTTGATTCCAAGTTCAGCAAGTTCGCTGCCCTGATCATTGCCGTCGTCATCTACTTCTCGGTAAATGCCGACTCCAACAATTCGCTGGGCGTTACCCAGGCTTCCCAGATCTCCGACATTCCGGTTCAGATCATCTATAACAGCGAGATCTATGAGATCAGCGGCATCCCGGCTACGGCTGATGTCATCGTCATGGGCGACATGAGCGACATCAACCTGCAGAAGAGCCAGGTCAATTCCCGTCTGACCGCTGATCTGTCCGGTCTTACCGAAGGAACCTATACCGTAAAGCTGACACCGACGAACTTCATTTCCCGTCTGTCAGTCAACGTCATCGACTCACCGAGTGTCAGCGTGGTCATCAAGAAGAAGACCACCAGCATGTTCAACATCTCCTATGAGTTCATCAATACCAAGAACATGAGCAACATCTATTCCCTGGGCATTCCGACCTTTGATACTACCCAGGTCAGAGTCAGAGCTTCTCAGGATACGATCGATCAGATCTCCATGGTCAAGGCGCTGATCGATGTTACCGGTGTCAGCGGCACCTTTACCAAGGATGCCCGCCTGGTGGCCTATGACCAGCAGGGCCAGCAGATCAGCTGTGACATCATCCCTGAAAAGGTCGTAACCACCGTTACGGTCTCTTCACCGAGTAAGGATACTCCGATCATCGTCCGGCCGACCGGTATCATGGCTGAAGGACTGGCCATTGATTCCATTACCCTGGATTACAGCACCGTGACCATCTACGGTCCGGAAAACATTCTGGAAATGATCGATGCCATCTACATTGATCTGGATGTCAGCTCCATCACCTCCGATACCTCAGTGTCCACGGCTCTGAACCTGCCAAGCGGTGCCAGTGCCATGAGCATCACCAAGGTCAACATGGAGATCAAGGTCGGTGAACTGACCACCAAGATCATTGAAAAGGTTCCGCTGGAATGGATCAATAATACCGGCAACTACAAGTGCCTGCCGACCAACATCGACGATGCCTACATCAACGTGCTGGTATCCGGTACCGCCAATAACCTGGCTGCCATCAACGTCAACAACGTCAAGGTTGAGATGGACGTTGCCAATGTTGTCGTCGGTACTCAGAGCGTACCGCTGATCGCCAGAGGCGACAACGGCTACGTTACCTATGCGATCGCTGACGGCCGCACGGAAATCGAAATTCAGGTTACTGAGGGCTAGCCATGGCGGCCCTCAGTTCCCATAGAACTGTGATATTCAGATAAGCACTATTCATTAGTGCTTTTTAAGGAGTAGATATGCGCAATTACACATTAGAGGAAATCGCATCAGCCGTAAACGGAAAGGTATATGGAGATCCCCGGGCTGTCATCAACGGCGTGGAGATCGATTCACGTGATGCCAGAGAGGGTGAGATCTTTGTTCCCTTTAAGGGTGCCCGGGTCAACGGACACAGTTTTGTCAGGGGCTTATGTGAAAGGGGAATCGCTTCCTTCTGGCAGCAGGGGGAAGAAGGAAGACCGGAAGGCAACATCATCGAAGTAGATGATACGCTGAAGGCCATTCAGAAGCTGGCCGCTCATTACCGTCAGTCACTGAACTGCCGGATCATCGGCGTTACCGGCAGCAGCGGCAAGACCTCGACCAAGGACATGCTCAGTGCCGTTCTGGCGGAGAAGTACCGCGTCCACAAGACCTTTGGCAACAAGAATAACGAGATTGGAGTTCCTCTAACCATACTTTCAATTGAAGACAGGGACGAAATTGCCGTCGTGGAAATGGGCATTTCCGACTTCGGAGAGATGGATGATCTGGTCGATATCGTCAGACCGGACTATACGGTCGTGACCTCGATCGCGCCGGCTCACATCATGAACTTTCTGACTCTGGACAACATCGCTGCCCAGAAGGCGCGGATCAACCGGGATCTGAAATACGGCTTCTGCGTCTATAACGGGGAAGCCTATGGCCTTAAGAAGGCGATAAAGAGCTATGACATCCGTTCTTTCAGCTATGGCTATCAGGAAGACTGCGACTGGCAGATCAGGGACGTGGAGATGCACGAAGCCGGCATGAGCTTCAGGATCCGGGGTATTGATGAGACTTTCAGCCTGCCGGTACTCGGACGCCACCAGGTACTCAACGCGGCTGCCAGCATCATTCTCGCCCTGGATTTCGGTCTGACCGCTGGGGAAATCAACAAGGCCTTCAGCAAGCTGCAGCTGACTCCGCACCGCCTCCAGTTAAGAAAGATCCGGGAGGCAACGGTCATTGACGACTGCTATAACAGCAACCCCGGCTCGCTCTGCGCTGCCTTGGAGTTACTGTCAGACTATGATGAACGCTGGCATAAGACCGCCGTTCTCGGCGACATGCTGGAACTGGGACCCGATTCCGGCAGGATGCATGCCGCCATTGCCGAGCGGATCGACTTCTCGCGCTTCGAGAACACGCTGCTGTTCGGGGAGGAAATGCGCAATCTGCATGAAAAACTTAACAGTCAGAACATTCCCAACCGCTGGTTCGCGGACCGCCAGGAGCTGAAAAATGAAGTTGAGAAATTATTAAAGCCGTGTAGTATAATATTATTCAAAGCCAGCAATGGCATGAAGTTTATCGATCTGATCAATGAACTGGAGGGCAGTCTATGAAAAAGAGAAAAGTAGCCGTTCTCTTCGGCGGACAGAGTCATGAACATCCGGTATCCCTGATGTCCGTTACTTCCGTCCTGGAGAACATGGATGAAATATATGAAAGGTATCTGGTGGGCATCACGATGGATGGCCGCTGGTACCACTATTACGGCAAGGAAGAGAAAATCATCAACGGTGACTGGGAAAAAGATGACAACAGGGATGAAGTCATCCTGTCTCCGAATCCGTTCCATCACGGTTTCTATAACCTGACCAGCGGTGAGATCGACCGCGTCGATGTCATCTTCCCGGTATTGCACGGGCGCAATGGGGAAGACGGAACCATTCAGGGACTGTGTCAGCTTAACGGCATTCCCTGCGTGTCCTGCGACATGACGGCCAGTGCCATCGCCATGGACAAGGAATTCACCCACATCATAGCTGAATCCTATGGCGTACCGATGGCCAGATATCTGGTGCTGAAGAAGAACAGCCATCCCGATTACCGCACGGTATTCGCGGAAGTTGAACAGAAGCTCGGCATGCCCTGTTATGTCAAGCCCAGCAAGGAAGGCTCCTCTTTCGGGGCCCATAAGGCTACCGATTACTTCTCATTTGTGACCTGCTGTGAAGATGCCTTCCGCTATGACGACAAGATCCTCGTTGAGGAATTCATCGCCGGTACCGAAGTCGGCTGCGGCGTCCTTGGTGAAGATGAGACCGGCTTGATGTATGAGGTCGTCGTGGAAACCGAAATGTACGGCTATGCCGAGAAATACGACGGCTACAAGACCAAGATCTATGTTCCGTCCAAGAATCTGACGGCTGAACAGACCGAAGAGGTGAGAAAGCTGTCGCTGATCGTCGCCAAGGCTCTGGGCGTCAATGTGATGGGCCGGGTCGACTTCTTCCTGTCGGGCAGCCGCCTGGTCTTCAATGAGATCAATCTGATTCCGGGCTTTACTTCCCACAGCCTCTATCCGGCCATGTTCGTGGCCGCCGGCAAGAGCTACCGCAGCCTGATCAGTGAACTGATCGAGATGGTGGCCCATGACTAACAGTCAGTACAACCGCTGCTGGATCGAATTATCCCGGTCCAGTTTTGCCTATAACATCGAACAGTTAAAGAAATTCCTGGGACCTGATCAGAAGATCCTGGCCATCGTCAAGGCGGACGGCTACGGCCATGGCGGTCCTTTAATGGCCAGCTGGCTTAACAGCTGCGGCGTCTATGATTTCGGCGTGGCCTGCACCATGGAGGCCCAGCAGTTACGGGATTACGGCGTCAACGGCGACATTCTCATTCTCAGTTATGTTGATGAAGTGGAATGGGAACATGCCTGTCAGCTCGATGCCATCATGTCCATCGTCTCCCTTGAACATGCCAGAAGGCTCAATAAGTGGGCCGGGGATCACGGCCGCAAGGTCCGGGTCGAAGTCAAGACGGACTCCGGCATGCGAAGGCTGGGCATCAATACCGAATGCCCCGATGAAGAGATCAGGGAGATCTACTCCAGCGAGAATCTCATCATCAACGGTACCTATACCCATCTGTGCGTGGCCGATTCCTTTAAGAAGACCGACGTGCACTTTTCCAAGCTGCAGAATGAAAGATTCTCCGGTTTCGTCAACCGGGTAAAGGCCATGGGACTGGATCCCGGCCGTACCCATCTTTCCGCCAGCAGCGGCATCCTGAACTATCCGCAGTTCAAGTATGACTATGTCCGGCCGGGCTTCGTCATGTACGGCTATGAAGTCGGTGAAGTGAAGAAGCGCTATGATACCAAGCCGGTGCTCAGCTATTACAGCAAGGTCGAGCTGGTCAAGGACGTGCAGCCTGATGAAGGCATTTCCTATGGACGGCTGTATTTTACCGAAGGGGTCAGAAGGATCGCGACGGTATCGGTCGGCTATGCCGACGGCTATCCCCGCTGCATGACCGGCAAGGCCCAGGTACTGGTACGCGGCCATCGCGCTCCGGTGGTCGGCCGGATCTGCATGGACCAGCTGATGATCGATGTTACCGACATCCCCGGCGTTAAGGAAGAGGACAAGGTCACGCTGATCGGCTGTGACGGTAATGAACGTATCACCATGGAAGACATCGCCGAATGGGCCGGAACCGTCGGCAGCGACATCGCCTGCGGCTTCATCCGGACCCGGGTCAAGAAGCACATTGTGAGGTAAAGATGAAACAGAAACTTTCAGAACTTACTCCCGAGGGATTCGGGATCTACCGTGATAAAAAGGGGAGGACCATCATCGGCAGTCCCCGCCAGAAGAAGGCCTGGATCGTTGACCGCGATTCCGAGCGGATCTTCATGCTGCTGCAGAACCGCCACATCATTGCCCTGCTGATCTTCTCGCTGCTGGGCTTTAACTTCAACAAGTGGCTGGCCGCCGTGATCGTTTCGGTCATCGTCCTGGCAGCTTCCGAGGTCTATTACCGGCTGGTTTTCATGAAGAATCTGGATTGCGTTGAAAACGTCGATCTGCCCAAAAGCGGCAGCATGTATACCCGCGGCCTGCAGCTGACGCCGAAGAGAAACTTCCTCCTGGCGGCCGCCTGTCTGTTACTGGCGGTACTGATGCTGGCCAACATGATTTTTAATGCCGGCGGCTTAAGCGAAGCCTTCAAGTTCACGGACATCAACCGGGCCGTGATGACGATCGCCTCGCTGGGCATTTCCTACTTCTGCATCTATGCAGCCATATCGCTGGTCAGGGCAGGACTGACACTGATGAAAAAATAAACAGGAGGTAACCTTGATGTTGGAATACAAGTTTGATACCCAGTTGCTTATTGCCGGAGAAGATCTGGATGAAGATGAGATCCACGATTATTTCGTCGAGAACTTCCAGGGTGACTGCCTGCTGGCGGTCGGCGATGAGGATCTGATCAAGATCCATTTCCATACCAATGAACCCTGGAAGGTCCTGGAATACTGTGCTTCTCTCGGTGAGATCTATGACATCGTCGTTGAGAACATGGAACGCCAGGCTGAAGGCCTGAAGGGTTAATTCAGCAAACAATTAGAACCTGTTCAGAAAAAGTTCACGGAATCTGTTCAGAATATGTCTGAGGTGATAACATGGCCAGATTATTGATAGTTGATGATGAAGTAAGGATCAGAGAGATGATCAAGAAATATGCCCAGTTTGAGGGTCATGAAGTTGATGAGGCTTCCGACGGCTTTACTGCCATCGAGAAGGCTGAAAACCACGATTATGACCTGATCATCATGGATGTGATGATGCCGGAACTGGACGGTTTCAGTGCGGTCAAGGCCATCAGAAAGTTCAAGAAGACTCCGGTCATCATGCTGAGTGCCCGGGGTGAGGAATACGACCGCATCCATGGCTTTGAAGTCGGTGTCGATGACTACGTCGTCAAGCCGTTTTCGGTCAAGGAACTGATGATGAGGATCCAGGCCATTCTGTCCCGCCGGGGAACCTCCGGTGCCGCCGGCAGTGACATCGCCAGCTTTGAAGGGCTGACCATCAACTACAGTGCCCGCATCGTTACCGTGGACGGGGTCAGGACCGACATGTCACCGAAGGAATACGAACTGCTGTTCTACATGTCGCGCAACCGCAACATCGCGCTTTCCCGTGAGAAACTGCTTACCGAAGTCTGGGGTTATGATTACTATGGCGACGACCGGACCCTTGATACCCACATCAAGCTGTTAAGAAAATCCCTGGGTCCCTATCAGAAGTTCATAGTAACGGTCAGAGGGGTAGGTTACCGCTTTGAAGTCCAATAGAAGAACCAGCGGCATTCATGCCTATCTGCTGAGATATTTTCTGACCTTTGTGGCGATCATGATCGCCCTGTTATGGATCTTCCAAATCTACTTCATGGATTCCACCTACAAGGCCGTCAGAAGCCGTCAGGTCAGAAATACCGCCTATAACGTCGCTGCCCTGATCAATAACGGTGACAGCGAACAGCTGGAGGAGATCAGCCGGAATTCGGAAGTAACGACCGTCATCATCGATACCGTTACCAGAAGGATCTACATGTCCAGCAACATGCCGGTCATCAATTCCATCTTCCGCACCTTTACCAACGAAGACATCAGGAGCATTCTTAATTACGTCAGTGACAAGAATGATACCCTGATCTACTATAACGGCATGAACCGCCGGATCAGTGAAGACAGTTTCTCGCTGCGGGATACCGGCAAGTCACAGGCCATCATGCATGTCAGCCGGCTTAACGGCAGTCAGAACAACTATCTGCTGCTGGTGATCGGCACGCT
This sequence comes from Erysipelotrichaceae bacterium, assembly GCA_017445225.1. GTDB lineage: Bacteria > Bacillota_I > Bacilli_A > Erysipelotrichales > Erysipelotrichaceae > RUG521. The sequence goes on along the minus strand of JAFSUN010000009.1, from coordinate 33,051 downwards.
GCTGCCGGTTACCAGTACCATTACGACGATAAGATCGCAGCTGATCATCATTACCGTCATCATGTTCGTCTTTTCCGTCTTGCTGTCGATCATCGTTTCCCGGCGGATCTCCAAACCGATCGAAGAACTGACCGGCAACGTGGAGAAGATGGCTACCGGTAACTATGACGTCGTCTTTGAAGGGCGGGGCTATCAGGAAATCGAAAACCTGACCGACAAGCTCAATGAGACGACCGTACAGCTCAAGAGAGTCGACCAGGTCACCAAGGATCTGATCGCCAACGTATCCCACAACTTGCGAACGCCGTTAACGATGATCTCCGGCTATGGAGAGATCATCCGGGATGTTCCCGGTGAGAATACTCCGGAAAATGTCCAGGTCATCATCGATGAAGCCAACCGGCTGACATCGCTGGTCAACAACCTGCTGGACATTTCCAAACTGCAGTCCGGCACCGCCGAGATCAACTTCAATGATGTCAATGTCTCGGAACTGGCAGCCAGGACCTATAATACCTATTCCAAGATGATGGAAGCCCACGGCTATAACTTCGTGTTTGACGCCGATACCGATGACATCTATGTCAAGGGCGACTCCCAGCGGCTGGAACAGGTGTTCTACAACCTTTTGAATAACGCCGTTGCCCATATCGGTGAGGACAAGACCATCATCCTGAAATGCCGCCGCAAGGGCGACCGGGTACGGTTTGAAGTCATCGACCACGGCGAAGGCATTGCCAGGGAAGATCTCAATCTGATCTGGCAGCGCTATTACAAGGCTGACAAGCAGGCCCGAGTTCAGAGCGGATCGGGACTGGGACTGTCGATCGTCAAGACCATATTGGATCTGCACAAGGCCGAATATGGGGTAGAAAGCGAAATAAATCAGGGAGCGGACTTCTGGTTTGAACTTCCTGTCGTTGAAGGAGATTAGCATGAGTGCAAGAGATGAATTCAGAAAACAGTTTGCCGTCGAGGCCAATGCCCACAGCAAGATCAAAAAGATCATCGCCGTCGTCAGCGGCAAGGGCGGCGTCGGCAAATCCTTTATAACCGGTGTGCTGGCCAGTTCCATGCAGAAGAAGGGCTATCAGTGTGCCGTACTGGACGCAGATGTCACCGGGGCCAGCATTCCCCACCTGTTCGGACTTAACGGCATCCTCTATGCCGGTGATGACGGTATCATCCCGGCCGTGACCCGGACCGGTGTCGAGGTCATTTCCAGCAACCTGCTGCTGGACGATCCCAACAAGCCGATCATCTGGCGTTCACCGATGATCAATTCCATCATCAAGCAGTTCTACAGTGAAGCTGCCTGGGGTGAGGTGGACTACATGTTCATCGACATGCCGCCGGGAACCGGCGATGTACCGCTGACGGTCTTCCAGAGCTTCCCGGTTGACGGTGTCATCATCGTCACCACTCCGCAGGACCTGGTATCCATGATCGTGGAAAAGGCCGTTTCGATGGCTGATCAGATGGAGGTACCGGTGCTGGCCGTCGTTGAGAACATGAGTTATGTCGTCTGCGATGACTGTGGCAAGAAGATCGAACTGTTCCCTAACAAGGATCATCTCATCAGGAACGCCAATGTCGATACCATCGTCAAGCTGCCGCTGGATCCGAAGAATGCCGCGGCCTGCGATGACGGCAATGTTGAAGCCGTCGTCCTTCCGGAACTTAACGGACTCATTGAAAAGATCAGAAATCTTTAGAAAAGAAAAGGGGAATGGCCGCAAGGCATTCCCTTTAACGTGAAAGAAAAGCATCAGTTAATGATGCTTGTTCAGTCTTCAACTTCCTCGTGGCTGCCGACGTAGACGTAATAGCGGCCGATTCCGATGATGACCAGAGAGATCAGTGACAGGGCCCCCAGCAACAGCAGCATCGTGTTGTTCACCAGGGTGAGCTTGATGCCGAGACTGTTGGAGATCCGGTCGATGAAGCTGGTCTTCTCGGTTTTGCCCGGGGTAGCTTTCTGTTCATTGCCGGCCGGATCCTTTTCGGTTCTGGCCACGTTGAATACATAGGAACTGATGATTCCGGTTTCACTGGTTACCGAGACGACGATCTGGTTATTGGTCTCCTCGGAGATGGAAACGACGGAATTCGGATACTCGGCAACGGCATTCATGCTGACCTTTTCGCTGCCTTCAACATCGATGGTATAGATGTTGGTAAGCTTGTTGAAGGAAGGATTGATGGTACCGTTGGCGACGGTTACCGCTGAAAGGTAGGAATTGCTGGAAAGCTTCTTGCTGACAGCGACCTTGAGGGTGCTGTTGTCCAGATTCAGGGTCTTTTCAACTTCCTTCTCACCGTAGATCGGATCAGGTACCGGAATGGGATCAGGCTTGTTGGGCAGATCGATCGGCCACTTTTCGAGATCTTTGTTATACTTCTTGGCGTAATCAATTTCTTCCTTGTTCAGGATGTTGCTCTTGTCGACGACCATTTCCTTGACGACACTGGTTACCTTGGAGGTAGCGATCTTGGCCGAGGTGATGTCATCGCTCTTGACGATGAAACGCATCTTGAACAGGACAGTATCAACACTGATGAAGTCCGTTTCGACGGCCTTGCTGTTGGCCTTGGCTGAGAAACTTACGGTACCGGCGGTGGCGGTATCGATCGTAATGTCCCAGTTGGGCAGTTCAGTGGTCTGGACGAGGTCAAAGATGGCCAGGTCGTTCTTTTCATAGGTTATCTTGCCGGTGATGTTATTGACTTTGTCACCGTCGACATGGACCTCCATCAGGATGAACTCACCGTGGTGAGTGCTGTCCGAACCGGTGATCGATATCGAAGGACTCTCAGCGGCATTTATCGGCAACAGGCTGATCAATAGGGTAATCAATACTGTAACTAAAAAACACTTTTTCATAGGCATCTCCTTCGTTTATGATATCACTTATGCAGGAATTACTCAAGTGAGGGGCTGATATCACAAAATTTCCCAAAGTTCTGCCGCTTTTTTTCTGCAAGTCCGCGGTACAGAAAGGTTAATAATGCCCCGGTGTTATGCTAAAATAATAGAAGATGGACGTGATTATTATGAATATTTATGAATGGCTTAAGACATATGACATAGAGATGGAACCTTCCCAGCTGATCGAGGAAGCCTTTACCCATACTTCCTATCTGAATGAGCACCGCCAGGCGCGCCACGATAACGAAAGACTGGAATTCATGGGCGATGCGGTCATGCAGATCTGGGTATCGGAAAGACTGTTCAAGATGACCCCGCCGTTAAGCGAGGGCAAGATGACGACGATCAGGGCCAAGACCGTCTGCGAGCAGACCTTTGCCCACATCATGAGAATCCTGGATCTGGGACGCTTCATCCGCCTGGGCGTCGGTGAAGAAAAAAGCGGCGGGCGAGACCGTGACTCAATATTGGCCGATACCTTTGAGGCCTTCATTGGAGCCCTGTATCTGACCAAGGGCATGGAAGCCGTCAACAAGATCTTCGAACCGGTCTTTACCCCGATCCTGAAGGATCCGGAAAGCACCGGTATCATGGACTATAAGACCCAGCTGCAGGAATACGTGCAGGCTGACATCCGCAAGGCGGTCCAGTACCGCGTCATCAGTGAGAAGGGCCCCAGCAACAATCCGGAGTTCGTCGTGGGGGTTTACCTGGACGAAGTCCTGCTGGGAAAGGGCAGCGGACATTCCAAGAAGCAGGCTCAGCAGAACGCCGCCAAGGAAGCGTTGGGAAAGATGGTGAAATAAGATGGATATCATGAATTTCCTGAAGCAGATCGGCTTGAATGAAAAACACTTCCCGCATTTCCGGGAAGCCTTTTTGATGCGCCCGCAATGGGTCAGGGGACAGTATGTGATCATCATGATCTCCACGGCGGCGATCCTTCCCCATGAAACCTACCAGGATCTGAAAGACTGTCTGAAGAAGATGCTGGAGTGCGAAGTAGATCTGAGAATCTCCGCCCGCCGGTGCGAAAGCAGCATCACCGAGATCATGAACTACCTCGACAGCTTCTCCCGGGAAACCGGCGAGGATGTCAGCGGCCTGATCCCGGAGATCAATGGCGGTGACATCTGTCTGAAAACCGATGACCGCCGGCTGGCCCTGTTAAGGGATTATCTGAACAACAGAGGCTTCCGACAGAACATAACCAATATAAAGAATGAACCCATAGCTCCCGTAACCGAAGAAAAGAAACCTGTCAGAAGAGCGAGAAGGATGGAGCCGGCCGGGGCTGAAGAAATCGGTGTCGATACCGAAGGCTTCCGCCGCTTCCCGATCAACCGTCTGGTCAGAGGCATGGATAAGGTCGTCTTTACCGGCATCGTCTACTCGGTGGAATACCGGACCTTCCGCAACGGCAATGAGATGCAGAAGATCATGGTTTCCGACTATACCGATGCCATCTGCATCAAGCGCATTGAAAGCGACAGGAAGGGCATTACCAAGGAGGTAATGCATGCCGTCAAGGAGAAGCAGGTCTATGATGTCTACGGCAACGTCAAGTGGGATGACTATGAAAAGGGCGTCGTCGTCGATGTCGTCACTCTGAAGAAACTGGACTATGATCCCTGGGAAAGAGTCGATGACTGGCCGGGTGAAAAGCACATTGACCTGCACGTTCATACCAACCGTTCGGAAATGGACGGCATCTGCGAAGCCGCCGATCTCATCAACAAGGCCTATCAGTTCGGCCAGAAGGCCATCGCCATCTGTGACAGCGGTGTCGTTCAGGCCTACCCGCGCATGCAGGGAGCTCACAGCCAGATCAGAAAGCAGGGCGGTGAGGACTTCAAGGTCATCTATGGCGTGGAGATGAAAGTCGTCGATGAGAAACTCAACATCGTTACCAATCCCGATGATTCCCTGATTTCAAAAGCGGAATACATGGTCTATGACCTGGAGACCACCGGTCTGTCCACCAAGTACGACCACATCATCGAATTCGGCGGTGTCATCGTCCGCGACAATCAGATCGTCGAACACTTCCAGACCTTCATCAAGCCGCCGGTACCCTTGCCGCCGTTCATTCAGCAGAAGACCAACATCACCAATGCAATGCTGGCGGATGCCCCGACCTTTGAAGAGGCCATCGGCAGCATCCTCGAATTCATCGGTGACCGCGTCATGGTCGCCCACAACGCCGACTTCGACTTCAATTTCCTCAATGAAAAACTCCAAGCCAGCGGCCGGAAGAAGCTTTCCAACGTCTGCCTGGATACTTTGAATCTAGCCCGACAGGTTTTGGTGAACAGAAAGTACTACCGTCTGGGCCTGATCGCCAAGAACTATGGCGTCAGCTATGACGATGAAGTGGCTCACCGCGGCGACTATGATGCCGACGTCCTGGCCCAGATCCTGGTGAAGATGCTGCCGTCGATCGAAGGCTATCAGACGATGACCTTCCGTCAGCTGCAGGAAAACCAGCGTGACGATAACTTCAAGAAGGCCAGGCCTTACAGCGTGACGCTGTTGGCGAAGAACATGAAGGGCATCAAGGACATCTATACCCTGGTGTCGCTTTCCCATACCAAATATCTTACTTATTTTGCCAAGGACAACGCCAAGAAGGCCGACAGCGACATCGTGGCCGAACCGCGGATCACCCGCAGCGAGATCGAAAAGCGCCGGGAAAACATCCTGGTAGGCTCCAGCAACCTCTCCTCCCAGCTGGTGGAGATGGCCATGAACCGCAGCGATGAAGACCTGGAGAAGTGCATGCAGTTCTACGACTATGTGGAGATCCAGCCGGTCAGCTGCTACACGCCGCTTATGGAAGAAGGTTCTTCCGTTGACCTGGAGAGAATTCAAACCGTCATTAAGAACATCATTAAGATCGCTGATAAGATCGGCAAGCCGATCGTCGCCGACAATGATGTCTACTATATCAACCCCAATCAGAAGATCGCCCGTGACGTCTACATCATGGCCAAGCGGATCGGCGGCATGAGACATCCGCTCTACCCGCTCAACCGCGAGAGAAGGCTGAAGTTCAAGGCTCCTGATCAGCATCTGATGACCACCGGTGAAATGATGGAGGCCTTCAGCTTCTTAGGCGAAAGGGCCCGGGAATTCGTCATCGACAATCCCAAACAGATCGCCGACTCCATTGAAATGATCTTCCCGATCCCCACCAAGCTGGCGGTACCGGAGATCGAGGGAGCCGAAGAGAAACTGACGCAGATCATCTATGAAACCGTTTATGAGAAATACGGCAATCCATTGCCGGAAATCGTCTCCAAGCGCATTGAAAGGGAACTGGCCAGCGTCATCGCCTCCGGCAATACCGTTCAGTACTACATTGCCCATCTGCTGGTGGCCCAGAGTACCCGGGACGGCTATGTCGTCGGCAGCCGGGGTTCCGTCGGCTCCAGCTTCATCGCCACGATGGCCAAGATCACCGAGGTAAATCCATTGGTTCCTCACTACGTCTGCCCCAAGTGCAAGCACAGTGAGTTCTTTACCAACAACGAATATGCCAACGGTTTTGACCTGCCGGAAAAGAGATGTCCGGTTTGCGGGGAATTAATGGAGCACGATGGCAACAACATCCCGTTTGAAACCTTCCTGGGTTTCCATGGCGACAAGGTTCCCGACATCGACCTGAATTTCTCGGCCGACTACCAGAACCGGGCCATGGCTTTGATAAGGGAAATCTTCGGTGACAGCCATACCTACCGGGCCGGTACCATCGGCACCGTGGCCCAGAAGACCGCCTACGGCTACATCAAGGGCTATTGCGAGGAGATGGAACTGCTGGATGATGCCGGCAAGCCATTAATGAGCAATGCCTTCATGGACTTCTTAAGCTTCATGTGCATGGATGTCAAGCGCACCACCGGTCAGCATCCGGGCGGCATCGTCGTCATCCCCAAGAACAAGGACGTACTCGACTTTACGCCGATCCAGTATCCGGCCAACAACCCGTTTGCCGAATGGCTGACCACCCACTTTGCGTTTGCCGATCTGCACGACAACATTCTGAAGCTCGACATCCTGGGACACGTGGACCCGACGGTCATGAGACTGCTGCCGCTGTTTACCAAGGTCGACATTCATACGATACCCTTAAATGACCCCAAGGCCATTTCGCTTTTCAATTCCACGGAAGCCTTGAACCTCAACGACCCGCAGGGACGCTGGACCGATAAGACCGGAGCCGCCGGCTTACCGGAGTTCGGCACCAAGAACAACCGGGGCATTCTAGAAAAGACCCGGCCGACGACCTTCGCCGAACTGGTGGCTCTTTCCGGTCTGACTCACGGTACCGACGTCTGGAGAGGCAATGCCGAAAGCCTGATTGACCAGGGCATCTGTACCTTGAGAGACGTCATTGCCTGCCGTGACGACATCATGGGCTATCTGATCGCCAAGGGCATGGATCCCAAGGAATCCTTTGACATCATGGAAAAGGTCAGAAAGGGCAAGGGTCTGACACCCGAGTGGATCAGCGACATGACCGCCAACAACGTTCCGGGCTGGTACATCGATTCCTGCAATAAGATCAAGTACATGTTCCCGAAGGCCCACGCCGTGGCCTACGTCATGATGGCCGTCCGCATTGCCTGGTACAAGGTAAATTATCCGGCCCAGCACTATGCGGTCTACTTTACCTGCCGCTGCGATGCCTATGACATCGAAACCATGATGAAGGGTGAAGATGCCATCTACTACCGCCTGAAGGAAGTCCGGGAAAAGATCGCCAAGAAAACCGCTACCCAGAAGGAAAAAGATCTGGAGAATACCCTGGAGATCGCTTTGGAGATGCACTTAAGAGGCTATCACTTCAACAACATCTCGCTGGCCAAGAGCGATGCAGTTTACTTTACCGTTGACCCTGATGACGATCACGGTCTGATCCCGTCCTTCGTATCGATCGACGGACTGGGTGAAAACGTGGCCCGCAGCATCGTCAAGGCCAGGGAGGAACAGTTCTTTACTTCCCGTCAGGACCTGCAGAAGCGTACCCAGGTAAACAATACCCAGCTGGCCTTCATGGAACGGATCGGCGTGCTGGATGTGCTCAGCGAAGAAGATCAGCTGACGCTGTTCTCTTTCTAGGAGGTGGATCATGGACGAATACAGTTTATTCACTGATTATGCCAGAAAACCGCTGGCCGCCCGCATCCGTCCGCAGACCCTGGACGAGATCGTCGGTCAGCAGCATCTGCTGGGACCGGGCAAGGTTCTAAGGAAGATGATCGAAGCCGATTCGGTCACCTCGATGATCTTCTGGGGTCCGCCGGGTGTCGGCAAGACTACCATCGCCTCGGTCATTGCCAACTGCACCAGAAGCCAGTTCATCAACTTCTCCGCCGTGACCAGCGGCATCAAGGAGATCAAGGAAGTCATGAAGAAGGCGGAAGCCAGTCACCAGATCGGTACCCGCACCATCATGTTCGTTGACGAAATACACCGCTTCAACAAGGCTCAGCAGGATGCCTTCCTGCCGTACGTGGAGAAGGGGAGCATCATCCTGATCGGCGCCACCACCGAAAACCCCTCGTTCGAAGTCAACAGCGCTCTTTTATCGAGATGCAAGGTCTTCGTATTAAAGCAGCTGGAGATCGATGACATCGTTCAGCTGTTAAGAAGAGCCATAACCGATCCCCGGGGCTTCCCCAATCAGAAGATCCACATTGAGGATGAGGATCTGCAGCTATTGGCGGCGTTTTCCAACGGCGATGCCAGAGTCGCTCTGGGTACCCTGGAAATGGCCGTGCTGAACGGCGACTATGAAAACGATGAGATCGTCGTCAACCGGGCAATCATCGAACAGGTAACCTCGAAGAAATCCCTCCTCTATGACAAGAAGGGGGAGGAACACTATAACCTGATTTCGGCTCTGCACAAATCGATGCGCAATTCCGATCCCGATGCGGCGGTCTACTGGCTGGCCAGGATGCTGGAAGCCGGGGAAGACCCGCTGTACATCGCCAGAAGAGTCGTGAGATTTGCCTCAGAGGATGTCGGACTGGCCGATCCGCGGGCCATGGAACTGGCGGTCGCCTGTTATCAGGCCTGCCATTTCATCGGCTACCCGGAATGCTCAGTCCATCTTACTCAGGCAGTCGTTTATCTGTCCTTAGCCCCCAAGAGCAATTCCCTCTACATGGCCTATGAATCAGCCAAGAAGGATGCCCTCAACATGCTGGATGAACCGGTACCGCTGGTAATCAGAAACGCCGTTACCTCCCTGATGAAGGATCTGGATTACGGCAAGGGCTATCAGTATGCCCATGATACGGAAGACAAGCTCACCAACATGCAGTGCCTGCCTGATTCATTAGTGGGCCGGGAATACTACAAACCTACCAAGCAGGGTCTGGAAGCTCGCTTCCTGGAGAGAAACAATCAGATCAAGCAGTGGAAGAAGGAACACGCAAAAAACAAGTAAGAGTTTCAACTAATATGATGAGTGGTTAATTTCATCTGTTTTCTCTCAGGTAATTGCCTATGGAAACAGAGGAATCTTTTTCTGTCGTTGTATAAAGTTAAGAGGTCATAAAAAGCTTTCATAATTCTGTTAAACAGGGTGTTATCTGGTTTGGATTGTTGGATATATGTTCAAGCGCTGGAAAAAAGGTAATTTATATTTGATACGGTTCTTTTGTCTATATACCCGTACATGAGACACTGCAGCATTTGTGAGGAAACCGGCCAATTCTGGCCGGTTTTAGGTCAAAGATGCCCTGTTGGCCAGGAGAACTCGGTGATATCATTAATTACGAGGTGAAGATACAAAATGAAAAAAAGACTTGTGAAAGGAAATCATGAGAACACTTGATATAGAAAAAATCAGCAGAATGCTTATTACCTTGAGAAAACAGAAAAACTTTAATCAGGAAGAAATGGCGGATGCATTAAATGTCTCTGAAAGAACTGTCAGACGCTGGGAAAGCGGTGAATCATTACCGTCAATGGATGATATTGTAAATATCTGCAATGTATTCAATCTTTCTCTGGAGGAGGTCTTTGAGGGAAACGGCAAATTTGACAAAGATATGAAAAGCAGAATCGATCAGGTATCCTATGACCTTGGCGAGATCAACTCCCGGCTTTCTTCAACCGAACAATCCATCATCAACATTGACTCCAGAATAAAGGACATACTGATTTCTATCAGGAATAACGAGATAAAAGCGAAAAGAAAAGAAGTTAAGACTCTTTCTGTCTGCTGTCTTACACTCATTCCCTTAACCATATTTATGTATTTTATGCACTGGGTATTTGTCTGGCCTGTGCTTCTTGTGCTGATCGTGTATCTTGTATTTATCCGCGCTTATGCCATGGAGGATCTTGAAGCGATTGTGAATTCTGATAACGATGAAAAAAAAGCATGATTACCACATCTGTTGGTTATATTTTTTCAGATAATCAGGCAATGCACCGGCTGCTTGGAAAAAAATAACGATTTTTCTTGAAAACGTGTTTCAGTTTAGTTAGAATATTGACGTACAAACAAGGAGTGGTCAGCCACTCCTTGTGTTATTCCTGGAGGAAAGATGCAGATTAAGGATTTAGACAAGGAACTTGAAAGCGTATTTTTGAAAAACGGTATCACCAGACATGCCATCAAGCTGATTCCGGGCAATCCGAAGACCCTGGAGATCAGCATCATGAAGGCCGACGGATCCATGGACATGGACACCTGCGTACTGGTAAGCCGGGAACTGTCAGAAGTACTGGACCGAATTGATTATTCCGCAGAACCGTATAACCTCGATGTCTGTTCATTCGGAGCCGAGTATGAGCTCGAGAATGATGAGGACATCATCAATTCCGTAGGTGAATACGTGCACGCCGATCTCGTCGATCCTAAGGACGGCTACGATCAGTACGAAGGAAAACTTCTGGAATATGAAGACGGCGTACTGAAGATCGAATTTTTCATTAAAGGCAGAAGGAAAACAGCATCCGTGAAGAGAGCGGACATCCGCTTCATCAGAAGAGCTGTAAAACTATAGGTGGGTTAATATTATGATGAATGTAAAAGATTTGGCAGCTGTACTGAGCAACATCCAGGAAAACCGGATGATCTCCTATGATGTTGTCGTCAGCGCCTTAAAGGAAGGTCTGGCTAAGGCATACCGCAAGCATATTTCCTGCCCGGATGCCATGGTCAGAGTTGATATCGATGATAAGGGCGTGATCAGACTCTATCAGCAGAGAAAGGTCATCGACACCGAAGTCATGGACCCGGATCTGGAGATCTCCCTGGAAGATGCCAGAGAACTGAGCGAAAGCTACAATGTTGACGACATCATTGAAGATGAGGTCGGCATTGAGGATTTTGGCCGTTCTACCGTTTCCCTGGTCAAGAATGTCATGCTGCAGAAGATCAAGGAAGCCAGCAAGCAGATGGTCTATGACGAATACATCGACAAGATCGATGATCTGGTCTACGGAACCGTTCAGACCGTAGAGGACAAGTTCGTCCTCGTTGATCTGGGCAAGACCCTGGCCTTAATGACCAAGGCTGATCAGATCCCCGGTGAGAAGTACTTTGACGGCCAGCGACTCAAGGTCATCATCAAGGCCGTTTCCAAGGATACCAAGGGTGCTCAGGTCATCGTCTCCCGCAGCAGTGCCAACCTGGTCAAGAGACTCTTTGAATCCAGCGTTACCGAGATCTATGACGGTACCGTGGAGATCAAGGCCATTGCCAGAGAAGCCGGCGAGAGAACCAAGATGGCCGTCTTCTCCAATAATCCGAACGTTGACCCGATCGGTGCCTGCATCGGCCCGAGAGGCGCCCGCGTCCTCTCAGTCATTTCCGAGATCACTCAGAACGGCAATCCGCAGTCCCATGAGAACATCGACATCTTTGAATGGAGCCCGGACTTTGTCCAGTTCATCAAGAACGTCATGAAGCCGGCCAATGTTCTTTCCATCATCCCGCAGGATGATCCCAAGAACCTGCTGATCGTCGTTGAGGACAACCAGCTGTCCCTGGCCATCGGCAAGAAGGGCATCAACGTCAAGCTGGCTGTCAAGCTGCTGGGCCGTAAGATCGACATCAAGACCCAGAGCGATGTCGAAGCCATGGGCATTGACTGGTACGGTGCCATGCAGCAGTTCATTGCCAGGGAAGAGACCAAGCGCCGTCTGGAAGCCATTGAAAGACAGGAAGCTGAGGAAAGAGCCAGAGAAGAAGCCCTCGCTGCTGAAGAAGCTGCCAGAAAGGCTGAAGAAGAAGCCAGAAAGGCTGCTGAAGAGGCTGAAAAGGCTGAACCGGTTATTGAAGAACAGCCGGCCATTGAAGAAGTGGCTGTTGAAGAAAAGCCGCAGGAAGAGAAGGCTGAACCAGTTGTCGAAGAACAGCCGGTCGCTGAAGTCAAGCCTGAGCCGGTGAAGGAAGAAGTCAAGGCAGAGGAAACCGAAGAGCCGGAAGAAAAGGAAACCACGAAGAAGCGCAAGCCGAAGCTGGAGATCAAGGCCAACGAATACGTTTCCAAGTACGAAGAACTGGCCGATGCCAAGAAGGCCAGCAAGCAGACTTCATCCTCACGCAAGAAGAAGGCCAGCAAGGAAGAAGAGGAAAACGAGGAACTCAAGAAGAAGCTCGAAGCCCTCAAGGCCAGAGACTACGACATCAAGCCGGAATACTCCGAAGAAGAGCTTGAGGAATTCAACAACGATGACGATGATCACTGGTATGATGAGGACGTCGATTACGACGATTACGATGAATTCTACGATAACTAGGAGGATCCATGCGTAAGATACCGATGAGAAAGTGCGTCGTGACCAACGAGCGTTTCCCCAAGAAGGAACTCATCCGTATTGTCAGAACTCCAGAGGGGGAAATAGTGGTCGATACGACCGGAAAGAAGAACGGGCACGGGGCCTACCTGAAACTCGACAGGGAGGTCATCGAAACCGCCAGAAAGAAAAAGGTGCTGAATAAGCATCTGGAGGCGGAAGTCCCGGCTGAAATTTACGATCAGCTGATCGAACTGATCAAATAGTTAGATAGAAAGGTGGTGCTGTTAATGGCTAAGACTAATAATCGAAACAACAGAAACAGAAACAAAAAGGGAGATTACGGTACCGGCTTTGTGCCTCGCAAGAAGGAAGAGGCCAGGGACTGCACCTACAAAGATGGCATCACGGTTAAAGAACTGGCAGAGAAGATCAACAAGTCTCCTGCCGACATCATCAAATTCCTGTTCATGATGGGACAGATGGTCACCATCAACAATTCTCTGGATGATGAGACCATCCAGCTGATCGCCATGCAGTACAATGTTTCCATTACCAAGGAAGAGGAAGTGGATGAAAACAGCCTGGAAGACGATGTTCCCGATAACGAAGAGGACCTGGTCCCCAGAGCTCCGATCGTTACCATCATGGGACATGTTGACCACGGCAAGACGACCCTGCTGGACAACATCAGAAAGACCCATGTTACCGCCAGTGAATTCGGCGGCATCACGCAGCACATCGGTGCCTATCAAGTCGAAGTAAAAGGCCAGCGGGTAACCTTCCTGGATACCCCGGGCCATGAGGCCTTTACCGCCATGCGTGCCAGAGGCGCCAAGATGACCGACATCGTCGTCATCGTCGTCGCTGCCGATGACGGTGTCATGCCGCAGACCAAGGAAGCCATCGACCACTCCCGGGCGGCCGGTGTTCCGATGATCGTGGCCGTCAACAAGATCGACAAGCACAACGCCAATGTCGACCGTGTTTATACCGAACTGGCTGACTATGATCTGATGCCGGAAGAGTGGGGCGGCAGCACGATGTTTGCCAAGCTCTCCGCCAAGCAGGGCATTGGCATTGATTCCCTGCTGGAGATGATCCTTTTACAGGCTGAGATCATGGAACTGAAGGCCAATCCCAAGAAGGCTGCTACCGGTACGGTAGTGGAAGCCAAGCTGGACAAGGGCAGAGGACCGGTCGCCACCCTGCTGGTACAGAACGGAACTCTGAAGACCGGTGACATGGTCGTTGCCGGAACCTGCATCGGCCGCATCAGAAAGATGACCGATGACAAGGGCCGCGAGATCAAGAGCGCCTTACCGTCCATGCCGGTTGAGATCATCGGTCTGGACAACGTTCCGGAAGCCGGCGATCACTTCAAGGCCTTTGAAAATGAAAAACTGGCCCGCAAGATCGCTGACCAGCGCGCTCAGAAGAAGATCGAAGAAGAGAGAAGAAGCACTTCCGCCATGAGCTTTGACGATCTGACTGAACAGATCAAGCAGGGCAATGTCAAGGAAGTCAACATCATCGTCAAGGCTGACGTTACCGGCAGTGCCGAAGCGGTCAAGAGCTCCATGGAAAAGGTCAACGTTGACGGCGTCAAGGCGACCGTCATCAGAGCGACCGCCGGTGCCATCAGCGAAAGCGACATCATGCTGGCGAATGCTTCCAACGCCATCATCTACGGATTCAACGTCCGTCCGAATGCCACCATCAAGAAGCTGGCTGAGGAAAGCGGCGTCACCATCCGTCTGCACAACATCATCTACAAGGCTCTGGAAGAGCTGGAAATGATGATGAAGGGTCTGAAAGCTCCGGTATTCGAGGAAGTCATTACCGGTCAGGCAACCGTCAAGCAGACCTACAAGGTCTCCAAGATCGGTACCATTGCCGGCTGCATGGTCGATGACGGTGTCATCAAGAGAACCAGCAGCGTGCGCCTGATCAGAGACGGTGTCGTCATCTATACCGGCGTCATCGGTTCCCTGCAGCGCTTCAAGGACAGCGTCAGGGAAGTCAACCAGGGCTATGAATGCGGCCTTACCATTGAGCGTTTCAACGACATCAAGGAAGGCGACGTCATCGAAGCCTTTGAAAGCCAGCAGGTCGTGGAGGAGTAACCATGTCATACAAGAAAGACCGGGTTGCCAGCATCATCAAGCGCTCCATCTCGGAAATGCTGACATTTGAACTGCGTGATCCCGATATCGGCTTTGCCACCATCACCGATGTGGAAGTGACCAATGATCTCTCGATCGCCAAGGTCTTCGTGACCTTCCTCGGCACCAAGAGAGACGGTGCTAAAGGCCTCGAGGCTCTCAACCGGGCCAAGGGCAAGATCAGAAGCTATGTATCCCATAAACTGGATACCAGAAGATGTCCGGATCTGATCTTCATCATCGATGATTCCCTGGAAAAGGGCAACCGGATCGAAGCCATCATCGAGGAACTGAATTCCGAAAACAAGTAGAAACAGGCGGCCATTAAGCCGCTTTTTCTCTGCATAAGAAAAGCATCCCGAGGATGCTTCATTCACTTTTTTCTTCCACCGGCTCCAAGAGCTCCAGCTGATCGATGTTGCGCAGCATCAGCTGGAAGTTATTCCTGGCCTGGGGGTATTTCTTATAAATTTCCTTCAGCAGGTCCTTCATGTCCTGGCGCTGGGAATAGCCGTCCCGGGGACAGGTGTTCTTGTAGACCGGAATTCCCAGATCATTGACCATTCTCCTGATGTCGCTTTCCAGGGCGTAGATCAGCGGTCGTAACTGGATGACACCGCTGTTGGAGAGATAGGTGTTGGGCGAGAAGGTGGCGATTCGGCCGCCGTGGATCATGTTGAGAAGCAGCGTTTCGACGGCATCGTCGCCATGATGGCCCAGGGCGATCTTGTTGCAGCCGGCTTCCCTGGCCGCATTGACCAGGGCGCCTTTTCTTAACTTGGCGCATAGGGAGCACTGAATGGTTCCGTTGTTATCCAGATTGAGATTCAGGATGTCCAGGATCTGCGACTTGACGACCTTTACCGGACAGCCAAGTTCTTCAAAGTATTCAAGCACCGGTGTCATGGCACTGTTTTCAAAGCCCAGGTCGATGTAGACCGGCACGATTTCATACTGCTTCTTGGAAAACTGCTTATAGAGGTTGAGGCAGTATAGAAGGGCGCTGGAATCCTTGCCGCCGGAAAGACCGACCGCGATCCGATCGCCGTCGCTTATCAGCTTGAAATCATTGTCAGCCTTTCTGAGGCATCCTAAGACGCGTTTCAGGGGTTTCATGTTACTTTACGAATGTATCGATTTCCTTCTTCAGAACCGCCAGGATCTCCTCCTGGGGGAATTTGCGTATGATCTCGCCATGGCGGAAGAGGATGGCTTCCTTTTTGCCGCCGGCCACGCCGATATCGGCCTCCCGGGCTTCTCCCGGACCGTTGACGGCACAGCCCATGACGGCGACCTTGATGTCCTTGTGGACGGTTTCCAGGTAGTCGGTGATCTCATTGACGACGTTCATGAAGTCCCACTGGGTGCGCCCGCAGGTCGGACAGCTCACCAGATCGGGAACGTCATGGATCAGATCAAAGGCCTTTAACAGCTTCTTGGCCGCCTTGATCTCCTCGATCGGATCATCGGAGATCGAAATGCGGATGGTGTTGCCGATGCCGTCATTCAGCAGGGCGCCCAGCGCCGCGGAGGACTTGATCAGGCTGTAGTCCTTGGTACCGGCTTCCGTTAAGCCCAGGTGCAGGGGATAATCCCATCTCTGGGCGGCCTGACGGTAGGTTTCGATGGTCATCGGCACGTTGGAACTCTTGAAGGACAGGCAGATGTCGCGGTAACCGAGGTCTTCAAGAATGTCGATGTGCTTCTGAGCACTTTCAATCATCGCTTCCGGACAGACGTGTCCGTACTTTTCCAGCAATACCTTTTCGATGGATCCGCTGTTGATGCCGATGCGGATGGGAACATTGCGCTGGCGGCAGGCATTTACGACCTTTTCAACGTTTTCCCGGGAGCCGATGTTGCCGGGATTGATGCGGACCTTGTCGCAGCCCGCTTCCAGACACAATAGGGCGAGCTTATAGTCGAAGTGGATGTCGCAGACCAGGGGAATGGAGATCCTCTCCCTGATCGCCTTAACGCTTCTGGCGTCGGTTTCATCCAGGACGGCGACTCTGATCAGCTGACAGCCGGCCGCCGCCAATTGGTTAATCTGGGCAACCGTGGCCTCAACGTCCCTGGTTGGGGTATTGCACATGGACTGAATGATTACTTCATCACTGCCGCCGAGCGTTAACCCGGCGATGTTTATCTTTCTGGTCTGATTTCTCTTGAACATGGTAGGCCTCACTTTTTACAAGGTCATTATCACATAAATTGATTTTCAATTACAGAGTTTAGAAAAAAAAGTATTGTCTTTTTACCGGCATCTGTGGTATGATATTCAAGCAAACTGAACTGGAGGGATAGATCGTGAGAGAAAACGTTATATTCAAATGTACTGAATGTCGCGAAGAAAACTACCTGGGCACTCGTAACAAGAGAAAGCATCCTGAAAAAATGGAAATCAAAAAGTACTGTCCACGTTGCAACAAGATGACGATACATAAGGAGAAGAAGTAAGAGGCCTTCAAGCCTTTTTCTTTTTTAGCGCATGGAAATCGAAACACTGGTACTGGGTTCCTTTGAAACCAACTGCTACCTGCTGAAGAAGGGGAACGAAGCCCTGCTGATCGATGCGGCCGGTAGCTGGCGAAGGATCGCCGAGAGGGTCGGCAATTGCGAACTGAAGGGGATCCTGCTGACGCACGGGCATTTTGATCACATCGGTGCCGTTGACCGGCTGGTCAGTGAATTTGGCTGTCCTGTCTACATGAGCCGCGATGACCTGGTTCTGCTGGATGATCCCGAGATCAACAGCCTGGCCGGCATCACTGCCACCGTCAAGACCCGTCCCGTCTTCATCGAGGAAGAAAGCCTGAAGATCGGCTCCTTTGACGTTCAGGTCCTCTTTACCCCGGGGCATACCGAAGGCAGCCTGATGTTCATCATCGACGGCCGTCTGTTTTCCGGTGATACGCTTTTTTATGAGGGCGTCGGAAGGACGGATCTTTATTCCGGCAGCTGGGCCAAGCTGCAGCAGTCCTTAACCGTCTTAGGCAGACTGCCATATGACATGAAAGTCTATCCCGGACACGGTCCCTCAACGACCGTCGGGCACGAACTGTCATACAATCCCTATATCTGATCACCGGTCACTGACCGGTTTTTTTCAGGTTTTCTCTCCGCCGAAGGGCTATTAGTAGGCAGAGGAAAAACGATGGAAGAAAGATTTGAAGAACTGCTGGACATGGCCCTTGGGCAGCGGGCCACCGATGTCCATCTGTCCATTTATCCGGACCGGACGGTGATTCAGATAAGGGGATTAAACGGCCTCGTCAGTGTCGAGCCTTCCGAAGCTGACGAACGCCTCTTTAACTATCTCCAGTTCCGGTCCAACATGGATCTTACGGAGATCAACCGGCCGCAGTCCGGATCCTTCGCTCTTTATCATCAGGGACGCTATCTGGATTTCCGCTTTGCCTGCATCGTTACCAGAAAGGTAAAAAGCGGGGTATTGCGAATCCTGAACTGTCACGAGGGCTTCAGCCTCGATGAACTGACCTATGATAAGAGTGCCATGACGATCTTTGACGGCTGGCTGGAAAGAAGAAACGGACTGATACTGTTTACCGGTTTAACGGGAAGCGGCAAGACCACTACGATGTATTCGCTGCTGTCCAGGATCAGAAACCGGACGATCTATTCCCTGGAGGATCCAATCGAGGCCGTCCATGAGAACATGATCCAGCTGGAGATCAACGAGAAGATCGGCTTCAGTTATGACGAGGGCATCAAGCAGATCCTGCGGCACAATCCCGACATCATCATGATCGGGGAGATCAGGGACGAGAAGGCGGCCAGGATGACCGTACGGGCAGCGCTGACCGGCTGTCTGGTGGTGACCAGTCTGCATGCCCGCAGCACCACCGGTGCCATTTACCGCCTGCTGGAACTGGGAGTCGATGAAAACCATCTGTTTGATTCCCTGCTGGGCATCGTCAACCAGCGGCTGTGCCCGTTGAGAGATACCAGCGGCTATACCTGTGTCTACGACATCCTGACGGGAGAAGATCTGGAAAGATTCCGGCGGGACCGTAACATTGAGGTGGAAACCATGGAGCGCAAGCTGGCCATTGCTCTGGAAAATGAGATCATCAGGTAGCCGGTCAGCGCTCATGGCTGATCATCAGTGGCTGTTTCTGGCCCGGCTGTGTGAAAGGGAATACAGCCTGCAGGAAGCCATTGAGGTCATGGAAAAGCTCTATCCCGCCACGGCCGGAATAAGAAAGATAGCCGACTGTCTGAATGACGGCATACCGCTGAAGAGCATCCTCAAGGCCACCCGTCTGGAAAGGAAGATCGGTTTCTATCTTGATCATCTTTCCCTGCCCATGGCCATCGAGGTCTCCCGGCAGGAAGTGTTGAAGGAGAAGGGACTTTTAAAGAAGACCGCCGGCTCGCTGGGCTATCAGATATTGCTGGTGGTGCTTTCCTTCATCCTGTTAGTCTTCTTTCAGCAGGTGATGATCCCCAGCATCGTTTCCTCACTGGCCCTGCCGCAGGAGAAGACAACTGCCATCATGACCGTCTTCCGGATCATCTCCATCAGTGAGATAACCGGTTTTCTGGCTCTGGGCACCGTCAGCTTTCTGCTGTATCTCGTCGTCAGAAGAAAGAAGGAGACCTATCTCTGGGCCTGGCTGCACGGTAAGAAGAAGGACCGGCTGATCCGGATGTACGTGACCAGCGAGTTTTCACGCCGCCTGAGCAGTCTTCTGGAAAGGGGGATCAGACTTCCGGAGGCTGTCGGAATCATCCGCAGCCAGCAGGAAAACCGCCTTACGGCCCTGTTAGGCTATCATCTGGAGGATCTGCTGGAAAAGGGAGAGAATTTCCAGGACAGCCTGAAACTGGAATACTTTGATGATGAGTTTCATCCGCTGTGCATTATGGGATTGAAGACCGGTGACTTCGACGGTGCTCTGAAGGACTACATGGAGATGGTGGAGATCCGCCTGCAGACGATCGTCAAGAGGACGTCAGTTATCATGCAGGGAGTCTGCTATGGACTGGTGACCGTCATCATCGTGCTGTCCTACCTGGTCCTGTTAATGCCATTAGAGCTGCTCGAAGGCATCTGAAAGGAGGCAATTTGAAGAAAGGATTTACCATACTGGAGATGATCCTGGTCCTGACCGTCGTTTCCATCATCGTTCTGATCACCGTTCCCAATATCGCTCAGAAGAAGCGCATCATCAACAACAAGGGCTGTGAGGCCCTGCTGGAGATCATCAATTCCCAGATCCTGCTCTATGACCTGGAAAACGGGGAAATGCCCGGGGATGTTGATGATCTGATCGCTGAGGGTTATCTCACCGATGCGCAGGGGACCTGTCCCAATGGAGCTCACATCTATATTTCCAACGGGGAGGCTCATGCGGATTAGAGGTTTTACCCTGCTGGAAAGCCTGCTGGTACTGTTTCTGATCTCGGTACTGACCTTATTGGCTCTGCCGACGGCTCATAGATTCCGCAACGTCACCACCGTGGCCCAGGTCGTCGATGAGATCACCGATGCCCAGTTTGAGGCGATCCGCGACTGCAAGAGCGTTCTTTATGAAAATGACCGGGAAAACCTGCAGCTGTACTTTAACCGCAGGGGGAATGCCCGCAAGGCCAATACACTGGTCATCTGCCATGAAAAAGTGATCATCTCCCTGGGCACCGGGAGGCTCTATGTCAAACGCTAGGGGGTTCATCCTGCTGGATCTGCTGATATCCCTGACAGTATTCTGTCTGGTCGCTCAGCTGTTACAGTCGGCAGCCCTGAGCAGGCATTCCTTCCGTTACCGGATAGAGGATGACAAAATGAAGGAACTGTGGCAGGATGAGGACTATCGGAAGATCTGGGATCCCGAAAAGCGGATAAAACCCCTGGAAGAGAAAGGAGATGAACCGTTATTGCCGCCGGCCGAAGAGGGTTCACCCTGATCGAAGTGGTTCTGGCGCTCTTCATCCTTTCCCTGATCACGCTGCTGAGCAGTCCCCTGATCAGAGGACTGCGAAATCTGCTGAAAGCTGACCGGGTCTACTATCAGGATGAGATCGGCATCTATCAGCTGCAGCTGGAACTGGCGGTCAACGACATTGTCTCCGTGGAAGCCGATCAGATCGTCTACCGCAAGCAGGGGGAGGATTTCTGCCTGCACATCGTCAACGGCAAGCTGATCTCCCAGCCCGGGACGGTAGATTTCGTTCACGGCATCGAAGAAGTGGAGTTTGCGGATGAAGATGACATCATCTATCTCAGATATCGGAAGGACGGGATCGCTTTTGACTGGCCGGTCGCCTATTGGCATAAAGAGTAGGGGATTCATCTCGATCCATGCGCTGCTGATCCTGTCAATGATCATTTCCATCTGTTCCGTCATTACGGCAGGACATGTGACCTATTACCGATTCAAGAAGGATCTGCCGGCCATCCGGAAAATGAACCGGGCCGAGATCCTGATAGTCAACCGGATCAAGGACAGCTACCGGGGATACCGGGAAAAGGATGAATCATTCGTCATCGACGACATTAGAGTTACTGTCAAGTATCGGGACCTGACGGCCGAGATCGTCATCAGGTGTGGAGAATTTGAAAGAAAAAGGGAGCTGGTGTTTGATGACATCGGTGATTTTGTGGAAAAATACCGCTGAAACGGTGGAAAACTGCCGGATTTTCAGCGGTTTTTTATCCCGTTTTGGCCAACGGGATAAAAAAGTGTTTATCATAAAAAGGAAGTTTGATATAATGATTCCGTAGAGCATTTTTGCGTGCTTTGATTTGATTGATAATCACATACCTGAAAGGGGCGGTTAGATATGATTTTGGTTAATGACTTAAAACCGGGAACAACATTCATTTACGAGGGTAATCTCTACATTACTCTGAGCACATCGCTGAACAAGACAGCCATGAGACAGATGGTCGTCAAGGCCCATGCTAAGGACCTGCGCACCGGAACGATCAAGGATGTCGTTTTCACCGGCGGTGACAAGGTTGAACCGGCCGCCATTGAAAAGAAGGAAATGCAGTATCTCTATGATGCCGGTGACGAACTGGTCTTCATGGATAACGCTACCTATGATCAGATCGAGATCCCAAAGGCCAACCTGACCTGGGAACTCAACTTCCTGAAACCGAATGACAACGTCAGCATTACCAGTTATGAGAGTGAGATCCTCGGCATCCAGCTGCCTGACAAGGTAGCTCTGCAGATCGTCGAAGTTGAAGGCGCCGTCAAGGGCGATACCGCTACCAGCGCCTCCAAGAATGCCGTGCTGGAGACCGGCTGGAATGTCAAGGTTCCGCTGTTCATCGAACAGGATGAAGTCATTCTGGTATCCACGATCGACGGAAAATACTGCGGAAGAGCTTAAGAGCTTTTCAGGGTGACATGATGGCCGAAGAAGTCCGGGAGAAGAAACAGGAAAAGCCTGTCACTAAGAGAAATGTTGATACCTCCAAAGCGATTTCGGAAAAATACGAACAGATGATCAGGGAACAGGAAGAGTTCCTGAGAAATCTGGAGAAGGAATTTCCGAATCTGGGTGTCAGCAGTGATTTTGACCTGGAAAACACCATTCGGCTTATGGCCATGGCTGAAAACGAAAGCAGCCAGGGAACGGAAATACTGTCTGATCAGCTGCGCAACCGGATCAGGGAAGCGGCAGCTGCTACGGAAAAACTGAATCTGGAAGCTTTGAAAAAAGCTTCGGATAATCCTCACGAAGATCAAGCTTCTGACGGGGAATTATCTTTGAAAAACCAGGATGCCGATCCTGTTGAGAATATAAAGAAAATAGAACCGGAGGAAGAAGACAGACCGGATGATGATTCCGGAGAAAGTCGTTTGTTAAGCGAGGATATGGAAAATATTGATATCTACACAAAGGAAGCTGAAGAAGCTTGTGAACAGGAAACAGAAGAAGCTGTTTCCCCTGAAGTATTGGAAGATAGTACAGAAATGATTATAGAACCGGCAGCCCTGGAAGACATCAGTGAGGATGCCGTAGTCAGCGAAGAGCAGATCGCCGTTGACGACATTGAAGAGATCAGAGTAGATACTCTGGACACTGACAGCGAGGAAGTCAGGGTGGAGCCGCTGGAAGGCTATCCTGATGATGAAGTGATCGAGGAGAATACCGATGTTGAATTTGCCGGTACTGCCGAGATCCCGGCTGTCTGTGAAAGCTGCGAGGAAGTAATGGAAGACAGCGAAGTCATCGACCTGAGCGATGAGATCGAAGAACTGGAAAAGCCGTATGCAGAAGCAGCTGAAGAGATTGCAGAGGCTGCTGAGGAGACCGCGGAAGAGATCAGGGATAACGCTGATGAGTTTGCGGAAGCAGCGGTTGATGAATTCAGTGAAGAAACTGCCGATCTGATCGACGATGTTCAGTATGAACAGACCGGCATCGAAGAGAGCACGGAACTGGCTGATGAAACCAGAAAGCAGACGATCGCCGGCAAGTTTACCGGTGAACTGCCGAAGGTGTCCAGTGTCTTCGGACCGACCGACGGAATCATCAATGCCGGATACTATGATAATCAGGAGATCGAAGAGAAGTACGGTCTGGTCTACGACGAAAACGAGAAGTTTGACAATACCGATACCATCTCCGACATGGATGCAATTGAAGAAGAGCCGGATTACAGCAGCCAGCTGCCTTTCATCGGGGACGAAGTTGAATCCTACGAACAGGTAGATGATCAGATTTCCGAGACGGCTGAGAAGGTTGCCAGAATGGCCGAAGACTTTGACGAGACCAATCCTGATTATGTCCAGCCGATCAATGCAGAAAAGGAAGAATATGCCGAGATCGAACTGGAAGCCGATGAAGAACCGGCTGAAGAACCGGTTGTTGAGGAAGCGGCAGAAGCAGCCGGAGAACCGGCAGCCGCCGAGGAACCGCAGATCGAAGAAGTCACCGCTGAGGATATCATTAACCCAAAGAAGCCGGAAGTTGAAGAAGTTCCGTTTGATAACAGTGAACTGGAAGAGCTCAACCGTCTGATCGCGGAAGATGATCAGGCCGAAGAAGCGCAGGCTGAAGCCGGAGAAGAGCCGGAAGATACCAAGGAATACTTCCTGGAAGACTTTGAGGACGGCGATTTCAAGTTCAAGGAAGAAGCCGAAAAGCTGCCCACCTTCAATGTTGAAGGCGACGCGGAGAAGTTTGATGTCGCTGCCAGGAAGGAACTCGATGAAATGAGCACCCAGTTCTCCCTGGAGGATGCCGAAGACGAGAAGGATCAGTTCTCCGAGATCGAAAGCATCATCAGAGACGTCAAGACTCATAACATCGAAGCCGGATTACGTAATGATGAAAATACCCAGGTCAATGTCTTCAAGGAACTGAACAAGATCGAAGAAGAGA
Organism: Erysipelotrichaceae bacterium; assembly: GCA_017445225.1. Lineage (GTDB taxonomy): Bacteria > Bacillota_I > Bacilli_A > Erysipelotrichales > Erysipelotrichaceae > RUG521. The sequence goes on along the minus strand of JAFSUN010000009.1, from coordinate 8,826 downwards.
CCCGGGAAAAGGAAGAAGCTGCCGCTGAAGTCAAGAAGCCGAGATTCTTCGCCAACTTCTTCAGCATCGCTGATGATGACGATGATGATTTCGCCATCAATGAGGAACCCGAAGAAGAGGCCGAGGAACCGGTCGATACCGATTCCATCGCCAGTGCCATTGCCAACATGAAGCAGTATGGCCTGGATGATGATGAGGAGCCACAGTATCAGCCGCAGCCGGAAGAATCCGAAGATCAGCCGGTCAAGACCGTTTACGTTGAGGATTCCCGCCACATCGATGAACTGAATGAGAAACTTGAAAGAGAGAGACAGAAACGCGAAGAACTGTTTGAACAGACCCAGCAGCTGAAGCTCCAGGTTTCCGAATATGAGAACGAACTCAATAACGTTAACAATACCGTATCCAGGACTGACAGGATCCTCAATGTCGTCGTGACATTGCTGATTCTGGCACTGTTCGTCATCCTGCTGGTCATCGGATACTTCTTCGCACAGCAGAGGGGTTTACTGTAATGGAAGACATCAATATTGCGATCGACGGACCCAGTGCCTCCGGCAAGAGCACCATCGCCAAGGAACTGTGTCACCGTCTGAATTACCGGCATCTTGATACCGGAGCGATGTATCGCTGCGTTGCCCTGGATGTCAAGCGCAAGGGAATAAACTACGAAGATGAAGAAGAACTGGCCCGGGAGATGAATGAGATCCAGATCGATTTCACCCCCGATGAAAAGGTGCTTCTGTACGGTGAAGATGTCAGCAAGCTCATCCGGACCGATGAGATCTCGATGCTGGCTTCCACCGTTTCCGCCTATGCCGTGGTCAGAAAGAAGCTGGTGGAACTCCAGCAGAAGATCGCGGAAAACAAGGGCTACGTAATGGATGGCCGCGACATCGGAACGGTCGTTCTGCCCGATGCCGAAGTAAAGATCTTCATGACGGCTTCCGTTGAATGCCGCGCCAGAAGAAGATATGAGGAAAATGCCAGAAGAGGCCTCGAAAGCAACATGAGGACTCTTAAGAAGGAAATTATCGAAAGGGACTATCAGGATACCCACCGCAAGAATTCGCCGCTCAGAAAGGCGGATGACGCCGTGGAGATCGATACCTCCAACATGTCGATAATCGAAGTGACTGACGCCATAATGGAAATTATCGCCAGCAGAGAGTAAGGGAGTGATTTCATGTCGATTGGAACTGTTGCCATAGTCGGCCGTCCCAATGTCGGCAAGAGCACGGTGTTTAACCGGATGGTGGGAGAAAGAGTTTCCATCGTGGACGATACCCCGGGAGTGACCCGTGACCGTATTTATGGTAAGTGTGAATGGTTGACCAAAAGTTTTAATGTCATTGATACAGGTGGCATCCAAATTGAGGATCAACCTTTTCAAGTAGAAATAAAGGCCCAGGTGGAACTGGCTCTTGATGAGTCGGACCTGATCATCATGCTGACGAACGGCCGCGATGGCGTTACCGATGACGATCAGTACATCGCCAGAATGCTGCAGAAGACCCGCAAGAAGGTCATTTTGGCCGTTAACAAGATCGACGACATCGAACAGCGGGACAACATCTATGAATTCTACATGCTCGGCCTGGGCGATCCGCTTCCCGTCAGCGGCATCCACGGCATCGGCATCGGTGACCTGATGGATGAGATCGTTGCTTATCTCGGCGATGAGGAAAAGGAAGAATATGAAGGCATGATCAGATTTGCGGTCATCGGCCGGCCGAACGTCGGTAAGAGCAGCCTGATCAATGCGATGATCAACCAGCAGCGCGTCATCGTTTCCCCGATTGAGGGAACCACCCGTGATGCCATCGATACACCGTTTGAAAAGGATGGTGTCTCCTATGTGGCCGTTGATACCGCCGGCATCCGCAAGAGAGGCAAGATCTACGAGAGTATTGAGAAGTATTCCGTATTAAGGGCGATGAAGGCCATCGACAAGTGCGATGTCGTTCTGTTCGTTCTGGATGGCTCATTGGGCATCAGCGAGCAGGACAAGCATGTGGCCGGCTACGCCCATCAGGCCGGCAAGGCCATCATCATCGTCTATAACAAGTGGGATCTGGTCGAGAAGGATCAGTACACCATGGATCTGGTGACCAAGGAGATCCGCAAGCAGTTCGTCTATCTGGATTATGCGCCGGTGGCTTTCGTTTCCGCCAAGAACCGCAGCCGCATTCAGACCCTGTTCCCGCTGATCAACGAAGTCTATGACTATTCCCAGCAGCGCATCAGCACCTCACTGCTCAATGAGGTGATCTCCGATGCCCAGATAACCACGCCGCCGCCGACCCATAACGGCCGCCGGCTGAAGATCAATTACGCTTCCCAGGTTGCGGTAGCCCCGCCAACCTTCGTGCTGTTCGTCAATGATGAGACGCTGCTGCATTTCTCCTATCAGCGCTATCTGGAGAACCGTTTAAGAGAAGCCTTCGGCTTTGAAGGCAACCCGATAAGAATACTGGCGAGGAAGAAGAACTGATGAAGGCATTAATCGTAGGCTCCGGCAGCTGGGGACTGGCCGTCGGCAAGGTATTGTGTGACAACGGTCATCAGGTGACCGTCTACGCCCGTAACCCCAACACCGTCCGGGAGATCAACTACAACCATACCAACAACAAGTATTTTGACAACGTCATTCTGCCCAGGGAGATGGTAGCCGTCAATGAACTGAAGGACATTGACAGCTATGACTTCGTGGTCATGGCCACCCCCAGCAACGTTTCCGTGGAAGTCGGAAAACAGATCGCCGAACTGATTGATAAGAAGATCATCATCGTCAACCTGGCCAAGGGCTTCAACCCGGAAAACCATGGGCTCCTGTCGGAAGAATTCAAGAAAGTGTTTGGCGACAAGCTGGAATGCTACGCAGCCTTACTGGGACCCAGCCATGCCGAAGAGGTGATCCTGGGCATGCAGACGACGGTCAACATCGTCTGTGAAGATGAGGAATACGGAAAGAAACTGCAAAAGGCCTTTGCCAATGACTATTTCCGCGTATACCTCAATACCGACATGATTGGCTGCCAGTACGGCAGCTCCCTCAAGAACATCATCGCCATCGCTTCCGGCATTCTCTATGGTCTGGGCCTGGGTGATAATGCCAAGGCTTCCCTGATGACCAGAGGACTGGCGGAGATGACTCGCTACGGTGTCCATTTCGGCGGTCGAAAGGAAACCTTCATGGGCCTGTGCGGGATGGGTGATCTGATCGTTACCTGCACTTCCCGGCATTCCCGTAACTGGCAGGCCGGCTATTCCATCGGCATCAATGACAGCGCGGAAGAATTCTGGCGTACCAATACCAAGACCGTCGAAGGCGTCAATGCCTGTAAGATCATCAAGGGTGAAGCAGATGCCCACGGCATTGAGATGCCGATCACTACCGAAGTATACAATGTCCTGTTCGCCGGTAAGAAACCGTCGATCGCCATCAGAGACCTGATGATGAGAGATCTGAAGAAAGAAGGCAATTAAATGAGCAAGAGCATATTCCGCAAGGACCTGGCCGAAAGAATGTCGGAAGAATTTGACATCACCAAGAAGGATGCTACTTCCTATCTGAATTATCTGATCGATGAGATCATCAGTGAAGTCAATCATGACAATGAAGTGGAACTGACCGGTTTCGGCAAGTTCTACCTGAAGGAGAGGGCCGGCAAGAAGGGGGTCATTCCCAATACGACGACCCGCATTGACATCCTGCCCAGCAAGACTTTGGCCTTCAAGCCCAGCCGAAGCTTGAAGATCAAAGGCGATAAGGAATAAGATTAAACCGATACCGCAGCATCCCCGCAGCAACCGGGGGTGTTTTCTTTTTACAGGCCGATTTCCTGCTTATTGTTAAGTAAAACCGTCACAATGATGGTAAAATGAAGTTGTTGAAAAGTGAGGATGATGTTATGGAACAGATTATCAACAGCCTGCTGGAAAACGACCTGTACAAGTTCTCCATGGGGCAGGCCATTTATCACCAGTTTCCCAGTTATAAGACGACCTGGACCTTCAAGTGCCGCAATACCGATGTCCACTTTACTCCCGAAATGCTGGAGGAGATCAAGAGGCAGATCAGACTGTACTGCCAGCTTTCCTTCAAGGAAGACGAACTGGAATATCTGCATTCCATCCGCTGGCTGAAGGGTTCCTATGTGGACTTCTTAAGACTCTGGAAGCCGCGCTATGAAGACTTTGAAATATCAGACGATGACGAATGCGGTCTGAAGATCGAGACCCGCGGTACCTGGCTGAATACCTCGATGTATGAAGTGCCGACCCTGGCCATCGTCAATGAGGTTTACTTCCGAATGCAGTATGACTACGAGCAGCTGATGGAAAGTTTCCGGGAAAGACTGCAGGAAAAGATTGACCGGCTTTCCAAGAATGAGTACATGCTGGCGACCTTCTCAGAGTTCGGCTTGCGAAGAAGACTGTCAGCCGAGGCTCAGGAACTGGCCGTCTCCCATCTGGCCAAGGCCTATCTGGGCAATTCCAATTTCCTGGGAACCTCAAACGTCTATCTGGCCCGGAAATACGAGATCAAGCCGGTAGGTACCATGGCCCATGAGTGGATCATGTGCACCGGGCAGGGTGATCACCGCCACAATCCCGCTTATTCCAATTACTATGCCTTGCGGGCCTGGGTGGATGAATATGGCGTGCTCAACGGAACTGCTCTGACGGATACCATCACCACCGACTGTTTCCTGAGAGACTTCGACCTGACCTATGCTACGCTGTTTACCGGTGTCCGTCATGACTCCGGCGACCCGTACGTCTGGGGCGACAAGATCATTGAACACTATAGGAAGCTCGGAGTTGATCCCAAGAACAAGACTTTGCTGTTCTCTGACAGCCTGAACTTTGAAAAGGCCACGACCATCTATGAGTACTTCCATAACGAATGCAATGTCGCTTTCGGCATCGGCACCTACATCGCCAATGATACCTGTGTAAAGCCGCTGAACATCGTCATGAAGGTGACGCTGTGCAACGGGCAGGATGTTGCCAAGCTGTCCGACGTCGAGGGCAAGGGCATGTGCAAGAATGAAAAGTACGTACATTATCTGAAGAGAAGCGTCAGCTGGAGAATGGAAAACGAGGTAATAAAATATGTTTGATGCCGTAAGAGAAAAGGACAGAATCGTTGAATTCATCCGTAATTACTATGAAACCAATCATCTCAAGGGAGCGGTATTAGGGGTCAGCGGCGGCAAGGATTCCGCTGTCGTCGCCGCTTTGATGTGCGCGGCCATCGGGCCGGAAAATGTCGTTGGCCTGACTTTGCCGTGCCACTCTAAGCCGATCGATGCCGCCGGGGCCAAACTGGTAGCCGATAAGTTCGGCTTTGAACTGCTCAACATCGATCTGACCGATACCTACGATACCTTCAAGAAGCAGATCGACCTGCTGGGCGAATATGACGAAGAAGCCGTAAAGAACTCCGACATCAACATCAAGCCCCGCATGCGGATGATGTCCGTCTACTACATGGCGGCGCTGTTAAGCGCGGTTAAGGGGGGTACCTACATCGTTCCCGGCACTTCCAATGCCTGTGAACTTTATGTTGGATATTTCACCAAGGGCGGTGATTCCGTCTATGACATCGCGCCGATCTACAGCCTGACCGTGGAAGAGGTCATCAAGGTCGGTGAGGTGCTGGGCGTACCGGAAAAGGTTTTATACCGCACGCCTGATGACGGCCTGTCCGGAATGAGCGATGAGGAGAAGCTGGGCGTCAGCTACAATGCCATCGCCCGGGTAATGAACGGCTTACCGGTCAGCGAAGAGGAAGAAAAGATCATCAGCCGTCTGCACCGCGGTTCCCGTCACAAGTTCAACATTCCCGTCTACAAAAAGGAAGACTGATGCGGATCGGCGTCTATTGCGGATCCTTTGATCCGCTCCATAAGGGCCATGAAGCCATCATCAGGGAATGCCTGAAGCAGGATCTCTGCGATAAGGTGCTGCTGGTTCCTACCGGCAACTACTGGGACAAGCAGAACATCTCGCCGCTGGCATTGAGACTGCAGATGGCCGAGGTTCTGAACATTGAAGGCCTTCTGTTGGAAAGGGACCTGAATGACATTCCCTATACCTATCTGCTGTTCAGGGAATTGAAAAAGAGATATCCCGATGACTCCCTGCATCTGATCCTGGGAGGGGATAATCTCAGATGCTTCTCGCGCTGGAAACACTACCGGGAGATGCTCGGGTATCCGTTCATCATCATGCCCCGGGAACCCTATGGGGAAGCATTCCTGAAGCGTAAGATGGCAGTACTGGATAAGAGCGACTACGTGATCATGAAGATGCCGATGATCGACATCTCCAGCAGCTACATCCGCCAGCACATCAACGATCCCCAGGCCATTGCCGCAATGATCGATGAGAAGGCGGCGGACCTCTACCGTCAGTATCTTAATAATCGTTAACAACGATCCCGGAATGCCTGTTCCGGGATTTGCCTTGTAATGGTGACTCATGATAGAATATTTTTAGAATGTGAAATAATGGGGAATGGAAAAGGAGCGGCCATGAAGACACTTTTTTTCGATATTGACGGAACCATAATCGATGTACCCCGGGGCATGAAAAACCCTTCAAGACGGACGGTCTACAGTTTAAGACGTCTGCAGGAGAAGGGACATCGGGTGATCATCGCTTCCGGCAGAATGAAATCGATGCTGCCGGAATCGATCATGAGCATTCCGGTCAGCGGCTACATGATGTGCAACGGTGCCATCTTTGAACTGAAAGACTGGCCGACGGCCTTTCTGCAGATCGATCCGGATCTGGTAAAAGATGTAATGCAGGCCTGTGAGGAGACCGGCTCCATCTACTATCTGGAAAACGGCTATGACATCTTTACCAACGGCCTGGGAAAATATCTGCATGAGTACTTTGTTGAAGGCTGGGATGATGAGACCGAATACAAGGACATTAAGGAAAGAACCGATCTGCCGACGATCATGATGATGGTGACGACCCCTGATCACCAGATCGGTGAGATGATGTATGAACGCTTTAAGGATAAGCTCAACATCACCAACCCGTTTCCTGAGCAGACCTGCTATGACTATAACGGCATTGGAACCGATAAGGGAGAGGGCATCAGAAGATATCTGGAAAGGGAAAATCTCCGGAAGGAGGACTGCTACTGCTTCGGCGATTCCTATAATGATGTGGAGATGCTGAAGGCAGTCGGACATGGATATGCAATGGGCAACAGCTGGGATGGATTAAAGGAGATCGCCGAGGAAGTGATCGGCGATGTCCTGGAGGATGGCATTTATTACAAGCTGGTCGAACTCGGCCTGATCGAACCACTTGAGGAGGATAGAAAAAACATGGAAAAGTACATCATCGTGACCAAGCATCAGAAGGACTTCTTTGAAAACCGGCCGCAGATCATGGATAACGACTTTGACCATCACGGCAAGATGGCGCTGGTCGATGCCTATGGCTCGATCTATACGGACGGTCCGGATAAGCCGCCGGTCCTGTTTGTCCGCCACGGCAACCGGTCCAGCTACCGCTTCGGCGGCTGTGCGCGCTTAAGTTGTAATTCCCTTGGCGTCCAGAGTCCTGAGCATGGTGACGACATGGCGCAGAAGGAGCCTACCGGAGAATTCCGCCTGCTGTCGGAAGATCCCTGGACCTACGGCTATGGAACCGAGGAGCCTTTCTCCCAGTACCGTTATGTGTGGGATGAAAAGGGCTTAAGAGGCTACTGGAAGGAAGGGGATTTTCTGGATCTGGTGGCCGAACCGTTTGACTACTGCATCATTCAGCGCATGGGCAAGCTTTGCAACTTTGCCCAGATCATTCAGCCGTCCATCGTGACCGGCACCTACAATGGCAAGCCGGTAAGATTCCTGGGCAGCTTTGACAAGGTCTTCATGTCGTCTGATGAAGACCGCGATGTCGGCGCCATCATGTCCTACATTCTGGTGCTGGATCACGGCATCCGCCCGGATGGCCGCAGGGAATCCTGCATAGTGTTCATCAATGCTGAGGGTGACGGGGTCGGCATGTATTATCTGGAAGGGGAAGAACCGGTGGTTTCCGAAAACATTCGGATGGAATGCGACTGGTTCCATCAGCCTTATTCCGATGACGGTACCGTGATGTATAAGGATGCCGTCTTCCATATCGGTGATAAGAAGATCCATTTCCAGGGCAAGTGGGGTGCCAAGGGCATCACGGCCAAACCGCGCTATGAGAAACACGGCCAGTCCCAGATCTTCGGCAGCTGGTATGAAGGCGATGAACCGTATGTTCATACCCTGGAAACCACATTCCATGAACAGCTGGAAGCCTACGACTGGCGGATCGCCGGAATTGCTGACAAGCTGGGATTCCGCATCATCGATTGAATTTATAAACGGGGTGGATCACGATAAAAGTAATTGACAGTCTGCTGACCAGTATGAAATAATATATCTGTTAATAGGCTTGTTACTCCCTGTGAGGCTTCCCCGAAAGACACAATTGTTTTTGACGGGTGCTTAAAGGGAGTTTTTTATATAAATTCTGGCAGAAAACCCATTGATCTTCAGTCGATGGGATGAATGCCATCATCCCTGGTTTTCAGTATACTTTCTAACAGTATCTGGGTTTGTCTCGCCAATAGAACAGACAAAATAACCATCACTCCAGAAGGTGTGTTCTTTCAAAAAATGTTTTTTCAGAAAAGAGTTCTAACATAAAGAAAGCCTGTTATATTAGATCCGCACTAGAATATAAATCAAGTATGTGGTATAATATTCTGGGGTGAGGGGTAGTGTATCTGACTGTAAAACAACAGCCAAAGCT
>JAFSUN010000008.1 GCA_017445225.1 Erysipelotrichaceae bacterium | reverse complement strand
TCATACCGCTTCTAACTGAATTATACACCATGAAAACAAAACATGGAGAATTTCTCCAGTTTTCGTCATGGCTTGCCATGCGAAACGGAGAATTATCCATGTTTCTTCAATTTGGGGCTTGATTTCTATTATCGAATTTTTATGTAAGGACTATATTTTTCAGAGTCATAATCCTCGTCATAAACATCTTCGAGTTCGATGATTGGGTTTTCGTAGAAACTGTCATATAAAAACTGCTGCAAATCAAAAACGCTCATTTGAAGAACCTGTAAAGACTGATTCATTTTTTGACTCATTATGTGTTTTTGTTGCTGAGTCTGCCTGATTAGCTGTTTCATGAACCTATTCTATCACAAAAAGTAATAGTTGGCACAAAAGTTGCTATATAAATAGGTGAAACAACGAAGGAGAGTGAAGAAATGAACTCAGATTATAAAGTCAGACTAATCGTTCTGTCTCATGGGTCATTCGCAAAAGGCCTTGTCGAAACCTCTATGATGCTTTTTGGACAGACAGGAAGAAACAATGTATATCCAATCTGTCTGGGACCCGAAGAAAATACCGATGAATATTTGAAAAGAGTAACAGAAAAACTTGAAGATCCTGAGAGGACACTTGTACTCATAGATATTTATGGAGGATCACCGTTTAATACCGTGGTTAAGCTCTCAAGGGAGAAGAAAATCTATGCACTCGCAGGAATCAATGTCCCTCTGATGTTAGAAATCCTGGTCAGGAGAGAAACCATGTCAGCCAGAGAAATACTTGAAGAAGTAACGCAGCTGGCTGAAGGCAGCATTGTAAATGTAACAAATGTCATAGAAGAAAGGTTAAAGAAACAAGGCGAATAAGCATGAATTTAGGATTAAAGGGAAAAACAGTAGTAATAACTGGCAGTAATAAAGGCCTGGGAGCTGGAATGATCAGAGTTTTTTCAGAAGAAGGAGCGAACTGTGTCATTAACTACTATAACGACAAGGAAGACAGTGAAAGATTTGCTCAGGAGATTATGGATACTTACGGTAACAAAGCCATAGCAGTCCAGGGCGACGTTTCCAAAGAAGAAGATATCATTCGCTTGTTTGATACAGCTGAAGAGGTATTCGGGCAAGTAGATATCTGGGTAAACAATGCTTATAACAATAACGGAACTAAAGGCCCTATTGATACCTTTGATAACAGTAAATTCCAGTATGTTGAAAAACTCGTTGTTGAAGCCTGCATGATTTCGGCAAGAGAGATGGTTACCAGGTGCAAGAAAAAGGGTATCCAGGGACACATTGTTAACATGTCTAGCAAATCAGCGTTCTTAACAAGTTCGCCTGATCATTTATGCTATATCGCTGTAAAAAGCGCGGTTGCCGGCATTACCAGAGGCCTGGCTTATGAATGTGCCAAGGATGGTATCTGGGTCAACGCAATTATCCCAGGATATGCCGTTAATTCAAGAACTGACTTCAATTCTGAGAGATATAAGAGAACCGTACAGTACATTCCTTCAAAGAGATATGCTACTCCAGAAGAAATTGGCAACGTAGTTGCCTTTGTATGTTCTGAAAAAGCCTGCCAAATGAATGGTGTACTGGTTGATGTGACTGGCGGCACTATGACTGGCCAGATGTAAGGAAGAAATAAATGAAAGACTTTGGAACCTATAATCTATACCTGTATACAGAAGTGGAGTTTGGAAAAGACTCTCATGAACAGGTGGGAAAATTAATTAAGAAGCATGGCGGATCAAAAGTATTGTTTGTATATGACAGTGTTGCCAAGATGATTGGTATCTATGATGAGATTGTTAATCTGCTGAGAGCAGCAGAGATTGAATTCGTAGAGTTTACAGGAATCAAGGCTAATCCATCAAGAAAACATACAGCTTTGGGAATCCAACTTGCCAAGCAGGAAAAAGTTGACTTTGTATTAGCCGTTGGCGGAGGAAGCACCATTGATACATCTAAAGCGATCAGCTTTGGTGCCCTTTATGAGGGAGACTGGTGGGACTTGTATACAAAGAAAGCCGTAAGCAATAAGAGATTGCCAGTAGGTACCATACCTACCATCGCAGCCAGTGGTTCGGAAATGTCTCAGGCGTCCGTCATCGTTGATGATGTTGATACAGGCAAAAAGGTCAGCCTGCATTCTGATTATGCCAGACCGGTATTTGTAATCATGAATCCTGAATTCACCTATACCGTACCGAAATTTCAGACTGCAGCAGGTGCAGCAGACATATTTGCTCATACATTTGAAAGATACTTCTATCATGACTCCTGCATGTTGGCAGATGGGTTTGCTGAAGGGTTGCTAAAAACAGTTGTCAAGTACGGTCCAATTGCAGTAAATCATCCGGATAATTATGAAGCCAGAGCCGAGCTGTTACTGTGTGCATCATTTTCACATAACAACATTACCAATGTCGGTCACAGCAAAGGCCCGAGAGGCGGCGCTCATGGTGTAGAAGCCATACTGTCGGCGGCATTTGATACCGCTCATGGCGCCGGCTTGGCAGTTGTAATGCCTGAATGGATGCGCTTCGCCGCAGATTATTCAGAAGAAGGCCTGAGAAGAGTAGCAAAAATGGCAATTCAGGTATTTGGTGTTAGTCCTGATCTGGAAGATTTAAAATCAGTAGCTTACGAAGGGGCAAAACGCTGCAGGGAATGGCTTAACTCCATGGGACTGCCGGCTACTTTAACCCAACTGAATCCAAATATCACGGAAAAGGATATTCCGATGATGGTCGAGAAAGGAAGATTTGGTGCAGATGGGCTATACCGATCTTACGTAACTATGACCAGAGAAGATTTGGCGGCATTTTATAAGAGGATATTATAAAGAGCATAAAAATGTGGAAATGTCGTACTATTTACATAAATAGACGGTGTAAATAGTACCTCATTACATATTTGAATTATAAAAAAGGAAAGGAGGATTTTATGGCAGAGATTAAACTAGTAAGAATTGACTCGAGATTGATTCACGGTCAGGTTGCCAGTCAGTGGACCCCTAAAACAGCTGCTAAAAGTATCGTAATAATTGATGATGCTACAGCTGCCGATTCATTCATGTCAGAAATGCTGCAGCTTGCCTGCCCAAGAAATGTTGATGTCATTGTTTATGGCGTAGAAAAGGGTGTGGCGCAGTATAAGGCTGATAAGTTTGGAAATGGAAACGTCATCGTTCTGTTCCAGAATGTTGATAACTGTTACAGGGCTTTTAAGGCAGGATTTGACTTTACTGAATTAAATATTGCTCAAATTCCAGCCGGGCCAGGAAGAGTGAGACTTCCGGGGACAACGATTAACATGAACAAAAGTGAAATGTCAATGGTCGAAGAAATCTGTAACAGCGGTGTTGAATGCATTATGCAGATGACTCCAAACGAATCTCGAACTCCACTCTTGCCTATAATTCAAAGAGCTAAATAATAACTGAAACGTCTATAAACCATTATAAAAGGAAATAAAAGGAGGACTATATGTCACTAGGACTATGTATCATAATGGGTTTACTCTACTGGTTTGGTACAACTGATACCATTCTTACCAACCCGGTCAAATGGCCAATGTTCGACGGCTTCTTAATCGGCCTTATCATGGGCGATATGCCTAAGGGCCTGGCTATCGGTGCTGCTATCGAATTGATCTTCATCGTAAATATCTCTGGTGGTGGAAACCTGCCCGCAGATAAGTGCGTTGCTGCATTCATTTCAATTCCTATCGCCATTCATACAGGCATGGATGTTGAAACTGCATTGTCAATCGCCATCCCAATGGCTACCTTATCAACACCTCTGGATAACTTGCGTCGTATTATCGCTGTAGGTGTACATAAAGCGGTGGATCGGGAAATTGATAATCTGAACATTCCGAAGATGAAATTCCTGGCCTGGTTTGCTATGCCTCTGATTCAGCTTCCGTTAAGAATGATCCCTGTAACCTTACTGCTGTACTTCGGAGCTGATGCTGCTGCTTCAGTTATCGCTAACATTCCTCCGTGGATCGCCCACAGCTTAGCAGCCTTAGGAAAGATCGTCCCGGCTGTTGGTATGGTTGCTGTTGTAAGACTTATCGGCAAGGCTTCAATGATCCCTTACTTCTTAATCGGTTTCTACGCATACAAGACTTTCGGCTTAAGCGTTATGGTTATCGCCGTACTGGCTGGCTGTCTTGCCTTCCTAGTAGTAAGCTCCAAGCAGACTGTGGACTTCAGCGAAACTGCTGCCTTATTCAGAAGATCTGCTGAAAGCGGCAAGGATGTTGATCACAGCAAGGACAACTTCGAACATCCGATTTCTGTAAAGGCTTTAAAATCAACCAGATTCAAGGGTGTCTATGCTCACAGACTTGCTCAGGACATGGAAAACTACTATGCTACAGGTTTCTGTTTAGCAGCTCAGCCTTGTCTTGAAGACATTTACGGACATGATCCGGAAGCTTACAAGGCAGCCTTACATCGTTGGATGGTACCATATATCACAGAAGTTACCTGGGGAGCCTGCATTAACGGTGCTGCTATTGCCATGGAAGAACAGATCGGTAATGGTGCCCCGATTGACCCAAGCTCAGTTGTAGCTATGCGTACTGGCTTGATGGGACCATTTGCTGGATTTGGTGATACTATTAACGGAACGATCATCAAGCCGATTATTAATTCAATCGCCATCAATATGTGTCAGAACGGCAACCCTCTCGGTGCATTCTTAGGCGCATTCTGGCCATTCGTATTCCAGAACCTTGTAGTTGGCTATAACACCTTCATGTTAGGTTACAGATTAGGAAAAGAGTCCTTAATGTTACTGCTTAAAGGCGGCTGGATCGAGACTATCATGGAAATGACATCTATTCTTGGCATGACGATGATGGGTGCCATGACAGCGCAGTATGTTAAGATCGCAACGACCCTGAAAATCCAGATCTTTGAAACAACATATAAGGTTCAGGACTGGATCGATAAACTGCTGCCTGGCTTACTGCCGTTAGTAATCTTCTTCGTATCATATTGGTACATGGGTAAGGAGAAATCAAGCAACATTAAGCTGATCGCAATTTACTTCGTGATCGCTGTTGTCGGTGCATTAATCAATCTTTGGTAATTATTTAATGAAAGCTTCCTGCGCACTCTTATTGAGTGCGTAGGAAGTATTAGGAGATCTTTATGAAAAAAATAGTTATAATCGCAGATGATGAGAAGAATATTCAGCAGTTTTCAACAGGATATGTTGGCAACCGCTATAAGCAGATAGAAGAAAAGTATGACTGTAAGATCGCATTTGTCATTGATGCTTCGCTTGCTTCAAATGACAATCCCGATTTAAGGCCAAAACGCCGAATTGAAATTGAAGGACCGGAGTGGGCTGTTCATGATGAAAAGACATTGGAAGCGGTCAAAGATGCAAACATCGTTTTGGTTGGTTTCCATGCAGGCAATAAACAGCTGCTAAATGCTGCTGAAAAACTGGAGATGCTGGGAGTCTTAAGAAGTGGTTGGGAAAACGTCAATCTTCCAGCTTATACGGAAAGAGGAGTTAAGGTCTGTGTATGCCCGGGGCGTAACTCAGAACCGGTATCAGATTATGCCGTTACTCTGATGCTGGCACTTAATCGTAATGTTGCCAGAGATAATGTAGCTCATCGAACTGGCTGGAAATACGCTACCTATGCACCAGACAGACCGGATTATCGTCCGTTACTCATAAGTGATGCAACGATTGGTTTTGTAGGATTTGGAATTATTGCCAAAAAGGTTGTCAACAAGCTTTCAGGATTAAAACCGAAGCGACTGGTAGCTTATGATCCTTATGCCAATAAAGAGGAAGCGGCCAGAATGGGGGTGGAACTGATTCCACTTAATGAAGTAATGAAGCAGTCTGATATCATTTCCATTCATGCCAGACTGTTGCCGGAAACCCAGGGGTTGGTAGGAGCAGAGCAGATTTCCTTGATGAAACCAACAGCCCTGTTCATCAATACGGCTCGTGGTGCTTTAGTCGACGAAGAAGCATTAACCAAAGCATTGCAGGAAGACAAGATCAGAGGAGCAGCATTGGATGTATTCAGTGTTGAGCCGTTACCGGAAGATCATCCATTACGTAAACTGCCTAACGTGATCATTACTCCGCATATTGCCGGAGCAGCAGGTGATACTTTCAGAATTGTAAATGACATTATGTGTGATGAACTTGAAAGATATCTTTCAAATTCAGAGTTAAAGAACCAGATCAATAAGTAGAAGATATGTTTGATTTTCTGAGAAGAAACCGTAAAAAGGTATCTGATATTACAGCACTGGCTAATACTTTTGCTGATCAGGATAATGTATTAGCTGATAATAAAAATGCAATAACACTATATGAAAAAGCAGCAGCCAACAATGATCCTGATGCCTTACTGATGCTCGGTTTGTATTATGGAACGGGAAAGTATGTGGAGAAGGATGAAGTAAAGGCTTTAGATTACTATAAGAAGGCCTCAGAACTTGGCAACACAATGGCAATGTATAATCTTGCCTACTGTTATCATATGGGCATTGGGACAAATAGAAACTATACGAATGCCATTAACTGGTATAAGAGAGCTGCTGATGCCGGAGAGGTGAGTGCTGCGATAAATCTGGGAATGATGTATATGTCAGATTGTGGAGCTTCCGGGAAATACGAACAGGGTTATGAATACATAAGACAAGCAGCAGACAAAGGCAATACTCAGGCCTTTGTTCTGCTGGCAACCTTTACCATGACAGGTAAAGGCTGTGTTAAAGACGAGAAAAAAGCGTTTGATCTGTTCATGAAAGCGGCCTTGCTGAAAAACGAAGCAGCTCAGTACAACCTCTATAACTGTTACCTTGACGGAATAGGTACAAAGAAGTCAAATTCCAAAGCAGTAATATGGCTGAAGAAATCAGCAGAAGCCGGTTATCTTCCAGCAATGGAACAACTTGCAGACAATTATTGTGAAGGCAAAAATGGTTTTCATATTAGTTATCATAAAGCTCTGAAATTATATGAAAGTGCTGTTAGAAAAGGATCAATATACTCAGTAGAAAAGCTGGCAGAGTCATATAGAGAGGGTATTTTTACTGAACAGAACCCAGAACTCGCAGATAAATATCAAGAGTTGGCTGAACAGTATGCAGACAGCAGAAAACAAGGAGAAATAGTATGAGATATAAAAGATTTAAGAATGCAGATGTTGACATATCATCATTAGCTGTTGGAACATGGGCCATTGGCGGAGCAAGATATGGTGAAACGGATGATGAATCTTCAGTGAAGGCCATAAGAGCCATGCTTGATGGAGGTGTAAACATAATTGATACAGCACCTGGTTATGGCGCTGGTCATTCGGAAAAGATAGTCGGGCAGGCGATAAAAGGATATAACCGTTCAAAAATCTATATTTCCACTAAATTCGGAACCGGTAACATGACATTAGCCGCTCAGAAGGATCCTGAAAACTACAGCGGTCGAGATGGAACGTTTGAGAACTGCCTATATCAGTGTGAGG
The DNA here is from genome assembly GCA_017445225.1 of Erysipelotrichaceae bacterium. GTDB lineage: Bacteria > Bacillota_I > Bacilli_A > Erysipelotrichales > Erysipelotrichaceae > RUG521. Next base: position 72,013 of record JAFSUN010000008.1, on the reverse strand, counting down.
CTTCTTTAAGAAGGCTGGATATTGACTACATAGATTTCTTTTTTGTTCACTGGCCAGACGCAAATACACCAATGCAGGAAACTATGAACGCCTTGAATTATCTTAAGAAGAAGGGCCTGATCAGGTATATTGGTGTATCTAATTTCACTAAGGAACAGATTGTTGAAGCTGAGCAATACGCCAAAATAGATGTTGTTCAGTTACCATATTCGATGGTTAACGAATATGAGAAGAATTTGATGGTATGGTGCCATGACAGAGGCATAGACACCTTTACATACGGTTCATTAGGATCCGGTATTCTGACAGGCTCTATTAGAGAACTGCCTGACTGGCCCGCGAATGATATCAGGTATACCTTCTATGATTTTTACAAGGAACCAAAATTCTCTAAATGCATGGAACTGTTAGGATCAATGGATATCTTAAGCGAAAAGATCCATAAGCCTCTGGCGCAAATAGCCATCAACTGGTCTACTCAGAAAGATTATGTAGGAACAGCCTTATGCGGAGTCAGAAATACTGAGGAGGCCAAAGGAAACTGTGAAACCTTTGATTGGCAGCTTACAGAAGAAGAGATGAAGTACCTTGATGATGCCCTTGCAAAAGTTGACATTGAGTCTCATAAGCAGGTATCAGTACATGGGAACCAGAAAGTAAAGAAAAACTGATAACCATGAAATACGCTTACCTTTCTGATACAAATCTCAAAGTGTCCAGGATCTGTCTTGGGTGCATGAGTTATGGGGATCGTTCCAGCAAACACCATCTGTGGACGCTGGACGAAAAGGATAGTACGGATATCATTCATCATGCAGTTGATTTGGGGATTAACTTTTTTGATACGGCTAACAATTATTCGGCAGGTACCAGTGAAGTCTATCTTGGAAAAGCACTTAAGAATTATGTGTCCAGAGATAAGGTAATAATCGCTTCTAAAGTTTATAAAAATGAAGGCTTCTTATCAAAAGAAGCCATTTTCAGAGAAATAGACGGGACATTGACACGTCTGGGAACTGATTATCTGGACCTGTATGTTATTCATAGATTTGATTATCACACACCGATGGAAGAGACCCTGGAAGCCTTGAATGAACTGGTGAAAGTAGGAAAAGTCAGAGAAATAGGTGCATCCTCGATGTTTGGGTATCAGTTTCATAATATGATTCTGATTTCCAAAGAACATGGATGGAAACAGTTTAAAACCATGCAGAATCATTACAACCTTCTATACAGGGAAGATGAGAGGGAATTGATACCGGTTTGTAAGCAGTTCAATGTTTCTCTTACACCTCATAGTTCGCTGGCTGCCGGAAGACTTGCCAGAAAAGATTGGACAAACGAATCGTTGCGTTCACAAGTTGATACGGTAGCTATGAAAAAATACGACAGAACCAGGGAACAGGATGCCGAAATAGCCCAGAGAGTATATGAAATAAGCATTAATCACAATGTGTCCATGGGAGATGTTGCTCTGGCATGGCAACAGAGTCGGGGAGTTACGTCATCAATCATAGGAGCAACAAAAAAGGATTATCTGGATGATCTGGTGAGAGCGTTTGATGTTAGTCTTACAGAAGAAGAAATTAAGTATTTGGAAGAACCTTATGTCGCACATGAATTATTCGGCCCGATTAGGGAATGAAATTAAACTAATTACATTTGATATTGACGGTACAGTCCTGCCGTATTTAAGTGACTTAGATGAATACACCATAAATATTCTTAATTGCCTCAGCGACAGGGGAATAGAACTTCTCCCAAATTCCGGTAGAGGTTGGGAATCTCTAAAAGAAGCTGTTAAGAACGTCAAAGGAATAAAATATCTGAGTGCTTCAAACGGATCCATCATTTTGAAGAAGACTGATCATTCAGTTGTTTACTCTAATCCATTATCCATTGAAAAAGCAATCAGCATTTTCGATCTGTTGATTGACCTTGGCTGCAATCCTCTGGTTATTCTGGAAGGCATGAATTGTCGTCAGGACTTGGTGAGGCTGAAAAATCCTGATGATCTGACAGATAAGCAACAGAGAGCAGTTGAGTCAGTCTATTCGGTAGGCTTGAGAAAAACCATTGAAAGCGGATTATTTGATGTTCATAAAATATCCTGTAAATTTGATGATACTGCGCATAGAATGTATGTCCGAAATAAAATGGAACAGATGGGAGAAATATACTGTTGCAATGCTCATAAAATGAATCTGGAAATGGTCCATTATATGAACAATAAAGGGAATGCTCTGAAGAAAGTTGCCGACATATTACAAATCAAAATGGATAATGTTCTGGCTTTGGGAGATGCAAACAATGATATCCCAATGCTTAAAATGGCAGGCTACAGCGTAGTAATGAAGGGAAGTGTTGAGGCAGTAATAAAATATGCAAAGGAAGTTACCAGATATGAAGTAGATGAAGATGGAGCAGGAAGGTATTTGGAAGATTTGTTGAAGGAGATGCAGGCATGAATTTAGGATTAGAAGGTAAAGTTGCATTGGTAACCGGCGGAGCAAGGGGATTAGGCGCCGGAATCTGTGAAGCATTTGCAAAAGAAGGGGCAAATGTAGTGATTAATTATCATTCCAGGCCTGAAGAAGCAGAGCAGTTTGCTCTGAGACTTGAGAATGAATACGGAATCAGAGCATTGTCGGTATATGCAGATGTTTCCGAAGAGAAAGAAATCATGGAGATGTTTGACAAAATCTATGAAGAATTCGGGACAATTGATATTGTTGTAAATAATGCCTATAACGCGTGCAATACTAAAGGCCCAATAGAGGATTTTGATCCTGACGCTTTTGAAAAACTGGAAAAGCTGACTCTAAGAAGCGCCTTGATTACATCTCGTGAGTTGGTAAAACACTGCAAAAGCAGGCACAAACCTGGTCATATTGTAAATATGTCCTCGAAATCAGCTTTTCTGACCAGTTCTCCAAACCATATTAGTTATATTGCTGTAAAGGGAGCCATGGCTGCTATCACAAGAGGTTTGGCATTTGAATGTGCGAAGGACAATATTTATGTCAATGCGATTATTCCCGGATATGCGAAAGGTTCTCGATATGATGAGAATTCAGAGAAATATAATAGGGTAATACAGTTTTTGCCTATGGGCAGATATGCAGAACCAGAGGAAATAGCAGATGTCGTGGTATTCATTTGCTCAGAGAAAGCCTGTCAGATGAATGGAGTATTGCTGGATGTAACTGGCGGAACAATGAGCGGACAGATGTAGCATAAAAATAAAAAGATAGTACAATAGAATTATGGATAAGTTATACATTATTAGAGAGTATTTGGAAAAAGAGTTTAATAAGAACCCAGATTCATCTTTAAGCAGAGACGATATAGCGACCGCTTTGGGCATGTGGCCATCAGAAGTAAAAAACGCCCTGAGTAAATTGATTTCTCAGGGGTTTATTGCTGAAGAATCCGGCAAGTATATCAAACAAAGATCAAAGGATGTCGCATATAATAAATCAATTGGCAGTATTCAGAATACTTACAGAAAAGCATTTTCCAACATCGTTGGGCAAACATCATCAATGAAAAACCAGATTCAGATTGCAAAAGCAGCTGTAATCTACCCACCTAATGGGTTGCATACGCTGATAATTGGAGAAAGTGGCGTTGGTAAAAGTATGTTTGCAGAAGAAATGTGGCGTTTTTCCGTTGAACTATCTGGCAAAAACAAGCCATTTGTGCTGTTCAATTGTGCAGAATATGCTGATAATCCCCAACTATTGCTTTCACATTTGTTTGGGCACTGTAAAGGGGCATTTACGGGAGCAAACAATGATAGTGAAGGGCTTGTTGAAAAAGCAAATAACGGAATACTGTTCCTTGATGAAATTCATAGATTATCTTCAGTTGGACAGGAGATGCTGTTCACTTTAATCGACAAAGGCGTATATAAAAGGCTTGGTGATAGCGAAGACAGAAAAGCCAATATAATGATTATCGGAGCAACAACGGAGAATCCTGATAATGTAATGTTGCAAACGTTCATGAGAAGAATACCTGTTGTCATCAAACTGCCGTCATTGGCAGAAAGGCCTCTAAGAGATCATATCGAGTTGGTAACAAATTTCCTTTCTCGAGAATCAAACCGCCTGCAAAAGGCCATTTATCTTACTGGAAATGCCTGTAGAAGCATTGTTCTGCAACAGACAAAGGCCAACATTGGAGATATGAAAAATACTTTGCAGCTAGCCTGTGCAAAGAGTTATCTTTCTTACCTTATGCAGGGAGAAAAGGATGAGTTTATAACTGTAGATGTAAGTGATCTTCCCAGCATAACCATATCCAAGGAAAAAGAAAAAGAGGCAAATAATAACCATCTTGTAAATCATTTCTTTAATAGTGGCATTTCAGTATTCCCTGATAACAGAGTAGAACCTGTTAGCGAAAATGATGATTATGAGGTGGCTTTGGACCTCTACAGATATGTTGAGAAGAGAATACGTGAATACGCATCCAAGCCAATCAGTAACGAAGAAATAGAGAAAAAAATTGCTAAGGATCTGGAAATTCAGTATAAGGAAATGATTAAGAAGATAGGTTTTGATATGGAAGAAAACAAAGCTATTCATTCTGTTATTTCCTCGGAAGCTTTTCAAGCGGCAGACAGGCTATTAACAAAAGCCGCTGATTTTTTCAATCAACCATACAGCAAAGAAGTTCAAGCTGCTTTGGCATTACATTTTCAGCAGCTTAAGGAGAGAGTCTTAAACGGAAAAATGCTCCCAAGCAGTCTGATAAGGAAAATTGCAAAAACAAAGTATACGGATGAACTTGCCTTTACAAAGGCATATTTACCGAGCATCTCTTCAATCTTGAAAATCAAAATTCCGGATGAAGAAATGAACTATCTGGCAGTATTTCTCCATCAGTCAAATCCTGGCAAAAAAGAGGGGGTTGGCCTTGTAGTTGTTGCTCATGGAGATAAAACGGCATCAGGAATGGCCGGCTTTGCAAATGAATTGCTTTCAACTGATATTGTAAAACACGTTGATGCACCTATCACAAAATCAATTTCTCAGCTCACGGATGAAATAGTGGAAACGGTAAAGGAAGCTGATAATGGTAAAGGCGTAGTAATTCTGGCTGATATGGGCTCATTCATATCTATTAAGGAGACTATTAAAGAAAAAACAAATATTGATGTTAAGATAATTCCTAATGTCAGTACTGTTCTGGTCTTAGAGGCAGCAAAATTCCTGATATCAAGCGATGATGACCTTAAGGAAGTCTATTCAAGTCTTGTTAACCGATATATTAATTACTTTAATACTGTTTTCCAAATTGGAAAATATGAAAACGTCCATAATGAAGACAAAGAAAACTATCAAAAATCAGCTATTGTTGTTTGCTCAACTGGCATTGGAAGTGCAGAGAAACTTAAAAATATTCTTCTTGAAAAAGTTGAAGCTATTGGAGATGTGAGAATTTATCCGATGTCTATAGCTGACGATATAAAAGCTAAAGCAAGGGAACTAGGAGATTCGTTGGCTTTTGTTGCAGGTAATTCTGATCCAGGAGTTGAAGGTGTACCTTTCTATTCAACAGAGTCAATTTTAATGGGAAATGGACTATATAATATCAATTTACTGCTGATAAACAATGACGCCGTAGAAAAAGAGAATCCAACAGTAGATAAGGAATACATAATAAACCTAATCAGTAAGCGAATAGACAGATTTGCGCCTAATTTTCCGGGAGAAGAAGTAATTAAGGATGGTTATAAAATCGCAGAAACTGTTTGCAATGAAGTATTACATAAAGATCTTGAGACAGATGTAATTGTCAGAGTAATTGTTCATTATGCATGTTTGCTTGAAAGAATTAAGGCCAATGATTTGACGTTAATGCCTGAATGGTACGCAGAGATCAGCGATGAAGAAAAAGAAAGAAATAACAAAATCATGGAAATAATTAATCAAGCATTATCAAAATATGGATATGTAATTCCAGAAGAAGAGCTCGCATATTTTACATTGGTATTCTGATTGATTATTGAAATCATTTAGCGTTTCTCTTGTTGCTAAATAGTCATATGTAGAAACATACTTGAAAACTGTAGTCTTTACAATAGAAATATAACTGAATAGAAAAAAGCTGTCATGATGCGTGGACAGCCTTTTCTATAAGGGGGATAAAATATTTCTTTAGAAAATAGAAAGGAGAATTATTACAAGCTTTCCCAACTTGCAATTATAATATACAAAGACAATACCGCAGAATTATCCTTTTTCTGTGTGAAAGAATGTGAAAGAATAAATAGGCAGATAATACAGAATATCTGGAAAACCAAACGATGATCATCGATATGGATGTATTTCTCCTATTCTTTATTATATTTTAGAAAAACGGCATTATAGCCAAATATCTAAAATAGAGTTGCATATATTCGAAAACGCCGCTATAATTAATTTAGAAAAATGGCAATACAGCCAAAAATCTAAAATAGGATGTGCTAATATGGAAATAAGAAGAGACAGATACCTGCAACAACTAATAAGTCGGAAAAATAATGGATTGATTAAAGTAATAACGGGAATAAGGAGATGCGGTAAGACTTATTTACTTTTTCATCTATATTATGACTATCTCATTCAATCAGGTGTTTCAGCAGATAATATTATTACAATATCCCTTGATGATGAAGAGTATTCTGAATACATAGATCCAAGAAAACTATATGATTATGTCAAAAGCAGAATATTCGATTCCAAACAACAGTATTATGTGTTTATAGATGAAGCCCAATATGCCATTACAAAGGAAGAAATGAAAAACCCGGATATCCCGATAAGACTATACGGTATACTGAATGGATTGCTGAGAAAAAACAATGTCGATGTATATGTAACAGGAAGTAATTCAAAGTTTTTATCTACCGATATCATGACAGAGTTTCGCGGCCGCGGGGATGAAATTCATGTTTCCCCTTTATCTTTTTCTGAGTTCTGCTCGGCATTTAATGGAAACAGAATTGAGGCTTGGAAGGAGTATAGTTTATATGGTGGCATGCCGCATATATTATCGGAATTAAATGAACAGGCAAAAGCAGGTTATCTTAACAGGCTTAATCAGGAAATATATCTTCGAGATATCATGGAAAGATACGACATTCGTAATTCTGCAGGCCTGAAAGAACTAATGCGGGTTCTGGCATCAGGAATAGGATCGTTTACTAATGCCCAGAAAATATCAGATACTTTTGTGAGCAGCGGAATAAAAGGCATAACGATGCCAACGATAACAAATTATCTGGGATATTTACAGGATAGTTTTGTTATTCAGAAAGCAGAACGTTACGATATAAAAGGAAGAAAGTATATTAGTACACCGGCAAAGTATTATTATTCTGACCTTGGACTGCGTAATGCTTTACTCAATTTTAGACAATACGAAGAAACACATATTATGGAAAATGTTATCTATAATGAACTGATTTACCGGGGATATAATGTCGATGTTGGAATAGTAGAGACAAGAGGAACTGATGGAAAACGTAAACAACTGGAAGTTGATTTTGTGGTTAATCAGGGAAGTAAGAGATATTACGTCCAATCAGCGTTCGCCATACCTGATCAGAGTAAAATGAATCAGGAACAGGCTTCGCTGATAAGAATTGATGACTCTTTTAAGAAAATAATAGTTGTAAATACCAATACTCCTGCCTGGAGAAATGAACGGGGAATAACGATAATAAACATCTTTGATTTTCTTTTAAACGAAAACAGTCTGGATCTGTGAATTCAAAAAAAGAAAAAAGCTGTCATGATGCGAGGACAGCTTTTTCTATAAGGGGGATAAAATATTTTTTTAGAAAATAGAAAGGAGAATTATTACAAGCTTTCCCAACTTGCAATTATAATATACAAAGACAATACCGCAGAATTATCCTTTTTCTGTGTGAAATAATGTGAAAATACTATTTTTTGTAATAAGAGGTCGGAAACATGGCGCTGGAGCCAAAGGGTTCATTGGCCTTCAGCAGATGGGCACTCTCGCCGATCCTGACGGCCTTGAAATTGGCATAGCCCTCTTCCCGTTCTTCGGTTACCAGTTCCGTTATCGCACAGGAGGGGAAGCAGATGTTATCCCACAGGGCAAAGGGGGAAACATTGAAGAGATGGGAAAGGATGGCATTGGTCATTCCAAGATGACAGAAGAAGGTAACGGTCTCTTCGTTTCGCTGATTGACCTTGTAGATGGACTTCCATCTTTCATAGCCGTGTTCCTTCAGCAGGGCGTCAAAGCGGGAAATCAGATAGTCATAGTTCTCCGTGATTCCGCTGTGAACAGCGATGTCGCTGTGGCGCCAGCCTTCCTTATCGTATAATTCCGGATGTTCAGCCTTGTAGCGGGGCAGCAGATCCCAGGGGATCCGGAGAGTGTATTTATTGGTAAGGGGATCAAGGCGGCTGCTGGGATAGGCTTCGATGAGTTCCGGGCAGCCGTTGACGTCGACGCTGTGATCAAACTCCCTTAACCACGGCAAAGTCTCAGCCCTGATGCTCAGCTTTCTCAACGAGAAGGAAGCGGTCTGCTGAGCGCGGCGCATCGGTGAAAGATAAACAGTGCCGACATCCCATTTTTCGATGTCTTCAGCCAGCAATGCGGCCTCTTTACGGCCTTTTTCGGTAAGGCAATCCAGTTCATAATTGGGATCGCCATGGCGGATCAGTAAAAGACGCATGGAAAATACCTCCATTTCAGTGCCATTTTAAAGGATTATGAAGGGAAGAACAAGTGTATTAAGCTGTCTTTGACAAAGGAAAGGGGTCAATATATAATTAGTTATGGCCCTAGGCCGATATCTAAAGGTTATGAACGGAAGAGTACCCATTGAAGGTTACCAGAGAATTGCCGGCTGGTGAAAGGCATTAACGGAAGGTGGGGAACATGGCCCGGGAACCGTCTCATCCAATAGGTGAGAACGTAAGGCGGCGTTAACGCATCGAGAAGCAAGGTAAGGTGGTACCACGTCACAGCACGTCCTTTAAGGGTACTTTTTTTTCGAAAGGGGAATGAACATGAGCAACAAGGGAAAATACTACATCACGACAGCCATTGCCTATACCAGCGGCAAGCCTCACATCGGCAACACCTATGAGATCATCATGGCTGATGCCATCGCCAGATACAAGAAAGCTGACGGTTATGATGTCTACTTCATGACCGGTACCGATGAGCATGGCCAGAAAATCGAAGAGCGTGCCAGACAGGCCGGAATGACCCCAAAGCAGTTCGTCGATGAAAAGGCGGGCGATGTCAAGCGGATCTGGGACCTGATGAATACTTCCTATGACCGTTTCATCAGAACCACCGACGCTGACCATGAAGCTCAGGTCAAGAAGATTTTCAAGAAGCTCTACAAGCAGGGTGACATCTATCTGGGCGCCTATGAGGGTTTATACTGCACTGAATGCGAAGCCTTCTATGCCAAGAGCCAGATCGTGGACGGCGACAAATGCCCGGTCTGCGGTCATACCGTTCATGAGGAAAAGGAAGAAGCCTATTTCTTCCGCATGAGCAAGTACGCTCCCCGTCTGATCGAATACATCAATGAGCATCCCGAGTTCATTCAGCCGGTAAGCCGCAAGAATGAGATGATGAACAACTTCTTATTACCGGGTTTACAGGACCTCTGCGTTTCCCGTACCTCCTTTACCTGGGGCATTCCGGTCGATTTCGCACCGGGCCACATCGTCTATGTCTGGCTGGATGCCCTGTCAAACTACATCACCGGCATCGGCTATGATGCAGAAGGCAACAGCTCCGACCGTTATAAGAAACTGTGGCCGGCCGATCTGCACCTGATCGGCAAGGACATCGTCAGATTCCATACCATCTACTGGCCGATCTTCTTAATGGCCTTAGGTGAACCGCTGCCGAAGCAGGTCTTCGGTCACCCCTGGCTGTTACAGGGCGGCGAGAAGATGAGCAAGAGCAAGGGCAATGTCATCTATGCTGATGACATGGCCGATCTGTTCGGCGTCGATGCCGTCAGATACTTCGTCCTGCACGAAATGCCTTATGAAAACGACGGCGTCATCACCTGGGAACTGGTCGTCGAAAGAACCAATTCCGATCTGGCCAATATCCTGGGCAACCTGGTCAAGAGAACCATCTCCATGACCAACAAGTACTTTGACGGCGTAGTAGCCAACAAGGGCGTCAAGGGTGAAGTCGATGATGATCTGATCAAGGTCGTAACCTCTGCCTATGGCAAGGTTGAGAAGGACATGGAAGAGATCCGGGTAGCCGACGCTCTTACCCATATCTTTGAGGTCTTCAGAAGACTCAACAAGTACATCGATGAGACTGAACCGTGGGTTCTGGCCAAGGATCCGGCCAACAGCGACCGCCTGGCCACCGTCATGTACAATCTGACCGAAGGCATCACCATCGGTACCAGCCTGCTGGCTGCCTTCCTGCCGGAAACCGCCGACAAGATCGTGAAGCAGCTCAATACCGAACTGCGCAGCTTTGATGACATCGAGAAGTTCGGCCTGTATCCAAGTGGCAACAAGGTAACTGCCAATCCGGAGATCCTGTTCGCCCGTCTGGATGAAAAGGAGATCATGAAGAAGGTTGAGGTCATCAGAGAAAAGCAGAAGGCGGCTGCCAATGCTGAAGTGGTCAAGCCGCTGGATCACAAGCCGGAAGTAACCATCGATGAGTTTGGCAAAATGGAGATCCGCGTCGGCAAGATCATCGACTGCCAGAAGCATCCGAAGGCTGACAAGTTACTGGTCTTCAAACTGAAGTTCGGACCGGAGGAAAGACAGATCGTCTCCGGCATCGCCAAGTGGTACAAGCCGGAAGATCTGATCGGCAAGAAGGCTTTGGCCATCGTCAACCTGAAGCCGGTCACCTTAAGAGGCGTGGAGTCTCAGGGCATGTTACTGTCCGCCGAAGATGACAAGGGCAACCTGGAACTGGTCAATGTCTTCAACGTAGAGGATGGGGCTGAGGTCCGGTGATCCAGATAATCGCGGTCGGCAAGCTCAAGGAGAAAGCCACCAAAGCGCTGGTAGACGAATATCTCAAGCGATTACAGCCCTACAGCAGGACCGAGATAATCGAAGTAAGCGATGAGCCCAATAGTTCCGAGGTGGAAGCCGAAGAACTGAGAGTCAAGCGGATCGAAGGAGAAAGGATCCTTAAGCAGATAAAGAAGGACAGCTATGTCATCCTGCTGGACTTACGAGGCCGGGAGATGAGCAGTCCCAAACTGGCGGAAAAGATCTCCGAGATCAATACCTATCACGCCAGCAACATCACCTTCATCATCGGCGGCTCCCTGGGAGTGAGCGATGAGGTGGTGAAGAGAGCGGATCTGCTGCTGAAACTTTCGGAAATGACCTTCCCGCACAATCTGGTCCGCATCCTGATCCTGGAACAGATCTACCGGGCTTATAAGATACTTAACCATGAACCGTATCATAAATGATGCGGTTTTCTTTTAAAAACAAAATGTAAGCGCTTTAATTATTTATTGCAAAAGACAAAATTTTGTATTATCATAGACCTGTAGATATGAGGAGGTATATACAATGAAAGATGTAAAGGTTGTTGTAGTTGATCCAGTTGGATTACACGCTCGTCCGGCAACAGTAGCAGTTAATGCAGCCAGCAAGTGCAAGTGCAAGGTAACGGTTTCCTTCAAGGGTCGTACCGTTGATATGAAGTCCATCATGGGCGTTATGTCATTAGGCATTCCTACCCAGTCAGAAATCACATTAGCCTGTGACGGTGAAGGTGAAGAGGAAGCTTTAAATACCATCATTGAAACTCTCAGAGCTCAGAAGGTAATTGCTTAATTTTGCTAGGTAGAGGAAGAGAAATCTTCCTTTTTTTATCAGCAAACCCCCTGTTATATGATAAAATTAAATTAATAAGAGGTACACAAATGGAAAGATATCAGCAAATGTATGAGTACTGGTTACAGAACGTAACCGATCCTGAACTCAGAGCTCAGTTACTGGCCATGGATGAGAAGGAGAAGGAAGACTCTTTCTATCGTGATCTGGAATTCGGCACCGCCGGCTTAAGAGGCGTCATTTCGGCCGGAACCAACCGCATGAACATCTATACGGTCGGTAAGGCTTCTCAGGGTCTGGCAAACTATATTGTCAAGAATTTCCCTGCTCAGGAAAGAAGAGTAGCCATTGCCTACGATTCAAGAATCAAGTCCGATGTATTCTCTCAGGTTACCGCCGGTGTTCTGGCCGGTAACGGCATTGAAGTCTACATCTACCCCGAACTGATGCCGGTTCCCTGCTGCTCCTACGCTACCAGAGAACTGCATTGCGCTGCCGGTGTCATGGTAACCGCCAGCCACAACCCCAGCAAGTATAACGGCTATAAGGTCTACGGACCGGATGGCTGCCAGTGCACCACCGAAGCAGCCAACGCCGTATTGGAAGAAATCGAAAAGACCGACATCTTCCACGATGTCAAGAAGATCGATTTTGAAGCCGGCTTAGCCAGCGGCATCATCAAGTACATCCCGGATGAGATCTATGTCAACTTCCTGGAAGCCTGCAAGGCCCAGTCCCTGATCGGTGATGCCGAGATCGACAAGAACGTCGCCATCGTCTATTCACCGCTCAACGGCACCGGCTTAAAGCCGATCACCAGGATCCTGAAGGAGACCGGCTACACCAACATTACCGTTGTCAAGGAACAGGAAATGCCGGATGGCAATTTCCCGACCTGCCCGTATCCGAACCCGGAGATCAAGCAGGCCATGGCTCTTGGCATGGAATACGCTGCCAGATACAACGCTGACCTGTTACTGGCCACCGACCCGGACGCTGACCGTGTCGGCATCGCCGTCAAGAACGACAAGGGCGAAATGCAGCTGCTGACCGGCAACCAGACAGGCTTACTGCTGCTGGACTACATCTGCGCCCGCAGAACGGCCATGAACAAGATGCCGAAGGATCCGGTTCTCGTCAAATCCATTGTTTCCATGGACCTGGCCGACCGCATCGCTGCCAGCTACGGTGTCAGAACCATCAACGTCCTGACCGGCTTCAAGTTCATCGGTGAACAGATCCTGAAACTCGAACAGCAGGGCAAGAAGGATTCCTTCATCTTCGGCTTTGAGGAAAGCTATGGCTATCTGGCCGGCACTCATGCCCGTGACAAGGATGCCGTTGTTGCCGCGGTTCTGATCTGCGAAATGTTCGCTTACTACAAGACCAGAGGCATCGGTCTGCTGGACAAGCTGAATGAACTGTTCGACAAGTTCGGCTACTGCATGAACGTCACCCATTCCAACGAATTCGAAGGCGCTTCCGGCTTCAAGAAGATGCAGGACATCATGGCCAGCTTCCGTCAGCCGATCGATGAATTCGCCGACAAGAAGGTTCTGAAGCTCGATGACTATTCCAAGGGCATCGACGGTTTGCCGAAGAGCGACGTCCTGAAGTTCATCCTTGAGGACAACTGCTCCGTCGTCGTAAGACCGAGCGGCACCGAACCGAAGCTGAAGTTCTACGTTTCCGTCAGTGCGGAAAACGAAGACAAGGCCAAGGATGCCGAAAAGGCCATCGTCAGCGACCTGAACAAGTATCTCGACTAACAGAGAATGATGAACGGCCGGATAACCGGCCGTTTTCTCATGGTGTGGAGTTATTTTACATCAAATACAATTTTGGTGAGGGAAAGCATTTTGTTCGCTTTTCCTGATTTCAGAAAAGGCCGTAATCACCATTAGTATTTTATATCTTATTTACAAACGTGCTTTAATTTATTATAATTAAAGCACGAATAGGAGGCGGTGACTATGGGTGATGCATTGGAGAGCATTTATGGTGAAGCGAAGAAAAACGACGGACTCATTACCACAAAAGAAATAGAGAACCTTGGAATCGCTAAATATAAAATAAAAGAATATGTTGATGAGGGATTGCTGATCAGGGAATCAAAAGGAATATATTCGATTGCGAAAGAAATGCCGGATGAATATGTTGTCCTTCAGAAAAGATCTCATAAGGCGGTTTATTCATATGGTACAGCACTTTTCTTTCATGGTCTCTCGGATAGGGTCCCAAGAATTATAGACATGACCTTGCCCCAAGGATATAACGCGAGCAGATTAAAAAAGGCAAATCCGTATTTAAGAATTCACTATGTTCAGCCCGCTGTCTTGGAACTTGGTGCAGAAGACATTAAAACACCTCAAGGCTCTATGGTGAGAGCCTATAACAGAGAGCGATGTATATGTGATTTAATAAAGAACCAAAAGAAAGTGGATAAACAGGTATTTACTCAGGCAATAAAAGTGTATTTTTCAGAACCATATAATCCTCGAAATACTATAAAAATGGCAAAGGTTATCGGTGTCGAAACCGAAGTCAGAAAATATATGGAGGTACTGTAAATGCTAACACCGGAACAGCTTAAAGGCAAAATAAGAAATGTTGCTAAGGAGAAAAACCTTTCATCACAGGAAATTCTTCAAATGTATCTATTTGAAAGAGTCCTGGAAAGATTGTCAAAATCAAAATATGCTGAGAACTTTATTCTTAAAGGTGGATTTCTCATTGCATCAATGATTGGAATTAATGAAAGAACCACCATGGATATCGACACTACGGTTAAAGGTTTGTCTATGGACAAAGAAACCATTGAAACAATTATCAGAGAGATTCTCTTGATAAATGTAAACGACGGAATTGAGTTCGAATATAGTAGAATTGAGCCAATCAGAGAGATTGACGACTATAACAATTTCAGGGTTTACTTCAATGCAAAATATGGGAAGATTAATAATCCTATGAAGATGGATATTACGACGGGAGATGAGATTACACCAGCTGCTATTAAGTACAAATATCCAACTATTTTCGGGGATGGTGAAATTGATATAATCGCATATAATCTGGAAACAATTGTTGCAGAAAAATATGAGACTATTATCCGCAGAAATATTGGAAATACGAGAGCTAGAGATTATTATGATCTATATTCGTTATATAAAATATATAAAGATAGTCTTAACACATTTATTCTTGAAGAAGCAGTCAGAAAAACAGGTAAGAAGAGAGGTTCACTGGTAGAATTAGAAGATTGGAAAACTGTTCTTGATGAAATATCAGAAGAGCAGGCAATCAGGAAACTTTGGGAATCATATTGTGGTGAATACGCATATGCAAAGAAAATATCTTTCGAAGATGTTTTAAGAACACTGCATGAGATTGGAAGACTTGTAAACAAGGGTTAATTCGAATTGCGAGGAAGTTCGGAGTCATTTTAAAGGATTTGAAGAAAGACTAAAATGCTATGGATTAAAGTGATGTTAGAGAGTTCTTGACATAAAAGGCTAGGGTACAAATATGAAGAAAGTCAGATATTATTACGTAAGACATGGCGAAACACTGTTCAACCGCCTGAACAAGATGCAGGGCTGGTGTGATTCCCCGTTAACGGAGAAAGGCCTTCAGAACGGCATTGATGCCGGCAAGGCCTTAAGGAAGGTTGATTTCCGTAAGGTATACAGTTCACCGGCTGGCCGCTGCCGGGATACGGTGGAACTCGTCTTAGACGGACGCAATCTGCCGGTTGAATACAAGAAGGATCTGAGGGAGATGTACTTCGGCGACTATGAAGGGCTGAATGTTGATGATCACCTGGAAGAGATCGAATACCGCCGGCGGGTAACCTTTGATTACCGGGATGTCGGTGGGGAAAACGATGAGATGTTCATGAAGAGGATCATGAGAGCACTTGATGAGATCTATGATGAGAGTGCTGACGGCGATAACGTTCTGATCATCTCGCATGGTGTCTATTTTCTGCAACTGTTAAGAAGTCTGTTCGACTTTGACTACAATGACTTTGCGAACAAGGCCATGGCTGACGGTAACGGTTCTCATCCGATACCCAACGGCTACGTCGGCTATTTTGAAAGAGATGAAAAGGGATACCGCCTCTGTTACCTCCACGGCCACAGCGAAGGCTTCCTGGCTACCGTAAAGAAGAAAGAAAAATAAAAAGAACGCAGATCCTGAGGGTCTGCGTTTTGGTTTATTTACGGTTATCAATTTTGATGCCGGACAGATCGTACATCCGCCTGCCGCCTTCATCGAAGTTCTCGGGATCCGGCAGTTCGGTGACGATGTTATCGTTGAGCCAGTCCATCGTGATGATCTGCTCCCCGCTCAGAGGACCGCTTCCCGGCGGCTGGATATTGCCGTTAAGACTGTTCAGTTCGCCGGCAAAGACGGTAAAGTTACTGTCCACCAGCATCCGCCGGCAGAAGCGCAGCGTCTTACGGGTGTAATAGGACAACTGGCTGGAGAGATGAATGTCGATGACATCCTGGGCCATGCCCCACCATAGTAACAGGGACTGGTCATCGCGGATGTCCTCATCGATTGAATATCCTTCGACGATCGGCTGCAGGATCTGCTGATAATAACGGCCCCAGTTCCAGACGATGTTGCCGTAGTTGATGACGCTGTCGTCATCGTTCAGCTTGAAGACACCGTATTCGGTATTGTCATCCAGGGGTTCCGCGACATCATGGCCGCTGATGATGCTGATCTGGTTTTCTCGCATGTAGTCCTTCCATGGCCCCCTGCTGCGGTCACCCAGCCAGAAGACATGGATCCGGGCCTGCGGATCAACGGCGGCGGCGCCTAAGGCAAAGGCGTTCATGTTGGCGAAGGATCCATAGAGCGGATAGTTATCGAGATAGCCGATCCTGTGGTTTTCGCTTAACTGCGCTGCCAGCATGCCCATCAGGTACTTGGCCTCAAACAGGCGGCCGTAATAGTATCTGACGATGTTGCTGGGACGGTTGACGGAACAGCTGTAGAAGCGGATCTTCGGATATTTTACCGCCATCTTCATGGTTGATTCCAGGCCGCTGAGCGAGGTGGAGAAGATCACTTCATTGCCGTTGGCTACGGCTTCTTCAATGGCCTGAACGACTTTTTCATCACTGTCGCAATCAAACCAGGCTTCCGTCTTGACGATCGGATCATAGACATTGTTCAGATAGATCCTTCCGATCTCCTGGTCGCTGACCCAGGCTGCCGTATCAGGGCTGGCATAGTGGATGAAGGCCGCCTTCAGCGGTTTCTTTTCACTGTAGCGGGGCAGCGGTCTTAACAGGGAATGCAGAAGACCTTCGGAATCAGGCTCGGCATCGGGTTTCAGGACAAAGACATCGTTCTTGTTGGTGGCCACCAGCAGTTCGTTCCAGATGGTCTGAATGCGGTTCTCCAGTACCGATTCACTGAGATCGGACAGGGAAGCCAGATCATACAGCTGCAGATATTTCATGAAGGCATCGCCATCATTGCCGGTCAGGTGATTGCCGCCCTTGTCGCGGTAGATCCTGCGGAAGCGTAAGAAGCAGCTTTCCAGATTGGCAACTTCCTTGCGGTCCCAGGGGGTTTCCAGATCCTTGCCGGCCATTTCCGCCAGTTTCTGGTAGTCGTCGGGATCGGAGAAAATGATCTCATAGATCGGGCAGACCGCATAGAAGCGGCAGAATTGTCTGTAAGCTTCACTTTCCGGGGAGTCATCATCGACCAGGATCCGGGTGATGCTGCCGTAAATGGAGACGTTGTCGAGGTATTTCATGACGGAGACCCGCTTGTTTCCTTCCTGAACATAGAAGTGCCAGCGGTATTCGTAAACCTTGATGGCATCACGGATGCCGCAGGAAAGCTGATCGTCATAGAGGCTGGACCACTTCCGGGCAAATTCACTGTAGCGTTCCATGATCGGCATGAAATTGGCTGCAAAGGACTGAGCCCGGCCATGGGTAACGGTACCGGTGATCATTTCCAGCGGAATTTCCCGGTAGCCGATCTCTTCATAGGTATAGCTGGCATCCTTCAGAATGTCATCAAGGACGGCCAGACAGGGATTCCTGTTGTCCGCCAGAGCCCGATTATACTCTTTTACGCCCATCTTCATGGCTTTTACGTAATCTGTCAGCATTATTTCTTCATCTCCATCCTCAATTAGATTATAGCTTTCTCACCGTAATTGTTCAATGTGACCTTAAGGTTCTCCAGAAGAAAGCCGGATCCTGTCAGCTCCGGCCAGCTATTTTCAAACCTCCATTTTGCAGTACAGTTTCACGGCGAGGAAGACTACGGCAACCGTCCAGCCGGCTGTCCAGACCTCTACTGCCCATAACGGCAGGCCCCCGCGCTGGTAGATTGCCGGAAACAGATCCATCAGCATGTGCAGGATGATCGCCAGCGGCAGATATCTGTTATCGGCATTTATGACGCCGTAATAGACGATAACCGTCAGCCCGATGTGCAGGAGCATGGCCAGCAGCCGCTCAACCACGTTCATCGCCATCATCGCAAAGTCAAATGAGGCTGCCGCCTGAACGGACGGAAGCGCTGCGGCCGCGTTTTCCTCGATAATGTCCAGGGTTCGAAGGGCGTCTTCAAGGTTTCCGGTGGAAAACAGGATCGCAATGACCAGATAGAGGACAATTGCCGGCAGAAGGACCGCGAGTATTTCGATGCCCCCGTGTCCGATCCCGTACAGGACGGCGTTCTCCCGTGTACGGTTCTTTTTCAGGATGAACTTCATGACGACATGGCGGCCGCATTCCTCGAATACTCCGGCCATGGTGATTCCGTACAGGACAAAGGCGACCATGTTGCGGTTAATGAAGCGGGATACGGGATTATCGGCCAGGATGCACAGATAATGGACGCCCAGTTCCAGTACCCGGGCACAGAGGAGGAAACCCAGTGCGCCGGCAATGAGCCAGCTGAGTTTTAGCTGTTCCTTATGTTTCTGCCGCCAGATAATGAAGAAGGCAACCGGAATCGCCGTCATCAGAATGATCGTCACGATCAGCGCCGGGACCGCGGTTCTGTTAATCACAATATTCGCGAACTCTTTCATTTCTGATCACCTCCCCAGATCTCCACACAGTAACCTTTATGGCCGCAGGCCGTGCAGGTCAGCTTGCGGGCAACGGGCGTATGATGGGCCCAGAAAGACTCCTTAAATGTCGGTTTGAACACTTCGTGGCATTCCGGGCAGATGTATTTTACATGGTTGAAGTAGTAACGGCTGGCCAGAGTACTCCAGATGACCGATACCAGTACCCAGACGGCAAAAGGCCACCAGATGCCCCTGACGATCCAGAAAATGATGGAAAACCACTGCAGGGCAGTAACCGGAATACCGGTCAGGATCGCTGTCCAGCGCATCCTCTTCAGTTTTTTCTTTTCTTCCATAAATACGGCCATGTCACCGATGGCTTCCAGGGAAATGAACTCCTGGCTTTTAAGTCCGCTGCGCAGTTCCCGCAGCTTTTCCAGCTTTTTCTCCTTGTCGGCGATCTCCTCCCGGAAGAGCTTTTCCTGCTGTTCCATCAGCAGGGAGATCACTTTTTCCGGATGCTCTTCCTTCAGGATCTGAGATATGGCCTCGATGGGTAGTTCCAGATCCCGCAGGAAGCAGATGAGCTTCAGCCTCTTGAGATCAGTTTCCGAGTAAAGCCGCCTGCCGCCTTCGGAGAGTTCGCTGGGAATCAGGATGCCTCTGGCATCATAGTACTGAACCGTCCGGACCGTGATGCCGCAAAGCCTGGCGATTTCTCCCGACGTGTATTTTGACATGGCCCTTACCTCCTTATGTTCTGTATCCTACAACATGACGCTGCGTAACAAGCAAGCAGTTTCGCAGGGTAATCATACTCATTTTACTGCGAAACTGATTCTTCTTTCCGTCTGGTCATTTCCAACAGCCTGTTTCATTCGTAATGCATAGCCTTAAATATTCCTTTGTCTTCAGAGGTGGATAAGGAAAAACGGTAAATGGCATGATCCAATAAAGATCATGCCATTCCGTAAAAACGCAATGTTTTCTAACTGGGTTGACCGAAGCAGGTCGCAGAGTTAATCGTCCTTGGAGTGACGGTCACCGATCTGATAGTTTTCCTGATTGGCAAACATCTCTCTGACGGTGATCGGTTCACAACCGGTCAGCTTCTGAAAATCATCAGTCTTGATGTCCATCTTGCCTTCTCTGATGGCCTGGGCAAAGGTTACCATGCCGTCTGATGAGAAAGGTGCCTCGCTGCCTTTCTTGAAAACGCCGTCAGTAGTTCTCGGCACGCCCATGGCATCAAAGATCTGGTAATTCTCTTCATCAGTTACGAACTTGTATTCAACATGGTTGCCGGTTTCTTCGTTGCCGATCTGGCAGAAACGGGCAATGGTCATTAATTCCGGTCCGTTGATGTCGAGAATGGCATGATCATACTGCGGTTCAAAGGCACGGTGCAGAGCATAAGCCACGGCTTTGGCACAGTCCTTGCGGGAAATGTAGGCCATCAAGCCGTCTCCCTGGGAATTCATTAACGGACCGCCAACCTTTACATAGGTGTAGTAATTCGTAATCATGGCTTCCGCATACTGGGAGTTGCGTAAGAAGATGTGGTCCAAGCCCTGAGACTGAACGTATCTTTCGGTGAAGATGTGGTCCTTCTTTTCGACGGAAGGGTTAGTCTCATCGCCGGCATTTACCAGTGAGGTGTAGATGATCTTTCTAACACCGGCCTTTTTGGCGGCATCGACAGCGTTCTTGTGAGCGGCCTGTCTCTTGGGGCCGACAAACGGCATTGAGATCAATGCCAGGGCGTCGGCACCCTTGAAGGCTTCAACTAAACCGTCGGGGTTGTTGAAGTTGGTAACGTGAGTCTCAACACCCATGGCAGCATATTTCTCCAGAGAAGCTGGATTATAGCCGCAGAAGATGAGATTTTCCTTCGGTTCCAAGGTTAAGAGTATCTCGGCAGCGACACCGCCCAGATTGCCGTCAACGCCTGTTAACAGTAGCTTTGTCATTATGGTATCCTCCTGTATATACTCCTATTTTATCGTACTGACAGGGTTTTGAAAACATGATTGTTAATTACTGAACTTGTTTTCCATAAGGAAAGAGAGCAGTCTTTGCTCTCTTGCTTAAAGATTGTGATAGATGAACAGCATCCGGTCCTTGCCGTTGATGTCCTTAAGGACTTCATAGCGGTCAGCCGGGAAGCGGCTTTCGACTTCTCTTACCAGGGCTTCCTTCTCGTCGTAGCCGATCTCGAAGGCCATGAAGCTCTTTTCCTTCAGAACCTTTTGGGCATTGTCGAAGACCTTGCGGTAGAAATACAGGCCGTCATTGCCGCCGAACAGGGCAACATGGGGTTCGTATTCGCCGACGCTCTTTTCCACTTCCTGATGGACGGGGATATAAGGAGGGTTGCAGACGAGGATGTCCAGCTTGATGCCGGCATCGATCAGCGGCTGCAACATGTCGCCGGCCAGGAATTTCACTTCACACTCATTTAATCTGGCATTCTCTTCAGCCAGAGAAAGGGCGGTCAGGGAAATGTCGGTGGCATGCATGTTGTAGCGGGGTTCTTCCTTCTTTAAGGCGATGGCGATGGCACCGCTGCCGGTACCGACATCGGCGATGTCCAGCCTCTGTTTTCCGGGGAAGAAGTAATCACTGTCGGCCAGAACGTTGGCTACCAGCTCCTCCGTTTCATAGCGGGGGATCAGAGCATCCGGGGTGACCTTGATCTTGTAGCCGTAGAACCACTGGTAACCGACGATGTACTGCAGGGGTTCATGCTGCAGCAGTCTTTCCACGCCGGCGTTGTACTGTTCGAGAACATCTTCGGGAATCTCTTCCTCATACTGCATGTAGAGATCGTTGTGCGTCATGTGGCAGATCTCCAGCATCAGCAGTTTGACGGCCTCTTCGGAAATGTCGGTATTTCTGACCTTCCGCTTGGCCTGAATTACGGCGTCGTGGAATCTCATCCCTGTTCTCCGGCGATCTTGGCCTTCTGGTCGGCATCCAGCAGGGCAGCGATGATGTCATCGAGCTTGCCTTCCATGACGCGGTCCAGCTGCTGAACGGTGAAGCCGATGCGGTGATCGGTCACGCGGTTCTGCGGATAGTTATAGGTTCTGATCTTTTCACTGCGGTCGCCGGTACCGATCTTGCTGCGGCGTTCGGCGCCTTTTTCAGCATCAGCCTTCCGCTGATATTCATCCAGGACGCGGGCTGTGATAATCCTCATGGCCTGTTCACGGTTCTGGATCTGGCTGCGGCCATCCTGACAGTTGACGGAAATGCCGGTCGGGATGTGGGTGATGCGGACGGCGGAGTCGGTCTTGTTGATGTGCTGACCGCCGGCACCGGAAGCGCGGTGGGTCTCAATGATCAGGTCAGCGGGATCGATCTGAATATCGGGGTCTTCCACATCCGGCAGTACCAGAACGGTAGCCGTGGAGGTATGGATGCGGCCGGCTGATTCGGTCTTGGGAATCCTCTGCACGCGATGGGCACCGGATTCAAACTTCATTTCGCGGTAAACATCCTTACCCTTTACCAGGAAGCTGATCTGGGCAAAGCCGCCGGCTTCGCTTTCTTCAGCATCGTATAATTCCACTTTCCAGCCGTGGTTTTCGGCATAGCGGGTGTACATGCGGTACAGGTCACCGGCGAAGATGTTGCCTTCATCGCCACCGGCAGCGCCTCTGATCTCAAAGATGGCGTTGCATTCATCGTTGGGATCCTTGGGGATCAGCAGAACTTCCAGATGATCGATGAGCTGCTGCTCCTTTTCCTTCAGTTCGGCCAGTTCCATTTCGGCCATTTCCCGTAAGTCACTGTCGTGAAGCAGCTCCTCATTGCCCTTGATCTCTTCCATCACCGCGGTCAGCTGATGATAGGCGTCGACCGGAGCCTGCAGGTTGGACTGTTCCTTGGACAGCTTGGCATATTCCCGGGAATCCGAAAAGCTGGTATTCATTAACAGATCATTTATCTCGTCATAACGTTTTGACATGGCTTCAAGCCTGGCCAGCATTTTATCCATAGTAAAACCTCCTTGAAGTGCTCTTAAATTATACACATTTACCGCTCATATCGCAAAGGGTAGAAGGCAATTAGCAGGACTCTGCTGCGTTTCCTTCGAAAAAAGGAAAGTTAACCGTAAGAAAAAGGGCCAAAGCCCTCTAATAGCCATTAAGATGCTTTTCCCTGATGTTGGAAGGGAAATCGTAATAGCAGATATTCAGATCCATTCTTCCTTCAAAACCGGCCACCCGGCCATCGGAAGTATACTGCCACAGGGGCACGTCCGCAAATACCGGATTGAGTTCGACGACATCCCAGTTGGCCACCCATAAGCCGTAACGGCTCAGATTGTCACTGTCGACCCTCTTGAGCAGGGAGGCATAGGAGTAGATGACCACCTGATAGCCGGCTTCTTCAAGCTCACCGCAGAAGGTGCTGATCAGCTTGTTCAGATCTTCCGGGCTCATCTGGGCGTGGGCCTTTTCCTCGATATCCAGGGCGATCGGGTATTCAAAGGTCTTGCCGGCCAGATTATTCAGCATGCTCTGAGCCTCCTGGCGGGTCTCCTTTACCGTGGTGGCATTGAGATAATGATAGGCCCCGACGTTGATGCCGGCCTTTCGGGCATTTTCATAGTTGGCTTCAAAGCAGCGGTCCGGCAGGCAGCGGAAGCCTTCCCGGATCATCACGAAGTCGACGCCATCTTCTTTGGCGGCCTGCCAGTCTTCTTCCGTTCGGTCACCCTGCCAGGAAGAGACATCGATGCCGGCCTGGAAGGCCTCGTAGACCCGGATGGTCAGGACGGCCCGCTGGGTGCGGTCCTTATTGAAGATGTAGACTTCGCAATCGCCGGTCTCGTGAGCCGTGATGATGCCGTTTTCCACCGTGCAGATCGCTTCATCAGCTGATTCATAGATGAAGGGGTTGGGATCATCAAGGCTGATGCGGAAGGTCTTACCCCTGATCATCGGGAAGACGGTAGGCACCAGGGAAATGGTGCCGGTCTTGGCAATCTTCTTGGAGACGATGGGGCCAAAAGAAGAATAGTAATTCTTTCCATTAATGGTTCGGACAGCCCGGATCTTGAAGTAACAGGTCTTGCCGGCTTTTCCGGCATAGGTGAATTCATCAGAAGCCGTAGTTCCGACCTTCCTGAAGTTCTTCTTATTGCCAACGGAACAGTAGATTTCGTATTTCTGCCCGTTGGTCCGGTTGAACTTGACGGTCAGGCTGCTGGTGAACAGGGGCTGAGAGATCTCCCGGATCGTTACTGCCTTTAAGGCCGGTATCTTTACTTTCTTATATGATGATAAGGTTCCCGTGACCTTAACTCCTTTGAACTGGACGACTCTTACCTTATAGTAATAGGTCTTGCCGGGGATCCGGTCCTGATCCAGATATTCGGGAGTATCAACGGTGGCAATGAGCTTATAGTTCCTGGATTTGCTGGTGGAGCGGTAGACGGCATATTTCTCATAGCCATCGGCTTCCTTAAAGGTCAGTTTTACCTGATTTGTCTCGATGATGTCTGCTGAGGTAATGGAAGTCTTCGGCAGCAGGGAAGTGCCGGACACCTTGGCGCTCATCCGGCCATAGGAATAACCGTCAATGGTGATGATGGCGGAAACCCGGTAATAGTATTTCCTGCCGGTGGTCACCGTCTCATCCACATAGGAAGTTGTACTGACAGTCGCCAACAGCTCATAGGTGCCGTTCTTGCTGGTACTGCGCCAGATGCCATAGGATTGAGCCTTGCCTATGGCTGACCAGGACACTCTGATGCTGGTAAGGTCAGGGGCTTTAACCGTGATCTTGGGCGGCTTTGGATAGCGGTAGTATAAACGGGGTTCGCTGAATTCACCGGTTTCCTGCGGATAGATGATTCTTATCTTATAGAAGTAAGCCTTACCGGTCTTTACCTTCTTATCGATATAGGATACGGTGGAATTCTTTTTGATGGCTGCGATCCGGTTATACTGTCCGTCGGCGGCTGTTGCCCGCCAGACCTCATAGCCTTTGGCTTGCGCATCCTTTGGCCAGGTGATCTTAACACCCTTGGAATTATGACTTACGGAAGCGATGAGAGGCCGGTTTTCCGCATCCGGCAGTTCGGGTTCTTCCGGGTTATCTTCGTTATGGAATACTGAGAAGCCGGTTCGGGAGGGCAGGCGGGTACTGACAGGGGAAGCATCGCCCTGAGCCTGGACCGCAGTAAAGGAAGTCAGTATCATCAGAACCGTAATTAATGATAACAGCCTTCTCTTCATCGTCTTCACCTCAGTAAACAAATGTTATCATAGGGAGCTGAAAAGTACAAATAAGTAAAAGAAAAAGGCCAACTGGCCTTAATTCTGTTTCGATTAATTGCTCTTGAGTCCGTACTTCTTGTTGAACTTTTCAATACGTCCTGCGGCTGCCTGGAAACGCTGTCTGCCTGTATAGAACGGGTGGCAGTTTGAACATGTGTCAACCCTGATTTCCTTCCTGGTTGAATGAGTCATGAACTCATTTCCGCAAGAGGTACAGACAACCTTTGTTTCGAAAGTCTTCGGATGAATCTTTGCCTTCATATTTCTCCCTTCCGCCTTGGATTACCTGCGAATCCAAAGTAAGTGCACAAATGCTTAATTATATTACCATAACGGGAGTCCTTCTGCAAGAAGTTTCTCCGCTAATGTAGGGGTTATTTTTTCTAATATTCGCCGAAGACGATCAGGCTGCAGCCTTCGTCCAGAGTTACCCGTTCCCTGATGGAAGGGTTGAGGACATAGCTGCCGTCAGCCTTCATGAAACCCAAGAAGATGTAGCCCTGCTCCAAAAGGATCTGGCGGAGCTCACCGACCAGATGCTCACCCAGGCATTCCAGCGTATCAGCCGGCCGCAGGTAGAGCTCATTGCCGATGTTGGAAAGGATCTCCCGGAAAGCTCCCAGCAGCTGCGGCGTTTCGGCCAGCTGGGCCAGCATCATCGCTGATATGTTGGAAGCGACGATGAAGTCGGTGTTGTCGTCATCCGAGGCCAGCACCTGGTTTTTCTCCCGGCGCATTTCGGCGGTGATATTGAAGGTCAGCTGATGTTTCTTACGGATGTCGCGCAGATGCAGCAGCAGGAAGATGGTCGTGTTGTCAGCTTCCTCTTCATCGCCATAGTTGCTCTGGATGATGACGTGACGGGCATCTCTGACCAGGTTGTAAAGGACGGATTCGACACGGACGTCGCCTTCCCTGAGAATCAGCTTCATGTGACGCTGATCGCAGATCGACTGGATCAGTTCCTGATTGTAGTGGTCGTAGTTGACCAGGGTAACCTGGTTAATGTCATCGGGCAGTTCCCTTAAGATGGTCTTGAGGGAGCTCTTGTTGCCGAAGATCGTGACGTTGGTCGGTTCATCCTGACCATGATACTTTCGGATGAACGGTACCGGTGAGCAGGCCGGCTGGGCCAATAAGCGGGCAGAAGCGGCGGTCGGGCCGTAAACCAGGATCTCATCGTCACTGGTGATCACCTGATCGCGGCGGGGATTGATCCGCAGCTCGTCATCGTGCATGATGCCGACCGGGGCAGCTCCTTCAACCCGGAGAGTCAGTTGTTCAAAGGTCAGGTTTTCCTGGCCAGGCAGCTTGATCAGATAGAGTTCAGAGCCTTCAAAGTTGAAGAGATCGCGGAAGACCTCTGATAAGCCGGGCTGGGTGCAGGAGTGAGCGATCATCCTTCCCAGGGTATTGGCCGACTGTAAGACGGTGATGCCGTGCTGTTTGGCCAGTAAGGACGGGAAGCGGTTGTCTTCCTTGGCAATGATGGCATTGACATCGATGCCGGTGATCTGGTATTTCTTCATGACGTCGATCAGCGCCAGCAGGATCTTGACGGTCCGGGTATCATCAGTCGGCGAGATGACGACCGAACGGCAGGTCGCGATCGACAGTTTTTCCAGGGATACCGGATCCAGCGGATCGACCTGACGGCAGATGATTTTAATGTTGGAAGGGACCTTGACGTTGTCGCGGATGTACTCAGCGAGATCATCCTTTTCCTTTTCGGAACCGATGACGATGGTGCGCGGCTTGTTGCGGGCAGCCAGGATCAGTTGGCGCAACAGCGTATGCTCGCCATCGTAATAGCCCAGGATGACGAGGTGATCTTCCTCAACGACCTGAGAGTTGCCTTTTCTCAAGCCGATGAACTTTTCCTCAATGGCACTGGCGACGACACCGATCAAGCTGCCGGTGACCACGACACCGGTCAGGGCCGCAATGGCCATCATGACGCGATAGCCGAGGGTGCCATCATCAAAGGAGGGGACCCAGGCATTGATGATGTTGGCGAAGCTGTCCCACATCAGGTTGAAGATGCTGTCACCGTCATTGAAGCCCAGCAGGGTGATCAACCCGGAAATGGCGATGACCGCCACCACGATGAAGATCACCAGGATCCACAGCAGGCCCAGTGAGCCCCGGGACATGAAGTTGTCAAACCGGTAACGTATTTTATCTCTGAATGAATGTCTTTTCATTTTCAGTCCTCCCATAAAGACCGAATCCTCTTCCAGGGTTGAAAGAGGCTCGTTGAGAATTCGAAATTAATCGACTTTTTCCCGCCAGATGCGGGCGCCGATGCTGCGCAGCTTGTTGTCGAGGTTTTCGTAGCCGCGGTCGATGTGATAGATGTCATCGATGGTGGTGATGCCGTCCGCGATGACGCCGGCGACGACCAGGGAAGCGCCGCATCTTAAGTCCGTAGCCCGGACGGAAGCCCCGTGCAGAGGAGTCCGGCCTCTGATAGAAGCCTTGGGAATGGTGACCAGGATGTTGGCACCCATGTAGCTTAACTGTTCACAGTGCTTGAAGCGCTCCGGATAGATGGTCTCGACGATCTCGCTGACGCCCTCAGCCTGGGTCAACAGACTGGTCAGAGGGGCCTGCAGATCGGTCGCAAAACCGGGATAGGGCTTGGTGATCAGGTCAACCGCCTGTAAGCGCGGTGAACTGTAGATATCGATGGAATCGATCTTGGCATCGATGTTGACATTGGCTTCCTTGAGCTTGGAGATCAGGGAGTCGATGTGGTAGGGAATGACGTTCTCGATCCGGACGTGGTCAGCCATGGCGGCAGCCAGTATCGTGAAGGTTCCGGCTTCAATGCGGTCTGGGATGATCTCGTGGAAGCAGCCGCCCAGGGTCTCAACACCGTCAATGGTGATGACGCTGGTACCGGCACCTCTGATCTGAGCCCCCATCTTGTTTAACAGGGTGATGACGTCGATGATCTCCGGTTCCCGGGCAGCGTTCTCGATGGTGGTCCGGCCTTCGGCATGGACGGCGGCCATGATTATGTTGATGGTGGCGCCGACGGAGGCGATGTCGAGGTAGATCCGGGAGCCGACCAGCCGGTCAGCCTTGATTATATAATTCTCGTTTTCGTATTTGATTTTGGCTCCGAGAGCTTCAAAACCCTTCAGATGCAGGTCGATGGGCCGGGGACCCAGGTAACAGCCGCCCGGCATCTTGATGGTAACTTCCCGGTATTTACCCAGCAGGGCCCCCATGAAATAGTAGGAAGCCCGCAACTTGGATACGGCATCGATGACCAGCGGCTTGTTGTGCATGTTGCTGGGATCGATGTAGATCTCATCTTCAAAGGGGGTCTGTACCTCGATGTCCATGTACTGAAGGATCTCCTTCAGGGACACGACATCGGAGATGTCCGGTATGCCGACCAGCCTTACCGGTTTGGTAGCCAGCACACTGGCGGGG
Source organism: Erysipelotrichaceae bacterium (assembly GCA_017445225.1). Classification (GTDB taxonomy): domain Bacteria; phylum Bacillota_I; class Bacilli_A; order Erysipelotrichales; family Erysipelotrichaceae; genus RUG521. The sequence goes on along the minus strand of JAFSUN010000008.1, from coordinate 43,379 downwards.
ATGAGGGCAACGGTGGCATTCTTGGCACCGGACACTCTCAGGGTCCCGTTCAGGCGATGACCGCCTTCTATTTTAATGACTTCGCGCATTGTTAATAACTCCTTGTCCTGATTAGTATAGCATATTTGATAGCCTGATTATAAAGATTTTAACGGCGATAGACGGCTTCTTCACTGATGACGACATCCATCAGAACATCATGCTCATCCAGGGGGATCTCAGCAAGAATGTTTCTTTCAAAACACAGGCAGACGGTCTTTCCGGAACTGCCTGCCAGAAAGCGGTCGTAGTAACCGCCGCCATGCCCCAGTCTTTCACCGTTTCGGCCGGCTGCCAGGCAGGGGACGATGATGAGATCAAAATCAGAAGATGTCATATCAGTATTCTTAGGTTCTCTTATCCCGAAACGGTTAAGTTCAAATTCGCTTTCCCCCGTTATCCTTACGGCAAGCATTTCACCCTTGGCCAGGCACTTCGGCACGTAAAGTTCCTTATCTTTTAAGCAGACAGTGATGATTTCATCGGTCACTACTTCCGATGCGGTTGAAAGGTAACAGAAGATGCGGTGGGCGTTCTGGAAAAGAGGAGAGGAAAGCAGGCGTTCTTCAATCCTGCGGCCCGCTGAAAGGCGGTATTCCTGCTCTGGAATCCGGTTTCTCAGCTGTTCTCTTGCGTTCTTTTTATCCATTGGTTTCACCATCATAATTGTATAGGTTTTTGCGGGGCTTTTCTATAACATAGAGGTTATCTGGCGTTCTTATTTTCTATACTTGAATGACAGGTTGTGATAAAATACTAGAGAAAAGGAGGGAGAAGGATGACTTTACTGCTGGAGAAGGATCAGTTTGATGAAGTTGTTTCTCTCTTGAAAAAAGGTGAAATCGTCGCATTTCCCACCGATACGGTTTTCGGTATCGGTGTTATTTATAGTGACCGGAAAGCCGTCGAGAAGATGAAGATCGCCAAGGGCCGCGATGCCCACAAGCCCTTCCCGCTGATGGTCGCTGACGTCAGCCAGATGGAGCAGGTTGCTTATTTATCTGAACGCGAAAAAATGATATCATTAGTATATATGCCAGGTGCTCTGACAATGGTGCTCAACCGGAGGGATGCCATCGATCCGGCCTTCGTAAACGGCTTTAAGACGGTGGCCATCAGAATCCCTCAGGATGATTTTGTCCTGCGCCTTTTACGCGCAGTAGGACCGATGTTTGTCACCAGTGCCAACAATTCCGGCGAGCCGGCGGCTAATACCCATGAAGAGGTCTTAAGCCAGCTGGACGGCAAGATCGCCGCTGTCGTCAAGGGAGAAGCCCTGTCGCATACCGCTTCCACGATCATTGACTGTACCTCTTCCAAGCTCAGATGCTTAAGAGAAGGGGATATCAGTTTTGAAGATCTAGAAAGGACCGCTACTCAGATGCAGGACAGAGAGATTGCCGAAGCCATTGCGGCAGAGGAACTCAGAGAACGCCATACCATTGAACTGATCGCTTCCGAGAATTACGCTTCCCGCGACGTGATGGCCGCTACCGGCAGCATTCTTACCAACAAGTATGCCGAAGGCTATCCGGGCAAGCGCTATTACGGGGGCTGTGATAACGTGGACCGCATCGAGGAGATCGCCCGGGAAAGGCTGTGCCGGCTGTTCCACGCTGAGCACGCCAACGTTCAGCCCCACTCCGGTTCGCAAGCCAACATGGCCGTCTACTTCACGGTATTACAGCCGGGAGACCGGGTCCTGGGCATGGAACTGTCAGCTGGCGGACATCTGACGCACGGGCATAAGCTGAGCTTCTCGGGAAGGCTCTATCAGTTTGAAAGCTATGGGGTATCCCGGGAAACGGAAATGATCGATTACGATGAATTGCGGGAAAAGGTCCGGGAATTACGTCCTAAGCTGGTAGTGGCCGGTGCCAGTGCCTACTCACGCTTCATTGACTATAAGAGGATCCGGGAGATCTGCGATGAATTCGGGGCTCTGATGATGGTGGACATGGCTCATGTCGCCGGACTGGTAGCCGCCGGATTGCATCCCAATCCCTGTGAATATGCCGACTTCGTAACCACCACGACCCACAAGACCTTAAGAGGTCCCCGTGGAGGCGCCATCCTGTGCCGGGAAAAATACGCCAGGGATCTGGACCGCAATGTCTTCCCGGGCATTCAGGGCGGACCGCTGGAGCACGTGATCGCCGCCAAGGCCGTCTGCTTCTGGGAGGCCCTGCAGCCATCGTTCATCGATTACCAGAAACAGGTGCTGGCCAACTGCCAGGTGCTGTGCCGGGTATTGAAGGAAGAGGGCTTCCGGCTGGTATCCGGAGGCAGCGATAACCACCTGGTACTGGTCGATGTCAAGGGTTCGGTCGGGATGACCGGCAAGCAGGCCGAGACGCTGCTGGACAGTGTGGGCATCACCTGCAACAAGAACTCGATCCCGTTTGATGAGGAAAGGCCGGCTTACTGTTCGGGCATCAGACTGGGAACCCCAGCCATGACGACCCGCGGCTGCCGTCAGGACGACTTTGAAAAGATCGCTCGTTGGATCAGCAGGGTTCTCAAGAATCCTGAGGATCAGGAATTGCTGAATAAGGTGAGAGCGGAAGTCCGTGAACTGACGGACCGGCTCCCGCTTTACTGATAAATGTACATTCAGGAGGATGAAACAATGTTACATGTATTAAACCATCCGCTTATCACTCATAAGCTGACAACCATGCGCAAGATCGAAACCGGAACCAAGGATTTCAGACAGTACCTCGATGAGATCGCCTCATTGATGGCCTATGAGATCACCAAGGATCTGCCGTTACGCCCGATCAACATCGAAACCCCGATGGGCAAGACCGTCGGCTATGAGATGGCTCAGGACGTCGTACTGGTACCGATCTTAAGAGCCGGACTGGGAATGGTTGACGGCATTCAGAACATGATCCCGACTGCCAAGGTCGGTCATATCGGCTTATACCGCGATGAGGAAACTCTGGAACCTCATCAGTATTATGCCAAGTTCCCGAAGAACATCGCTCAGTCGATCGTTCTGATCCTGGACCCGATGCTGGCTACCGGCGGCAGTGCCAAGGCAGCCATCGACATGGTCAAGAAGACCGGAGCGACCAACATCAAACTGATCAACCTGGTAGGCGTTCAGGAAGGCATCGATGTCATCGAAAAAGCCCATCCTGATGTCGACATCTATCTGGCAGCCAAGGATGAAAAGCTGAACGAGATCGGCTACATCGTCCCGGGTCTGGGCGATGCCGGCGACCGTATCTTCGGAACCAAGTAATTTCACACTTTTGTGGAAAAGAAGATATTAAAGATTTCATCATTGAGCGGGGTCATAATTGCCCTGATATTCCTGATCATCGATTTCCGGGTCTCCCTGGGAATCGTGCTGGGTCTGGCATGCTACGCTCTCAACATCCTCATCATCTCCGATACGATGAGCGATGCCATTGAGGGCCAGGCGTACCGGCCGCGGCTGTATCAGCAGTATTGGGTGAGAATGATGTTGCTCTCTTTGCCGTTGTTAATGGGGTTCGTGCTGCCGCAATATGTCAGCGTCTGGGGAGCCTTTTCAGGCTTGATGATGTTCAAGATTACACTATATGTTTACGGTTTCATTAGAAAGGAATAGGGGGTGTGGAAGGTGGAACTGCAGAATACTGTCTTTTCAATACTGGCAGTCAGCGCCATCATCATCGTGCTGATCTTGCTGGTAAATCGTTCGCTGAGGAAATTCGATCCGCTTTCCGAGCCCAAGGGCCTGGTACTGCTGATGATCATGCTCATCCGCTTCGTTGAGGGAATGCTCAAGGATGAAACCAATGAGAAGATCACCGAAGAACTGGGTCCTTACATCGGGGTGACGATGATCTACATTTTCCTGTCCAACATCTCGGGACTGCTGTCCATTGAGCCGCCGACCGCCAACTTCTCGGTGACGCTGTCGCTGGCGGCCATCACCTGTATCCTGATCGAGGTGTATTCCTGGAAATACCGCGGCTTCAAGGGTTATCTGAAGAGCTACTTTGAACCGATCGCCGTCCTGTTCCCCATCAACCTCATCAGCAAGGTCTCCACACTGGCTTCCCTGTCACTGAGGCTGTTCGGCAACATCGTCTCCGGCAGCATCCTGATGATGGTCATCTACGCGATGCTGGCCAGCGTTTCCGGACTGATACCGGTCATCGGCAACTTCAACTTCCTCGGAGTCATCGTTGCTCCGGCCCTGCATTTCTACTTTGACCTGTTTGCAGGCCTGATGCAGACCTACATATTCATCACATTATCAATCACATTCATCGGCAAGGAACTGCCGGATTAGAAACATACGGAGGAGAAACACATGGAAAAAGGACTTATCGCAATCGCTGCTGCTTTATCAGTTATGACAGGCATGGTCACCGGTATCGGTGAAGCCAGAGTAGCCCAGCAGGCCGTAGAATCCATCGGAAAGAACCCCGATGCCGCTGACCAGATCAGATCTATGGCCATCATCGGTGCTGCCATTTCCGAAACCTGCGCCATTTACGGCCTTCTGATTGCCTTCCTCATCATCTTCGTCTTAGGAGCTTAGCATTATGAATATCAATGTCGATGTTTTAGGCAAGTTAATGCCGAACATCCTGACAATTCTGGCCCAGTTGGGTGCTACGCTGGTTCTGTTTCTGCTGATGAAGAAACTGGCCTGGGGACCGGCCAAGAAGATCATGGCCGAACGGGCTGCCTATGAGCAGAATCTGTTAAGGCAGGCTGAAGCCCTGAAGAAGGAAAACGAAGAGCTGAAGTCCCTGATGGAAGAGAAGCTTTCCCAGGCGGAAGAAGAGGCTACCGAAACCGTAGCCAACGCCCAGAGGGAAGCACAGAGGCTCAAGGACAACATGGTCGACGAGGGCAAGGAGCTCTCCCGGCAGCTTGTTGAAGAAGCCCGGCACAGCATCGAACTCCAGAAGTCAAAGATGTTGGATGACATGCATGATGAGATCGTCTCCGTAGCCTTAAGTGCGACGGAAAGGATGCTGTCAGAGAAACTTGACGTCGAAAGCGACCGTCAGGTCATTGACAGCTTCATTAAGGAAGTATCCGGAAAATGAGTACCGATTTAAGGCAGCATGCCAGAGATCTGGTGGATTTGGCCTTAAGAGAAGGAAGGGAACTGAAGTATACCGTACTGCTGACCCTTCTGAATGATGCGCTGAATGCCAACAGTGATCTGAAGGAGTTTTTCGAAGACTCCAGGATCCCTCTGGAAGAGAAGAAGGCCAAGGCCCTGAGCTTTCTGAGGGACCGGGAAGTAACGACGGAGTTCTTCCGGACCCTGGCAGTAGCCGAATGCTCGGCAAGTGCATTACTGAATGAATACCTTGACACCTATTATGAGGGCAAGGGTATTTCCTTTGGCACGGTTTATTCCATTCGCATGCTGGAGCGGGAAACGGTTGCCGAAATCGAGAAAGCCATTTCCGGCAAGCTGGATAAGCCGGTAAAGCTGCAGAACTGTCTGGACATTTCGCTGATCGGCGGCGTCAAGGTCGTGATCGGCGACAAGATCTGGGACGGTTCCTATGCCACCCGGATCAACCGCTTAAGAAACCAGCTTTATGCCGATGAGTCCGTCTATCATACCGAAGAGGAGATGACGGCGGCCATCCATAAATACATTGAAAATGTCGGTGTCGGCGACACCATCTATACCGAGAGCTCCGATACGGTCGGTGTGGTCAGCCTGGTAGCTGACGGCATCGTCCACATTACGGGACTCAACAACGCCATGGCCGGCGAGCTGATCAAGATCGGCAATACCTCCGCCATGGTCATGAACCTGGAGAGCGAGTCCATCGGTGCCGTACTGCTGGGAGATGAGGACGAAGTCGTCGAAGGCGACGCCGCCCATTCCACCGGCAAGATCATCGAGGTACCGGTCGGCGATGCCCTGCTGGGAAGAGTCGTCAATGCCCTGGGCAAGCCGGTAGACGGCCAGGGCGCCATCAGAACGGCTGATTACTATCCGATCGAAAGACCCGCACCCGGTGTCATAAACCGTGAATCGGTCAATGAGCCGCTGGAAACCGGCCTTAAGGTCATCGATTCGATGATCCCGATCGGCAAGGGTCAGCGTGAGCTGATCATCGGCGACCGCCAGACCGGCAAGACCGCCATCGCCATCGATACGATCCTCAATCAGCGCGGCAAGAACGTCAAGTGCATCTACGTAGCCATCGGCCAGAAGGCCTCCTATGTGGCTCAGCTGGTCCAGAAGCTCCGTCAGGAAGGCGCCATGAACTATACGACCGTCGTTCTCAGCAGTGCTTCCGACCTGCCTTCACTGCAATACATCGCTCCCTATGCGGGCTGTGCCATCGGTGAATACTGGATGGAGCACGGGCAGGACGTTCTGATCGTCTACGATGACCTGAGCAAGCACGCCATCGCTTACCGTACCTTATCGCTGTTACTCAGAAGGCCTCCGGGAAGAGAAGCTTATCCTGGTGACGTCTTCTATCTGCATTCCCGTTTGCTGGAAAGAAGCGCCAAGCTGTCCAAGGAGCTGGGCGGCGGTACCATGACCGCCTTGCCGATCGTTGAGACTCTGGCCGGCGACATTTCCGCCTACATACCCACCAACGTCATTTCCATTACCGACGGTCAGATCTTCCTTCAGACCGAAATGTTCAACAGCGGCTTCCGCCCGGCCGTCGACAGCGGCTTGAGCGTGTCCCGTGTCGGCAGTGCCGCCCAGAGCAAGGCCATGAAGAAGGTCTCCGGTTCCCTGAAACTGGAACTGGCTCAGTATCAGGAAGTTCTCGACTTCGCCCAGTTCGGCAGCGACCTGGATCCGGTTACCAAGCGGACCATCCAGCACGGCCAGCGCTTAATGGCTCTGTTAAAGCAGCCGCAGTACTCACCGGCCTCCCATGAGGATCAGGTGGTCATGCTCTACAGCGCTCAGAAGAAACTGCTGGATCTGATCGAGACCGAGAATGTCGCCGATTACGAGCGGTCCTTGCTGATGGAAATGCACAGTTCCCATCTGGGAATCATTGAAGAGATCAAAGAGAAGAGGGTACTGACACCGGAACTGGAAAAGAAACTCTATGACGCCATTGAAAAGTTCACCAACCGGTACCGTCTGCAGAAAGCCAGCCGATTCTGATGGCCGGCCAGGTAAGTACCATCAGGCGTCAGTTAAAGTCCGTCCGCTCTACCCAGAAGATCACCAACGCCATGTCGCTGGTCTCCACCGCCAAGCTGCAGAAGCAGCGGGCCCGCATGGAGGAAAACAGCATCTATTCGGAGGAGTTCCATACGATGCTGCTGTCAGCCCTGTCCGGCATGAAGGAGGCTGACCGCGACAACGTCTACTTCCGGCCCAACCGGGTCGATAACCCGCTGCACATCATCATCACCTCCAATTCCGGTCTCTGCGGTTCCTATAACATGGACTTATTGAGATACGTGGAAAAGACGGTGAACAAGATGGACCCGATCTTCGCGATCGGCAGCTACGGGATCAAGTGGCTCGACAGTAACAATTACATGGTCATCAAGCGGTTCGATGAACTGGATGACCTGGAACCGGCTGTCATCAATAAACTGATCGACAACAGCCTGGAATTATACCGTCGGGGGGAGATCAGCAAGTTTGACATCATCTATACCCAGTATGTAAATACCCTTACCTTTACACCCGCCACCTATGAACTGCTTCCCTTGGAGATCCCGAAGGAAGTGGAGGAAAGGGAGGTGGAATTTGCCCCGGATCTCAAGACCGTTTTGGACAATCTGATTCCGGAATACATCAGCGCCATCGTCTATTCAACCTTCCTGGAAGCGCGTACCAGTGAGCATGCCGCCAGAAGAAGCGCGATGGACAGCGCCAACAAGAACGCTCAGAGTCTGATCGATGAAATATCGTTAAGGCTGAATCAGGCCCGTCAGGCTTCCATCACCCAGGAAGTCAACGAGATCACCGCCGGTGCGGATGCTCTGTAGAAAGGAGTAAGCCATGGAAGAAAACTATGGAAAACTGGTCCAGGTAATCGGACCGGTATTGGACATCAGTTTCCCCGATAAGCTGCCCAGGCTTTATAATGCCATCGAGTTCAACCTTGGTGACAGCGTCATCACGGCGGAAGTCGAGCAGCACATCGGTAACGACCGGGTCAGATGCATTGCCCTTAACCAGACCAACGGACTGGTCAGAGGCATGCCGGCCAGGGATACCGGCGGACCGATCAAGGTACCGGTCGGTGAAAAGGTCCTGGGCAGAATGTTCAATCTGCTGGGCCGCCCCATTGACGGCTTAGGTGAGATCGATGAATCCGTTGAAAGAAAGCCCATCCATCGCAAGGCTCCCAGCTTTGAGGATCAGCAGACCGAGATCGAGATCCTGGAAACCGGCATCAAGGTCATTGACCTGCTGTGCCCGTACATCAAGGGCGGCAAGATCGGCCTGTTCGGCGGTGCCGGTGTCGGCAAGACCGTCTTAATGCAGGAGATGATCCACTCCATCGCCACCCAGCACAACGGCTTATCCGTTGTTGCCGGTGTCGGTGAGAGAACCCGTGAAGGCAATGACCTGTACTACGAAATGAAGGAATCCGGTGTCATCGACAAGACCGTTCTGGTCTACGGCCAGATGAATGAGACCCCGGGTGCCCGCATGCGTGTCGCCTTAAGTGCTCTGACGATGGCTGAACACTTCCGTGACGTCGATCATCAGGACATATTGCTGTTCATCGATAACATTTACCGCTTCTCCCAGGCCGGTTCCGAAGTTAGCGCCCTGTTAGGGCGAATGCCTTCGGCCGTTGGCTATCAGCCCACCCTGGCTACCGAAATGGGCCAGCTGCAGGAGCGAATCACTTCCACCATCAACGGTTCCATTACCTCCATCCAGGCCATTTACGTGCCGGCTGACGACCTTACGGACCCGGCTCCGGCCACGACCTTTGCGCATCTGGATGCCAAGACGGTTCTGGACCGTAAGATCGCTTCCCTGGGTCTGTACCCGGCGGTCGACCCGCTGGAGTCCAGTTCAAGAGCTCTTGACCCCAACGTCGTCGGCATTGAGCACTATGAAGTAGCCCAGAGAGTATTGCAGATATTACAGAGATACCGCGACCTGCAGGACATCATCGCCATTCTCGGCATTGATGAACTGTCCGATGAAGACAAGGTTACCGTTAACCGCGCCAGAAGGATCCGTAACTTCCTGTCTCAGCCGTTCGCCGTCGCTGAGAAGTTCTCCGGTTATGAAGGCAAGTTCGTCTCCATTCCGGATACCGTCCGCTCCTTCAGAGCCATTCTGGACGGTGAGTATGACTATCTGCCGGAACAGGCCTTCACCTTTGCCGGTTCCATTGAAGATGTCATCGCCAAGGGAGAGGAACTGATCAGGTAATGTTTACCGTTAAGCTGATAACCTATAAGGGGCTCTACCGCCAGATCGAAGCCGATTCCATCAATCTGCCCACACCGGACGGCAGAAGGGGCATCCGGTCCAATCACATGCCGTTCATGACCCCGATCGACATCGGCGTGATCAATACCCAGGAGCACGGTGAGAAAAAGAAATATACGGTATCCAACGGCATCTTCTACTTTGAAAACAACCAGGCAACCCTGCTGTGTGACGCCATTGAGGACATCGACGAGCTCGACATCGAGAGAGCCCGGATCAAGGAACAGCGGGCCAGAGAAAGACTCAAGACCGCAACCAGCGAATCCGACATCAAGAGAGCCGAGGTCGCCCTCAGCATCGCAATCAACCGCATCAAGGCCCTGGACAGCGACCGATAAGAAAAAGGCATGTAAATGCCTTTTTGCGTGGAAATCTTCATTAATTCTTAAGCGTCTAAAACCCCGGTGACGTGTGATATAATAGGTGAAAGAAAGGAACTGACATCGGCATGAATTTTCGAGAAATCGCCAGAATCATTCTCCACTTTGCGACCTTCGGCTTCAGTTTTTACTGCCTGAGTTCTCTGGATCTGGGCAAGATCATGCTCAACTCACCGGATAAGCGGACCAAGGCCCAGCTGCTGCTGGTGATGATGTCCATGGCATTGGGGTATCTGAGTGCTCAGTTCATTCTGGCCATCATGTATCACATGTAAGAGAGCAGATTGACTGCTGTGATATAATTATAAAAGGTGATCATATGACATATCTGTATTTTCTGGTACCGCTGGCCATCTCAGCGATACTGATATTGCCGGTTAAGCAGCTGGCATTCAAGTTCAATATCTATGCCAAGGAAAACAACCGTACCGTCCATCACGGGAAGATCCCGCGCATCGGCGGCGTGGCCATTTACCTGGCTTTCATAATCTCAGCTCTGATCTTTGTCCGCGAGAATGATACCTTCAACGGAATCATCCTGGGCGGGACCATCATCTTCATAGAGGGACTGATCGATGACATCTTTGACGTACCGCCCTGGTTCAAGCTGGTTTTCCAGTTCATTGCCACCTCGGTACTGGTCTTCTATGGCAAGGTCTATCTCGCCAGCATCAAGCTGCCGTTTGGCATCGTGATCAACATGAAGGCCTTCAGCTATGTGGTCACCTATCTGTGGGTCATCGGCATTACCAACGCCGTCAACCTGATCGACGGTCTGGATGGCCTGGCCGGCGGTTTCTGTCCCATCGTTCTGGTCACCATCGCCATCCTGTCGACGATCATTCATTCCCCGGAAGAATATGTCATCTGCCTGATGCTCGCCGGCAGTATCATGGGCTTCCTCTATTATAACTTCCATCCGGCCTCCATCTTCATGGGCGACTGCGGAGCCCAGTTCCTGGGTTTCATGATCGCTGCCATCTCCCTGTACGGGTTCAAGAGCACGACCTTCATCACCCTGGCCATCCCGATCACCCTGATGTTCGTCCCGATCTTCGATACCTTCTCGGCCATCATCCGCCGCAAGCTGAAGGGTCAGAAGATCTCAGCTCCGGACAAAAGCCATTTCCATCACATCCTGATGAAGAACATGAAACTGGGCCAGACCGGTGCCGTCATCGCCATCTACATCGTTACGGCGCTGTTTGGCTTAACCAGTTATCTGTACTGCGTTAATACGCCGATCGGCATCTGTCTGCTGATCTTCATGATCATCATGTTTGACCTGTTCATCGAGTATACTGGCATGATCACCAAGAAATACCGGCCGATCCTCAATCTGCTCGACAAACTGATGAACCATCACATTGCCACTCCGGCTGATGAAGAGGAAGTTGAAGAAAAGGCTGTTGCGGAAAAGCCGGAAGGCGAACAGGAAACCGTTCAGTAATCAACAGGCATTTCCCCAGGGAAGTGCTTTTTTTACGGCAAACGTTCCTTTCAGAAACAAGGTAGTATAATGATTGCCGATAAATCACCCGTGACATATAATGAGAAAAACAGGAGAAAGACTATGAAAATACAGGAACTGTCACAGGGCATTCTGGAAGGGAAGTGGACCTCAGAACAGTTGACCAAACAGGCCCTTTCAGCCATTGCCGCCAACGATCAGAGCGGCAGGAATCTAAATTCCCTGGCCGAACTCAACGGTGATGCCATCTTCATCGCCCGGGCCATGGATCAGGAAATCAGAGAACAGGGACTCAGAAGTCCGCTGCACGGCATTCCCATTGTCCTGAAGGATAACATCGATGTCAGGGGGATGCACAATACGGCCGGCTCCTATGCCCTTAATGACCTCATCTGCGATAAGGATTCCTTCCTGGCAGCCAGATTAAGAGAGGCCGGAGCCGTCATTATCGGCAAGACCAATCTCTCAGAGTTTGCCTACTGGATGAGCACCGACAACATGCCTTCCGGCTATTCTTCCCGCAACGGACAGGTCAATCATGCCTATCAGCCCGGCTTTGACGTCTCCGGTTCTTCCAGCGGTTCGGCAGTAGCGGTATCAGCCCGCTTTGTGCCGCTGTCTGTCGGCACGGAAACCGACGGTTCGATCATGTATCCGGCTATCGCCAATGCCATCACGGCTATCAAGCCCACGGTTGGCCTGGTTTCCCGTAACGGTATTCTGCCGATCTCCCATGTTCAGGACACCGCCGGTCCGATGGCCAACAGCGTCAATGACGTGGCGGTTCTGCTGGATATCATGACAGGCCAAGATGAAGATGATCCGGCAACCTGGGTACTTCAGAAGAAGGATTATCTCGCCGCCCTTAGCCAGAGCATCAAGGGAAAAAGAGCCGGCATCATGATCTTCAAAAATGCTGAAATGAGCGATGACTGTCGGAAAGCCACCGAGAAACTTAGGGAAATACTGAGGACTCAGGGCTGTGAGCCGGTGGAAATCGAATATGATCAGGGGGAACTGGATGAGTTTGCCCTGCTGAACTATGAATTCAAGAATGATCTGGAGAGATATCTGGCAGCGCATAACTGCCGCAACAAGACCTTGGCAGCCATCATTCAGTTCAATAAGGATCACAGTGAACGCTGTCTTAAATACGGTCAGGGCTTACTGGAAAGCTCCGAAGCCGTCAGCGGACAGCTTAGGGAAAGCGAGTACTGGCAAAAGCGCCTGGAACTTGATCAGCTGGCTCATGAACTGATCGAGGGAGTCATGGCCCGGGAAAACGTCGATGTACTGATCTATGCGGCCTCATTGCCGGTAACCAACCTGGCAGCGGTATCCGGCAATCCCTCGCTGACCATTCCGGCCGTGGCTCAGAGTTGCGAACCATTCAGCCCGATGAGCTACTATCTGATGGCCGGCCCCTGGCAGGAGGATGTGCTGATCAGCTTTGCGGCCGCCATTGAAAAGGAACTCAACATCACCTGCAAGCCCTCTTGGGTTGCGGACAAATACTGGTAAGATACAAAAAAGAATTGCGGATGCCGTAATTCTTTTCTATTTTTTAAGAATGTTTCCTTCTTCCTTACTAATAGTAAGCAGGAGGGGTAAAAAATGAACAATCACAATCTTTACGGAACGGAATATGCGGAGTTCTCGGCTGAAAAGGCTCAGGACCGCAAGGTATTAAGGGAGGCCATTGATGATTATATAGTTAATGTGCGCCATCAGTTCAGTGAAATGCCGGCCAACGTGGCCCGGGATACTCTGTTAAGCGAGTACAACTATCAGGTCCGTTCACAATTGAAGTCCTGTCGTAAGTTCGGCCTGACGATCAGTCCCGGAGACTGCTGCTACATCGACTTTGGGCGGGCTTATCTTTCAGAGGTCGCCTATCAGCACTTCGGTCTGGTCATCAACGTCTTCAACAGTAAGGCCTTCGTGATCCCGATGACTTCCAACAGTCACGCTTACGAAATGGCCTACGATGAAAAGGAGAATCCCGATGGATTGAAGCATCTGATGAGGTTAGGCAGGATCGAAGGGCTGAGCCGCTGTTCGGTGCTGTTTCTCAATGACGGCAAGTACATCAATACGGCCCGGATCATCGATGTCAAGGCTCACCTGGATACCGAAAGTGAGCTGTTCCGGGAGATCTATCAGCGCTTTCTGAAAACGCTGGACTATCGCAACAAATGAGCGCATAACCGTGAACAAATAATCTTAACTGTGATAAGATTATTTCATGATCAGCGAACTCATTAAGGACAGGCAGAGTGAATATGTAATGGGAGTGTCAGGCGGATGCGATTCCATGGCACTTCTTTCTCTGTGTCTGGAAAGAGGCCTCAAGCTGACGGTCTGCTTCGTTAACTATAAGTTAAGGAAGAGCGCCGATGATGAGGAAAGGCTGGTCAGAGAATACTGCGGGGAAAGGGGCATCGAGGTCAGAACCCTGTATCCCGTTCAGAAAGATCCCGATAACTTTCAGAAATGGGCCCGGGAGGTCCGCTATGCCTTCTATAAGGAGGTCTATGACGAAAAGCGGGCCACGGCGTTATTACTGGGACATCAGCAGGACGACCATCTGGAAAACTACCTGATGGCTCGGGAAAGGGGCTCCCATGGCTGGTACTATGGCATCCAGCCGGAAACCTCTCACCACGGCATGAGAATTCTGAGGCCCTTATTGGACATGCGCAAGCAGGATACCCGGGATTACTGCCTGGCCAATGGGGTGCCTTTCCACGATGATGAATCCAACTTCTCTGACAAGTATCAGCGAAACCGCATCCGCCATGCCCTGATCGAGAAGGCGGATGACCGGCAGATCAAAACCTGGCTGAGAGAGATCGCAGAGTTCAATGAAGGACAGCGAAAAAAACTGGCCGGATTTGAAAAGAAGTATCCGGGTGAAAAGATCACCCGTGCTCAGTTTGAAGAGGAACCCGCTAAGGAAGATCTGATCCGCTGGCTGATCAGCCGTAAGAAACCGGACCTCACCCTTTCCGGAGAATTTGTCCGGGAACTGGTCAGAATTGCCTTAAACAGTCGCCGGGCAGTAACGGACATCGGTGATGATCTGCAGCTGGTGGCAGAATACGGAAACATCTATGTTTTTGAAAAGAAGGAAAAGTACGAATACGTTCTTGATGAACGGAAGTACTTTGATACGGAATACTTCGCGATCCGTGATATGGGAAAACGAATTGAGTCGGTCAATGTTACGGATGAAGACTTCCCGCTTACCATCCGCTGCTGGCAGGAAGGCGATGCCATCGAATTACGATACGGCCGTAAGAAGGTGTCCCGTTTCCTGATCGACCGCAAGATTCCCCACGATGAAAGGTACTTCTGGCCGGTCATCGTCAACAGCCGAAATGAGGTTATTTTTGTGCCTGGGATCGGCTGTGACATCAAACATTTTTGTATTAATGCCAATATGTTTATGCTAAAATGATATGTAGTTTCACATTCTGGAGGAGAGAACATGCTGGAAAAAGATTTAAAGAAAGTACTGGTATCCCAAGAGCAGATCATTGAGCGCTGTACTGAGATCGGCGCCCAGCTGACCGAAGAATACCGTGAATCAGTAGGCAATGTTTTATTCGTAGGCATTCTGAAAGGGTCCGTGCCCTTCATGGCAGAACTGATCAAGCACATCGATCTGCCGATCGAAATTGACTTCATGTGCGTGTCCAGCTACCGGGGAACCAAGAGCGTCGGTGACATCAAGATCATCAAGGACCTCGACCGTTCCATCATCGGCATGGACATCGTTCTGGTAGAAGACATCGTCGATACCGGCATCACGATCAAGAGACTGAAGAAGATGCTGTTTGACAAGGGCGCCAAGAGCGTCAAGGTCGTGGCGCTGCTTGACAAGCCTTCCAGACGCCAGGTAGAAGTGGAAGCAGATTATACAGGGTTCAAAGTTGAAAATGAGTTTGTGGTCGGCTATGGACTGGATTACAACCAGCTGTACCGCAATCTGCCATATATCGGCGTATTAAAGGATGAATTGTATTAATCTTTCTGAGTCGTTAAGGAGAGTGAGTTAATTGAATAACAATAAGAGATTTTTGGGATGGATACCGTATCTGGTCGTGGCTCTGCTGGTGACCAGCCTGTATTCCTACTCCCGGGCCTCCACTACTTCTGCCCTTACCTACGGTCAGTTCATGAAGCTGGTTAGCAACCAGCAGATCGAGGAAGTCGTCCTCACCATGAACAACACCGTCATCGACGTAACCGGCAGATATAAGGAAAATGATACGGAAAAGGGCTTTGTAGCCTCCGTTCCTAATACGGAAGTCAAGACTGATGAGCTGATCGACATTCTCCAGAAGAATGTTAAGGAAGGCAACATCAAGATCGTCAATCCCTACAAGACCAATTATCTGATGGAGATCCTGACGCAGATCGTACCGCTGTGTCTGATGATCGGTTTCGCCCTGTTCCTGCTGACCAGGATGAACGGATCATCCAACAACAAGGCCTTTGAATTCTCCAAGTCAAGAGCCCGCCTTGAAAGCAACATCAAGGTTCGCTTCACCGATGTGGCCGGCTGTGAGGAAGAGAAGGAAGAGATGGCGGAGATCATCGAGTATCTGCGTTCACCGGAAAAGTTCGCCAAGATGGGTGCCAGAATTCCCAAGGGCATCCTGATGGTCGGCAACCCCGGTACCGGTAAGACCCTGCTGGCCAAGGCCGTCGCCGGTGAAGCCGACGTACCGTTCTATTCCATCAGCGGTGCTGACTTCGTCGAAATGTTCGTCGGTGTCGGTGCCAGCCGTGTCAGAGACATGTTCAAGAAAGCCAAGGGAACCGCTCCCTGCATGATCTTCATCGATGAGATCGATGCCGTCGGCCGTCAGAGAGGTGCCGGCTTAGGCGGCGGTAACGACGAAAGAGAACAGACCCTGAACCAGCTGCTGGTTGAAATGGACGGCATTGATGAGAACCGTGGTATCGTCATCATCGCCGCTACCAACCGACCGGACATCCTGGACCCGGCTCTGTTAAGACCTGGACGTTTCGACCGTCAGATCACCGTCTCCCTGCCGGATAAGGCCGGCAGAAAGGCCATTCTGGAAGTTCACGCCCGCAATAAGAAACTCAGCAAGGACATCGATCTGGGTGCCCTGGCTGCCAGAACCCCGGGATTCTCCGGTGCCGATCTGGAAAACGTCCTGAACGAAGCTGCCATTCTGGCGGTAAGAGGCAAGAGAGACATCATCACGATGGAAGACCTCGATGAGGCCATCGACCGTGTCATCGGCGGCCCGGCCAAGAAGAGCCGCAAGTATTCCGACAAGGAAAAGAGACTGGTCGCCACTCATGAAGCCGGACACTCCGTCATCGGCATTCATCTGGAAGACGCTGAGATCGTTCAGAAAGTCACCATCATCCCGAGAGGTCAGGCCGGCGGTTACAACCTGATGACCCCGAAGGAAGATCAGATGTTCTTACAGACCAAGAAGCAGTTGCTGGCCGAGATCACCGGTTTATTGGGTGGCCGTGTCGCTGAGGAACTGGTACTGGGTGAGATCAGTACCGGCGCTTCCAACGACCTGGAGAGAGCCACCAAGATCGCCAAGGCCATGGTCAACCAGTACGGCATGAGCTCACTGGGCGCTGTCCAGTACGCTTCCGATTCCGAGAACGTCTTCCTGGGCCGTGACTATGTCAACAACAAGAACTATTCCGACAAGGTCGCCTTTGAGATCGACCAGGAAGTCCGCAAGATCATCAACGGCTGCTATGAAGAAGCCAAGAAGATCATCGCAGCCAACCGTCAGGAACTTGACAACATCGTCCGCGAACTGATCGAGAACGAGACCCTGACCAAGGAAGATCTCGACAACATCGTCAAGTACGGAACCAAGAACGCTCCGGCCATTGCCGAGGCCTAGGAAACATAATGCAAGAGGCAGTACCGTTGTGCTGCCTTTTAAGGAGAATGACACATGAATTACTTAACAAGAGGAACAGCACTGAACAATGAAGTACGGATCTTCTGCTGTGACATAACCCAGCTGGTGCAGGAAGCCCAGGACCGTCATGACCTGTGGCCAACCGCTACCGCTGCCCTGGGAAGGACCCTGGCGGTCGGTACCGTCATGGGCAGCATGCTCAAAAGCCCCCAGGAAAAGATCGAGATCCAGATCAACGGCAAGGGACCCCTGGGCCAGATCGTCGTCGACTGCTACTACGGCGGCAACGTCCGAGGCTATGTGGACAATCCCCATGTCTATCTGGAAAAGAGCCCTGAGAAGCTGGATGTCGGCCAGGCCGTCGGCACCGAAGGCGTCATCCGGGTCGTAAAGGACCTGGGCATGAAGCAACCGTTCGTCTCCGAAGTCGACTTACAGACCAGCGAGCTCGGCGATGACTTTGCCTATTACTACATGGTCAGTGAACAGACCCCTTCAATGGTAGCGCTGGGCGTGCTGATCGATACCGACCGCAGCGTCAAGTCGGCCGGAGCCCTGGTGATCCAGCTGATGCCGAATACCTCGGAAGAAAACATCCGGATCATCGAGGACATCGCCGCCAATATCAAGCCGATCTCTCAGCTGTTGTTGGAATATGATTCCCCTAGAGACATCGTTGACGCGCTGTTTGATGATTATAAGGAACTTGGACAGGCCAATCCGCAGTTCACCTGTGAGTGCAGCCGGGAAAAGTTCGGGCAGGTACTCGCTCATCTGCCGGTGAGCGATCTTAAGACCATGATCGAAGAGGATCATGGCTGTGAAGTGGTATGCCGCTTCTGCAGTGAACGCTACCAGTTCTCGCAAGCGGAACTGGAGGAATATGTTAGAAATCAGGAGGCAGGAAAATGAATATCCGGGAAGCTGACAGATTATTGAGAGAAAACGTTGCCAAGGTCATGGTCGGGTGCGAAGACGCCGTCGACCTGATCTTCATTGCGATGCTGGTCAAGGGCCATGCCTTACTGGAAGACGTGCCCGGCACCGGCAAGACGATGCTGGCCAGAAGTGTCGCCAGAAGTCTGAATCTGGACTTCAAGCGCATCCAGTTCACGCCGGACTTACTGCCGAGTGACATTCTGGGCATCAACTACTACAACCAGAAGAACAGCGAGTTTGAATTCCGGAGAGGACCGATCTTCACCAGTCTGATCCTCGCGGATGAGATCAACCGTGCCGCTCCGCGTACCCAGGCCGCCATGCTGGAAGCCATGGAGGAAAAGCAGGTCTCCATCGACGGAACCACCTATCCGTTATCCGATCCCTTCCTGGTCATCGCTACCCAGAACCCGGTGGAAAACAGCGGTACCTATCCGCTGCCGGAAGCGCAGATCGACCGCTTTACCCTCTGCATCCATCTGGGCTATCTGAGCCGGGAAGATGAGATGAAGATGGTCAAGGCCCACTCGGTCTTCAATCCCATCGAGACCCTCGAAAGCATCATGGACGCCAACACGATCCGCGATCTGGGCCGGCAGTGGCAGGACGTCCGCATCAGCGATGATGTCTATGACTATCTGCTGCAGATCGTCAACAAGACCCGTAACCATGAAAACATCGCCCTGGGCATTTCACCACGTGCAACTCTTACCATGGTCAAGTGCCTGAAGGTCTATGCCCGGATGCAGGACCGCGACTATGTCATTCCCGATGACATCAAGAAACTGTGCACTCCGGTCTTTGCCCACCGACTCATTCTCAAGGGCTTTACCTATACTACCGAACAGAATGCCGAGGGCATTCTGAATGAGATAATCAGGGAATGCATCGTTCCCACGGAGGATTTTAACCGCTGATGTGGCAGGCCATGACGATATTCGCCGTGGTCCTGCTGATATACCGGTATTTCATCACCAGCTTTAAGAAGAAAGCTCCGGAGAATCTTTCCATATCATTCAGCGCTGACCACGTGAGGTGCAGGGAAAAGGAACCGGTCAGGCTGTCCTTACTGATCCAGAATCACAAGATGATGATTCTGCCGATCATCAAGATCGTCATCACGATGCCGGACAGCTTTGACGGAACAAGCAGCGATATCGATTTTGCGATCCAGAAACGCAAGACGTTTACGACCGTAACATCACTTCGCTCTTTTCAGCAGGTTCTGAGTGAATGGGAAGTCCTGCCTCAGCAAAGAGGCTACTATGAGATCGAAGCTCGCATCACCCTGGTCAATCTGTTCAATACCAGCCGCGTGGAACTGACCGAGACCCCGATGATCAATCTTATCGTCCATCCGACCCCGGTAGATGTCGAAAGAAAGATGCTGAACAGCTCCTCATCCTTCGGCGAAAACTTCGTCAACCGCTTCATCAATCCCGACCCGATGTTCTATCTGGGCACCCGGGATTATCTGGCCGGTGACAGTTTCAAGGACATCGAGTGGAAGAAGACCGCTCAGCTGGGCAAGATGCAGGTCAAGAAGTACGAATACACCTCTCAGCCGGAGTTTACCGTCCTGTTACTGGCGGAAGACAATGCCGGTCTGAACTATGATCACGATCCCTATGTGGAAAGCGCCGTAAGACTGGCCGCCGGCGTCGTCGACTTTGCCTACCGCAACAAGATCTCCGTCCAGTTCGGCTGCAACAACTATGGCAAGTTCCATCGCATCAGCACCACGGCCGAGTTTACCCATGCCAACATCGTCAACATCTATGACGAGCTTTCCTGCTGTACCGGTCAGATCAAGCTGAAGAGCGAGGAACTGATGAACATCCAGAATGTCATCGTCAACAAGGGCTACATCATCATCTGCAACAAATATAAAGACAAGTACGCCTACTTCATCCGGAAGTGGCTGGCCCAGTCCGGCAGCGTCCATCTGTTCGTCTATGATGACAGCGTACCGGTAAGTGTCCGGGGCGTGACCGTCAGTAAACTGGAGGTGGAAGCATGAAGAGCCGCAACATCCTGTTAAATACCTTCCATCTGTTCCAGGTCTACGTGATCGTGCTGATGGGAATCGTCTTCCCGGTGGTAAAGATCGATCTGAGCTTCATCCTGCTTGGCAGCTTCATCGCTTACTGGCTGGTGTGCCTGTGTCCCGATGCCTATCGCAAGGGGGCCATCGCGGGACTGTCCCTGGTATTGGGAGTTCTGAACTGGCTGTTACAGCCGGGCCTCGCCGCTGCCATTGCCGTAACCGTATATGATGTGGTATTGCTGGGATCGTATTATCTCAATGACCGCGACCGCGTCATCAAGAGCACGCAGGTGGCGATCGTCATGATCGTCAGCCTGATCACGGCCTCGATACTGAACTTCTTCTTCAAGACCAACGAAAGCCTCTCGCCGGTCTACAATTCGCTGCTGTCGTATCTGATCATCGGCATTGCGGTAGGCATGATCAACAACATCGATCTGTTCTACCGGCTGCCGTTCGTCAATGTCCTGGATGAGACCAACCGGATCGTCATCGAGAACACCATCCTGTTCATCGCCATCATCGTGCTGATCTTCCAGAGTCAGGTGTTCAATCTGTTCCTGGAGATTCTGATCACCATCCTGGCGGTCCTGATCAGAGGCGTCGGCTATGCCCTTAAGGGCTTACTGTATATCGGCGTTCTGTTACTGAAGCTGTTAAGCGCCTGGTTCCCCTGGCTGTTCAGGTACAATCCGCATTATCTGGATGAACTGATCGAGAAGTATGATGCCTTTGACAATCTGGGCAACCAGTATCAGAACTACGTCAACCGCTCCAACACCCAGCTGATCACCAACATCGCCGCCTTCGGTCTGATCGCCATCGTCCTGGGAATCATCGCCTTCATCTTCAAGAACCGTCAGGAGGAGAAGATGGAAATGGTCAACGAGGGCAATGTCCGCATGGTCAAGACCGCCCTCAGCCGCACGGAGGAGAAGAAGGAAAAGCGAAAGCTCTTCGGCGGCCGGCTGTCGGAGATCAGAAGGAGATACCGTCGTACCGTCAACAAGCTGATCCAGGAGGATTATCAGTTCCCGGAACACATCACGGCCAACGAATACCTGACTACCGTCAAGGAGAAGGACCGCGAAAAATACGACTTCACCAGACTTACCGAAATGTATAACGAAGACCGTTATGGAGGCCAAGATGATTAAGATAGCGATTGCGATGCGTTATGCCGTGGATCATTCCCACGGTTACGTCAATAAGAGATATTACATACCCAAGGATTTCAAGGACATCGCTGATGAACTGAACTATCAGCTGTTCCCGATCATCAGTGCTCAGAGTGCCGAAACCCTGGCGGACATGTGCGATTTTCTGCTGCTGCCGGGCTCGATCATCGACATCGATCCGGCCTATTTCCATGAGGAGAAAAGCGACAGTATTCTCCTCAATGAGGAATTTGATCTCTACGCCAGC
Organism: Erysipelotrichaceae bacterium; assembly: GCA_017445225.1. Taxonomy (GTDB): domain Bacteria; phylum Bacillota_I; class Bacilli_A; order Erysipelotrichales; family Erysipelotrichaceae; genus RUG521. The sequence continues at coordinate 21,712 of JAFSUN010000008.1, read as the reverse complement.
GATAAGGCCTGCATAGAAGCTTTCCGAAAGAGGAACAAGAAGATCCTGGCCATCTGCGGCGGCCATCAGGTCATCAACGTCTACTTCGGCGGTACCTTAAGACAGGGCATTGAAGGCCACGCCAACAATGACCTCCATGAGATCGTCATTGAAGAGGGCAGCCAGCTGGCCAAGATCTACGGCTGTACCAGGGTCATGGTCAATTCCCACCACCATCACGCCGCTGGCCTGGTAGGAGAAAACCTGCGGGTAACGGCCCGCAGCCTGGACGGTACCATTGAGGCACTGGAAGGGGAGAACATCCTGGCCGTGCAGTATCATCCGGAAATGATGCATGATACCGAATTCTTCCGGAAATACTTTGAAGCATGAAAAAAGAGGGAAGTCCCTCTTTTAATCTGCTGTTTAGTCGGCTGCTTCCTTTTCGCTGTGGATGATCTTGCCGGTAGTGGCGTTGATCTCATATTCGTATTCGTAGCCGTTGGCGGTAAACTCGATCTCCCAGACACCCTTGTCCAGCTCAGCCTTGACCTTGGAGGCGGTAACGCCGGCATGCTTCAGAGCGATCTGCTTGGCCTGGTCAGCGCTGATCGTGGTTGTGACCGTGCTGCTGCCCTTATCTGAAGATGAGTCATCATCTTTTTCCTTCTCGGATTTGAGGATCTTGCCGGTCAGGGCATCGATCTCATAGTCGTATTCATAGCCGCCGGCCTTGAATTCCACTTCGTAGACGGCCTTGCCGTTTTCCTTATCGAGCTTGACCTCCAGAGCCCTGACGTTATTTTCCTTGACGCCGGCATGCTTGAAGGCGGCCTGCTTGGCTTTTTCCTTACCGATGTAATTGGTACTGGTGTCTGATGATGGCTTGACGGAGGAGCCGTCAGCCTTTTCCTTTTCGTTCTTCAGGATCTTGCCGGTCACGGCATTGATCTCATATTCGTATTCATAGCCGTTGGCTTCAAACTCGATTTCATAGACGACGGAACCTTTTTCGCTGTCGAGCTCCACTTCATAGTTCTTTACATCAGCGGCCTTGACACCGGCATGATTCAGAACGATCTCCTTAGCCTTGTCCTTGCCGATGACGTTGGCATGCTCAGGTACGCTCTTTTCCTGGCGGTCAGCGGTATCGATGTTCTTATCGACGATCCTGGCGCTGACGGCATCGATGTCGTATTCATATTCATTGCCGTTGTATTCGAATTCAATGTCATAGACCGGCTGGCCCTTTTCGTATTCAAATTCGATGTCGAGGTCCCTTAACAGACTCTTGTCGGTAATGCCGAGATCATTCAGGGCGACTTCCAGGGCCTTGTCCTCACCAATGTACTGCTTTTCGGAAGGAGTACCGGTGGCGGATACCGAACTGGTATTGACGTGCTTGAGGATCAGGCTGAGGTCGTTGATGTTCAGAGGTGCCAGATCGGCGGGGGTATAGAGGGTCTTGTCGCAGATCTCCTGGATCAGCTGGGCCTTGCCCAGGGAGATGGCATATTCTTCGGCGATTCGGGCAGTGTCGTCGTTTTCGCTGACGGTCTGGGCCAGGACGGCACCGCTGAAGGTTTCCGTCTGCAGAAGAGTGTTGATCTCGGCGGCCAGCTGCTGCTGCAGTTTCTGCGCCGTGGCTTCATCCTTATTCTGGATGGAAACCAGGATGGAATTGGTCAGTTCGGACAGGTAGCCGTTACGGACCATTGAACCGACGATGGCGTTGACGGCGACCTTGACATCGCTGCCCTTGAAGTTCATGTCGGCCAGGATCTTCTTGCCGTCGGCGTTGTTGGCGATGGCGTTGATGATCTTGTCATTGCGGTTGATCTGCAGTTCGATGGAAGGGTTGACGTCGAGGTCCACGGTGGTAAAGACGGCGTTCATCCGGCTGTTGTAGAGGCTGAATCCGCCGACAAACAGTACCAGGGCAGCTACCAGTGACAGGGCCGGCTTCAGCAGGCTGAAACGGCTGGCTTTCGGCAGGGGTGAGCGCTGGACGGTGTGGCGGCAGGATTCCTTAATGGATCCCAGGTTATCGGGTGCAGAGTTTTCAATAGCCTTGAAGAGATTTTTTTCTAATTCCCTGTTATTCATTTTTCCAGCTCCTTTCTGAGTTTTTTCAAAGCTCTGTGGTATTTGGTCAATACCGTAGGCAGGGGCATTGCGAGAGTTGCGGCTATCTCGACATGCCTGAACCCGAGTGAATGGAGGACAACGATCTGACGTTCTTCATCGTTCAGAATCCTCAAGGTCTGCCTCAGGGTTTCCTTCTCGATCGGTGACAGTTTTTCTTCCGAACTGATGAACTGCAGCTGCAGGTCGGTTAACTCCTGACTGCGGTTCTTTTCCTTCAGCTTGGCCATGGCCAGATTTCTGGTAATGGTCAGCATCCAGGCCAGCGGTTTCTGCCTCGAGGAATATAAGGCCGCATTACTGTACACACTGACATACAGATCATGCATGACATCCTCAGCATCACTCTTATTCTGCATTAAGGACAGTGCATAGCCGTATATGTTCGTGCTGGTCAGTTCATATAATCGCTCGAGGGCGTTCATCTCACCAGCGGCCAGCCGATGCAGGCAGTCATCGATCTCCATGTTCTTCTGATGCGTAAGAGTACTGGTCATCTGTTCTCCTCCTTTCTGCCATATTAATGAATTTCAGGGGCATTTTATTTCAGCAAATTGAAAAAAATTTAAAATGGCGGACCGAAGTCCGTCATTTCAGTATCTGGTTCTTGTCTTCAGGCCTTATTTGGCGTTGAGAATGGCGGCGATGGCACTGCCGATCTGGTTGACATCCTCACCGCTGGTGAACATGTAGTAGCGGCCCAGTTGCTTGTGGACATATTCCCGCATGTAGCTTTCAATTCTTTCCCTGTAGGAATAGGTCTTGAAGAAGGAGGTGCCTTCCACCATGACTCTGGCCGGCTGGCTGAGCTTCTTGCCGCCGTCGGTTTCGATCAGGATGGCCGCCAGGCTGGCGGTGACCAGCTTGCTTGATCTGTCGAGGATCAGGTCAATGAAGTGGTATACCAGTTCGATGTCATCTTCATTGCCGCAGGCCTTGGTCAGATGGTTGTCGCCGAACGGTCTTCTCTGGAAACTGTCAACGGTGGCCAGGTCGAAGTCCGGCAGTTCAGCCATCTTATTGCCTTCTGAGAACAGTCCGTCTGCCGCCGCCTTGATGAGGGTCTGCTTCAGCAGGGTGCCCAGATAGCCGCCCGAGATGGCCTTTTCATAGAGGTGCAGGCCCGGGTTGGCGCTTTCGCGGTCGAGCTGCTTGTCGAGTTCACCGATCTTCATCGGTACCAGACCGGCGCTTTCGGTGTTGATGATCATCTTCTTTTTGGGATTGCACTTGATCTTGGTGATGTTGCAGCCCATTTCGTCATAGGCAATGTTGGTGCCGGTTCCCAGGATGAAGCCGATCTGAGTGTCGAACTTCTCATCTTCCTTAATGGCCGGACCGCCTAACAGGGTAGCGACGGTATCATTCAGCAGGATGAACTTGATGTCTTCCTTCTGGCCCATTTCTCTTAACTTGTCTTCGATCTCATGGCATAACAGGGTGCCTTCAATGCCGTTGATGTAGACTTCCTTGGACAGGGAGATGACCTTACCGTCCTTGTCCGGGGTGATCTCAGCAGCGTAGGAGAAGCAGAAGCCGACTCTGTTGGCATAGGGCAGTAACGGGAAGATCAGCTTGGCCAGTTCTTCGATGAATTGATCCTTGTCGATCGGGGTGCCGACGCCAAACATCTTTCTCTTGAAGAAGTGGTCGACCTTGACACCTTCCTCGGTCAGGGTGGCAACGCAGATGCGGAAGTTGGTGCCGCCGGCATCGATGACAATGACGCTTTCCCCGTTCTTTACCTTTCCTTCGGTTGAGAGGTAGGTCGGGATCATCATCAGATCGGACGGCTGGCCGGCCAGACCGAGCTTCATCTGTTCAACGATGTAGGCTGTCTGCTTCGGCAGATCAATATAGTCGGGATGCTGACCGTATTTCAGCATGAAATCTACGGCTTTCTGTCTGATATCCATTCTTATTTCCTCTTTTTTCTATCAGTTGTATTTTAACATATCAGCGGCATTTCGGCGCACTGAGTGTACCATGATTTACAAAAATCGGATTAAATGTTATAACTAGAAAAAAGAGGTGAATGCGATGCTGCTGAAACAGTTCAGTCCCGAAAGAAGGGCCATCATCAATCCCGAAGATCTGATAACCCATGATGATACTTTTCCCAAGACCGTCATCAGCTGTTTTTCCCATGTGACCTTTGACAGAATGGTCCGGGAAACCGGCGGTGTTGCGAAGTGGGAACTGGGCTGTGCCAATACCGTCGCCTCAGTCTATGAGATCGAGTATAAGGGCGTTAAGATGGCCCTGGTGAACGCCGATGTCGGCGCCCCGGCCTGTGTCGCTCTCTTTGAAGATGTCTATGTCCTGGGCGCTGAGAACATCGTCCTGTTCGGCACCTGCGGAGTCCTGGATTCCTCCATTGGCGATTGCGCCGTGATCATTCCCTACAGGGCCATGAGGGATGAGGGTACCAGTTATCATTACCTGGAGGCCAGTGATGAGGTAGAGGTCAACGCTCAGTACGGACCGCTTTTTGAAAAACTGTTAAGGGAACTGAAGGTCAGCTACCATACCGGCAAGGTCTGGACGACCGACGGTGTTTACCGGGAGACCCGGGACAAGATGGAAAGAAGAAAGGCGGAAGGCTGCATCTGCGTTGACATGGAGTGTTCAGCCATGAGCGCTCTGGCCCTGTTCAGAGGAAAGGGACTGCTGCACTTCTTCTATTCCGCCGATAACCTGGATGGGGAGCAGTGGGACAGGCGAAGTCTGGGCAACCACGACAATCTTGAGGACAAGGACCGCATTGCCTATTTGGCCCTGGAAGCCGGATACCGGATCGAAAAGGAGCGGATGAAATGAGAAAGAAAGTTCTGTTTTTAGCCAATTTCTCCTCCGGGATCCAGGGAAACAAGGAAAAGATCTACTCGCTGGTCAATGAACTGGTCGTGCGCGATTGCGAAGTCGTCCTCTATCCGATCATTCCCACTGAACGTCTGGGCTCGGAAAACATCCTCGATGAAACCGACTATCCCTATGACTGCATCATCTGCTGCGGCGGGGACGGTACCTTAAATAAGCTGATCAACAGTCTGCACCAGAACAGCCGGAAGACCACCATCGGCTACTTCCCGATGGGCAGTACCAACGACTTTGCCAGTTCTCTGTACGGCACCCGCAACCTGGATGTTGCCAGGCTGGCAGAAGGCGTCCGGCAGAACTATACCTATAAATACGACATCGGCAAATTCAATGAACATTATTTTAACTACGTGGCGGCCTTCGGGGCCTTTACCAAGGTCAGCTACGGAACCGATCAGAACTTCAAGAATACCTTCGGATATCTGGCCTACGCGCTGACGGCCATCGGCAACATTCCGGAAGCCCTCAATGCCCGCATCGGCTTAAGGGTCAGCAGTGATGAAGTTCAGGTGGAGGGCAACTTCCTGATCGGCGCCATCTCCAACACCACGTCCATCGGCGGTCTGGAACCGGCCATGATCAACCGCTCACAGCTCAATGACGGCCTCTTCGAGGTGACTCTGATCAGAACCCCGAAAAACATTCTCGAACTGAATGATCTGATCACGATGCTGGTAGCCGGGGACATTGACAATCAGCTGATCGTCAGTTTCGCTACCCGCAAGGTAACGCTGGAATTTGAAAACCCCACTGAGTGGACACTGGATGGCGAGGCCGGCGGCAGCCACCGGAAAGTCGTCATCGAAGCTCTTCCGGAGGCTCAGGAGATCTTCCTGCCCCGCCAGTAAAGCCGGCGCAACCAGCAGTTGACAAAGTTCAATGCCCGCTTGGTCGCTTTATGAGAGAACAAATACTATCATATGATCAGGAGGTGTCTTAAGTGAAACTGAATGAAAAAATCATCTACTGCCGTAAGAAGGCCGGCATGTCCCAGGTGGACCTGGCCGATGCCCTGGGGATATCCCGGCAGTCCGTCTCCAAGTGGGAGACCGGTGAATCCAATCCCGACATCACCAGACTGGCCGATCTGGCCCGGGTCTTTGAAGTATCAACCGACTGGCTGCTCTCAGAGGCGGAAGAAACCGTGAGGGAAACAGTTTCCGCTGAAAAGACGGAAATAAGGGAATATCCGGAATGGATCGATAATCTTCCCGGTTTCCTGCGCAGCATGGCCCGGAGGTTTGGCTGGCTGGCAGGTCTCTATACGGCCCTAAGCGGTGTGGGATTCATCGTCATGGGATCAATGCTGAACAGCAGCCTCAGCAGCATGGGCATGGAGCTTCCCAATGTCATTGACGGCATTCACCTCGACGATCCCGGCTTTCTGGTCGATCCGGCCATGCAGAGCAGTTATGATGCCATGAAGACAGTTTCGGCATTGCTGATCTTTGCCGGCATCGGCATCGTGTTCTTCGGCTTTGCCCTGGCATCCTCCCTGAAACAGTGGGGAAAGGGCGGCGACCAGTAAAACGCTGACAATAAAGATGAAGACATCTGTTCAGGCAGATGTCTTTTTAAGCATAAGAAAAACCCGTTTCCGGGTTTATCACTGAAAGACTATCTCTTTACCTTTAACAGATCTCTGATTTCGACTAACAGCTTGGCTTCGTCGCTCGGCTCCGGCTCGGGTGCCGGGGCAGCTTCTTCTTCCTTGGCCTTGGCAGCTCTGGCAGCGTTAACAGCCTTGACAATGAGGAACAGGCAGAAGGCAGTCATCAGGAATGAGAAGACGGCATTCAGGAAGTTACCGATCTGAACTGCGCCGAGGGTGAGTTCGGAGAAGTTAACTTCGGAGCCGAACAGCATTCCGATAGCCGGTGTCAGGATATCGGCTACTAATGATGATACGATGCTTCCGAAAGCGCCGCCGATGATAACGCCGACAGCCATGTCGAACATATTGCCTCTGATGGCGAATTCCTTAAATTCCTTTAAAAACTTTTTCATATAATCCTCCCTTGATTATCTTCAATTCTAGCACAACACATAAATGATTTCTATAATTCCTCCCGTTTTTGTGCTATACTATTCAAGCAGGCGCCCGTAGCTCAATGGATAGAGTCCTTGATTCCGATTCAAGTGGTTGCAGGTTCGAGTCCTGTCGGGCGCGCCATTTTTTAAAAGACATCTGGGGTGTCTTTTTTTAGCTCCTCTATGTAAAAGGGGCAAAAAGCGCTATACTAAAGAAGAAAACGAGGTAGGAACAATATGAAATGGGATGAATGTCTGTTATGCCACGACGCTGCCTGCAGCCGCTCATGCGAAGTACTGCAGCCGGCCAGACTGCTGAGAAGTCTGTATTTTGACAATGCTGAAGCGGTTCGTAATGAACTGGGCGGTCAGGTGCCTTGTACCGATTGTGACGGACATTGCCGTCAGAGCTGTCCCGTAGATCTGGACATCAGGGGCATTCTCACTTCCCTGGCTCCGGATAAACAGCGGGAGATCAACTACGATGTCCTGAAGACCGATTTCTGCGGCATTCCGCTGGAGAATCCGTTTCTGCTGTCGAGTTCCGTCATTGCCTCAACCTATGACATGTGTGCCCGGGCCTTTGAAGCCGGTTGGGCCGGTGCCGCTTTCAAGACCATCTGCCTGATGGACATCGTCGAGGCCTCACCGCGCTTTTCCGCCATCAAGGGTGACAACAACCGCCTGATCGGCTTCAAGAACATCGAACAGCTCTCCGACCACAGCGTCGTAGAAAACATTAAGATTTTTAAGGAACTGAAGAAGAACTACCCGGATAAGTTCCTGCTGGTTTCCATCATGGGAAGAAACGAAGAGGAGTGGGCCTACCTGGCCGATATCCTCAACGACAGCGGCGCTGATGCCCTGGAACTGAACTTCTCCTGCCCCAACATGACCGAAGAAAACTCCGGTTCCGATGTCGGACAGATCCCGGAACTGGTGGAGCGTTATTCCCGGGTCGTTAAGCAGCATACCCGGCTGCCCTTCATCGCCAAGCTGACGCCCAATGTTACCCACATTGAGGACAGTGCTGAAGCTGCCATCCGGGGCGGGGCTGATGGCGTAGCGGCCATCAATACCATCAAGAGCCTGATCGAAGTCGACATCAATCCCAATGACGGCATTGCCCAGGCTTCCATCGGAGGCTATTCCGGCAAGGCTGTCAAGCCGATCGCCTTAAGGTTTACCGCTGAACTGGCGCAGGATGAGATGCTGGACGGCAAGCACATCTCCGCCATGGGCGGCATTGAAACCTGGCGGGATGCCCTGGAATTCATCGTTCTGGGCGCCGACAGTGTTCAGGTCACCACGGCCGTCATGCAGTACGGCTACCGCATCATCGATGACCTCAAGAGCGGCCTGGCCCTCTATCTGCAGGATCACGGTTTCCAAAACATCAAGGACATCCACAAGACCACCATCAGCGGCATCGTCGGTACTGAAAAGCTCGACCGCTCCTATGTGATCTTCCCGCGCTTCTTAAGAGATAAGTGCGTGGGCTGTCAGAGATGTTATCTGTCCTGTCAGGACGGCGGTCATCAGGCCATTAAGATCGTCGACGGCAAACCCGTATTGAATCCCGATAACTGCGTCGGCTGTCATCTCTGCGTGCTGGTCTGCCCGATGGAGGCGATCGTTTCCAGCGAAGTCAGAGTACCTAAGGAGAAATTAGGAAGGATCTAGATCATGAAATATACTACTGTCATCTTCGATTTGGACGGTACCCTGCTGGATACCCTCGAAGATCTCTGGCTGGCTACCAACCACACCATGGAAGCCTTTGGCTGGCCTGATCGGACCATTACCGAAGTCCGGGCCTTTGTCGGCAACGGCACCGCCCGCCTTGTTAAGTGTGCGGCTCCCCAGGACATCGATGAAGAGACCTTCAATAAGGCGCTGGCTGCTCAGCAGGAGTACTATACCGCGCACTGTACCGACACCACCAGACCCTATGACGGGATCATGGAACTGCTGGGCAAACTGAAGGAAAAGGGCATTAAGATGGCCATCGTCTCCAACAAGCCGCAGAAGGCGGTGGAGAGCCTGCGGGATCTGTACTTCGCCGACTACATCGACATCTGCGTCGGCGACAGTCCGGCTGTCAGAAGAAAACCGCAGCCCTATACGGTCTTAAGATCCATTGAACTGCTGGGGAGTCAAAGGGAAGAGAGCGTCTATGTCGGCGATTCCGAGGTCGATGTGATGACGGCGGCCAATGCCGGCATCGACTGCATCGCCGTCAGCTGGGGCTTCCGGGACCTCATTCAGCTGGTGGAAGCCGGAGCAAAAACCATTTGTAAGGATACAAATGAGGTCTTTAAGGAGATCTGCGGCTGATTTTACCGGCTGAAATGCGATTTTTGATAAAAAATATTTGAAGTATGAACAATTATTGAGTATAATTGTTTGTGCACCCGCACCAGTGGCGGAATAGGCAGACGCGTACGTCTCAGACGCGTATGATGAGAGTCGTGTGAGTTCAAGTCTCACCTGGTGCACCATTAAAAAGAGAAGTCATGGACTTCTCTTTTTTTGTTTGTCAGGGGAACAGCGGGGTGACCGGGGTTCCGGAACCCAGAACGGGATCGTGCTGACCGATGGTCCAGCAGATCTTCCAGCCTTCACCCCAGGGCTCCCAATGATCTTTTCTGTCGTAGAGCTCGCGCTCTTCGGTTTCATGGACTTCGATGGAAGGGTCCCCGGTGCGGTCGTAGGTGGACCAGATCCACACTTCATATTTGCCTTCCCGCGTCCAGTCGCTGTTGAGGGCCAGAACCAGTCCGTCGACATCCTTGTAGAGGTCACCGCGGGTGGCGGTTTCCACCTTGCCGCTGCCAGAGAAGGAGTACCTGTAGTCGGTGAGCTCCTCACGGTATTTACGATCGACGCTGTGAATGGTAAAGCGCTTGCCGTCGCGGTCCTTGACCGGTGATGAGGTAATGGTTTCCTTCAGGTGGGTGTACTTTTCGTTATAGGTTACCGAGCCGCTGATGGTAGCGGTACCCTGACCCTTTTTGGCATCCCACTTTCCGGTGATGGTAAACTGGGCCGTGGCGGAACCTTCGACGGTGGTGTAGTCATCTTCCGGTTCGCGAACGGCCTGGCCGCTTCCGGAGATCGTGAATGTACCATCCTCATTCAGGAAGAGGGTCGACTTCTCAAAGGCATCCCTTAAGGCCGGGTGGGCCAGTTCTGCCGTCAGGTTCACCATGGTGGTGGAGTTGTAGCGGTAGGAGGTGCCCTTGACCTCATAGGCAACCTTGATCTTGGCGTCCTTACTGAAGCGTCCCGGGAGGGCCTTGTCCTTGGTACTGTAAACAAATTCGGCCATGGAGACGGTCAGCTCGGCTTCTTTGGTGTTGTCTTCCAATAATTCCCTTAAGGGGATGGATACGGTCTTGCCCATCAGGGCCTTGCCGAATTCCTTCTCGGTCTTCTTGCCGTCGGAGGAGGCAATCTTTACGACCAGTCCATCCAGCAGGCCTTCCTTAGCCGCTCCCCGGGGTTCGGGGAAGGTGATGTTCAGGGCCCCATCGGCACAGGCCAGCTTGGGAACATCCGGGGCATCCATTGGCCAGACGGTATAGCCGGCCGTGGTACCGGTCTTGGGTCCCAGCTTGCCATAGACTTCCAGGAAGAGGCGGTTTTTCATGGAGGCACCGATCCAGCGGTCGGGTCCGGGCAGGTAGGCACCGTTACGGGTTGAGACATAGGTCTCTCCGGGCACCAGATTGGCTTCCGGATGCTGAGCGGCGAGATCCTTGTCCATGATCATCAACAGCGGCAGCGGGCTGGCATCGTACATTTCAAAGCAGCGGACGCCGGCGGAATAGCTGCCGTCGGTGCTCAGGCTGACATGGATCCCCTTATCCTTTACCAGTTTTTCCCGGGGATAGAGGTTGTATTCCTTACGGGCTTCATCTTCGGTGAAGTTGCCGGTAAAGTCCCTGACATGATCAACGCAGAACTGCCGGAACAGCCGGTCGAAGGTCACCTCCGAGAGCTTGAAAGCCGCCATCAGTGGTTCGGAGGTCACCGGTTTCTTATGGAAACTGCGGCAGCGGTAGATGTCCACGCCATCGGGCTTCTGGCCGGTCTTTTCCCGCAGGTAGAACACCAGTTCCGACAGGAGGTAGCCCTGATGCCGCATGATCAGTTTGGTCCAGACCGAATCATCGATAGGCAGCCGCAGGGTTCCCCAGTAGTTGGAGCGGGTCAGCTCCGGATCGGTGGTGATGTATTTCTTTTCCTTATAGTATTCCTTGGCATCGGCCTCAAGAACGACAGCCGTCATCTCATCGAAGCGGATACTGTCGGTCAGATAGCGGAAGTGGTAGCGTTCCTGGCAGATGTGGAAGAGCTCATGAGTTATCGTCAGCAGCATGTTGTCCTGATCCAGCTTGCTCTTTTCGTCGTTATTCAGGATGCCGATGATCTTGTCGACGTTGATCTCGATGTAGCTGTCCGACAGCATCGTGGCCACCGAGTTGCCGTAGGTATCCTCGGGCTCGTCGCCGTCGGTCCGCTTTAAGCGGAAGGTCAGATCATCCTTGGGCATGCGGGCAAAGACTTCCCCGCCCAGATAGGCGTAGGCCCGCTGAATGGCCTCATCAACGGCCTTAATCAGCTTGGGAAGCTTCAGGGAAGCAGCCAGCTTCTTGTATTCGGGATCCTTTTCGACGTATTCCTTCAGCCGGTCAGCCACCGACTTGTTTTCATTGAACATCCGATAGAGAATGGAGGTATCCTGGCGGTCTTCGGTTTCCTGCCGGTAGTCCTCTTCAGCCTTGGCGACATAACTGTCGGCTATCTCCTGCATGCGCTGTTTGGTGGCTTCCTGATCGGGATCGACATCCTTCATGCGCCACTTGATGACGTAATTACCGTACTTGGTCTTGCCGTTGTGATAGGAGGCACCGGTCCAGTCCCAGTAGTACCAGTCGGCCTTGATCTTCTCAATGCCATAATAGATCGGTAAGCCCAAGGCAATCCCTACAACAAAGCAGGTGGCGAGGGAAGCCAGGGTGAGGCTGTTGCGGCAGCTTGAATAGGTCAGGATGCTGCCTTCCAATGTGGTATTGTATTCGGACATTTTACCATCGTCCGACAGGCGGTAGAGGCGGATGGCCGGCCAGAGGGTTTCATCGATGCCCAGGGTGGTCAGGTCAATGGATACGGTGTATTCACCCGGAAGAACTTCGTCTTCTTCCAGGCCGGCGTGGACTTCCCAGGCGGCGACCAGCGGTTCGCCGATCTCCTTGAATTCTTCAGCGATCTGGATCAGCCGTTCGCTGTCTTCACTGACCGGCGCCATGGTTATGACGGTATCATCATAGAGGCTTCCGGCTTCGGCCGTTATGCGGATACCCTCGCTCGGCACGAAATCAACAGCCGGGCTGTCATAAGGCCAGGCTGGTAGCTCGACGATCTCATCAGACATCTCACGGGCGGTGGTCCGCCAGTCGGCACCGGTTGGCTCCACCGGCTCAGACGGTGTCGGTTCCGCCGGTTTGACCGGGTTCACCGGTAAGGGCGGCCTTTCCCGGCCGCAGGCAGTCAGAAACAACATTAACAGCGCCAATAACCCGATCAACGCTTTTTTAATGATTAATGATCCTTTCATAACGCAGCCTCCTTTCAAAAACAGGGGAATGCTTCATGCCTTTATTATCATATAGAAAGGGCTGATTGTACAGAACAATGTAAAACGGCATGGATGCCATGCCGTCAGGTTAATAATTGTTTATTGCTCATTCAGTGCCGTGCTGATCATCTGGAAGAGCATCTGGTTGCCGATCGGAGTCAGATGCAGCTTATCCGGGGAGAGGTATTCCGGATGCCTTGTCAGCTCGCCATTTAGATCGATGATCCGGGCCCGATTCATCTCAGCCAGCTGACCGCTGAAGTCAACGATGATGATTCGGTTATCCGCCAGTTCATTCCGCAGTTCTTCATAGTTTTCCCGGGTCACAGGGGTGGAGCTGTCGAAGCAGAAGATGAGGTTATGAGCGAGGTTTCCGGCTTCCTGAATTGTCAGGATCTGCTCCTTAAGGGCATTAAAGTCGACAGCTTCGGAATGATAGTCAGCGAAGGACAGGGCTTGAGAGAGGTGGCTGTAGATACCCGTCAGTAACTCGTTTCCGAAGAAAGAGATGCGCGTTCTTAACTCCTGTTCGTGCTCATCGATGATCTGCTGGCAACGCTGGGCGAACAGCTCCAGGTAGTAGCGGGAGATCTCATCGCGGACGGTCTGGGCATAGCCCTTGCGGCCGGCCGAATTCAGGTGGATCTTGTCGGAGTAGAAGTACTCAGGATGCTCACTGGACAGGATCTGCCAGTCGATCAGGTGGGCATTTTCATGTTTTTCCACGAAGGCTTTGAGCTTATCGTTGACGTGGACGTTCTTGTCGTTGGTCACGGTCAGCCAGAAGACTTCCCGGCCTTTGCACTGCTTCATGATCTTATCCTTGACTCTCTCCGGGCAGTCACCGTTGGTGCCCAGGTGCAGGACGACCGCCTGACCGAGGGATTTCTGGTCGTTAAGCTTCTTGAGAATGCCTTCGACGACCCAGCCGGTGCGCGAAACCTTGGCATCGACGTAGCAGTTCCTGAAGGTTTCCTTCAGTTTGTTGGCGGCTCCGACCATTACCGAATCGCCGATGGCAGTCACGGTCAGGTTGGAAACCATCTCCCTGATGGCATCTTCATCGGCATCCATCTCGGCCAGCTTTCTTTCCCATTCTGCGTTTTCCCGGGCCATCCGCTCAGCGGCTTCCTGCTGCTCTTTCAGCATCTGTTCCTCATTTTCGGCCAGCTGCTGCTGCAGCTGCCGCATCTCTTCGGTGTTATCGGCGGCCAGCAGATATACCCGGCCACCCAGCAAGCTCGTCATTAACAGGCCCAGGGCCAGCGATACCTTGAGGGCTCTGATCTTACTGTTAAGGGCTCCGTGGACCAGGAAGGCAGCCAGCAGGACTAAGATGATGATGACGATGATGTCGTTGCTGAGCAGCAGGTCTTCAGTACTAAGACAGCGGTACAGATAGCAGATGGGGTACTGAACGAGGTAGATCTCGTAACTGTGATCAGACAGCGTTCTGATGATTCCCAGGTCAGAGACTTCCTTCTCATGATTAACAGCTGCCAGGATATTGACGGCACTGAGCAGGGTCGCCGCGATCATCAGCTGCGGGAACCAGGGGCTTTCAGAGCCAAACCCGTAGAAACCGACTAGAAGAAGTAATAAGCTGCCAACATAGACGACCAGGGGCTGACGGCTGAATAAGCCCTCCAGAGGCTCTTTCAGATAGCTTAAGGCGACACCCGCGAAAGGCGAAAACAGGCGGGAGAGGGTATGATAATAGGCCACGGTAAGTGACTGGGTTCGATAGTATTGAACAAAGAGGGCCGTTAAGCCCAGGGCCACGATGGTGTAGATTACCGCCGTCGGCTTTTCCCGGTTGCCGGTCAGCTTTCTGACCGTTATGAAAATGATCGGGAAGAACAGATCAAACTGCAGCTGGATGGCAATATACCAGAAGTGCATGAAGGGGGAATCGCTGTGGCGGGCAAAGTAGTCAAAATTGGCAGCTAACTGCCAGAAGTTGTTATAGCCGGCCAGTACGCTGGTGGTTTCCGGTTTCATGGTGACCCAGACGATGTCAGGGAAGGCCGTCATGACGGCCAGGGTGGTGAAGACCACCGCCGCTAAGGGCAGCCAGAGTCTTACAAATCTCTTCTTGTAATACTGAAGCAGATCGATGCTATCCTGCTTTTTCAAAGATTCCGTCGTCAGAAAACCGCTGAGCACCAGGAAACCGCAGACCGCCAGAAAACCGCCCTTGAGCACTTCAAGGTGGTAGAGCAGTACCGCGATGCACAGGATGGCCCTGAAGAGGTCCAGAAGACCGTTGCGCTTTCCGTTCATGGTTTCTCCTTCTCAGATAATGCCTATTATACACCATCGTCCCGGGAATTTTAATCAGGACTATTTTGTAGTATAGTATAAGAGTAATTGGGGGGTGATTACGTTATGAACAGTTTAATGACTGATCAGGATTATCTGACCGGCCGCAGTTCGCTCTTATCAGTCGGCTTACTGTCGCTGGTAAACATCGTTCTGACGGCTGTGCAGGCTGATTTTACCTTCGTGGTTTCATCCTATGCAGTGGAATATCTGAGTGCCATGTCGATCGTGGTCAAGATGATGTTTGGCAATACCGCCTTTGGCTTTGGCCTGCTGATTGCGTCCGCCATGGTCGCCTGCCTGTATCTGATCTGCTGGCACCTGTCGCAATACAAGGCCATCTGGATGCAGATCGCCACGGTGATGTTCGGCCTCGATACCCTGTGGATGATCCTGGCAATGCTTAGTGACCCCGGCATCGGCGAGCTCATATCCCTGGCTTTCCATGGCTATGTGATGTATGAACTGGTCAGGGCCTGGATCGCAATCAAAAGACAGAAGCACTGGGATAGCCTCAGTGGATATTAGGAGTTTTATGGAAAAAGTAGCGTGTTTTGAAAAGGTGTCATTCAGACAGTTTTACGGTGACCTGCCGGAAAAGTACCGGGAGGATGCTCTGGCCTTATATGACGTGATCGTAAAACCGAAGCGGGCAACGGCCGGAAGTGCCGGCTATGATTTTTCACTGCCCTATGATCTGGAACTGAAACCGGGAGAGACCGCCCGGATCCCGACCGGCATCCGCTGTGAGATCCTGAATGGCTGGGTCCTGCAGATCTTCCCGCGCAGTTCCCTGGGTTTCCGATACCGCCTGCAGCTGGACAATACCGTCGGGATCATCGATGCCGATTACTATCACGCTGCCAATGAAGGTCACATCCAGATTCAGGTGACCAATAACAGCGACCGCCAGCTGTCGCTCAAGCAGGGCAACCGCTTTGCCCAGGGGATCTTTGTGCCCTTCGGCATCTGCGTGGATGATGACGCCAGTGCCGTAAGGACCGGCGGCTTCGGCTCCACCGATCAGAAATGAAAAAGATCATGGTGCAAGCCATGATTTTCATTCGGTCAATGCCGGGTTTCAAATGGGGGAAAAAGGTTATATAATAATGTTAGATATGAGAGGAAATCAACAATGAAAATAGGAATTGGAAATGATCATGCAGCGATTGATATGAAGAATGAGATCAAGGCCTACCTGGAAGGCAAGGGCCATGAAGTCGTCGATTACGGTACCAATACCCGGGCCAGCTTTGACTATCCGATCTCCGGCTACAAGGTCGGCAAGGCCGTCGCCGGCGGGGAAGTCGAATGCGGCATCTGCATCTGCGGAACCGGTGTCGGCATCTCCCTGGCTGCCAACAAGGTTCACGGCATCCGGGCCGCCTGTGTTTCCGAACCGTTCAGTGCCCGCCTGACCAAGATGCATAACAATGCCAACATCATCTGCTTCGGTGCCCGTGTTGTCGGCATTGAGGTTGCCAAGATGATCGTCGACGAGTGGCTGAATGCCGAATATGAAGGCGGACGTCATCAGAGAAGGATCGACATGATCAGC
Organism: Erysipelotrichaceae bacterium; assembly: GCA_017445225.1. GTDB lineage: Bacteria > Bacillota_I > Bacilli_A > Erysipelotrichales > Erysipelotrichaceae > RUG521. The sequence goes on along the minus strand of JAFSUN010000008.1, from coordinate 5,153 downwards.
GAGATCGAACAGACCCAGCATCTGAAGGCCGCTGAATAAGCATTCACTTTCTGAGAATGCCCATTCACTTCTAAGACAGACAAAAAAGGCGGAAACGCCTTTTTCATAATACGTATTTGCGAATGAATTCGGCCGCTCCGGCTTCCCTGCAGGGGGCCAGAACGTGCTTGGCACTGGCCTTGGCCAGGGCGGAACCGTTGCCGACACAGCCGGAAACCCCGGCCGCCTTCAGCATCGGCGCATCGTTATCGCCATCACCTAAGGCCGCTACCTCTTCCAGGGTAATGTCCATGTCCTCAATGACGTGCAGCAGGCCGGAGAGCTTACTGGTGCCCTTGGGGGAGAAGTCGATGACGATCGGCTGGGCCACGTTGACGTTGAAGCGGTGGCCGGTCCTTTCGTCCAGTTCCTCAGCCAGTTCATACATGTTGACGCTGTCATCGGAATAGGACATCTGATGGACGGGGTCGACCAGGTACTTGTCGAAGTCGTTGGTCAGAATGACATCGGCACCGACATCGATGAAGTTGTATTCAGCGATCCTGGTGTAGGCATTGGTCACGTAGGAATGATCCTGATAGAGCATGAAGCCGATGCGGTTATCCACGGCATAGTTCTTGATGAACTGGACATCCTCATTGGGAAAGGCCTCGGCGGCGATGACGCGGTTTTCGTCGATCCGCTTTACCACAGCCCCGTTGAAGCCGACACCGTAGCTTCTTACCTTATCCAGTCCCAATGACAGGGCGGTCGGCATTAAGCCCTCGTAGATGCGGGAAGTGGCCAGACAGATGACGATCCCCTGATCCATCATCGCCTTAATGGCGTCAATGTTGGCCTGGGGAATGCACTTGAGCTCACTGGAGTATAAGGTGTGGTCGATGTCAGAGATGAACAGCTTAATCATTTTTCAATTCCTCCCGGTAATCCTTTCGGGCTCTTTCCAACATTTCATTATATGAATAGAAGCAGCCGCAGTAGTTCTGACGGTAGATGTCATGTTGGCGGATCAGCTGATCGGCCTTTTCCAGTCCGCCTTCCTTCTTGAAGTCGGAGAAGAAGTATCGGACGGAAGGGTGCTCCTTCTGCAGTCTTTCGCCGATCTGATTGAGAATGATGGAATTCTTCTGGCGGGAGATGGTCATCACCGTGCAGAAGTAATCATAGCCGTGCTGTTCGGCGTATTCGATGCCGCTGCCCATTCTTAAGTCAAAGCAGTGCAGGCATCTTTCGCCGCCTTCCTTACTGTCAGCGTAGGGCAGAAACTGCTGACGGTACTGCTCTCCCTGATAGGGGGTGGTTATGATCTTTACATCTCTGTTGAATTCCTGATTGAACTCACGGACGTAGCGCTGCAGTTCGCCTAAGCGCTTGCGGTATTCCGCTTCCGGATAGATGTTGTCATTGAAGTAGTAGAGGGTCAGGTCAAAGTATTCGGAGAGATAGACGATCGGCCAGCAGGCACACATGGCACAGCAGGTATGCATCAAAAGGGAGGGCCTGTTTCCGCTCTCCTTTATTCTCTCGATCTCCTCCTGCTGGAGGCTGTAGTAATACTTCCTGGCGTTTTCTCTCATAATATCATCATGCTGTCACCGAAGGAGAAGAAACGGTACCTTTCTTCAATCGCGTGGTGATAGGCTTTCCAGATCAGATCCTTGCCGCCGAACGCCGAGATCATCATGATCAGGGTGGACTTCGGCAGATGGAAATTGGTGATCATCGCATCCGCAGCCAGGAACTTATAGCCCGGATAGATGAAGATGTCGGTCTCATCACAGCAGGCCTTGAAGCAGCCATACTTCTGCATCACGCTCTCCAGGGTGCGAACGCTGGTGGTGCCGACGCAGATGATCCGCTGGCCATTGGCCCGGGCCCGGTTGAGGATTTCCGCAGCCTCCTGGGAGATCTCGTAGTGCTCGCTGTGCATGTGGTGGTCGTTGATGTCATCGACCTGTACCGGCCGGAAGGTTCCCAGACCGATGTGCAGGGTAACGTCGACGAACTTACAGCCCTTGGCTTCGATCTTCTTGATAAGTTCATTGGTAAAGTGCAGGCCGGCCGTCGGAGCGGCAGCGCTGCCCTCGATCTTGGAATAGACGGTCTGATATCTTTCGGGATCAGCCAGCTTCTCCCGGATGTAGGGCGGCAGGGGTACTTCACCCAGCCGGTCCAGTACTTCCATGAAGATGCCATCGTAGATCATCTTCAGATAGCGGACACCGCTTTCACCAAAGCGGACACATTCAGCTTTCAGTTCCCCGTTGCCGAAGGTGATGATCACGCCCGGCTTGACGATCTTGGCGTTGCCGACGAGGCACTCCCAGATGTCATCACCGGTATCCCTCAATAACAGGACTTCACAATGGCCGTTGGTCGCTTCCTTGATGCCGAAGAGGCGGGCGGGAATGACGCGGGTATTGTTTCTGACGATGATGTCATCAGGCCGCAGAAAATCGATCACTTCATTGAAGTGATGGTCTTCGTAAGTTCCGGTCTTGCGGTTGACGACCAGCAGCCGGGAAGAACTGCGGTCAGCCAGGGGGGTCTGAGCGATCAGTTCCTGGGGAAGTTCAAAATCAAAATCATCAGTTCTCATTAAAAGCCTCGTGAATCTATGGAATTCAGGTTATGTCTGGCAAAGAATTCGTTCTTGAAGTCCAGGAACCGGTCTTCCTTAATCGCCTGGCGGGCCTCTTCCATCAGCCTGATCAGGAAACGCAGGTTGTGGATGGACAGCAGCCGGGAACCCAGGCCTTCATTGCAGCGGAACAGATGACGCAGGTAGGCCCGGGAATAGTTCTTACAGGTATAGCAGTCGCATTCGGGATCCAGGGGACCGAAGTCGTATTCATATTCCTGCTTCTTGATGGAGATCCGGCCCTGGGAGCTCATCAGGGTCCCATGGCGGGCAATGCGGGTCGGCAGGACGCAGTCGAACATGTCGACGTTGCGCAGGATGCCTTCCAGCAGGGCATCGGTGCTGCCGACACCCATCAGATAGCGCACTTCCTCGTAGGGAAGGTGCTTGACGGAGTAGTCGATCATCTTGTACATGGTTTCCTTGGTCTCGCCGACCGAGGTACCGCCGATGGCATAGCCTTCAAACTGACCCATCGCCACCAGGGATTCGGCACTGTGTCTGCGGAGGTCTTCAAACTCGCCGCCCTGCACGATGCCGAACAGGCCCTGTTCACCAACGCGCTTGTGGGCCTTCAGGCCTCTTTCCGCCCATCTCAGGGTACGGTTGACGCTGTCTTCCATGTACTGGTAAGTGGCCGGATAGGGCGGGCATTCGTCAAAACTCATGATCATGTCCGCTCCCAGTTTGTTCTGGATCTCAATGGACTTTTCCGGGGAGAGGAACAGGGTGGAGCCGTCAAGATGGCTCTTGAAGGTAACGCCTTCTTCCTTTATCTTTCTGCGGTCAGCCAGTGAGAAGACCTGGAAGCCGCCGCAGTCCGTCAGCATCGGATTCTTATAGTTCATGAACTTATGAAGGCCGCCGGCTGCCGCCACGACATCTTCACCCGGCCTTAACCAGCAGTGATAGGTGTTGGCGAGAATGACGCCGGCTCCCATGTCGTAGAGTTCTTCCGGAGAGATGAACTTGACGGTGGCTGCGGTGCCGACCGGCATGAACATCGGCGTTTCCACGGTTCCGTGCGGTGTATGTAACAGTCCGGTACGGGCACCTGACTGCTTGCAGACATGGGTTACTTCAAAGGTAATGGCTCTTGTCATAAAAAAATACCTCGCAATTTGCGAGATAATTTTAGCATAATTAACCACTGAGGTCTATGTTGGCTTTTCGGGCCTGATTGAGCTGATCAGCCCGCGAAAGCCGGTAAAGACGGCCATCCTTGCGGAAGCTGGCGCCGGTCTGTTTGAAGTGAAAGGGTATGCCCTTTTCCTGACATTGGCGGCGGATGTCCAGGATCCAGTCGTAATCGCACTCCCGGGCCCTGTCACCGCTTTCTCCGCCAACGCTTACCTGGCGGATCTCGGAAGTCAGGAAGTCATGAAAGTCGATCGGCCCCAGCAGGGGTTCGCAGATGATCTTCTTTCTTTTGATCGGCAAGGACAGAAAGACCGGCATTCGCAAGTCACACTGGCGCTGGTTTTCCACCGTACAGCAGATCTCGACGTTATCCCAGCCCTCGCCCCAGTCCGCAGGAACACAGTCCATGAAGCGGCTGATCCGCTTGGTGATGATGGTAAAGTCGACGTCAAAGCGCTGCCTGATGAACTCCCAGATCTCATTGCGCCAGGGATCGGCCTCCTCCAGGAAGAAGTCGGAGGTCATGCAGCAGAACAGATGGCTGCCGGAGGGAATCTTGTAGGAACCGCTGCGGCCGGTTCTGACCGGCAGATCAAAGGAAGCCGTTCGGTAGATCTGGGAGGCATCCTTGCCGATGGCCTCATCACGGCGGTAGACATAGCAGTTCACACAGCCTTCGGAATATTTACGGCATCCATGCCAGGGGTTGTAGAAATCATCATTCATGAAGAAATAGTAGCACTTTTGTTTGACACGGACAATGAATATGAAGATAATAGGAACTATGAAAAAAGATGATGTTTTGAATGTTCTGCTGCAGATTTTAGTGGCAGCTATCCTGATAGTAATGGGTGTTCTGTTCCAGAAAAACAGCACTGACGGCATGCCGCTGGCCTTATTTGTCGTGCCGGGCGCGGTACTGCTGATCAATCTGGTCATGAACTACTTCTACTATCCCACCCACTACACCTTCACCATCATCACCGCCGTTCTCTGCGTTGCGGGATATGTGATCGTACTTCTGAACAGGGGACTGAAGATCAGTTTCCTGAACATCATTCTGCTGATCGGTGTCTGCGGACTGACAAGTCTGATCGGGACTTTCTTCCATCTGCTGCACGGCAAGGTCATGAAGTGAACCTCCCATAAGCTAAAGACTTATGGGCTTCTTAAGAAGTTTGATATTTAAGCTTTGTTCACCTGACAATAGTTAGTGTACCATGATCAGGCGATCCTTATTCTTAACGGGCTGTCCACTTGCCCTCTACTGTATAGAGTTGTCAAACTCACAACACTACTTTTCTTAAGTATGTTCAATGCTCCATTAATGTCCGCATTGATACACATGCCATTTGAGGTCTTATACAGGCCT
>JAFSUN010000007.1 GCA_017445225.1 Erysipelotrichaceae bacterium | reverse complement strand
TAGTGTTGTGAGTTTGACAACTCTATACAGTAGAGGGCAAGTGGACAGCCCGTTAAGAATAAGGATAGCCTGATCATGGTACACTGACTATTGTCAGGTGAACAAAGCTTAAATATCAAACTTCTTAAGAAGCCCATAAGTATTTACCTTATGGGAGGTTCACTCCAACATTTGCCAGTTCAATGCATTATCGATATCTACAAAAATGCCATTAACTGTTGTATAATTAAGACGTGAATATAGAAAGGAAAAATAATCTATGAAAGTTAAGTATGTTCATCCAGCGGATCAGGTTGTTGATTCCATGACAAGACTCTACAATCGTAATATGACTACCATTACCGGCGGTAATATTTCAGTCAGAGACGAGAATGGAGATACCTGGATCTCACCAACCAGACTTGACAAAGGTCACCTCAAAACAGGCGATATCTGCGTCCTGAGAAAGAACGGTGAACTGGAAGGCCAGTACAAGCCGTCCATCGAATACCGTTTCCATCTCGGACTTCTGGACTATAATCCGAATATCAACGCCGTCATCCATGCTCATTGCCCGGATGCTACCGCCTTCTGCGCTCTCGACAGATATCCGAATCTGAAACTGTGGCATGATGCCAGGGCTCTCTTCAAGGAAGAGGAACTCGGCAGAGTACCATTCTCAAAACCTGGTTCAGATGAATTAAGAGATGCCGTTGTCGAACAGGGCAAGCAGGGAAAGACCGTCATCTTCATGGATAACCATGGAATCCTCGTCGGCGGAAAGGACATCTATGATGCCTGGGCCAAGATCGAAATCATTGAAAAGCTCGCCACCATCGATCTGGTAAGCGCCAGAATCGGTGCCGTTAAGGAAATCAAGGGCGATGCCGTTGAATATGATGACCCGATCGAAGTCAGACCGGCCAGCGAAGCTGAGTGCACGGTTGCCGAGTCAATTGCCCGTAAGGAACTGGCTCATTACGCTGCCAGAGCCTATGGCAAGCACATCGTCTCAACCATCAGCGGTTCCTTCTCCATCCGTGTAGGTGAAAATGCCTTTGTCATCACAGCTGACAATGCTGACTTACTGGAAGTTGAACCGAGAGACATCGTTCTCGTCAAGGACGGCGTAGCCTATGGCGGAAAGCCGAACAAGACCTGGAAGATCCACGAAGGCATCTATGCCAAGGATCCGGGAATCAACTCAATTTATACGATCACTCCTTTATATGGAATGGCCTGGGCTGCCAGCCAGGAAAAGATGGATCTCTCCATCTACATGGGTCTGGTTGCTTACTCCGGAATGAAGACCTTACCATATGATGCGACCGTAAAGGATGTCGTTGATGCCGTTACTCTGGAAAACAGCGTAGCACTGGTATCCAACCGTTTCTATGTCGTAGCTACCAGAAATGCTCAGAGATCATTCAATGAAAGTGAATCTCTGGAAGACTTCGCCATGGTTGAAGCCAGAGCCGGTGTTCAGAAGTGACTTGGCCTGAAGATCCATACCGAAGGCGAATAAATCGTTTTAAACAATAATAACTAAATAATCATTTCACAGGCAGAAGATAACGATCTCTCTGCCTGTGGGTTTCTCATTTAAGCCATTTAGAACCTGTCTGAGAGATGTTTTCCAGACAGATAGGCAAATATCTATTAACAGATAAATCTTTACAGCACATAGCAAAGGAGTTCCTGCATGTACAAGAAAACTTACATTGAACCCACGGTCAAAACGGCCAAGGGTCTGGATATCGTAACCGATAATTACTATTCATTCAGAGTTAAGAAAAAACCGGAAATCACCGGGCCAGTGATCAAAGGGGTAGATGTAGGGCTGACAAGATTTGCTGATCTTAATCTCGATTATCAGACGACCGATCTCTGTACGACGGAAGTTGAGTATGAGGATTATGACATCGGAGGCTATCGGGTAAGATGGTTCCATCCGTTAAGTGTTGTGGAAAACGCTCCCGTCATCTTCTACATTCATGGCGGTGGTTACATCACCGGCACCATCGAACGCTATGTCAACGTTGACAAGAGACTGGCGGAACTGATCAATGGTATCGTCGTTCATGTCGATTACACGCTTTCACCGGAAACAGGATATCCAACTGCCATTGAACAGTCATACCATGCCATCGAATACATGCTGTATTATCATGATCGTTTTCTGATCGACCCTGAAAAGGTAGCCATCATGGGAGATTCTGCGGGTGGTAACTGCTGTGCAGCATTACCGTTCAGAGATCGTAAGAATAATTACATCAAACTGAATATCCTGTATTATCCGGCTGTGGACATGACCGATTACTCGCCTAAGAAATTCGACATGTCTTACTTCGGAAAGGGACTTGATCCGATGGTGGAAGCCCGGGTCAGAAGTCTCGTTGATACCAGTGATATGAACAGGGCCTATCTGCAGAACGGGGAAGATCCGCATGACGAGATGATCTCACCGTTGTTGGCAAAGAACTTTGAGGGCTATCCGAGAACCTTGGTAATCTGTGCAGAATACGATTTCCTGACGATGCAGTCAGAGGAATTCTGCGACCGTCTTAACGCCGCCGGCATCCAGGTCGATTTCTACAAGTTCATCGGAACCTTCCACGGTTTCCTGGACCGGGTAGGCTACATGGAGTCCAGCGATCGCAGCATGAAGATCGTTGCGCAGATAATGAGAGAACACTTCAATTACTGAAATATGAAATCCCGGTAAACGGGATTTTTTCTTTTTGTATAACCATTTCATTCAAAAGTATGTATAATAAATACAAATTAAAAAAAGGAGGAGTGTTCCATGGCTTATTTCTTCAAGGATGTTGCCCATACCTTCAGTGAGTATCTGCTGGTTCCCGGCTACACTGATGTTAACTGTACACCATCCAATGTAAATCTGAAAACCCCGTTAGTAAAATTCAGGAAAGGCGAAGAACCGGCTCTGAGTTTGAATATCCCGATGGTCAGCGCCATCATGCAGTCGGTATCCGATGACCGCATGGCCATTGCTCTGGCCAGAGAAGGCGGACTGTCATTCATCTACGGTAATCAGAGCATCGAATCAGAAGCGGCCATGGTTTCCCGCGTCAAGAACTATAAGGCCGGATTCGTTATTTCCGACTCCAATGTCAAGCCGGATTACACTCTGGCTGACGTTGTCAAGCTTCTGCACAAGACCGGTCACTCCACGATGGCAGTTACCGATGACGGAACGGCCACCGGCAAATTGCTGGGTGTGCTGACCTCCAGAGACTACCGCATCAACAGGATGGGCCCTGATACCCGCGTTGAGGAGGTCATGACTCCTTTTGAAAGACTGGTAGTCGGGAATGAGGGAATCTCTCTTTCTGAAGCCAATGACATCATCTGGGAGCATAAGCTCAATGCTCTGCCGATCATCAATGATGAAGGCAATCTGTGCTACTTCGTATTCCGTAAGGACTACGATTCCCATAAGGAAAACCCGAATGAACTGCTGGACGGCAACAAGCGCTACACCGTTGGTGCCGGCATCAATACCCGCGATTATAAAGACAGAGTTCCGGCTCTCGTAAATGCCGGAGCCGACATTCTGTGCATTGACTCTTCGGAAGGTTTTACCTACTGGACCAAGGAAGCCATCAGATGGATCAAGGAAACCTATGGTGAGTCCGTAAAGGTCGGTGCCGGTAATGTCGTCGATGCTGAAGGCTTCCGTTTCCTGGTTGACTGCGGTGCTGACTTTGTCAAGATCGGCATCGGCGGCGGTTCCATCTGCATTACCAGAGAGACCAAGGGCATTGGCCGCGGACAGGCAACAGCCGTCATTTCCGTTGCCCAGGCCCGTCAGAAGTATTATGAAGAGACCGGAATCTATGTTCCGATCTGCTCGGATGGCGGCATCGTCTATGACTATCACATTACCCTGGCCTTAGCCATGGGAGCTGACTTCGTCATGCTGGGCCGATACTTTGCCCGCTTTGATGAAAGCCCGACCACCAAGCTGGTCGTCAACGGCAACTATGTCAAGGAATACTGGGGTGAAGGCAGCAACCGTGCCCGTAACTGGCAACGCTACGAGGATGAAGGCAGCCTGACCTTTGAGGAAGGCGTCGACTCCTATGTCCCTTATGCCGGCGCTCTTAAGGACAACGTCCGGATGACTGTTCAGAAGATCAAGTCAACGATGACCAACTGCGGTGCTCTGACCATCAAGGAACTGCAGAGCAAGGCGAAGCTGACACTGGTATCCGCAACTTCCATCGTGGAAGGCGGAGCTCATGACGTCATTGTCAAGAACAAGGATCACTTCAAATAAGATAAAGGCCCATTGCGGCCTTTTCCTTTTGCGAAGGGAACTGATATTGATAAATGACGGTCAATAAGATAAAATTGAATTAGAAGTATAGTACTTTGGAGGTAAGAATTATGAAAGGTTCAAAGCTAAAGGTTATTTTAGCCGTTTTAATGGTTTTGACGGCCTTGCCGTTAACTTTCAGTGCGGTTAAGGCCAGTGATGACGTGCCCATCAGCGAGGACATCTTCCCGGATCCTAACTTCCGGAAATATGTTCATAACAAACTTGATAAGAACCACGATAATGTCCTGAGTTCCCAGGAGATCGAAGCCGTTACCAATATCCAGTGCAACGCCCAGGATATCGGCTCTCTTGAAGGCATCCAGGTTTTCCACAACGTCAATTATCTGGAATGCAACGATAACTACATCAAGGAATTCAATGTCAACAAGCTGCCGAATCTGGAATATCTCGAGATCAAGGGCAATGACCTGACTAAGATCGACATCTCCAGACACAAGAAGCTTATTTCCGTTGAAGCAGAGAACAACCGGCTTACTTCTTTTAAAATCGGCAGTAACAAAGTCATACAGTCAATAAATGTTAACCTTAACTCCATTGCCAGCATCGATGTTTCCGGAGCCAGCAACCTTTCAGTTCTGCGGGCTCAGTATAACAAACTGAAAAAACTGTCGGTTTCCCGCAATAAGAAACTGACTGAACTCGATGTCTGCAGTAACTCCATCTCATCCATCAGCCTGACCAACAATAAGAATCTGTATTATCTGGATGTTTCCTATAATAAGATTTCCAGCATCAATCTGAAGAATAACAAATATCTGGAATATGTTGATGTTTCCGGCAATAAACTGAAGAAGCTGGATGTAACCAAGCAGACTGATCTGAATTATCTTTACTGCAATCATAACAAGCTGACTTCACTGAATGTCACCAAGAATACTCTGCTCTATGATCTGGGATTTACCAATAACAAGATAAAATATATCAACCTGAGAAGAAATGGGGTTCTGGAGAGACTGGAGACCTATTACAATGATCTGGCCAAGATCAACATCGGCAAGTCCTTCAAGCTGGTCGAACTCACCGAAAAGTATTCGATGAAATCTTATGATCTGGAAGAAGTCTGGACCATTGAAGATGAAAACGAAGAACAGTATCTCCGCTTTGACAGCGCTACGATCGTTTATGTTGACAGTGCCGAAGTACCGATTGTCTACTCCATCAAGCGTTCCGGCTCCTCAGCCAAGCTGACCTGGGAAAGGATCCCGGGAGCGGCTGGCTATGAGATCGAAAGAAGCAATGATCCCGACTACGGCTATGTCAAGATCGCTACCGTTAAGAAGGAAACGACCCTGAAGTATACCGATAAGAAACTGGTTGCCGGCAAGAAGTACTTCTACCGGGTCAGGGCTTACTTCACGGATGAAAGCCCGACAGAATACACCGATTACTCCGGAATCGACTTCTACGGTTATCTGAAGAAGAACGTTTCACCGACTGTCAAGTCCGTAAACTATCAGGCTGCCATGATCAGCTGGAAGGCCGTTGCAGGTGCTGATGTTTACAATGTCTACCGCGCCACCAGCAAGAAGGGACCTTATACCCTGATCAAGGAAACCAGCGCCCTTGAGTACATCGATACCGGTCTGACCCTCGGCAAGACCTATTACTATAAGGTTTCCGGTGTCTTAAGATATGTCGACGGCTATGACGTTTATTCCTGTGAATCCGGCATGAGTTCAGCCAAGAGCGTCAAGACCGTCATCAACGTACCGGTCATCAATAACATCTATCTGAATTCCAGCGATAACATAGTAATTGAATTCGATGAGCCATACGGTGCTACGGCCTATAAGATCTACCGTTCAACCAGAAAGAGTTCCGGTTTCAAGGAGATCGCCACGGTGGCCGGCGGCAGCGGACAGTACATCGATACGACAGCCGTCATCGGCAAGACCTACTATTACAAGATGAAGGTCGTTGAACTCAACGGCTTGCCGAATACCAGCAAATACAGCGCCGTCAGGAAATTCAAAGCAGTACATTGATATAATTCTTTCCTTGGTCTCCCGGCAGTTTCCGGGAGACTTTTTGTTTAACTGAAACCGCAGTCATGATATCATTAACTTGATCGGAGGTATTGATATGAAGCGAAAGATCCTCTTCTTCGACCTGGACGGGACCCTGGTAAGTTATAAGACCGCCCATGTTCCGGACAGCGCCTTAAAGGCCATTAGAATGGCTCAGGCAAACGGTCATTACTGCATCATCAATACCGGCAGATGTTCCTGCACAATTGAACAGGAGATCTGGGACAGCAACTTTGACGGATTCATCTGTGGTGGGGGAACCGAAATTACTTTCCATGGCAAGACCCTGATGCATTCGGGAATACCCGAAGAGAAGATCAGGGACATCTTTGCCATGCTGATGAAATACGATGTGGAACCGGTGTTTGAGAGCCGGGAAAGCATCTATTTCCCCGAGATCAATACCGTAGACTATAACAGGACGATGATCGTCAATTACAGCAAGAACAACATGAAGCTTGATTACTATCCTCATGGGGTCTACAACGGCTTTACCGTTGACAAGTTCAATGTCTTCCATCACCGCGAAGTCGACATTCAGGAGATCTATGATTATCTGAAAGAAGACTTTGAACTGACGATCCGCAGTGACGAATACCTGGAAGTAATGCAGAAGGGGCATTCCAAGGCCCAGGGCATCTTTGATCTGTTAAAGTACCTGGACATGGACATCGAAGATACCATCAGTTTCGGTGATTCGATGAATGACATCCCGATGCTGGAAGTTACCAGAGGAAAGGTCGTCATGGGTAATGGTGACCGGGAACTGTTTGATATGGCTACCTATGTAGCCGATGACATCGATGATGACGGCATTTATAAGGCCATGAAGCATCTGAATCTGATCTGATTATTGGACAACTTTATTAAATGAAACTGCTTAAATCACCTTTTTTCAGAATATTGCTGATAATACTGACTACGGCACTGGAAGCCGGATTTGTGCTGTATCTTTTTCTGCGCTTCTACAGTTATGCCGTCTGGCTGGAAAGCATCCTGCGTGTCATCGGTGTTATCCTGATCGTCTACATCATAAATAATTCCAATCATCTGGCCACCAGTTTTCTCTGGATCATGCTGATAAGCGTCTTACCGGCCGTGGGAGCCGGTTTATACCTGTTTTTCGACAGTAACCTCTACATCAGCCGGACCTTCCGGCAGATCCAGGCAGAGACGGAATTTGCCGACGTCTATTACAGTCAGGACTCTGAAGTTCTGGAAAGCCTTAAGGAGGAGGCTGACAATTATCAGGGACAGATCCGCTACATATATGATAAGTCGCAGTATCCGGTCTATCACGGTCAGCACATTGAATACTTCAACATCGGAGAAGCCGGCTATGATACGCTGATGAGGGAACTGGAAAACGCCAGGGAATTCATTTTCCTGGAATACTTCATCATCAACAAGGGGGTTTTCTGGGACAGCGTTCATGAAGTTCTCAAACGGAAGGTCAAAGAGGGCGTGGAAGTCAGAGTCATGTACGATGACATCGGTTCGCTGATGACCCTAAGCTCCGATTTCATTGAGAATCTCGAGAAGGAAGGCATCAAGGCCATCTCCTTTAACCGGGTCAACCCGCGCATCAATGTCATTCTCAACCATCGTGATCATCGCAAGATCCTGGTCATCGACGGCAAGACCGCCTTTACCGGCGGCATAAATCTGGCTGATGAATACATCAATGCCATTAAAAGATTCGGCGTCTGGAAGGACAACATCCTGATGTTCAAGGGCGAAGCCGTCTGGTCGCTCACGATCATGTTCCTTACTAACTGGAATGCTCTGCGTAAGGAAGACAATGATTATGAGGTTTTCCGCCGGCACGCTGACTGTCCCAGGGAAGGGGGGTACATCGCTCCTTATGGTGAGACACCGCTTGATGCCGAACTGACCAGTCAGAACGTCTATCTTAACATCATCAACCAGGCAACCAGATATGTCTACATCGATACCCCATATCTGATCATCGACAACGAGATGACCAATGCCCTGACGCTGGCGGCCAACCGCGGTGTTGATGTCCGGATCGTCGTACCCGGCATCCCGGACAAGAAGATCGTCTGGTACATTACCAAGTCGTATTACGGTGTTCTGGTAAGAAACGGCGTCAAGATCTATGAGTACACTCCGGGGTTCATTCATTCCAAGACCTTTGTCTGCGATGACGTTGTTGCGACGGTCGGTACCGTTAATCTCGACTACCGCAGCCTCTATCTGCATTTTGAAAACGGAACCTATCTGTACAGGACTCCGGTTATCAGTGAAATCAAAAAAGACCTGCTGGAACAGTTTGCAGTATCTCATCAGGTCATTGAAGAGGAGATCAAGAACCGCAGCATTTTCGGCAATCTGCTGGTCTCGGTTATCAGAATCTTTGCCCCATTACTTTAAGTAATTAACATTAAAGCCCGGATTTCCGGGCTTGTTTCTTTTTAAGCAAAATGCATGACCTTGATCAGCAACAGCCAGCATAATCCGTAATAGGAGACGACAGCCACCAGGTCATTGACGGTGGTAATGAACGGTCCGGAAGCGACGGCCGGGTCAACACCGAGCTTTTGGAAAGTGATCGGGATGACGGTACCAACCAGGCTGGAAACCAGCATGGCGGTTAACAGAGCAGCTCCCACGCAGGCGCTGACCGCAAAGGCAAAGGAAGCTTCCCGATGCATTAATAACATGATGTACAATCCGATCAGCAGGAAGGCGCCGATTCCGAGAACCAGACCATTGGTCAGTCCGACCTTGATTTCCTTGAAGATCAGCTTCATCTTGTCTTTGGGTCCGACCTCATCACTCATTAATACGCGGATGGTGACGGCCAGTGACTGGGTTCCCACGTTACCGGCCATGTCCAGTACCAAGGACTGGAAGGCGACCAAGATGGCGATCTTATCAACGACTCCTTCAAAGATGCCGACCACGGAGCTGACCAGCATGCCCAGTACCAACAGAGCACACAGCCAGGGAAGACGCTTCTTCACAGACTGTCTTACCGGTTCATCAAGATCTTCAGCAGAGGACAAGCCGCCGAGTTTGACATAGTCTTCACTCAATTCGGCTTCAACTCTCTCAATGATGTCCTGAGCAGTGATGATGCCCAGCAGTTTGAGATCGATGTTGATTACCGGCAGTGACTGTTCAGCATAGTCCTTGATGTCTTCCAGGCAGTCCTGAACTTTCAGGCGGTCATAGAGGACCGGATATTCGGTCATGATCAGATCTTCCAGGTTGTCATCAGCCCGGGCTCTGATCAGGTCACGCAGGGAGATCTCACCGTAGAACAGATTGTTTTCATCGACGACATACAGGGTATCGATGTTATCAATGTCCTTGGACTGTCTGATCAGTTCCTTCATGGCCTGCTTGATGGTAATGCCCTTGGTGATCTGCAGATAGTTGGTCGTCATCATGCTGCCGACTTCATCATCATTATAGGACTGAATAAGCTTGATGTCGCTGGCATCCTTCTTTGATAAGAGATCGAGCAGTTTGGCTTCGTATTCATCATTGATTTCATCGAGCAGGTCAACGGCATCATCAGCGTCCATCTCAGCAATGATCCGGGCTGCGTCAGCGATATTGATCTCAGAGATGTACTGTTCCGGCTCATCGAGATAGGAGATGACATCAGCGGTTCTTTCAATGCCGAGCACCTGATAAAGCATCAGCCTTTCCTTGGTTGACAGTAACTCCAAGGCGTCGGAAATGTCATGGTCATGATAGTCCTCAAGGGCTTCTCTGAGGGCCTTGGGATTGGTTATCGATCTGACGAGGTTGATGATCTCATGAATGCTCTCATCCTGTAATGCTTCCATGTTTTTCATGTGACGGACACTTCCTTTCCGGTTAAAATTCTGATTACTTAAATGCTTACTAGATAAGTATAGCTTTTCAAAAAAACAGCGTCAACTGAATAACCAAAGTCAAAAGAATATAAAACACTCGAAATTGAAGTTATAATTCTGTTATGAAAATAAGAAAAGCTGAATTAAGAGATATTGAAGAAATAACGAAGATCTATGATACCGGAAGAATGTACATGAGATCGCATGGAAACCTCAATCAGTGGATCAACGGCTATCCAAGCCGTCAGCAGATCTATCAGGACATTGAGGCACAGGATCTATATGTTGTTGAGGAAGCAGAAGAACTGTTGGGAGTCTTCTATTTCCTGGTTGGCCATGATCCAACCTACGATGTAATCTATGAAGGCAGCTGGCTAAATGACGAACCCTACGGTGTAATTCATCGGATCGCTTCTGCCGGCAAGAGAAGGGGGATCGGCCTGTTCTGCATCGACTGGGCCATGGAAAGGACTGATAATCTGCGGGTGGATACCCATAAGGATAATCTGACCATGCAGAACATGCTCATCAGTAATGGCTTCAGCTATTGCGGCATCATCATCTGTTCAGACGGAACGCCGCGGCTGGCCTATCAGAAAACCAGAAGATGAAATTCACGTTCATTAGAGTAACTCTAATGGATAATTCTAATGACCAAAGGAGATAACCGATATGACTTTACGAGAAGAATTGGAACGATATGTTCCCGTAAATGAACAGGAAACCCTTGATAAGGCGATCATGCTGAAATATGTCGATGAGCCGAAAGCCTATATGAGAGAAAATAATGAAGCTCACTTTACTGCCAGCAGCTGGGTGATCAATCAGAATCATGATCGTGTACTGATGTGTTATCACAATATCTATAATTCCTGGAGCTGGCTGGGCGGACACGCTGACGGCAATCAGGACCTGCGCTCTGTCGCCATTCGGGAAGTCAGGGAGGAAAGCGGGATCGAAGCGGTTAGCGCCGACGATGAACTGCTTTCTGTGGAAATTCTGACTGTTGACGGGCACGAAAAAAAAGGGCATTATGTATCCAGTCATCTGCATCTAAACGTTACCTATCTGCTGATCGCCGATGACCGTCAGCCTCTGAAGGCAAAAGACGATGAAAACCGGGCTGTCAGCTGGTTTGACATCGATGAGGTAATTTCCAAATCCAGTGAGAAATGGTTCCGGGAACGCATCTACAGCAAACTGAATCGGAAAGTGCTGGCAAAATATGGTAAATTAAAAGGGTAATTAATTGGAGAATCTATATGAAGGAATTTTTGGAGAAGAATAAATTTGTGATCATCATTGCCGTTGTGGAGATCGTTGTCGGCATTCTGCTGCTGGCGGATCCGGAACGCTTTACGGTTTCCGTTCTGAAGTGCGGAGGCATTTTCGGCATCATCATGGCCATCTATTACATCTACTGCTACTTCCATGATTCAATTGCCGTAGCCATGCTCAAACAGGATCTCTTTAAGGGCCTGATGCTGGCCTTCTGCGGAATCTTTCTGTTCGCAGATACCGAATGGTTCCTGAAGGTCTTCCGTTCTGTAACCGTTCTGTACGGCATTGCCACGCTGTCTGCCGGTCTGTTCAAGGTTCAGTGGGCCATCAATGAACTGCGGCTCAATAACAGCGACTGGTTCTTTGTCGCCTTTACGGCCATCGTTTCCCTGATCGGATCATGTCTGATCTTCGTAAATCCTTTCTCCAGTAAGGAAACCACGATGGTCTTTGCCGGCATCGCCTTCATCGTTTCGGCTTTGTGTGACATCTATGTCATGGTCAGAAAATACCTTCCGGCTTTACGGAAAAACCGCAAGGCTGAAAAGGCAGCCGGCCAGAAGGAAGAAGAAACTTCTGAGCCTTCCCAGTTTTCCCTGGATATCAAGCCGCTGTTTGCCAATGCCAGCGAACCGGAACCGGTGCCGGTCGAAGAGAAGTCCGAAGAAAACGAATAGTAATGAGCACTGTTTCTCAGTAATACATCAGCACGATTTACCTGCATTGGGAAAATCTAACTGATTGTAAATGCTGAGGAATAGTGCTATATTTTTTTTGTTGTTTTTAAAGGAGAAGTGTTATGAGCAGAAATGTTGGTACCGTATCACGGGGCATCAGATGCCCAATCATCCGTAAAGGTGACGATCTTGCTGAAATTGTTGTAAGCAGTGTTCTTACTGCTGCCAGTACAGATAATTTTGAAATCAGGGACCGCGATGTAATTGCCGTTACCGAGTCGATCGTGGCGAGAAGCCAGGGCAACTACGCCAGTGTCGCTGACATTGCTGAAGATGTCAGAAGAAAGTTCAATGGCGGCACCATCGGTGTCATCTTCCCGATCTTATCCCGTAACCGTTTTGCCATCTGCCTCAAGGGCATGGCCATGGGCGCTGACAAGATCATATTGATGCTGTCATATCCGCGTGATGAGGTAGGCAATCAGCTGCTCACTGAAGATCAGCTGGATGATGCCGGCATCGATTCCTATTCCAAGGTCATGGATGAAGCTGAATACCGCGCCAAGTTCGGACGCAACATTCATCCGTTCACCGGTGTAGATTATGTTGAATACTACCGCGATCTGATCAGAGACTGCGGATGTGAGGTTGAGGTCATCTTCGCCAACCATGCCAGAGAGATCCTGAAATACACCAATAAGGTTATCAACTGTGACATTCATACCAGAAAGAGAACCAAGAGGGTCCTCAGTGAAATGGGTGCTGTCGTCTACAGCATGGACGACATCCTGAACAAGCCGGTAAACGGCAGCGGTTATAACGCTGATTTCGGTCTGCTGGGCTCCAATAAAGCTACTGAGAACACCGTCAAGCTGTTCCCCAATGACGCTACCGAACTGATCAACACCATTCAGAAGGAAGTTTTGAACAAGACCGGCAAACATGTTGAAGTCATGGTTTACGGTGACGGAGCCTTTAAGGATCCGGTCGGCAAGATCTGGGAACTGGCTGATCCTGTCGTCTCACCTTATTCAACCGACGGTTTGAAGGGAACACCAAACGAACTGAAACTGAAGTATCTGGCAGACAATGACTTTGCCGGACTATCCGGTGATGCCCTGAAGGCGGCCATCTCCAACCGGATCCGCGAGAAGGATAATAATCTGGTCGGCAAGATGGAATCCGAGGGAACAACGCCAAGACAGCTGACTGACCTGATCGGTTCTCTGTGCGATCTTACCAGCGGCTCCGGGGACAAGGGAACACCGGTCGTTCTGGTTCAGGGATACTTCGACAACTACACAAATGATTAATGAAAGGGGAGAGAGATCTCCTCTTTTATTCATGCCTTTTTAATTTCAATAATATTCTTAGTAAAAATTTCGTAAATTTTTCAAATTACCTATTGTAATATTTAAAACTTCAAAATAAAATAAAATTAGAAATCGTTTTCGCAAAAGGAATTGGATATTATGAAACATACAGGAGTTTTAATGCCGGTCGCATCACTGCCTTCACCGTTTTTCATCGGTGATTTTGGCCCTGAAGCCTACCGGTTCGCAGACATGATCAGGGAAGCCGGATATGACATCTGGCAGATTCTGCCGCTTAATCCTCTTGGTTACGGATATTCACCATATCAGTGTCTCTCCAGCAAGGCTCTTGATGAAAGCTACATTTCTCCAGAGATCCTGAAGAACGAAGGACTGATCAGGACCGTTCCCGAAAAAGTCAGAGTATCCACCATTGATTATCAGGCAGCCAAACAGCTGAAGAGAAAGCTTTTGGTTGAAGCCTTCATCAATTTCATTCCCGACCGCCAATACCGCCGGTTCACGGCTCAGAAATGGGTCATTGACTATGCGATATTCATTACCTTCAAGGAATACAATGAAAACAGATGCTGGGTAGAATGGCCTGATGAATACAAGAACTTCCCGCAGAACAGAAACATTCAGCTTTTAAGGAAACATGAAGAGATCATTGAACTTCACAAGTTCATTCAGTATCAGCTTTATCATCAGTTCGCGCTGCTGAAGAAATATCTGAAGAAAAAGCGGATAACCGTGATGGGAGACATGCCGTTCTATGTCGGCATCGATTCCGATGACGTCTATTATAACCGTCAGTACTTTGAACTCTATCCGGACGGCCGTCCGCACTGGATCGCCGGTGTACCGCCTGATTATTTCTCAGCCACCGGACAGAGATGGGGCAATCCGCTGTATGACTGGAAGGAATTAAGAAAGCATGACTATGATTTCTGGTTCGATCGCATTCACTACAGCGAAAACCTCTATGATATTCTGAGAATTGACCATTTCCGGGCGTTTGACACCTACTGGAAGATCGACTCAAAGGAAGAAACAGCCATCAACGGCGAATGGATCGTCAACTCCGGCAAGGACTTCTTCACCAAGTTCTTCAAGAAATATCCCAACAGCAACATTGTTGCCGAAGATCTGGGAGACTTAAGACCGGAAGTCCTGGAGTTAAGAGACCACTTCCATCTGCCGGGCATGAGGATCCTGGAATTTAACATGTACGGTGAGTCCAAGGAGCATGAGCTGGCTTATGTCGGCACTCATGACAACGAATCATTGAGAACCTGGTATCGTTCCCTTAACAGGAATGAGAAGAAGGTTCTGGATAAGTTCATCAGAAACAAGTATCCTGAATCCGATGTTCTTAACGGCATCCTAAAATATGCCTTCAACCTGAAAAGCAATTACATCATCCTTTCCGTTGTTGACATTCTGCTGGATGCCAGGAGAATAAATCTTCCTGGATCAGTTGGCTCTCCTAACTGGGAGTATAAGCTGAAGGATTTCCGAGCTCTTTCAAGAAGATTGAAAACTGTCAATAAGAAGAGAATGAGAGATAAGAAATAATGCATGAAAGAATAGGAATCAAGGAAGTCGCCGCCAAAGCAGGGGTATCGGTAAGCACGGTTTCCAAGGTATTAAAGAACTATACCAGTATTTCCAGTGAAACCCGGGAAAAGGTAATGAAGGTCGTTGAAGAGACCGGCTACATTCCCAATACCGTAGCCAGTGCTCTTTCCAGCAAGCAGAAGAACCGGATCGCCGTTTTCATCAATGTCAACGATAAGTTCCAGCAGATCGACGAGATCAACATGCTGTACATACTGGGGGCCTTTGATGAAGCCAGGAGGCAGAATCTGGAACTCGTTACCGTCTTCAATGATTCCATCGACAAACTCAGTGATGAGGAAACTCTTGGGTATTTCCACTCACTGTTCGCCGATTCCATCATCGTCTTCGGCCTTAACCGAAACGACACCAAGATGCACTACCTGTTCGATCACGGCAACTACAAGATGGTAATCGTCGATGCTGATATCGTTACTGACAATATCTCCTGTGTCATGATCGATCATTGTCAGGGACAGCATGATGTCGCTGCCGGCATCTGTGACTTTGGTGATACGGTACTGTATATGAAGGGAAAGGATGACGGCTATGTCACCGACATGAGGTTGGCCGGGATGAAACGGCTGGCGATGGAAAAGAAACTGAAACTGGACGTCGTCAACGGAGATTTTTCCGAAGACAGGGCTTATGAAATCGTCAGGAATCTTACCAGAAAATATGATGCAATTGTCTGCGCCAGTGATCTGATGGCGATCGGAGCCCGCCGGGCACTGCCGGAGGGATCGGACATCAGGATCTCCGGATTTGACGGCATCAGACTGCTGGGTTACATCGGTGAGGAATTCGTCACCTGCCGGCAGGATTTCTACCGGATCGGAGGTGCTGCCGTCAAGGCGGCTCAGCGCTTAAGGGAAGGAGAAAAAGGGGAAAGAACAATCATTCCTTATGACATTAAGAAGATTAGAAACCATTGATCATTTTCTGCAGAGAAATTGAGAAAACGCTTTCACTAATCGGAATTGTGTGATAAGATGTGATTGAAGTAATTAAAAACATAAAGGAGGAAATATGAAAAAATTACTTATTCTTTTGTTAAGTTTGACAATGGTATTTGGATTAGTCGGCTGTAATAAGGAAAACAACGACAGCGGCAATAACAATAACAGTGCCAATCCGTTAGCAGGTACCTATAACATCAAGATGTGGGTATCCGAAGTAGCAGGCGTTAAGGAATTATTCCAGAAGCACATTCAGGAATTCTGTGATGCCAACCCTGGTGTCGTAATCAACGCTACCATCGAAGGTGTTACCGAAGCCAACGCTGCAACATTAGTATTAAACGACGTTGAAACAGCACCAGACATGTACTGTTTCGCTCAGGACCAGCTGGCCAGACTGGTACAGGCTGACGCTCTGTTAGTAGCCGGTACGGCCGCTGCCGAAGAAGTCAAGAAAGTTCATGATGCTACATCAGTATCCTGCGCTACCTTCGGCGACAAGGTCTATGCTTACCCGATCACCGGTGACAACGGCTATTTCATGTTCTATGACAAGAGCGTTGTCAAGGCTGAACATCTGAATTCTCTGGAAGACATCATCGCTGACTGCGAAGCTGCCAACAAGCAGATCTCATTCGAACTTGAGAATGCCTGGTATACCGCAGCATTCTTCATCGGCACCGGCTGCAAGAACATCTGGACCGCCAATCCGGACGGCACCTGGGCTGATGTTGATGACACCTACAATTCAGCTGAAGGCTTAGTAGCCATGAAGGGTCTGGAAAAGATCACCAAGTCAAAGGCTTATGTCAACTCTTCAAAGGGTGACGACGCTACCGGTTCAGCCGTAATCGTTTCCGGTACCTGGGCAACCGATACCATCAAGAAGATCTGGGGCGACAACTACGGTGCAGCAGCCTTACCGTCATTCACCGTTGACGGCAAGACCTACCACTTAGGTTCATTCTCTGGCATCAAGATGATCGGTATCAAGCCGTCAAATGACAATGTCAGAAATGCTGTCTTACAGCAGTTAGCCTTATATCTCTCCAGCGAGAAGTGCTCCAAGGACAGATTCGATCAGTTCTCATGGGGCCCGAGCGTCAAGGCCGTTCAGGAATCCGATGCAGTTAAGAACGACGTTGCTCTGACCGCTTTCTATGCTCAGTCAGCATACGCCATCCCTCAGGGCCAGATCAATGATGGCTGGTGGGGAATCGCCGGTGGCTTAGGCGCCAGTGCCAAGACCGCTAAGAGCGAAGCCGATCTGAAGAAGGCTCTGGAAGACTATCAGGCAGCCGTTGAAGGACTCGTAGGTCTGGAAGGCTATGTATTCGTCGGTGCCTGGAATGGCTGGAACAACTCTGACAAGACCTTCAAGCTGTCCAAGAACGGTGATGTCTACACCATCGAACTTGATGTTCCTCAGTCAGACTACATGGGCGGCCGTATCGTTTCCATCACCACCTGGGAAAACGACAAGGGATGCGCTCAGGTCGTCAACGGCAAGGATCTGATCAATGAACCGGATCCGGCTAACAACCCTGACAACAATATCATCTTCAAGGCAGCTGGCAAATATGCCGTTACCTATAATGAAACATCAGGCGAAATCTCAATTGAAAAGAAATAATTGATCTGATTATTAAACTGACAGTAGGTTGAGCTTTTGCTCAACCTACTGTGCTTAGGAGATATCAAATATGACAGAGTATAATAACAAAAACATCAGCATATTCAGTGATCTTAACGATCTTGATTACCTCCGTCTCTCCAAACTGCAGGCCATCGGCTATGATGTCGTTCACTTCTTCAAGAAGATCCCAACATTCTTCGTCAATCTTTTCAAGGCAGCCATCGCCATAATCAAGGGCTTCTTTGTCAAGATCAAGGATGAATGCGTCGATATCGTGACGACCTTTACCAATGGTGACTGGAAAACAAAGGTATCATATCTGGTCATGGGCTTCGGCAGCATTGCCAGAGGCCAGATCCTCAGAGGCTTGCTGTTCCTGGTATTTGAGATAGTATTCATCGTCTACATGGCCGTAGCCGGTTTCTACTGGCTTGGAAAGTATTCAACTCTGGGTACCCTCAAGTCCGGATCAGTTTATGACCCGATCCTGGATACCTATGTCAGAGTAGAAGGGGATAACTCGTTCAAGATCCTGTTATATGGAACCCTGACCATCCTGTTCATCATTGCCTTCATCTATACCTGGAGGCTCAATGTCAAGCAGAACCGGATCGCTGAAAGCATCCTGAAATCCGGAAAGAAGTTAAAGAGCGGTAAGGAAGACCTGCAGTCAATGATGGATGATGAATTCCACAAGACCCTGCTGGCACTGCCGGTATTCGGCATCTTTACCTTCACGGTATTCCCGATCATCTTCATGATCCTGGTCGCCTTTACCAACTATGACGCTGCCCATGACGGTTATTCCAACCTGTTTACCTGGGTAGGTCTGTCGAACTTCAATTCACTGTTCTCAATCAATACCGGTACTGACAACCTGTCATTTGCCTTCGGTGAGATTCTGTCCTGGACATTGATGTGGGCTGTTCTGGCAACCTTCACGAACTACTTCCTGGGCATGCTGGTTGCCATCATGATCAACAAGAAGGGCATCAAGTTCAAGAAGATGTGGCGTGGCATTCTGGTATTGACAAGTGCGGTTCCGCAGTTCATTTCCCTGCTGTATGTTTCCAAGATGTTCGCTGTAAACGGCGTACTCAACGGCATTCTGGTAAAGTGGGGCATCATCCACGACCTGTCTGAATACCTGAGACTGTGGGAATCACCAACCACGGCCCGAATAATGGTAGTTCTCATCAATGTCTGGATCGGTATCCCGTATCTGATGCTGATCGCTACCGGTATTCTGATGAATATCCCGACTGACCTCTACGAATCAGCTTCCGTTGACGGTGCCAACACCTGGCAGCAGTACACCAAGATCACCTTGCCGTACATGCTGTTCGTAACCGGCCCGTATCTGCTGACCAGCTTCATCGGAAACATCAATAACTTTAACGTTATCTTCTTACTGTCAGGCGGCGGCCCGACCAACCCGAAACTTCTGACTTCAGCCGGTGCTGCGGGTGATACCGACTTGCTGATCACCTGGCTGTTCAAGATCGTTAACGGTGCCGGCAGTAAGTACTATCTGGCTTCCGTAATCGGTATCATGATCTTCGTTGTTGTCGCATCATTGTCACTCATCGTTTACAATGTAATGCCTTCAACCAGAAATGAGGAGGACTACTCATAATGGATAAGAAAAAGCAACATATGGGCATGAAAGCCAAAACAAGGCTGTCTAACGGCATCATCTACACGGCTCTGACGATCATCTCGATCATCTGGCTGTTCCCGTTCTTCTGTCTGGTCTGTGAGTCATTCCGCTGTGAATCGACATATCAGGTTGAATACATCATTCCGCAGAAGTGGGGATTCGACAACTACATCAATCTGTTTACCAAGACCGATTTCCCGATCTGGTTCAAGAATACTTTCATCATCGCTCTGTTCGTTTCCGTCTTACAGACGATCATCGTACTTTGCATGAGCTATACGCTCTCCAGACTGCGTTTCAAGTCCCGTAAGCCGTTGATGAACCTGATGCTGATTTTAGGCATGTTCCCGGGATTCCTCTCCTTGATCCTGCTTTATAAGCTCTTAAGTTCATGGGGAATGACCAATGCCAATTCCATCCCTGGCCTTATCCTCGTATATGTTGCCAGTTCCGGCATGGGATACTATGTTTCCAAGGGTTACTTTGATACGATCCCGCGTTCCCTGGATGAAGCGGCCCGCGTTGACGGCTGCACCAGGGCTCAGGTCCTGACAAAGGTTATCCTGCCATTGGCAAAGCCTATCGTCATTTATACGATACTGACAGCTTTCATGGGACCTTGGGGTGACTTCATGCTTGCCAACTACGTTGCTCACGCAACCAGTGCCGGCATGAACGTTGCCGTAGGTTTGCAGAACATGATCGGTACGTCATCATCAATGGCGGCCAATTATACGATGTTCTGTGCTGGCGGTGTCATTGTAGCGATTCCGATCACGATTCTGTTCATGGCGCTGCAGAAGTATTATGTTGAAGGTGTAACCGGTGGAGCGGTAAAAGGATAGGAGGCCGTTATGGCAAGAGTAAAATTAACAAACGTACAGAAAGTTTACGATAAAAACGTGATTGCAGTTAATGACTTCAATCTCGACATCAAAGACAAGGAATTCGTCGTATTTGTCGGACCATCCGGCTGCGGCAAGTCCACGACCTTGAGAATGATCGCCGGTCTGGAAGAGATCTCCGGCGGTACTATTGAGATCGACGGCGTGGTTGTCAATGACTTACAGCCTAAGGACCGTGACATCGCAATGGTATTCCAGAACTATGCATTGTATCCGCATCTCTCCGTCTTCGAGAACATCGCATTCCCGTTGAGGATACAGAAGATGCCTCAGGACGAGATCTTCAAGAGAGTAACCAACGCTGCGGAAATTCTCGGCATTACCGATTATCTTAACCGTAAGCCGAGAGCTCTGTCCGGTGGTCAGAGACAGCGTGTTGCCATCGGACGTGCCATGGTACGTGATTCCAAGGTATTCCTGATGGACGAACCTCTGAGCAACCTGGATGCCAAGCTGCGTAACCAGATGCGTGCTGAGATCATTCTGCTGCGTCAGAAGATCAATACCACCTTCGTTTACGTTACCCATGACCAGACCGAGGCCATGACCCTGGGTGACAGAATCGTCATCATGAAGGATGGTCTGATCCAGCAGGTCGGCACTCCTGACGAAGTATTCGACATGCCGAAGAACCTGTTCGTAGCCGAATTCATCGGTGCTCCGAAGATGAACACCTTTGAAACCGACCTCATCAGGGAAGGCAATGAATACTATGTCAAACCGTTCGGTGCCAAGATCAAGGTCGATGGCAGCAAGGGTGAGGAACTGAAAAAGGCTGACATCAAGCCGGCCAAGGTCATTCTCGGCGTCAGACCTGAACATATTCTGTTAGGTCACGAGGGTGATCCGGATTCCATTGAGTGCACCGTACAGGTAAACGAAATGATGGGTTCCGAACTCCATCTGCATGTCCTGACCAAGGACAATACCAGTCTGATCGTCAGAGTTCCTACTGTTAACCTGACTCACGAGCAGCGTGATGCCATGGTAAACGGCCATAAGATCTACATCACCTTCGCTGGTAAGGTAATGCATTTCTTTGATAAGGAAACCAAGAACAATCTGCTGTATTAATTTGATTTGATTAGCTGTAAGGCGCAGGAACTGATGAGGTTTTTGCGCCTTGTCTTACTGGAAGGTGATTTAAATGAAAAATATGAAAAGTCTGCTGGCAGTACTCCTGATACTGATGTGCTTTGGCTGCAATAAGGAAAAGCCGGAGCCGAAGCCGGAGATCATTGATGACAACTACCGTAACGTCTACGAGATCTTTGTGGCGTCCTTTAATGATTCCAATGGCGATAAGAAAGGGGACCTCAACGGCGTCACGGCCAAGCTCGATTACCTCGAGGACATGGGGTACAGTGCGATCTGGATGATGCCGATCCATACTTCATCCAGCTACCATAAGTACGATGTCATGGATTACTACAGCGTTGATTCCGACTACGGAACCCTGGAGGACTTTGACAAGCTGGTAGCGGAAGCTCACAAGCGAAGCATCAACATCATCATTGACCTGGTCGTAAACCATACTTCCAGCGCTCACAAGTGGTTTTATGAGGCCAAGAACGCCTATGTAAACGGGACTTCATCCAAGTATGTTGATTACTACAACTTCCAGGATTTCCCGGCTTATGGCTATACCCAGATAAACAACAGCGGAAAGTACTATGAGTCCCGGTTTGTCGATACGATGCCGGACCTTAATCTTGACAGTCCGGCGGTGCGGGAAGAGATCGTTAACATCATGAAGTTCTGGCTCGACCGCGGCGTCGACGGTTTCCGTCTGGATGCCGTCACCAGCTACTATACCGGTCAGGACGACAAGAACGTCGAGTTCCTCTCATGGCTGAACAGAGAGGCCAAGAAGATCAAGGAAGACTGCTACATCGTCGGTGAAGCCTGGACCGGTGACAATGTCATCAGGAATTACTACAGCAGCGGCATCGATTCCTTCTTCCATTTCTCACTTTCGCAGGCTGAAGGTACGCTGGCTTCCATCGTCCGCAACAGCAATCCGCATGTTCTGTTCAGGACTGCCGTCAACAATTCCATCTCGCTGACTAACGGTCACATTCCGGCCATTTTCCTGGATAACCATGATACCAACCGCATCACCGGTGCCATCGGCCGCAGCAAGATCGAACGTCTGAAATTTGTTTACGGCTATACCGGCATGCTCAATGGCTGCGTCTACACCTATTACGGAACGGAGATCGGCATGGTAGGCTCCGGAAACGATGAAAACAAGAGAATCGCGATGCTGTGGGACAGTGAAGACACTGCTTCCTTATGCCGCAATCCGGCCGGAACCACCCAGGCTGAATACGTCTATCCGGGCGTCAAGCAGCAGCAGAAGGATGCGGAATCACTGCTGAACTATCATAAGAAGATCAACTATCTCCGCAATAAATATCCGCAGATCGCCAGAGGAGAGGTTGCCTTTGCCGGCACCCTATGCACCAAGACGCTTTCCGTTCTGGAAAAGAGCTGGAATGACAGTAAGATCTGCATCCTGGTCAACTTTGCGACCGAGCCCTGTGAAGTCGATGTCAGCTCGCTTGCCGGCTATGATACCATTGACTATGCCTGCATCAACAGCACCGACAAGGCGGAGCTTAAGAGCGGCAAGGTAACGATCCCGGGCTATGGCATCGCCATTCTATCGGTCAAAAAGTAAGGAGATCTGATGATGAAGAAACTACTGGTATTACTGTCAGCTGTTCTCATCCTGTCATTGTCGGGATGTCAGAATAGCTACCGCAACGAACTTGCCGAAAAATCTGATACGCTTTATGTAAAGAAACTTGATCTGAAGGAAGATTTCATCAAGGGTGTGGACATTAGCTCCATCATTGCCCTGGAAAAATCCGGTGTGGAGTTTTACGGTTATTCCGGTGAGAAGACCGACATTTTCCAGACATTGGCGGAAAGCGGCATAAACTACATCCGGGTCCGCGTCTGGAATCATCCGTTCGATAAGGACGGCAACGGTTTCGGCGGTGGCAATAACGACATCAATACCGCCATTGAGATCGGCAAGCGGGCCACTAAATACAACATGAAACTGCTCGTCGATTTCCATTATTCCGATTTCTGGGCTGACCCCGGCAAGCAGATGGTACCGCTGGAATGGAAGGGGCTGGAGATCGATGAAAAGTGCGATAAGCTCTATGAATTCACCAAAGAATGCCTGAATAAGCTGAAGGAAGCCAAGGTCGACGTCGGCATGATCCAGGTTGGCAATGAAACCAATAAGAAACTCTGCGGTGAAGTCAACTGGTCACCGATCGTCAAGCTGATGAAGGCCGGTTCCAAGGCCTGCCGGGAAGTCTTCCCCAAGGCCCGGGTTGCCGTCCACTTTGCCAATCCGGAAAATGGCAGCTATCCGGACTATGCCTTCCGTCTGGACTACTATCAGCTGGATTATGACGTCTTTGCCTCATCGTACTACCCGTTCTGGCACGGTACCCTCGACAATCTGATCAACCAGCTGGATGAGGTCAGTGATAAGTACGGCAAGGAAACGATGGTCGTAGAGACCTCTTATGCCTATACGGCGGATGACAGCGATTTCTTCGGCAATACCATCGGTGACGGTGGGGCCTTTACCAAGAACTATCCGTTCACCGTCCAGGGTCAGGCCAACTGCATCGTTGATACCATGGAAGCCATAACGAAGATGAAGAAGGGCATCGGCCTGTTCTATTGGGAACCGGCCTGGATCACCGTCGGCGGTAAGAACTATGAGGAAAACCTGGCCATCTGGGAGAAATACGGATCCGGCTGGGCGGCCAGCTATGCCCGGGGCTATGATCCCAACGATGCCGGACGCTATTATGGCGGCAGTGCCGTGGACAATCAGGCCCTGTTTGACAGCACCGGCCATCCGCTGGAGTCACTCAAGCTGTTCAACCTGGTGAATAAGGGAAATCCCGTAGAATTAAAGGTAGATGCTGTTGAGGATGTCAACATCATGTGCGACATCAACGGTGAGATCGTATTGCCTGATAAGGTCAACGCTGTCATGTCTGATAATTCCAAACAGGCCGTAGCGGTCAAATGGAATAATCCGGACTATGAGACCTACCGCAGTGGCGGTGTTGCCAAGTACGTCATTGAAGGAGAAGCCGGCGGCCTGCCTGCCAAATGCTATCTTTCAATGATCGAATACAACTTCCTCGATAACTATTCCTTTGAAAGCGGTGAGCTGGGAAAATGGCAGGTCATCGATCATAAGAAATGTGATGAACTCTACATCGAAGAAAAGAAGACCGACTCCCTGACCGGAGACTTTCACTTCCACTTCTGGAGCAAGGCCAATGATTCCATCGACTTCGATCTGGAACAGACCGTCAGTGATCTGAAGGAAGGGACCTACAAGTATGCCATCTCCATCATGGGATCCGATGGCGGCCAGACCGACATCTATGCTTATGTTAAGATCAACGACGTCATCGTCAAGAAAGCCTCCGCCGGAATCGATTTCTACAATGTCTGGCATGAAGCCAGAATTGAAGGCATTGAGGTTAAAGCCGGTGATAAGGTAACGGTCGGCATCCATGTCAGATGCAGCGGAGCCGGCAACGGAGCCTGGGGCAAGATCGACGATGCGCTGCTCAATTCCCAGAGCTAATAAAAGAAACAAGATCAGGAACTCCTGATCTTTGTTTTTGGGTCAATGTGTTTCGATTATGGTATACTTAAGAAGTAGTGTATAGGAAGTGAACCATTAATGAACATGGAAAATATCAAACTAAAGCTGCAGATCTTCTTAAAGAAACTGAGCATTTGGACCGTGATCCTCTGGCTGGTCGGCTGGGCAGTGGCCTATCTGGTCGTTTTGCCGCCGATCAACCCGCAGTCTCTGGAGTTCTGGGCTTTCTTTCTGCCGGCCCTGATCATTCCACTGCTGGTTATCTTTCAGGCTCTGGCTTTCAAGGGCGGCTTTAAGAAGGGTAAGTCCCTGTGGCCGATCATCGTGGCCATAATCGGTGCGGCCGTCTTCTTCGGCGGCATGCTGATAGCTTCCCCGGTCTTTTCCGCCAAGAGCTATGCCTCCCGCATTGCAATTACCAATGCCAGTTTTGAAACTGATGTCCGGGAAGTTGATTTCAGCAATCTGCCGTTACTGGATAAGGATTCCAGCCGCAAGGTCGGTGACCGGGTCGTCGGTCAGATCCCCGAACTTGTCAGCCAGTTCAACGTTTCCGATGAGTACTCCCTGATCAATTATCACGGTCAGATCATCCGCGTTACTCCGCTGGAACACAATGGCCTCTACAAGTATTTCAGCAACAGTGAAGGTACCTATGGGTACGTAACGGTCGATACCACCACCGGTGAAGCCCGGCTTGTAAAGACCTCATCTCCGATCAAGTATCTTCCTTCCGCTTATTATTTCCATAACCTGACCAGACATGTGCAGATCCATTATCCCTTTGACATTCTCGGCGATGCCTCCTTCGAGCTGGATGAAGAAGGCAATCCCTACTGGGTAATTCAGTCGATCGGCTATGGCTGGGTCAATCTGAAACCCAGAGTCAAGGGCGTGATCGTCGTTGATGCCATGAGCGGCAAAATGAATAAGTACAAAGCCGGCGAAGTGCCGGCCTGGGTCGATAATGTCTATGATGCCAATCTGGTGATCGAAGAGATCAATTCCTGGGGCCTCTATCAGGGCGGCTACATGAACTCCAAGTTTGCCCAGAAGAATGTCATCCAGACGACGACCGGCTATACCTATCTGACCCAGGACGATGATGTCTACATGTATACCGGCATCACGTCAGTGGCCATTGATGAAAGCAACATCGGCTTTGTCTATGTCAACTTGAGAACGCATGAAGCCCAGTACTTTGCGGTGCCAGGTGCCGAGGAATACAGCGCCATGGATTCCGCCATCGGTTCCGTCCAGGAAAAGAACTATACTTCGACCTTCCCGCTGCTGATCAATCTGAAGGGGAGGCCGACCTATCTGCTGAGCTTGAAGGACAGCGGCGGTCTGGTCAAGATGTATGCCTTTGTCGATGTCAGGGACTATCAGAAGGTCTACGTTTCCGATGCCAGTTACGGCATTGAATACGCAGCTGCCAATTATCTGAAGATGATAAACGGAGATGACGTACCGCCGGTACCGTCATCTGACCAGCACGGTGTGATCACCGTCAGCGATCTTACCAGCGTCGTCATCAACGGCAATACCGTCTATTACCTGCTTGCCGAAGATGGCGGCAAGTACGAACTCTATGTCACCGTCGATGTCTCGACCGTTCCGTTCATTAAGAAGGGCGATCGGCTGGAAGTAAGTTATTACAGTGAAGAAGGACTCAACAGGATCACCGAAGTGAAGATTCTGAAGCCGGAAATAAATGAAAACAATGCTGAACAGGGGGAATAGAAAATGTTAGCCAGCAACATCATTGAAGAAATCAGAAACGGTAAAATGAACCGCCTGCTGCTTGAAACCTATACGGATGAAAGCTTACTTGACTATCAGAGAGACCGTTACATCCGGATCATCTCCAAGTTCATCAATACCTATGGAGATCAGGACGTCTGTCTGTTCTCAATCCCGGGCCGCTGTGAAGTCAGCGGCAACCATACGGATCATCAGCACGGATGTGTTCTGGCCTGTGGCGTAAATACAGACATTCTGGCCGTTGTTTGTAAAGACAGTGACTTATCAATCGTCTCCAATAACAAGGTCATAGAAGGGCTTAAAATCACCGATCTGAGTTTCCATGAAAAGGAGAAGCACACTTCACTGTCACTGGTAAAGGGCGTCATCAACCGCCTGAAGCAGATCGGCTATGAGATCGGCGGTTTCAAGGCCGTCATGGAAAGCGATGTTCCGGTCGGCAGCGGCATGAGTTCTTCGGCCGCCTTTGAGAATGCCATCGGCACCATCATCAACCATCTCTACAACGAAGGCAAAATCACGCCGATGGAGATCGCCAAGGGCAGCCAGTATGCTGAGAACGTCTACTTCGGCAAGCCCTGCGGCCTGATGGATCAGTGTGCCTGCTGCTACGAAGGACTGATCTTCATTGACTTCCATAACTTTGATGATCCCGAAGTCCGGGAAGTAGCCAGAAGTTTCGTTCCGTATAACTATTCATTATGTCTGGTCAACACCCGCGGTTCTCATGCCAATCTGGGTGATGAATACAAGAGCATTCCCGATGAAATGCGGCTGATCGCCAATTACTTCGACCAGGATTTTCTGGTTGATGTCAGTAAGGAAGACATCATTGAAAGAATACCGGATCTGAGAAAGCGTTACGGTGACCGGCCGGTCTTAAGAGCCCTGCACATGAAGAATGAGAGTGAAAGAGTCAGAAAGCAGGCAGATGCGCTCCAGCGCAATGACATCAATACCTTCCTGAAGCTGGTAACCGAAAGCGGAAACAGCTCCTTCAAGTATCTGCAGAATGTCTATACGAATACGGATGTCCAGAATCAGCCGCTTTCCATTGCTCTGATGATCTCAGAAGAACTGCTGGAAGGCCATGGTGTCTGCCGCATCCACGGCGGCGGCTTTGCCGGAACCATTCTGGCCTTTGTCAAGAACGACTTCGTTGATGAATATCACGACAAGATCGAAAAGATCTTCGGTGAGGGAAGCTGCCTCAAGCTGCAGATCTCACCAAAGGGTGCCTGCCGGCTGATTTAACGGAAAGAAGGAATAAAACATGACATTAAGCATCAATAAGGGAAAGAATCTCCTGATCACCGTTGACGGTGTTGAATATGAAAGATACGCCATCAAGACCCATTTCGTAAACATCGGGGAAGACCTCTGTGAACTGGTAGAGAAGTACGTCAAGCCTGACCATCAGGAAGGGGACATCCTTTCCATCTCGGAAAAGATCGTCTCCCTGTGCCAGAACAACGTCGTCTACAAGAAGGACATGCAGATCAGTTTCCTGGCCAAGTTCCTGTCCCGTTTCGCCACTCAGCATTCCGATGCCGGAATCGGTGTCGGTGATGTCTACAAGATGCAGTTTGCGATCGACTATGCCGGTGCTCCGAAGGTTTTCTGGGCGGCCGTCTGTGCCGGTTTCGGCAAGCTGGTCGGCAAGAAAGGCATCTTCTATGACATGGTCGGTGAAGAAGTGACCGGACTGGACGGTTTCTATCCGGACGTTTATCCGATCTACGGGGAATTCGGCATCCGTCTGCCGAAGGATCCCGATGGCGAATGCAATAAGATCTTTAAGAAGACCGGTGTGGCAGCCATGATCGTTGACGCCAATGACTTCAACGTGACCATCCTCGGCAAGTCTGACTGTGTTGATCTTTCCAAGGAGACCCTGGCAAAGATCATCAAGGACAATCCGACCGGTCAGGGCGATGAATGTACGCCATTTGTGCTGATCAGAAGACACATAAAGTAAATCACCGCAAAAGAAAGCCTTCCGCAGGGAAGGCTATTTTTTATCAGTCGGAAATGGAACTGAGATACCACATCAGGGTCTCACGGTCGTTGGTGATCTCTTCATTGACCACCAGTTCCAGCAGTTCGGTCAGCTTGTTGCCGATCTCCTGGCCGCGGTAGCCGAATTCCATCAGATCCTGACCGTTAACGGCCAGATCGGTCACCCGGTAGGCTTCATTATTGTCGCGTACTTCATTGATCAGGTTGATCATGTCGGTAAAGTACTTTTCACCGCGGAAGAACTGCGGGCTCTGCGACAGATTGTCAGCCAGTTTCAGATTGACCAGCTGGTAGAGATGATCGTAGTCCATGCAGTTGAGCAGCCGCTTGACGGTCCGCTTGCTGGTGATGGGGTAATCATGATAGAGAACGTAATAGTAGATCTCATTGGTGGTTCTGGTATCCATCTTCATCCTCTTGAGGATGTAAAGTGTCTTCTTGGCCGAAACCTCGGGATGGTTGAAGAAGTGATACTGATTGTCGCTGCCGATGTTGACGGTATAGTACTTGCCCAGATCGTGCAGCAGAGCCGCCCAGCGCAGGGCCTTATCGGGATTGCAGTGCCTGACGACGCTGAGAGTGTGATGCCAGAGATCCAGGTTATGATGGATGTTGTTCTGATCAAAGTTCAGCATGATCTCCAGTTCCGGCAGGAAAACGCAGATGACATCGATGTAGCGGTCAAGATAGTGGTCGGCATTTTCGGAAAGAAGGATCTCGGTGAATTCATTCTGGATCCGCTCAATGGAAACATAGGAGAGCAGGGGAGCCTTTTCAAAAAGGGCTTTTTCCGTATTTTCCTCAATGGTGAAGCTGAAGCGGCTGGCAAACCGCAGAGCTCTCAAGATCCGTAAGGCATCTTCTTCAAAGCGTTTTTCCGGATCACCGACGCATCTGATGATGCCGGCTTTCAGATCCTTCTGACCGTCATAGAGATCGATCAGACCGCTTTCCTCATTGTAAGCCATGGCATTGACGGTAAAATCACGGCGGGCCAGATCTTCCTTGAGATCAGCGGTAAAGGTTACGCTGTCGGGATGGCGGTGGTCTTCGTATTCGCTGTCGATGCGGTAGGTGGTGATCTCATAGTTGTTGTGGTTCAGGGCAACGGTCAGAGTACCGTGCTTAACACCGGTTTCGATCAGCCGGTAATTGCGGAAGCACTCCTTCATCTGATCAACGGAGGCATTGGTCGTAATGTCATAGTCATGGGGCTTGTTGCCCATCAGACTGTCACGGACGCAGCCGCCGACAATAAAAGCCTCAAAACCGTTTGAGGTCAGTTCATTAAGCAGTCTCTTTACATCTTCGGGAAGAATGATCTTTTTCATGTTCTAAATCCTGATGGTTACCTTGAATTCCTGATGACAGTTCGGACAGCTGACGGTATGTTTGCCTTTCCGGTTGGGAAGACGCAGAGCCTTATGGCAGTGCGGACAGCGGCGGAAGCGGGCTGTTCTGATCTCCCGGATCCGGCGGACCTGCAGTTTCACGAAAGGACGGATGTCCTTGGTCAGGGCCAGATATTTATCGTTTTCTCTCCGGCGGGCAGTGATATTGCGGGAATAGGCCCGGAAGGTAGCAAATACCAGACAGGCCAGACCCAGAAAATACAGGATGCTGCTTCTTACGAAGAGATTGAGTACGATGCAGAAGATGGCCGTATACAGCAGGAATTTATAGAGATCATCCATGCCATAGCGGCCGACCATGAAATTGTACATGCGGTTGGAAAAGCGTCCCATCGCATTTCTGAACTTATCCTTGATGTTATTCATGCGTTTACCCCCTTAACACCAGAAGATCCAGGGCAGATAATAGCAGCCTCGCCCTCCGAAGATTCCGCAGAGGATCTGGGCTACGATGAACATCAGAAATACCCTGAATGATGACTGTGAGCGGCCATAGGAATAGCTGCGGCTGCGGTAGGCGCGCCGTCCGCTTCTGATCATGCTGAGAAGATCCTGATAATCCTGATTATGGGGATCGTATTTGCAGGCTCTTTCGGCATGTTCAAGGGCGGTTACCCGGTTGCCGGAGAAATAGTTGGCATAGGCACTGTAGTAGTACCACAGGGCATCGTGTACTTCGATGGTACTCAGCAGATAAAGGGCTTCGCGGTAGGCACCCTGCTGCAGGTAAAGGCGGACGGAATCCATGTCGGAGTAGCTGTTCTGCCGCTGATTGAATCCGGTGAAGTCATAGAAACCGAAAGGACCGTAATAGCCGGTATTACGGTTTTCATAGGGATTCTGATAGTATCCCGACTGTGACTGTGACTGATACTTCGCTTCACCGCTCTTGATCTTATCGTAAGCGGCATTGAGTTCCGACATCTTTTCGGCAGCCGTGGGATCATTGGGATTCAGGTCCGGATGATACTTCTTGGCAAGAGCCCGGTAGGCCTTGTTGATCTCATCATCACTGGCATTCCTGGTTATTCCCAGTACTTCATAAGGATCACGCATCCTGAGGTCCTTTCTTCATGCGGAAATGCAGATCATACTGCGTCCATATACCAGAGTATAACACATTTTCGATGATATGTTGATGCTCTGAGAGCGGTAATTGATTATAGGCGGCTACGCAGTCGGCCATTACCATTTCCAAAAGACTGCCGTAGTCGGTACTGCTGACGGCCGTCAGGCAGTTGTAATTGCCGTTTTTAAGATCGTCACGGAGGTCCAGACAGGCATCCATCAGATAGATGAACTTACCGAGATAGAATCCGAATCTCTTCAGCAGGGGTGTGAAATCATCGATGTCCCTATAGAGAACTTCGGCAAAGAGATTTCCGAAGCAGTTGGCCGGTATGTCGGGGTTGAGAATGTTTGCAGCCTCGATGCGGCTGTTTTCCTGCAGGCATTCTTCAATGATGCGCAGCTTCTCAGGATATTCCTTGCGGATTTCTTCAACATACGTTTTCAGCTTTCCGGCCCTTTTGAAGGCGCGCTGATCATTATCGTCATGATAGTCATCCAGCTGTTTGTAATACGTCAGGACGATATTCATTTTGGCAGCATAGGTAAGGTAATCGTTATAACGGTAATCATGGGCAGTTATGAAGTGAATGGGACATCTTTCCTGCCCGGCAATATCCGCAGGATGGTAGAGACCGGTCAGCAGAATGCCGACAAAGGCGAGGTCATAGGATACCGTCTTGCGGCCTTCATTGCCGTAAAGGGAAAAAAGACGGTTGCAGAGACCGCAGTAGTAACTGTGATAGACATTGTACTCTTCTTCCGAGAGTTTCTGTTTATTGCAGATGAGATAACCGAACATGAGACCTCTTTAACTGAAAAAGGGGATTTGCATCCCGCTTAATAGAACAGATTCTGATCAAAGGTCGTAGTTTCCATGACAACATCGCTGATTTCCGGTACTTCCTCAAGGATCCAGTTCTTGATTCCGTTGTCCAGTGTGACATTGAGCAGGGAACAGCCGGCACAGGCGCCCAGCATTCTTACCTTAACAACGCCGTCTTCAATTCCAACCAGTTCAACGTCGCCGCCGTCGGAAATGATGTAAGGACGTATGTGAGCTATTATCTTGGCAACATGGTCGTAAACTTCTTCAGCACTGCGGCCAGTTGTTTTGACTTCATCCATGTGTGATTACCTCCCCAATAACAGGATCATTCAACTTGTGAAAGATTGATGAATCTCCTGTTTACCATGGACAATTATAAAGGAATTACCGTTAAACTGCAATTATTGTGCTATAATGTTTTCGTTAGGAGTTGAGTTAATGCAGTTTTCAAGAGGGCAGGTCGTACAGGGAATCATCACGGGCATCATGCCTTATGGAGCCTTTGTAAAACTGGAAGACGATAATTACGGTCTGATCCACATTTCCGAGGTCAGCAATGGATTTGTCAATGACGTCCATACCTACGTCAGGGAAGGTGAGAAGATCGTCGTAAAAATCATCGATGTCGATCATGCCAGGCACCAGTACAAGCTTTCCCTTAAGGCCATCCGGAAAAACCGCATGACTCATAAGCCATACCGGAATGATCAGATCTCCAAGTTCTCGATCGGATTCCGGTCCCTGGAAGAAAAACTGCCGATATGGATTCAGGAGGAACAGGAATGAAATTAGACTATTCAAAGGCATTGTTGAAGGAAGATGTTTTAAGCTATCAGGAAAGGGTCAATGAAGTTCATCAGTCGATCTTTGACGGCACATGCGCCGGCAATGATTTCATCGGCTGGGTAAGATGGCCCTTTGATTACGATAAGGAAGAATTTGCTAGAATCAAGGAAGTAGGCAGAGAAATCCATGAAAACGCTGATGTATTGCTGGTATGCGGCATTGGCGGATCCTATCTGGGAGCCAGAAGCGCCATTGAAATGATGAAGGGTCTCTATCCCGGTGACAAGCCGGAGATCATCTACACCGGCAATGGCCTGTCATCAACATATCTGAATCAGATCCTCAAGCACATTGAGGGCAAGAGCGTTTATCTTAACGTCATATCCAAGAGCGGCACAACAACCGAAACCAGCGTGGCCTTCCGGATCTTCGAACAGTACATTGAAAAGAAGTACGGAAGGGAAGAAGCCCGCAAGAGAATCATTGCCACTACCGACAAGGCCAGAGGAACCCTTAAGAATCTGGCTGACCGGAAGGGCTACCGTGAATTCGTCATCCCGGATGACATCGGCGGACGTTATTCCGTCTTCACCGCTGTCGGCCTGATCCCGATCGCTGCGGCCGGCATCGACATTGATGAACTGATGAGCGGC
Source organism: Erysipelotrichaceae bacterium (assembly GCA_017445225.1). Classification (GTDB taxonomy): domain Bacteria; phylum Bacillota_I; class Bacilli_A; order Erysipelotrichales; family Erysipelotrichaceae; genus RUG521. The sequence continues at coordinate 45,117 of JAFSUN010000007.1, read as the reverse complement.
TGCCGCCAGGCTTACGAAGACTTCCAGGATCCTGATCTGAAGAAGAACATCGCCTATCAGTATGCCGTCATCAGAAGAATCAAGGAAAATGAAGGCAAGAACGTCGAACTGTTCGTAACCTATGAACCGTCCATGACCATGATCGCTGAATGGTGGAAGCAGCTGTTCGGTGAATCCGAAGGCAAGGAAGGCAAGGGCATTTTCCCGGCCAGCGTTACCTTTACCACCGACCTGCATTCCATGGGTCAGTTCATTCAGGAAGGAACCAAGTGTCTGTATGAAACCGTTCTGACACTGGACAATCCGATGAGCGATATCGTCTTCCCGGCTGATCCCGATAATCTGGACAACATGAATTATCTGTCCGGCAAGAGCGTTGACTGGGTCAATAAGATGGCCTGCCAGGGTACCATCGCTGCCCACGTCGATACCGGCAAGGTTGGCAACATCCTGGTATCCTTACCGGACAACGGACCGTTCAGCTACGGCTATATGATCTACTTCTTCTTCAGAGCCTGCGCCATGAGCGTACTGCTGCTGGGTGTCAACCCGTTCAATCAGCCCGGTGTCGAAGTCTACAAGAAGAACATGTTCAAGCTCCTGGGCAAGGAATAGTCCTGTATTTATCCTCAAATTGAGCACATTAGAGCATCTCTAATGTGCTTTTTGCATGTTGAAAAATTGTTCTTATCAATATACTTATCCTCTGAATTTAGTGTATAATGTGGATATCAGAAAAAAAGAGGTTGATAATATGTATACTATTAAGGAAATTGCTGAGATAACAGAAGAAAACGAACATACCATCAGATATTACGCCAAGTTAGGACTTTTCCCGAATATTGCCAGAGACAAGTACAATACCCGTGTTTTTTCTGATGCCGATCTTGACGATGTAAGAATGGTAATATGCCTCGCTGACACCGGCATGCCCTTAGAGCAGGTCAAGCAGTTCATGGAACTGGAAAAGCAGGGCAACGATACCTATCCGGAAAGATACCAGATCCTGAAGGAGCATCAGAACAATGCCCGCAGCAAACTGGTCAAGCTCCAGAAGGAAGTTCAGTTGATCGAATGGAAGACCTATCAGTATCAGCAGAAAGCCAGAAACAGATAGAACGATTTCGTTCTATTTTTTTGTCGTTTATATGTAAATGTGATAAAATAGTTTTAGCATTTAACAGAAGAGGAGATTTAATCAATGCCATTAGTAACATCAAAAGAAATGTTTGAGAAAGCCTATAAGGGCGGTTATGCCATCGGTGCCTTCAATGTTAACAACATGGAAATCATCCAGGGCATTACCGAGGCTGCCAAGGAATGCAATTCTCCGGTTATCTTACAGGTATCCAAGGGTGCCCGCGCTTATGCCAACCGTACCTATCTGGTAAAGCTGGTAGAAGCTGCCGTAATTGAAACCGGACTGCCGATCGTTCTGCATCTTGACCATGGTGACACTTTCGAAACCTGCAAGTCCTGCATTGATGACGGATTCACATCAGTCATGATCGATGCTTCCAGCAAGCCGTTTGAAGAGAATATTGCCATTACCAGACAGGTAGTCGAATATGCTCATGCTCATGGTGTCGTTGTTGAAGCCGAACTGGGAACCTTAGCCGGTGTTGAAGATGATGTCAAGGTAGCTGCTGAAGACTCATCATATACCAGACCGGAAGATGTCATCGAGTTCGTAACCAGAACCGGATGCGACTCCTTAGCCATCGCCATCGGAACCAGCCACGGTGCCTACAAGTTCAAACCTGAACAATGCACCAGAAATGAAGAAGGCGTTCTGGTACCGCCTCCGCTGCGTTTCGACATTCTGGAAGAGATCTCCAAGAAACTGCCTGGCTTCCCGATCGTATTACACGGTTCAAGCTCAGTACCGCAGGAGTATGTCAAGATGATCAATGAAAACGGCGGCAACATGCCTGATGCCGTAGGTGTTCCGGAAGAACAGCTGCGCAAGGCTTCAACCATGGCTGTCTGCAAGATCAACATTGACTCCGACTTACGTCTGGCCATGACCGGTACCATCCGTAAGTACTTCAATGATCATCCGTCACACTTTGACCCTCGCCAGTATCTGAAACCGGCAAGAGAGAACATCAAGCAGCTTGTCAAGCACAAGATCATCGATGTCTTAGGTTCAAACGACAAGATCTAATCTGTTAATTTGGAAAGAGCGGTTCTCATGATCCGCTCTTTTTCCGGCATTCAACTTGAATGAAATTCAATCATATGGTATCATTTAAATATGAAGAAGAAACAGTATATCTGCATAGACCTCAAATCCTTCTATGCTTCGGTGGAATGTCGCGAGAGACATCTGGATCCCCTGAACACCAATCTGGTGGTGGCCGATGCCAGCCGGACCAATAAGACGATCTGTCTGGCCGTTTCACCGTCTCTGAAGATGTATGGAACCGGGGGCCGTCCCCGTCTTTTTGAGTTGGAGCAGAAGATCGATGAGGCCAATAAGCAGAGAGCTGCTAGGCTTAAAGGCCATAACTTTGAAGGATCATCATATCTGTTTGACAAGCTGCAAAGCGATCCCAGGCTGAAGATCGACTACATCGTGGCAACTCCCCGGATGAAGTTCTACATGGATTACAGTTCCCGGATCTACAGCATCTATCTGAAATACATAGCAAGCGAAGACATTCACGTCTATTCCATTGACGAGGTCTTCATCGATGCCACAGCCTATCTGAAAACCTATAAGATGACCGCTCACCAGCTCGCTCTGACAATGATCAGAGATGTGCTTAAGACCACCGGCATCACGGCTACCGCCGGTATTGGCACCAACATGTATCTCGCCAAGGTGGCCATGGACATCGTAGCCAAGCATATTGATCCCGATGAAGACGGCGTCAGAATTGCCGAACTTGATGAATACAGCTTCCGGGAAAAACTGTGGACCCATACGCCGCTGACCGATTTCTGGCGCATCGGTCCGGGGATTCAGCGCCGGCTTAACCGCCTGGGTATCTACAACATCGGCGATCTGGCCCGCTGTTCACTTCACAATGAACACCTTCTTTATAAGGAATTCGGCATTAACGCCGAACTGCTGATCGATCATGCCTGGGGCTGGGAGCCCTGTGAGATGAAGGATATCAAGTCCTATGTTCCCACAACCAACTCCCTGAGCAACGGTCAGGTCCTCAGCAAGCCCTATCCCTATAAGAAGGCGGAGATGATCCTGAAGGAGATGGCCGACGTCCTCAGCATGACCCTGTTTGAAAAGAACCTGGTGACTTCCCAGATCAGCGTCAGCGTCCTTTATGATAGGACCTCCGATACCCGCACCACCGACAGTGAATTCCTGATCGATGAAAAGGGCAGGGTATTCGTAAAACCGGCGCATGGGACCATCAACATGCCGGTATACAATAACTCGACCAGAATGATAACCGACTACGCCGTCCGCCTCTATGAAAGCATCGTCGATCAGGAACTTCTGGTCAGAAAGATCTTCATCGGCGCCAACGAAGTCATTCCCGCTGACCGGGCGGCCGAGAAGGAAGTTTATCAGCAGATGGATCTGTTCTCTCCCGTTGACGAGAAGCCGCAGGAAAGCCCGGAGGAACTGGAAAAGGACCGCAAGGTCCAGAAGGCCCTGCTGGACATCCGGCGCCGCTATGGCGCTAACAGCGTCTTCAAGGGGCTCAATAAGGAAGAGGATTCCACGGCCCTGGAAAGAAACAATCAGGTAGGAGGACATCGGGCATGAGCAGGATCGAAGACTATTATGACATCATCAAACTGCCTCATCACGTCTCCAGACGCTATCCGCCGATGGACCGTCTGAACCGGGCCGGTCAGTTTGCTCCCTTTGCGGCCCTTACCGGCTATGAAGGAGAGATCAGGGAACGTCAGAAGTTCCGGGAGGAAAGAAGGATCCTTTCGGAAGAAGATCTGGAAGTGATCAATGAAACCGTCAGAAGCCTGAATAAAGGCGATGAGATCAAGATGGAATACTATGACGGCATGAAATACTGCCTGTACATTGACACCTTTCTTAAGATCGATGTGATCGAAAGAAAGATTTATCTTTCCGGTGGCACCTTCAGCCTTGACGACATCATCTTCATCGCCAGGACAGAAAAAAATCAGTCGGCTGACTGACTATGTAAACGGACGTGCCGTGATTGGAAAAGTGGGGCGATTAAGGGGACTCGAACCCCTGAGTGCTGGAGCCACAATCCAGTGTGTTAACCAACTTCACCATAACCGCCATTGCTTGATTATAATAACTTATTTCGGGTTTTTTGTAAACAGATATTTAATATGGAATTGTCAAAAGAGGTGCCAGAGAATATAATTTAAGAGAAAAGAGGTAACGCAAATGAGTGAGAAATTTATCGTTGAAACCAGTGCCAGACACGTACATGTAACTCAGGAAACCCTGGAAAAGCTGTTCGGTGAGGGTTATCAGTTAACCTGTAAGAAGGAACTGTCACAGCCGGGTCAGTTCGCTTCCAATGAAAAGGTCACCGTCAGAGGACCGAGAGGCGAATTAAAGTGCTCAATTCTGGGACCTTGCAGAAAACTCAATCAGATCGAAGTATCCCTGACCGAAGCCAGACAGCTCGGCATCAATGCCCTGGTCAGAGAATCAGGTGACATTGAGGGAACCGCCGGATGTACCTTAGTCGGACCGTGCGGTGAAGTCGAACTGGAAAACGGCGTAATCGCTGCCAAGAGACACATCCACATGACCGTTGCCGATGCTGCCAACTACGGAGTTACCAATGGCGAGATTGTCAACGTCAAGGTTAACACCAGAAACGGCAGAGAACTGGTCTTCGGCGATGTAGTAGTAAGAGTTTCCGACAGTTATGCTCTGGCCATGCACATCGATACCGATGAATCCAATGCGGCCGGCGCACCTAATGAAGGGGAAATCATTAAATTCTAATTGAACGGAAAACAGAAGCAATTCTGTTTTCTTTTGGGAGATGTTTTATGGATAGAATAACAGAACGTTTTTTAAGATATGTACGGATCGAAACGACCTCCAGTGAAGACATGGACAGCTGTCCCAGCACACCCGGTCAGTTTGATCTGGCAAGATTATTGGTAAGTGAATTAAGAGAACTGGGAATTGAAAATGCCTTCATGGCCGATAACTGCTTTGTATATGGCCACATTGTCTCCAATTTGGACAACGAGGCTGCCAAAGTCGGTTTCCTCGCTCACATGGATACCAGTAATGCGGCCAGCGGCAAAAATGTCAGTCCCCGGATCATTGAGAATTATGACGGTAAGGACATCGTTCTCAACGATACGCTGACCACTTCCCTGAAGGAATTTCCACAGTTGAAAGATTACCGGGGAAAGAGCCTGATCGTAACCGACGGCAACACGCTGCTGGGTGGGGATGACAAGGCCGGAATCGCGATCATTATGGAATACGCTGCCTGGCTGTTATCCCATCCTGAAGTCAGACACGGAGACATCTACATCTGCTTTACGCCGGACGAAGAGATCGGTGCCGGCATTGATCACATCGATCTGAAGCATTTTCCAGTCGACTATGCCTATACAATGGATGGCGGCAGTCCCCGGGAAATGACCTATGAATGCTTTAATGCCGCTACGGCAGTATGTCAGTTTACCGGTGTCAGCATTCATCCGGGCAGTGCCAAGAACCGGATGATCAATGCCTGTGAACTGGCAATGGAATTTCATGCCCTATTACCGGTTAATGAAAAGCCGCAGTTTACTGAAGGAAGGGAAGGCTTCAATCATCTTGAATATGTTGAAGGTACCTGTGCCGCTGCCCAATCGGTCTACATCATCCGGAACCATGACAGTGACATTCTGGAAAGGCAGAAGGGTGACTTCCGGCGGGCTGAAAAATTTCTTAATGAGAAGTATGGCCGGAAGGTTGCCGAAGTTGATATCTCCGATACCTACCGCAACATGAGGGAAGGCTTTACGGGTCGGGAATACATCATTAACAATGCCCTCAATGCTCTGAGGAAAAACGGCCTCGAACCGACAATTACACCGATGAGAGGCGGTACTGACGGGGCCAAACTGACCGTCATGGGAGTACCGACCCCGAATCTGGGAACCGGTGACATGTTCTGCCACGGCAACCATGAGATCGTCTGCATTGATGAGATGAAGATGATGGTCGAAGTACTGAAGACTCTGACAGACATCATATACGGATAAGAATTCTTCTGCGGGCAAAGTAGTTTGAATGAGAAGGGGCAATAAGATATAATAATCCTCGGGAGTTATTGAGGATGTTTAACGTAATCAGAGTAAGGAATTTTGAAGAACTCAGCACCAGAGCATTTGAGATAATCCTGAAGACGGTCAGGGAAAAACCGGAAGCCGTAATCGGATTTCCAGCCGGCAGTACGCCGCTGGGACTGTACAGAATGCTGATCGAGGATCACCGGGAAAACGGTACCTCCTGGTCGGGATGTACGGCCTTCAGCCTTGATGAATATGTCGGCATGCCGGGATATGATTCCGAAAGCTGTTACAGCTTCCTGCATCACAATCTGTTCAATCACCTGGATATTCCTGAGGAAAACATTCATGTACCGTCAGGAACCGGTGATCTGGCTGCCAGCTGTGAGCAGTACAACGAACTTCTGGAAGCTCATCCCATTGATGTTCAGATCCTGGGCATCGGCAGCAACGGCCATATCGGTTTCAATGAACCGGAAACTTCCTTCGACTCCGTCACTCATGTTGTTGATCTCAACGCCTCAACCATCAGAGATAATGCCCGCTTCTTCGATAATGATGAAGACAGGGTACCGGCTAAGGCCATAACCATGGGAATTGCCAATCTGATGGCCGCGAAGAAGATCGTATTACTGGCTTCCGGAAGCGCCAAGGCGAATGCCGTCAGAGCCGCCATTCTGGGAGTAATAACCGAATATGTTCCGGCATCGGTACTGAAAATGCATCCCGATGTCGTAATGATCATTGATGAAGAGGCCGCCAGTGCCTTATACAAGGAGAAGAGATAATGAGAATTGTAACTGAAAACGAATTTAACGATGTCATCAGCAACGGCCTGGTAATGGTCGATTTCTACGCTGACTGGTGCGGACCCTGCAAGATGATGGCTCCTTTACTGGAGAAGCTGCAGGATGAGTTCAAGGATGATCTTACTGTTGTCAAGGTCAATGTTGAAAACGACATGAACCTGGCCAGAGAGTATCAGATCATGAACATCCCCAACATCTACCTGTTCAAGGATGGCAAGCCGGTCAGTCAGATGCTCGGCTATCATCCGTACAACGATCTGAGAAATTTCGTAACGAAGGAAATGTAAAAAAGCCTTGCGGCTTTTTTATTTTATAGTCTCTGTTTCCAGTACGGTATCTTCGTGAGTAACCACCAGGTAGTGGGTGATATTCTTATTGAAGATGAACAGTACTGAGCCCAGGATACCTCCGAACATCAGCAGTGATTCAAACAGTTTCAGGTAGTTATCGTAATCTTCCCAGTATTTCGGCAGGATGTAATTGACGATAGAGAGCAGGATGACAGTGATCAGTGAGATCAGCAGGATCTTGTTATCATAGAGTTCCCGCAGTTTCTTTTTCGGGAACAGCATCTTGCCAACGGTCAGGGCGACGGCGATGATGACTAGGAAGATGACCAGATAGGTTACCAGTCTGGCCGCGTTAGGTACCAGCAGCTGACTCCAGACGGTATCCAGCAGGAAGGTAAGCAGGGAACCGATGAGCCACAGCGGGATACCGACGAGGGCTCTGACGATCAGGGGAAGTCTGCCGATCCAGTCCTGGATCCTTTCCTTGACGGTAGGAGCCGTGGCCTGCTGCTGTTCATGTTCAAAAACGACCGCCTTATTACGTTCATCCGTTTCACTGCTGGCCAGCAGTTCTTCCGGGCTGTCATAAAGGCTGCCCACCATCAGACTGGCTCCGGCAGTTGCGGCGATGACGGTCTTCTTGGTTTTCTTCTTCAGTTCGTTTCTTTCGTCGTTGTTCATACTTATATTTTACTTTTCCTGCTCTGATGATTCAATGAAAAATCGTCATTGAGCCGGGCATAGCGTTATTTTTGTGTTGCAATGGCAGGTGTTTTTGATTATAATTGTTTGTGCTGGATGGAATTGACGGTTCCATAGCCAAGTGGTAAGGCAATTGACTGCAACTCAGTGACCGCCAGTTCGAATCTGGCTGGAACCTCCATTTGGGGATGTGGCGGAATAGGCAGACGCAACGGACTTAAAATCCGTTGGTGGAAACACCGTGCGGGTTCAAGTCCCGCCATCCCCACCATCGAGCAAGGAAAAAGTGCTTAGGCACTTTTTTTCTTGTTTTTTAACCGTCTGTATAATGCCTTTTTGTGTCCCTTAGCCGTAAATGAAGTATAATAGTTATTGAGGAGACTTAAAATGAAATCATACATACTGTCAATTGACCAGGGAACGACCAGTTCCCGTGCAATCATTTTCGACGATAATCTCAACATCGTTTCTCTGGCGCAGCAGGACATTGCCAACTTTTTCCCTAATCCGGGCTGGGTTGAAATGGACGCCAATGAGATCTGGGAAAGCGTCCAGAACGTCTGTCCTGAAGCTTTGAGAAAATCCGGACTGAAGCCGGAAGACATCAAGGCCATCGGCATTACCAACCAGCGTGAAACCACGATCGTCTGGGATAAGGTTACCCAGCAGCCGGTTTACAACGCCCTGGTTTGGCAGTCACGGCAGACCGCTGATCTTTGCGAAATGATGAACAGAAGCGGCTTCAGCAGACTCATTCAGGATAAGACCGGACTGACCATCGACCCTTATTTCTCCGCCAGCAAGATCAGATGGATCCTTGACAACATCGATTTGGGACAGAGAAGGGCTGATGACGGTGAACTGCTGTTCGGAACCGTTGACAGCTGGCTGATCTACAAACTGACCAACGGTAAGATCCACATTACCGACGTCACCAATGCTTCGCGAACGATGCTCATGAATCTCGATACCGTCCAGTGGGATGACGAACTGCTGAACCTCTGGAACATTCCTGATAAGATGCTGCCGCAGATCAGACCCAGCAGTGAGATCTATGGCTATACCGACTTACTTGGCTGCAATACCCCGATCGCCGCCGTCTGCGGTGACCAGCAGTCAGCCCTGTTCGGTCAGATGTGCTTCAATGAAGGCGAATGCAAGAATACCTACGGCACCGGCTGCTTCCTGCTGTTCAATACCGGCAAGAAACGGATTGCCAGCAAGAACGGTCTGATCACAACAGTTGCCTGGAAGATCGGTGATGAGGTAACATATGCTCTGGAAGGATCCGTATTCGTTGCCGGAGCCGCCATTCAGTGGTTAAGAGACGGAATCAAACTGATAAAGACCGCTGCTGAAAGTGAAGATCACGCCCGCAGTGTACCCGATTCCGCCGGTGTCTACGTCGTACCGGCCTTTACCGGACTGGGTGCCCCGTATTGGGACAAGCAGGCCAAGGGTGCCATCTTCGGTCTTACCCGCGGTACCACGCAGAATCACCTGATCAGAGCAACGCTGGAATCGCTGGCCTACCAGACCTACGATGTCATCGAAGCCCTGCAGCAGGATACCAACATCGATCTGAAGGGATTGCAGGTTGACGGCGGTGCCTCGCAGAATAACTATCTGATGCAGTTCCAGTCCGACATCCTGCAGACCAAGATCATCAGGCCGGTCAACTTTGAGACCACGGCTCTGGGTGCCTGCATGCTGGCCGGGCTGGCCATCAAGCTCTTTAAGAACAAGGAAGAGCTCAGAGACAAGTACAAGACCGACAAGCTGTTTACACTGATGATGAGCAAGATGCATCAGAACCGGCTGGTAAACGGCTGGAAGAAGGCCGTCAAGGCAACGATGGATTTCTGATCCCGGAAAAGGAGGGGAGTTCACATGAAATTCGAATACAACCCCAGAGGCGTCTGTTCCGTACACTATGTATTTGACATTGAAGACGACATCATCCAAGATGTCCAGATCACCGGCGGATGCAACGGTAATTTAAAGGGCATTTCCCGGCTGATCACCGGCATGAACATCAATGATGTCATCGAAAAACTGTCAGGAACCACCTGTGGCTACAAGCCGACCAGCTGTCCTGACCAGATAGCGAGAGCTCTCAAACAGTATTCAATGCATAAACAAACCGGGATCTAATTCCCGGTTTCGTCATTCTTAACCATTTCCAGGGCGGTGTCGAGATCATTCTCGGCCACCCAGGTAAGATATTCTCTTAATGTTGCCAAGGTTTTGGGCGGCATGAAATTCTTTTCGGTGCCGTTTTCCAGAAATTCCAGTGCACTGGAAGGGTGATACTTTTCCTTCTGGTAGACCATGCAGGCGGCAATGCGGTCAGCTACCATCTCCTTGATGTAGCGCAGGGGGACCTCATCGACGACGATGTCACCGCTGATGAATTCCATCCAGTACTGCCAGTGGTGCTTGTTTCTTCCCTGATGGTGCAACCAGGCCCGGGAATACCCGAGATCATCTCTTTCCGCTACGATCGGTGATTTGTCTCCCTGAAAGTACTTAACGCTGGGAATGAATTCCTCCGGAGAGTACTTGGACAGATCGTGGGTAAGGCCCTGCCTGTAGAGTCCCATCTTAAAGCACAGCTTGCAGACGATGAAGCGGTGAGTGTTGATGGTATGCAGATGCAGGAAGAAATTTCGGGCCATTGACATGTTACTTACCTCATTTTCAGTTTAAGCATTTAATGTTTAATTAACAAGCATAATTTGTTATAATTCAGAATATGAAAAAGAAAATGTATGTAAATATTCTGATATTTTTCATATTAGCAGCCGTCGATCAGATCACCAAGATGATCGTCAATGCCCACATCGAGCTGTACCGCAAAATCGAGATCATTCCCGGGTTTTTCTACCTGACAAACGTCAGAAATACGGGAGCGGCCTGGAGCATTCTCTCCGGCAAATCGGCATTCTTCATCGTGGCTGCCATCGCAGCAATCTTCATGATATTCTGGTATCTTTACCGTAATGAGAAGATTTCAGCCATATACCGGTTCGGTCTGGTAATGATCGCCGCCGGGGCCTTCGGTAACCTCATCGACCGGATATCCTATGCCTACGTCATCGATTTTCTGGATTTCTACATCTTCGGATATAACTTCCCGGTCTTCAACTTCGCCGACTGCTGCATAACCATCGGGGCAGGGCTGTTAATAACCGACATTCTATTTAGCAAGGAGCAGGTATGAACGAAATCATTATCATCGCTGATGAAACCATGAACGGAGTAAGAATAGATAAGGCCCTCAACGGCAAGGTCGATTTTTCCCGTACCCGTCTGCAGCAGCTGATAGCCGAAGGACTGGTAACTATTTCGGATGAACCGGTGAAGGCAAACTATAAGGTCCATGTCGATGATGAGATCGTCATTGAAGTACCGCCGACCGTCGAATACAAGGTCGAACCGGTTCCCATGGATCTGGATATCCGCTACGAAGACAGTGATGTCATCGTCATCAACAAACCGAGAGGCCTGATCGTTCATCCGACCAGTTCCACTACGGAGCCAACGCTGGTAAATGGCGTACTCGCTCATTGCCATGATCTCTCGGGAATCAACGGCATTAACCGCCCGGGTGTCGTTCATCGAATCGACAAGGATACTACCGGCCTGATCATCATGGCCAAGAATGATGCCGCTCACCTGGCCTTATCCGAACAGCTGAAGGACAAGACCATGAGCCGCAAGTATTACGCCCTGGTAAGCGGTGTGATTCCGCATGACTTCGGGACCATTGATGCCCCGATCGGCAGAGATCCCAAGGACCGGCAGAAAATGGCAGTTACCGATAAGAATTCCAAGGACGCCGTCACCAAGTTCTATGTTGTTGAGAGGTTTGCCAATCATACCCTGATCGAATGCCACCTGATGACCGGCAGAACTCATCAGATCAGAGTTCACATGGAATACATCGGCTATCCGGTCGTCAATGATCCCAAGTACGCTCCCAAGAGAGCGAGAGGAAACGGACAGCTTCTGCATGCCTTTGAACTTACTTTCATCCATCCCCGCACCGGAAAGAAGATGACGGTAAGTTGTGAGAGACCGGCCGACTTTGAGGAATACCTCCGCGAACTCCGCAAGAGGGAGGGCCGTTAATGAACAGAGAAATCAGTCTGCTGCAGCTGTTGGAATATTTCATCGTCAGACAGAATTATACGCAGGTGCAGTTTCTCAATAACAAGGAACCGCAGGATGACAAGTGGCTGATCAATCCGGAACGCAAGTTCATGATCATCCACCTGACCGCTGATTCCTTTAAGATCAACACCGATAACCAGTACAAGATAAGATCACAGGCCAACTCGCTTAAGAACGTCATCAGAAAGCAGGGGATGACGCTGGATATCTGTCTGGACAGTGAACCTAATGACTTCATCTCCGGTGACATCGTTACCGTTGCCATTGGTGAGAATGTTCCGATAAACAGTGAGATCCTGCTGGAATTTCCCGATCTGGACAAGGTCCTCCACAGTGTTGACAATCCCACTGATGAGGCCGTTAGAGTTACTCAAAGTGTAAATGATTCCCTGAAATCCCGCCATAAGGCTGAAGGGAAGCAGAAAAACGAGATCCTGAAGAGTGAATTCAAGAAGGCTCTCAGCAAGACCTTCATCACCTGTGCCGTCATTTGTGTTCTTATCTGGATCGGCATTACCCTGATCATGCATCTCTGGAAGTTCGACGAGGTTCCCGTCAGCATCGTCTTCGGTGCTTACTATAAGGGCTTCATCAATTACTTCAATGAATGGTATCGGCTGCTGACTTCCGGATTCGTTCATGCCAGTTTCTGGCATCTGTTCTGCAACCTCTGGGCACTGTTCAATGTCAGCCGGATGGTTGAGGATCAGTTTGGCTATCTGAAGACCATGGGCATTCTGGTGATTTCGGTCATCTTCGCCAATCTGTGTGTCTATGCCTCACAGCCTAACATCGTAGCTGTCGGTTTGTCCGGCGGCATCTGCGGACTGTTTGGGGCCTATCTGGTCATCTGCTGGCAGAAGGGACTGTTTAAATATCCGGCTTTCCGGCGAAACATCATGAGCAATCTCTACATTAACGTTCTGATCTCGCTGCTGCCGAATGTTTCCTGGGTCGCTCACGTTGCCGGTCTGGTCATCGGCGCTTTCCTGGCCCTGATCATGTCGGCCCAGACGGAAAAACTGCTAAGAACCAACTGCATCATCTGTCTGACGGCCTTGCTGGTGATCGTCGGCTACATGGGATATAACAACCGCAAGCTCGACGTCATCTATGGCGGTACTGATGTACAGGTCGCTCAGATCTTCGAAAAGATGGGATTGGATGAAATCGGTGCCCGCATCCGCAAGGGCAGCGCTGAATACCGAAACTGAAGGAGAAACTATGGATAAAAGAATTATTGACTGGGATACCTATTTTATCTCCCTGGCTCACTTAAGTGCTCTTCGCTCCAAGGACCCCAATACTCAGGTCGGAGCGGTCATCGTTGACAGTCAGAACCGCATTGTGTCAATCGGTTATAACGGCATGCCGCGCGGCTGCAGCGATATGGAATTCCCCTGGGAAAGAAAAGGCGGTTTTCTGACCACCAAATATGCCTATGTAGTCCACGCTGAACTTAACGCCATTCTTAACTCACCAAGACCGGTTGAAGGCTGCCGTCTTTATGTATCGCTGTTTCCCTGCAATGAATGTGCCAAGGCCATCATTCAGGCCGGCATCAAGGAGATCGTCTACGAATCCGAGAAGTACAAGGAAGCCGACAACAACATTGCCAGCCGTCGTATGCTGGTAGCCAGCGGCATTAAGTTAAGAAAACTCGACTTCTCCGTGGTTGTGGATGTAGAAAAAAACGGGCCATTAGATTAACTCTAATGGCTCTTTTTCATAAGATCCTGCTGATGTCGGTTTTCAGATAGCGCTCATCTTTTTCCTTCAGATAGCCAATCACACTGTCGGTCAGATAGGAAGGGGTCGAGGCACCGGCAGTAACGGCGATACGCTCATCCGGGGAAAAGGTTACATCCTTAAGATCAGATGCCTGTTCCACCCGGATGATCCGGCTGATGCCGCAGTTGCGGCCGATATTGGCCAGCTGGGCCGTATTGTTGCTGCGGGGATCGCCTACGATGATGAGGGTATCGGTATCAGTCAGCTTCATTACGGCTTCCTGGCGGCTTCTGGTGGCGTCACAGATGTCTTCACTGACCGCTGCCTGCGGATATTTCACTTTTATGGCGTCGATCAGTTCCCTGGTATCGTAGATGGACATCGTCGTCTGATTGGTGACCAGAATTCTCTCATTTCCGATGCACAGGCTGTCCAGATCCTTCTTGCCGGTGATCAGGTGAATGTCATCGCTGATGGACAGAATCGCTTCCGCTTCCGGATGTTTTTTCTTGCCGATATAGAGGATGACGTAACCTTCGTCAAGATGTTTTCTGATCAGGTCTCGGTTATTGAGAACGAATTTGCAGGAAGCATCGACAACGGTCAGCCCCTTGTCCAGAGCCTTCTGCCTGATGTGATCGGAAATGCCGTGAGCCGTAAAGATGACGACGCCTTTACTGATCCGGTCGATCATCGCTTCCTTGCTCAGGTCACGATCATCAAGAGTAACAGCTCCCAAGTTTCTGAACGCTTCGACCACGTAGCGGTTATGGACGATCATGCCGATGATGAAAACCGGCTCATCGGGATGCTCCTCGATGGTCTTACGGGTAATCTTGATGGCATTGATGACTCCCAGGCAGTAGCCGGAAGGATAAACTCTTCTTACGATCATTTTCTTCACCGAATCCATATTAACATAAGTTTGTCATTTTAAGAAAAAAATGTATAATAGTTAGGTTATGAGGAGGGGATATATATGGATAACATCAAATTCAAACCGGAGATCATCTCACTGATCAGAAAGAAGAATTTCCAGACCTTTACACCGATCCAGGAAAAGTGCATTCCCTTGATATTAAAAGGCCGTGACGTCATCGGCATTTCCGCCACCGGAACCGGCAAGTCACATGCTTTCATACTGCCGATCCTGCAGATGATAAATACCGACAGGGACCTGATCCAGGCCGTCGTAGCCACCCCGACCAGGGAACTGGCCAGACAGCTCTATCAGCAGTTTGTTCAGATAAATGAATTCTCCGATGCCTACCGCATCAAGCTTATTGCTTCCGGCATCGATAAGGAAAGAATGATGGGAGAGCTGAAACAGCAGCCCCACATCGTCATCGGAACCATTGGCCGGCTTAAGGACTTATATGTTGATGAGCAGGTCTTAAGACTGGATACCGCCAGGATCATGGTCATCGATGAAGCTGACATGACTCTGGAGATGGCTTTCATTGAAGAGGTCGACCAACTGTGCGGAAAGATGAGCCGTAATCTGCAGATGGTTACTTTCTCAGCCACCATTCCGCCGCAGCTGCAGCCGTTCTTAAAGAAATACATGAATAATCCGGTCATCGTGGAAGCAAAGGAAAAGCATGCCAACAATCCGCAGATCGAACACGTGCTGATCAACTGCCGCCATCTCTCCTATGAGGAAAAACTCCTAAGGATCTTACCGGGTATCAATCCCTATGTCTGTCTGATCTTCTCCCGCAACAAGCAGGAAGTCAAGTCAGTAGCTGCCGCCATGAAACAGAACGGTTATCCGGTTCTGGAGATCCATGGCGATCTGACGCCCAGAGAAAGAAAGCAGGCACTCAAGATGCTGGACAGCGATCAGGCCAGTTTCGTCGTCTGTTCGGATGTCATGGCCAGAGGCATTGACTTCCCCAGCGTCAGCCATGTAATTTCGCTCGGTTTACCGTATGAGCTTGATTATTATACCCACCGCTCCGGCAGAACCGGCCGGGCCGGCAGGACCGGCATCTCCTATCTGCTGTATAAGGAAAGCGACATCAGAAGCATTAAGGTACTGCAGAACGGCGGCATCACCTTTGCATCAAAGGATTACCGCAATGGTGAATGGAAGGACGTCAATCCCTTTGATTTCAAGCCAAGAAGGCGGAAAACCGAAGCTGACATCCAGATCGAAAAAATCGTAAACAAGCCGGTAAAGCAGGTAAAACCGGGTTACAAGAAGAAGAGACAGCAGGAGATCGACGACATCAGAAGAAGAGAAAGAAGACTGATGATCAAGCAGTCGATCAGAGAGCAGCAGAAGGAAAGAGCTAAGAAGAAACAGCTCAGCAAGGTCAGAAAGTATGATTAAACTGGGATCACATGTTTCAATGAACGCTCCCGAATACGTTCTGGGCAGCGTTAAGGAGGCTCTTTCATATAAGGCCAATACCTTCATGATCTACACCGGTGCGCCCCAGAATTCCTTTCGGGCCCCGCTGGAAAAACTCAAGGTGACCGAAGGAGATGAATTGTGGCAGAGAAACGGCTATGATCTCAAGGACATCGTCATTCACTGTCCCTACATCATCAACCTGGCCAATACGCTGAAACCGGAAACCTACGAAATGGGGAAAGAGGTTCTCAAGAAAGAGATCCTCAGAACCCGCCACATCGGTGCCCGTTACATGGTCTTACACCCCGGAAGTTCCCTGACCGGAGATATTGAGGAATCGATGAAGCAGGTCACGGATGGCCTTAATGAAGTACTGAAGGATGAAGATGACATCATCATCTGTCTGGAGACCATGGCCGGGAAGGGCAGTGAAGTAGGCAGGACCTTTGAACAGATCCGCTTCATGATCGACCGTGTCGAGAAAAAAAATCTGATCGGTGTCTGCCTGGATACCTGTCATGTCAATGATGCCGGCTATGATCTCACCGACTTTGATGCCGTACTGGCAGATTTCAACAGGGTCATCGGTCTGGATTATCTGAAGGTCATGCACATCAATGACTCCAAGAATCCCATCGGTGCCCATAAGGACCGCCATGCCAACATCGGCGAGGGGACCATCGGTCTGGAGACGCTTCGGAAGATCGTCCACCATCCGCTGCTCGACAACATCCCGCAGATCCTGGAAACTCCCTATGTGGGAGGACAGGCTCCTTACCGGGAAGAAATCGAAAAGCTGTTAAATTTGTGATTGACAACACTTTACTGAAAATATAGAATGAGAGTGTGAAAGGATTTACATCAGAATGAAAAGAAGTTACACAGTTATGATGATGGATATGCAGATGATGGGCATGGACATGTGTGCTTCCTTTAATGTTGTATATCCGATGTAACTTCTCAGTTAGTAATTGTTTGTTGGTAACCAGGAGCATCGGACTCCTGGTTTTTTTCGGAAAGGTGAGTTGGTTTATGAATTATCTCAGTCTGCTTATCGTTTCAAATTATGATTCGATGCGAATGTACAGTGATTGACTTATGATCTGTAACGTTTATCAGTTTTTTGAAATGTAATTTAAAATATTTAGAGGAGAAGAAAAATGAAAAAGATTACAAAGACCTTATTAATATCACTGTTAGTTCTGATCGCCTTATTCGGCTGCAAGAAAAATGAAACTAAAACCTATACCATCGCCGTTCCCAATGATACGACCAACGAAGCCAGAGCTCTGCTGTTACTGGAAAGCAAGGGCCTGATCAAGTTAAAGGCCGGTGCCACCATCACCGCCACCATTCTCGACATCGCCGAGAATCCCTACAACATCAAGTTTGAAGAAGCCGAAGCTGCTCAGCTGCCGAACCTGCTGAAGGACGTTGACTTCGCCATCATCAACTCCAACTATGCCCTGGCTGCCGGACTGAATCCGGTTAAGGATGCTCTGGGATTTGAGGGTTCATCTTCACCTTATGCCAACATTCTCTGTGTAAAGGAAGGCCGTCAGAATGAACCGATCGTCAAGGCTCTGAAAGCTGCTCTGGAAAGCAAGGAAGTTGCTGATTTCATCGCCAACAAGTGGGGCGGTGCCGTCGTCAGCGTTGTTGAAAATCCCGGTGACGGCTTTGATCCTTCAATCGACTATGCAGCCCTGAACGGTCAGAGCATCAGCGTTGCCGCTTCCCCGACTCCGCATGCCGAGATCCTGGCCATTGCCAAGAAGACTCTTGAAAGCAAGGGAATCACCCTGGTAATTAAGGAATTTGATGACTATGTCCAGCCTAACAAGGTAGTAGACAGCGGTGAGATCGATGCCAACTACTTCCAGCATCAGCCATATCTCGATGACTTCAACAAGCAGAACGGAACGCATGTCGTAACGGTGGCTCCGATCCATGTTGAACCGTTCGGAATCTACGGCGGCAAACTGCACAGCCTGGATGACATTAAGAAGTAAAAATCATACAAAATTATGTTAAAATGGTATCCTGATGTGTAAATGTCAGGATACTTGTTTTCTGGAGGATCGTCTATGATCGAGATTAAGAATATCAGTAAGAAATTCCGGACCGAAGGCGGCGACATCTACGCTCTCAAGGATGTATCCCTGAATATTGCCGATGGCGATGTCTACGGCATCATCGGTGTTTCGGGAGCGGGAAAGAGCACGCTGGTCAGATGCATAAACATGCTGGAAAAGCCCAGTGAAGGGACCGTCTGCATTGACGGTGTGGACATGAGCCTGTTATCGGAAAAGCAGTTAAGAGAGAAGCGCAAGGAGATCGCCATGATCTTCCAGGGCTTCAATCTGCTGATGCAGCGAAACTGTCTGAAGAACGTCTGCTTCCCGATGGAACTGGCCGGCATCAACCGCGTTGAAGCGGAAAAAAAGGCCATCAAGTTACTGGAACTGGTCGGTCTGAAAGATAAGGCCTACAGTTATCCCAGTCAGCTTTCCGGCGGTCAGAAGCAGAGGGTAGCCATTGCCAGAGCTCTCGCCAACGATCCCAAACTGCTGTTATGCGATGAAGCTACCAGTGCTCTCGATCCGACCACGACCAACCAGATCCTGGAACTGATCAGGGAGATCAATCAGAAGCTGAACATCACCGTCATCGTCATTACTCACCAGATGAACGTCGTTGAATCGATCTGTCGTCATGTGGCGATCCTGGATAACGGTGTCGTCGCTGAAAAGGGACCGGTAGGAGAAGTCTTCTCCCATCCCAAGAGCGAAGCTACCAAGCGGCTGGTCTTCCCGGAAGGCTCAGCTGACAACCTCAGAAAGAGCGAACCGGATGAACACATCATCCGTCTGGTATTCAATGGTGCCAAGGCTACCAATACCCCGATGATCGCCCGGCTGGCGCTGGAGAAGGGGATCGAAGCCAACATCACCTATGCCTCAACCAAGAGTGTTGATGACAAGGTATACGGATACATGCTGCTGGGCATCAAGCGCGACAGCAACATCATAGCTGAGACCATCAGCTACTTCATGCAGATGCCTGATGTCTATGCCGAGGAGGTATTCCTTGATGACTAAAACCTTATTCATGTTTGATCCCAAGAACTGGGAGATCATAACCGCAACCTTCCCGTCTGCCATCTGGGAGACGATTTACGCGACTTTCATTTCCACTTTCTTTGCCTTGCTGATCGGCATTCCGCTGGGTGTAATCCTGGTGGTCGGTGACAAGGACGGAATCATGCCGCTGCCTTCCTGGCTGATGAAGATCCTCAATGTGATCATCAACCTCTTAAGGTCAGTACCGTTTCTGATTCTGATGGTCGTCGTCATGCCGCTTACCCGTCTGATCGTCGGCACCGTCGTCGGAACCGTGGCCGCCATGGTCCCGCTGGTCATTGCTTCCTTCCCATACGTAGCCCGTGTTACCGAAGGATCCTTAAGAGAAGTGGATGTCAATTCCATTGAAATGGCCAGAAGCATGGGCGCTACGCCATTCCAGATCATTACCAAGGTTCTGATCCCGGAAAGTGTACCGTCACTGATTTCCAACATTACCATCACGCTGACCAACGTTCTTTCCTATACGGCCATGGCCGGTGCCTTAGGCGGCGGCGGTCTGGGAAAGGTCGCCATCAGCTATGGCTATAACCGCTACATCTATTCGATCATGATCTATGCCGTCATCCTGCTGGTCATCCTGGTTCAGGTGATTCAGACCGTAGGAACCCGCCTGGCGATCAAGTCCGACAAGCGGCTGAAAGGTAACCTTTAATGGACGGAATCATTCTGGTAAACAAGCCAAAGGGGTATACCAGCCACGATCTCGTTCAGAAGGTAAGAGGCATTCTGAAGATCCAGAAGATCGGTCATACCGGTACCCTGGATCCGATGGCCGAGGGACTGATGATGCTGACGATTGGTAAGGCTACCAAGATCCTGCCGTACATCAGCATTCACGACAAGAAGTATCATGCAGAGCTGACTCTTGGAATTAAGACGGATACCCTCGATGCGGAAGGAACCGTTCTGGAAGAAAGGGAAGTACCGGCTTATTCAGATCAACAGATCAGTGAAGTACTGAACAGCTTCCGGGGAACCTATCTGCAGTTACCCCCGATGTACAGCGCCAAGAAGATCAACGGTAAGAAACTGTATGAACTGGCCCGAAAGAACGTGGAGATCGAAAGGGAACCGGTAGAAGTAACCATCCATGACATTCAGATGGAAAGTCATGAAGGCAGCCGTATCACCTTTGATGTTGCCTGCAGCAGCGGGACCTACATCCGTTCCCTGTGCGCCGATATCGCTGAAAGACTGGGAACCATCGGTATCATGAGCGCTCTGAAACGCACGGCGATCGATAAGTATTCACTGGTTCAGAGTTATTCAATAGAGCAGATCGAAAAGGGCGAATTTGAACTGATCGATACCTATGATGTCCTCTATCATTATCCCTACGTTGAAGTTACGGATATAACGGACGTCATGAACGGCAAGCCCATCAGCATCGACACCGATTATTCCTTCGTGTTCATTACCCATGAAGGAAAGGTAATCGCTTCCTACGAAAGATACCATGACGATGTTTTCATCTGCAAAAGGGGGTTATGGTAATGACAGTTCATCACATCTCGCTGAACAAAATCGAAAACCTGCGCGAAAGCTGCTGCTGCATCGGTAACTTTGACGGCGTACACGTCGGTCATCAGGAACTGATAAGGGAAACCGTCAGACAGGCTGAAAGACATCAGGTCAAAACGGCGGCCTTGCTGTTTTCTCCCGATCCATCCGATGTCATCTTTCCCAACCGGATAAATGAACACCTGACCGACATCAATGAGCGGATCAGACTGATGAAGGAATTCGGCATTGAGGAATTCTATGTGCTGGATTTTGACCGGGGATTCATGAAACTGGAAAAGGAAGATACCGTAAGATTTCTGAACAAACTCAACATCAGGACCCTGGTCTGCGGGTTTGACTTCTCCTATGGCTATAAGGCGCAGGGAACTCCTGAAACCCTCTGGAATGACGTTAACAGAGAATTTGCCCTGAAGGTCATCGATGAAGTACAGATCGACAACGTAAAGGTCTCCAGTTCCCTGATCATTCCGATGATCAGAAAGGGCCGGATGAACAAGGTCCTTTACCAGCTTAATCACGACTACCGGGTGGCCTTTTCCTCCTATGACGGCAACATCTATTCCTGCCGGGGAATTCTTCCGGATAACGGGAAATATGAAGTAACAGTGGAAGGAAAGTCGCATCTTCTGCAATGTGAAAACGGCAGTTTCCGATTCACTGATCAGCTGACGGCCGATTCCGTTCTGATCTTCCAATAGAATGCAAAGTACCTACGCTCCCGGTTAATATGAATTTACCCGGAAGGGGTTTTATGGTATATTAAACAAGAGGTGATAATATGGCTCAGGAATATGTAGTATATAAGAATTCAGGAGATAATACCGGTCTGATCGGCTTGTCAAAGGCAGTTTTTGAATCGATCGCTGCTGTCAGCATCCGGGAAACAGAAGGGGTAAAACTGGCCAAATCTACCCAGCTCAACAAGAATGTTACCTGCAAGGTCGTCAACGGCATCATCTACGTCGATGTCAGAGTACTGGCCGATGCCGATGCCAGAATCAATGATATCTCGGCTGTACTGCAGGAAAAGGTTTCTTTCAATATCAAGTACATGACTGACTTCAAGGACATTGTCGTCAATGTCAACGTGGTAGGGTTCTACCGGGAAAGAAAAGACAACAACTGATGAAAAGACGTGAAATGAGAGTCAGAATAATGAAATGTCTGTATCAGTATATTCTGACAAACAAGGATTTAGACCAGTTATTTGAAGAGAATCTCGACATGGATGACCGCGATTCCATTCCCTTCATCGTCGAAAACACCATTGAAACCATCAATAATATCGATGAGCTCCGTCAGGAGATCGTTGATAATCTGACGGAAACCTGGGATTTCGACCGTCTGGGTGTCATTGAACAGGCCATCCTGCTGATGAGCGCCCAGGAACTGAAGCGGAAGGAAACAGACAAGGCCGTTATCATCAATGAGGCTATTGAAATAGCGAAGCTTTACTGTGATGAGGACGCTCCGAAGCTGATCAACGGAGTGCTGGATCGCTTATGATCACGCAGGAAACATGGTCCGTCAGCAATCTTATTAAATACATCAATAATAAATTCAGCAGTGATGCATATTTGAAAAATACCATGGTGAAAGGTGAGATTGTTGGTTTGGTAAAACACTCATCCGGTCACTGGTATTTTTCTTTGAAGGACGAAAAGTCTTCGATCCACTGTGCCATGTTCCGGGGCTACAACCAGTCAGTCAACTTCCTGCCGAAAAACGGTGATGAGGTAGTAGTCCGGGCCTCGGCCAATGTCTTTGAAACCCGCGGTGAACTGCAGCTGATCGTTACGGAAATGCAGCCCTACGGCATCGGAAACTTCCTGATCCAGTTTGAACGGATCAAGGAGAGGATGCAGGAAAAAGGCTATCTGGATGAAGCCCATAAGCGGCCCTTGCCGCCATATCCGGAAAGGATCGCCGTGGTCTGCGGCAGGACCACCCACGGTCTGGAGGATATCAGGATCACCGTTTCCAAGCGTTGGCCGGTAGCCCAGCTGGTGGAATTCAGTGCCATCGTTCAGGGTAAGGAAGCCGTTAACAGCATCCGGGATGCTCTGCAGAGAGCCAATCAAAGTGACTGTGACATGATCATCCTGGCCCGAGGCGGCGGCAGCATCGAAGATCTGTGGTGCTTCAACGATGAGTCACTGGCCATTGATATCTACAACTCCCGCTTACCGGTGGTAACCGGCATCGGACACGAACCGGACATCACCATTGCCGATCTGGTAGCCGACTTACGGGCAGCTACGCCAACGGCGGCAGCCATGAAGTCAGTTCCTGACAAGGTGGAAGTGCAGGCGCAGATCAGCGGTTATCTGAACATCATCGAACAAATGATGGAAAACCGTCTGAATAACAGTTACCAGCAGCTTGATTATACCAACAGCGTACTTGACTCCTACTGTCTCAGGATCCAGGCTCTGGGAAGTGAATTGAACAGTTATAAGAACATCCTCCGGCTTTCCAGCGAGAAGATGCTGGATGACTTCCGTAACCGGGCTTCTAACTCGCTGCAGCAGGCTGAGAAGGCCTTAAGCCAGCGGGTGAGTGACAACGGCAGCCGGATCACCCTGCTGATCAACAGTCTGAACAATGCGGTAACCCATAAGCTTTCACTGAGTGAGAACCGCTATGATGCTCTGTTACAGCGACTGGAATTGGTAAATCCTCTCAACACGCTGAAAAGGGGCTATGCCCTGGGCTATCAGGGAGGAAAGCTGATCAAGAAAGTAGAAGAAGTCGATCTCAATGAAGATCTGACATTGCGCTTACAGGACGGCAGAATCGACTGCCGGCCGTTAAGGATCGAAAAAGGAGAGAACCATGGATAAGGAAATCAGTTTTGAAGCAGCAATGAAGCGGCTGGAAGAAATCGCCAACATCATTCAGAAGAATGAATGCTCACTGGATGAAGGCATAAATCTCTATGAAGAAGGGCTGAAACTGGCCAGATACTGCAGTGAGAAACTCAACGGTTTCCAGGAAAGACTGCAGCAGATCAATAACGGTGAGCAGTAAGATGGACAGACAGTCATTTGAAAACTACCTGGCAACTCTCATCAGTGAAAATAACAGCGTTGATGAGGCCATGAACTACGCTCTGCTGGGCGGAGGAAAGCGCATCAGACCGCTGATGCTTCTTTCGCTGTTAAATGATCTGGGGGTTGATCCGCAGAAGGGTTACGATTGCGCCAGCGCCATCGAGATGATCCATACCTATTCTCTCATTCACGATGATCTGCCGGCGATGGATAACGATGATTACCGCCGCGGCAGACTTACCGTCCATAAGAAATTTGATGAAGCGACGGCCGTACTGGCCGGCGACGGGTTGCTTACCAGGGCCTTTGAAGTCGTCAGCAATTCTTCTTCCTACAGTGATCATGTCAAGGTCAGACTGCTTTCAATTCTCTCTGAATGTGCCGGCCATAACGGCATGATCAGGGGCCAGCAGCTGGACATGTACTATACTGACCGCAGTGATACCGGATATGACGATCTGTATCAGATAGACATCTACAAGACCGGCCAGCTGTTAGCCTGTCCCTTGCTGTGTGCAGCGGTCATTGCCGGAAGGGAAGAGCTGCTAAACGTCCTGAAAGAAGACGGACTGAAGATCGGCGTGGCTTTCCAGATCCAGGATGACGTCCTTGATTATGTTTCATCCGCTGACAAACTGGGAAAGTCCACTTCTGACGCCGCCAACAATAAATCTACGTATTTTACGCTTTTAGGAGAGAAGAAAGCCGTTGAACTATATGAACGCCTTTATGATGAAGTAATCAATACCATCGCTGACTATCAGACTCTGAAGGCTCTCATCAGCAAGGTCCGTGACCGGGATTATTAGGAATTCAGATCAGTTCAGGTTATACGTTTTATGAAGCTTTCTCTTTACTTAGTTGAAAAAGGATATTATCCCACCCGTTCTCAGGCCAAGAATGCTCTTTCAGCCGGAAACATCAGAGTTAATGGCCGGATCATCAAAAAAGACGGTTATGAAGTCAGCCATTCTGATGAAATAACGGTGGAAATGCCGGAAAACCGTTATGTCTCCCGGGGCGGATATAAGCTTGAAGCTGCTCTAAGGCAGTTTGAGATACCCCTTGAAGGGCTCGTCTGTCTGGACATTGGGGCTTCTACCGGCGGTTTTACCGACTGCTGTCTGCAGAACGGGGCCAAAAGAGTCTATGCCTATGATGTCGGTCACCTGCAGCTGCATCCGTCGCTGCTTAACGATCAGCGGGTCGTATCCCGGGAAGGGATCAATGCCCGCTATCTGAACAGGGAAGACTTTGAAGAAGAGATCGACTTCATCTGCATGGATGTTTCCTTCATTTCCTGTACCAAGATCCTTCCGGCCATCGGTAAAATTCTGAAGGAGAAGGGGAGCTGTGTCATCCTGTTCAAACCGCAGTTTGAAGTGGGAAATGCCAACCTCAATAAGAAGGGCATCGTAAACAATGATCAGGCGGTGCAGGAAAAGCTTGAAGAGTGTCGGAAGACGGCTGCAGAGCTTGGTCTGAAAATAAAAGGGGAAATGGTATCGCCGATCAAAGGACAGGATGGCAATACCGAATATCTGCTGCATCTGGAAAAACATGAGAGGTAATCAGTTATGCTGACATCACTTTACATTAAGAACTTCATTCTCATCGATCAGCTGAATCTGAGTTTTAATGACGGTTTCAGCGTCTTTACCGGTGAGACCGGAGCCGGCAAGAGCATCTTCATCGATGCCATCGGCATTCTCTGCGGAGACCGGCTGACCGCTTCCATGGTCAAAAACGGCAGTGATAAGGCCGTTATCGAAGGAACCTTTGAAGTTGATGAGCGCCTGGCGGCTCTTCTGAGGGAAGCCGGCTATGACGATGATACCCTGATCGTTACCCGGGAGATCACCCGGGAAGGCAAGAGCATTACCCGTGTAAATCAGCGCAGTGCGACGGTAGGCTTCGTCAGAAGCTGCCTTTCACCATTCATCGACATCCACTGTCAGCGTGATTCCCAATACCTGCTTAATGATAAGCACCATCTCGGTCTGCTTGACCGTTACAGTCAGGACGAAAAGGAACTGAACGAGCTCAACCGACTGTATAAAGAATACAGAACCAAAAAAGACAGATATGATGATCTGACCAATAATGAATTCAGTGAAGTCCAGCTGGAAATGCTCCGTTATCAGTTGAAGGAAATAAGCAGTCTTGAACCCAAGCCGGGGGAGATCGAGGCGATAGAAGAAACTCTCAAAATCGCCCGTCAGAAGGAAAAACTGCAGAACACCGTTGAGGAGATCAGAGAACTGTTTGCCGGTGATGACGGCATTCTTTCCGGTCTGTACAGCTTTAACCGGCTGGCTGACCGGCTGAATGACTTTGCACCGATCAGTGAAAACGTCAGCAACATCATCAATTCATACTATGCCATCAATGAAGACTATGAGACCATGATGGATTATCTGCAGAAGGATAACTATTCCCTCGAGGACATCGATGCCCTTAACAGCCGGCTCTATGACCTGCAGAGGATCAGAAGAAAATACAACCTTTCCATTGAAGGACTGCTGGCCAGAAAACAGGAGATCCAGCAGCAGCTTAAGGAAGCGGAAAACCGCGACGACATTCTGAGAGAACTGAAGAAGGAAACTGACAAAGCCTTTGAGGAATATCGGAAATGGGCCGTTAAGGTCAGCGAGATCAGAAGGCAGAAGTCACTGCTTCTGGAGAAGGACATCCTGGCTCAGCTTAAGGACCTGAACCTGGAAAAGGCCCGTTTTAAGGTCGCTTTCAGCGAATCTAAGCCGAGTTCCCTGGGAATTGATACAGTCAGCTTCCTGATCAGCATGAACCCCGGACAGCCCTTAAAACCGCTGCAGGACGTGGCCAGCGGCGGAGAACTGTCGAGACTGATGCTGGGGTTAAAGACCGTCTTTGCCCGGCTAAACGGTACCCGGCTGATCATCTTTGATGAGATCGATACCGGTGTTTCCGGCTATGTGGCCTTCAACATCGGCGTCAAGATGCATGAGATCTCAAAGAGCATTCAGACTTTCTGCGTTACCCATCTGGCGATGGTAGCTTCCCATGGCGATCACCATTACCGCATCAGCAAGTCCCAGAAGGATGATGATACCGTTACCGAAGTTCAGGAACTTGATGAGTTTGCCCGCATCAGCGAACTGGCCGTTCTCAGCAGTTCCAATACCTCGGAAACCGCACTGGCTGCCAGCAGAGAACTGCTCATTAAGGCCCGGGAGTCCCATCATGAAGGTAACTGAAGCGATCGATAATTACCTCTATCACATTACGGTTCTGGAAAACAAGTCCGCCAATACCATTGCTTCCTACCGCAATGACCTACGGCGTTACCGTGAGCACCTGGAACAGGAGGGCATCGAAGACATTGAAGCCGTCAGCAATCCCGACATTCAGGACTTTCTGTCTGAACAGCTCGATCTTTTGACCAAGACCAGCTGTGCCCATCTGCTTACTTCACTGCGCAACCTGCACCGTTATCTGTTTCTGAACTTCAATTATCCTGACCCCACCAGCGGCCTGAAGGTCAGAATCAACAAGGATCATCTGCCTTCAGTATTATCTGCCGGGGAGATGGAAAGGCTGTTTGCGGCTTTTGACGATGAAGATGAACAGCAGTACTTCCACCGCTGCATTTTGCAGACGATCTATGTCTCCGGGATGCGGGTTTCCGAGATTGTCAATCTGCAGGCTTCTCATGTCAATCTCAGCCATAAGATGCTGCGGATAATCGGAAAGGGGAACAAGGAAAGACTGGTCCTGATCGATGATGATACCGAAACAAGACTGGAGCACTATTTCCAGAACATCAGGTCACACTGGCTGAAGAAGAATTCAGCGTCATCATCTTTATTCTTTGTCAACCGTAACGGCAACGGCCTGACCAGACAGTATGTCTATGATCTGGTGGAAACCTATGTTTCCAAGGCCGGTATCAGCAAGCATGTTTCCCCGCATACCCTGCGGCATTCGTTCGCTACCCACATGCTGGAAAGCGGATCAGATCTCAGAAGCGTACAGGAACTGCTGGGACACAGCGACATTTCCACGACTCAGATCTATACCCATGTTCAGAACAACCTGGTCCGGGAATCCTACAACAGGCTGAACAGATCAAAAAAGAAAGATATCTGAGATATTCTGGCGACAGTTAAAACTGTCGTTTTCTGTTTAATTTGTCACTGATAAAAGCTATAATTAAAGTAAGGAAAACAGGAGAAATAATATGAATTATCTTGAAAAGTACAGTTCATGGATGAAAAGGCTCAAGAAGGATGATCCGTTAAGGAAAGAGCTTGAGGCAATTCAGGACAATGAAGAAGAGATCAAGGAAAGATTCTTCCAGGATCTCAGTTTCGGAACCGCCGGCTTAAGAGGCAAGGTAGGAGCCGGAACCAGCAGAATGAATTTTCTGACCGTGGGCAAGGCGACCCAGGGCATCGCAGATTACATTAAGACATATGGAAAGGAAGCCATGGACAGGGGCGTTGTCATCGCTCATGACCCCCGTCATTTCTCACATGAATTCGCTACGCTGGTAGCCAGGATCATGTATGCCAACGGCATCAAGGCCTATGTCTTCCCGGATTTAAGACCGACTCCGGAACTGGCCTACATGGTTACCAGACTCAACTGCATCTCCGGCATCAACATTACCGCCAGCCATAACCCCCGGGAATACAACGGTTACAAGGTATACTGGGAAGATGGCTGCCAGGTCGGCTCGGAGATCGCCAACGGCATGACATCCTTCATCAAGGAAGTCGATGTTCTCGACGAGATCCATGTCAAGGACTTCAACAAGGGTGTTAAGGAAGGGCGGATCGTCGTTCTCGATGAAAGCTATGACCGCGAATATCTCGATCTGGTTGAAGGACTGAAGATCCACGACGGTGATGAACTCGACCTGAGCATTCCGCTGGTCTTCACTCCGCTCAACGGTGCCGGCAGCATTCCGTTTACCACGATGCTCAAGGACCGGGGCTTTACCAACTGGCACATCGTTGAAGAACAGAAGGATCCCGATCCCAACTTCACCACGGTCGGCTATCCCAATCCGGAAGATCCCAAGGCCTTCCGCCTCAGTGAAAAGCTCGGCTATGAAGTAGGAGCGGAACTGTTAATGGCCTGCGACCCGGACGCTGACCGCTTCGCTATCGAATTAAGAGATGACAGCGGCAAGTTCATTCCGCTTAACGGCAACCAGACCGGCTATCTGCTGGTAAACTACATTCTGGAAGGCCACAAGGATGCCGGAACCCTGCCGGAGAAGGGTGCGATGATCAAGTCGATCGTTACCAGTACCTTAAGCACCATCATGGCCAGGGCCTATGGTGTTGAGATGTATGAAACCCTGACCGGTTTCAAGAACATCTGCGGCCGCATCCCCAAACTGCTGGAAGACGGTTATACCTATCTGTTCGGATATGAGGAATCCGTTGGCTACGCCGCCAGCATCAAGGTCAGAGATAAGGACGGCATCAGTGCCGGCATGCTCGTAGCTGAAGCCGCCGCCTATTACCGCAAGCAGGGCAAGACCCTCTGGAACGTCTTGCAGGAGATCTACGCGAAGTACGGATACTTTGCCGAGGATGAGCCGAACATGATCCTGGAAGGCCTGGCCGGCGCTGAGAGGATCAAGAGAATGATGACCTATGTCAGAAACAATCTGCCGACGGAAGTCGCCGGCTACAAGGTCGAAAAGGTCATCGACTACAAGGACGGCTATGAAGGCCTGGATCCGAGCAACGTATTGAGATTCTTCCTTGATAACGGCAGCTGGTTTGCCATCAGACCATCCGGTACCGAGCCGAAGATCAAGTTCTACTTCTACAGCCATCAGGATTCCCGGGAAAAGGCTCTGCTAGTCAATAACGCGATCAAGGAGGACATCTTCGATCTGGTCAGCGACGTTGAGTAGTGAACTGTAATCGGTAATTCAACCAGTGAACCTAAAGTTCCATTGAACTTTCAGGTTCACTTTTTTATTGTCATGTTGATCATATAAAGTGCAGATAAATGTGTTACAATAAAAAGATAGAGACGAAAAAGTCATTTTCAAGAGGTGATTTTGATGAGTTGGGAGCATAAATTCTACGACTGGATCCTGGAGAGGGGAGCCGATTATTACCATGACGGCTATGTCAACGGCGTAATCGTACGGCCTGACGGAAAGGTAAGTGCCACCGTCCGCTTTTATTCCGTCAATGTCCTGATTCAGGATGGAGAATTAAAGAGGAAGTCCTGTGACTGTCCGTATGCCAGAAAGGGTGCCGCCTGCAAGCATGTGGCGGCTTTGATTTACTATCTGGAGGACCATAATCCGGAGCTCTTCGTAAAGAAGCCCAAGCCGGTGCCGGTGACCCGCCGGATCATCAATCCCTTTGCCCATTTCTCGGAAGATGCCCGATACTACTTTGACCTCAATGAGATCATCAAGCCGCTGAAGATCTACGAGGATAATTATCAGCGGGCTCTTTACTATAAGGAAAACGGCGTCGTAACGCTCGATGAATTTGATCTCGACTATCAGTTCAACAAGGACCGGGAGATGATCGCCACCGTTACCGGCACTTTTCACGGGGACTTCAATGAATTTCCGATCATTCTGAGCTTTACCCGCAACCGACTTCTGAATGGCGAATGCAGTGTTCAGGCCTGTTCCGGAACCTATAATTCGGTTTTCTATACCACTTCCCAGCGCTTCTGTGACCATCTGCTGGCATTGCTGTTATGTGCTGCTGATTACATCCGCCAGCATAATCCCGGCGACTATACCAACCAGCAGGCCGCGGCCTTTATGAATCACTTCGCCGGCAGTCCCATGCTGAAGGGAAAGGCCGTCAATGACGTAGTTCTAGAACCGCGCCTGGAATCAGATGGCAATAATCTGAACATGACGGTAAAGGTGGGAACTAACAGACTGTATGTAGTCAAGAACTTCACTGATCTCATCAACAGCTGCGAATTGCGTACGGAGATGAAGCTCGGCACCAAGAACTCCCTGGACTTCAATGTCCATGACTTTGATGAAAGAAGCCGCCGGCTCTACCAGCTCATTAAAGCCTATGTAACCGACGAACGCTTCCGGGTGAGTTACCAATACCATTCTTCCTATATCACCGTCAACGACTCTTACATGCCGCTGTACGGCCATTACATCGATGAATTCTTTGAGATCTTCAAGTCTTCCCGGGTAGAATGCAAAAACGCTCCGGCCGTGGTGCTGATGGATGCCGATCCCCGGTTCAACATGGAATTATCACAGGTCATCAGAAACGGTTATTTTGAGGGAATCAAGGTAAAAGGGGACCTGCCGCAGATCATCAAAGGGGAACGGAATGATTACTGCTTTACTCCTGACTGCCTCTATCGGCTGACAGTTGAATACTCACAGGTGATCGCACCTTTGATCCAGGCCCGTGACCGCTATTATAACGATGAAGGCGGTTACGATCTGATCATCGGCACCAAGAACATCGGCACCTTCGCCAACCAGCTGGTACCGATCCTTGATAAGTCGTTCAACCTGATCCGCAATGACTGGGAAGAAATCGAAAAGCACATCCCGCCGCAGGCCATCTTTGACTTTTATCTGGACATCGAAGAGGGGATCGTCACCTGCAAGACCATCGTCAGCTACGGTGATTATCAGAAGATCCTGTTCTTTGATTCACCGGTGGAACCGTTCCGGGATCTGGAGCAGGAAGAAAGAGTCAAGGACATCGTTCGAAAGTACTTTACGGCCTTTAACATGGAAGAAAGACTGCTGTGTACCAACATGAACGATGACGATGCGCTCTTTAATCTGCTGAATGAAGGGCTCGGTGAACTGATGGAAGTGGGTAACGTCAATACCACGGAAGCTTTCAAAAGACTTAAGATCAGAAAGAAGACCGGCTATACCGTCGGTGTTTCCCTTGAAAGCAATCTCCTTGATCTCGACATCCATTCCGATGACCTCAGCGATGAGGAACTGCTGCAGATCCTCTACAGTTACCGTAAGAACAGAAAGTATCACCGTCTGAAGAACGGCGACTTCATCAGACTTGATGATGATGTAAGATCACTTAATGATCTCTTTGAATCCCTGAACGTACCGCTGAAGGACTTTGTTCATGGCAAGATGATGATCCCGGCATACCGCAGTCTGTATCTGAACAAGCTGATCGAAGAAAAGGAATTCTCCTATATCAACCGCGATCTTTACTTCCGCAAGCTTTTGAACAGCTTTGATGACATCAATACCGACGAATTCAGCACACCTGAGAGTTTGTCTAATGTGTTGAGAGAATACCAGAAGGAGGGCTTCCGCTGGCTGAAGACCCTGGATAAGTACCATTTTGGCGGTATTCTGGCCGATGAGATGGGCTTGGGCAAGACCCTGCAGATAATTGCCGTCCTGCTGGATGACCGGGAAAGAAACGGGTTCAATACTTCGCTGATCGTCGCTCCGGCCTCGCTGGTCTATAACTGGCAAATGGAGATCGAGAGATTTGCTCCGCAGTTAAGCAGCCTGACCGTTACCGGCAATCAGCAGGAGAGGGCTAATAAAATAAAAACCTTTTCTTCCTTTGACGTTCTGATCACTTCCTACGATCTTTTAAAGAGAGATACGCATCTCTATGAAGATCTGAAGTTCCGCTATCTGGTCATCGATGAGGCCCAGTACATCAAGACCTATACAACCGCCAATGCCAAGTCAGTCAAGATCCTGAAGGCCGATACCAGATACGCTCTTACCGGTACCCCGGTGGAAAACAATCTCTCTGAACTCTGGAGCATCTTTGACTATCTGATGCCCGGCTTCCTCTACGGTCACGAACAGTTCAAGAACATGTTTGAAAATGCCATCGTCAGAAATGATGACAGAAATATGATGGAACGCCTCAAACAGATGGTTTCACCGTTCATTCTGCGCCGAAGAAAAAAGGACGTCCTGAAGGATCTTCCGAATAAGCTGGAAGAAACCGTCTACGTCAAGTTTGCTGATAAGCAGCAGAAACTCTATGACGGCCAGGTCGTCAGAATGACCAGGAAACTGGAAGCCTCTTCACCGGAATACTACAACACCAATAAGATCGAGATCCTGGCTGAATTAACCCGCATAAGGCAGATCTGCTGCGAGCCAAGCGTCGTTTTTGCCAATTACGATGGGGAGAGCGCCAAGCGGGAAGCCTGTCTGGAACTCGTTAAAAGCGCTGTTGAAGAGGGGCACAAGATCCTCATCTTCTCCCAGTTCGTCAGCATGCTGGAGATCCTGGAAAAGGAACTCACGAACAATGGAATATCCTATTACCTGATCACCGGCAAGACCGAAAAAGAAGAACGCCTTGAGATGGTCAATGCGTTCAATAAGGACGATACTAATGTCTTCCTGATCTCGCTCAAAGCCGGTGGAACCGGACTTAATCTGACGGGAGCTGACATCGTCATTCACTATGACCCCTGGTGGAACAAGGCTGCCCAGGATCAGGCCACCGACCGTGCTCACCGCATCGGTCAGAAGAACGTCGTTACCGTCTACAAGCTGATCGCCAGAGATACGATTGAAGATCGGATCGTCGAACTGCAGTCCAGAAAGCAGGAACTGGCCGAAGAGATCCTCAATGCTGAAAACGGTACGATCACCAGGCTTACCAGAAACGAGCTGTTGGACATTCTTTCCTAATAATCAAATATTTCCAGGCGGATACCGTCATCCTGACAATCCGCCTTTATGATGCCGCAGTTGCCCAGGACATAGGACTTGTCAAAGGAGGGGTCAAGAAGGGGAGCCAGCACCCTTATCGTGATGCCGGAGGTAACGATAAGGACGTTATCCTTATTCAGTCGTTCGGCTTCCTTTCGGGCTCTCAGGAAGGCTGCCAGGCTTCTGTCAGCAACTTCCTCATAGGTTTCCATCTGATGCAGAGGATCAGTCATCTCCATGCACCTGATCAGTATCTTAGACGGTATGTGCTCACCCAGAGGAATGCCATGGTACTTTTCAGCATATTCCTTAGCAAGGCCGTCCATCTTCATGTTTGTCCAGTTGGCTTCCAGAGAACCGAAATGCATTTCATCAAAACCCTTATCAATGATAACCTGCGGCTTTTCAGATGAGTTATTTTCAGAAATGACGATTTCAGCTGTCTGAATCTGTCTTTTAAGATTGCCGGCAAAGGCCATCTGAAAGTCCAGATCTCTTAAACTCTGTCCGGCCAGATGAGCCTGCAGGATGCCTTCGTCATTCAGGGGACTGTCACTGGATCCCTGAACCAGATTCAAACTGTTAAGCACGGTTTTGCCGTGTCTCATGATGTAGATGTTCATAAATACCTCTATATGGAAATTCTCAGTAATATTTCACTATAACTGCCCATTAACAACTATATAACATTTTTTAACGATCCGGGAAGGGGAGTAGTCGGCATTTCAGACATAAAACAACAAATAATACGAATATTGTTACAGTGTGTACAATTAACATACATGAAACTTGAATGATCAAAAAAACAATTAAAACACTTGCGAAATATTTGTTAGCAATTTCACATATAAATCACGCGAGTTTAAATGCATCTATGATCACTTATATTAGAATTACTGAATTAATTGCAAATTACAGCATTCAATATATCACTGTTAATATATTTGATAATCTAAAATGTATAACTGTATTGTTGATAATCACTAAATGTAAATAAGAATACAATTACAATCTAAAAAAGAAGTTTTAAGATAGATGATCATCGTTAGAAATATAACGGTAAATCTGACAATAAAATAATGTAATATAACAACACAAAAATAGAAACGAAGTAATATGACACATGATTATGGTACAATAGCAGCAGAAAATGAGACTCTGTAAAGGATAGATGATTCCAGTAGTACATTAAAGGCATTCAAAAACACCCTAAAACATTACATAATATACATTATGCGAAGTAATATATTGGGAAAGAAAAACGAGACCTGTATTGGTCCCGTCGTAAAACTGCCCTTTTAGTTGCTTTGTTATTGAAAGCATGGATTTGTCATTCAAAATCAATACCAGGATTTAAGATCATCCTGAGGACCAATGTCAACTTTCATATATGCCATTATATTGATTCCATACTTTTCTTCGGTATATCTGGCAGTAACAATTGCCATGTCAGGATCTGACTTGAGCCTTTTTATGATTCTTTCAGTTATGACTGCGGCCACGGCAGCGGCCTGCTCATCGTTTTCAAGATTCTTCAGCCCGATGTCATTATATACGATGTTGGGGTAATTCTGAGAGTTGATAGGATAATAGAGACATTCTTTGTTGCAGTTAAAGCGCAGATATGTGTAAACATTTGGCAGACGATTCTCAATTGACAGTTTTTTCCATTTGTCAACCTGGCCGTTCAGCACTTCCATGAACTTGTCTGATAAAATGTTTAAAGTGTCAGAACCGGCAAATCGCTCATACCATTCACCGCTTTTCTGCTTAAGGATATCCATCGTGTTTTTATAGAACTCCTCTCCCCTTTTCTGTACTATTTCCTCATACAGCTGTCGGGAGATGGAAAACTCAAGGGAATTTCTGACAGTTTCCACTTTATAATGATATTTCTTAGAAGAATAACTGCTGGGTTCGGTTTCGATGGAGATATCTGATGATGAATTCTCAGTGTACCTGATCCCATAGTGCTGACAGAAATCTTTCAGGACAGCAATGTCACTTAAACATTTTTCAAGTTCAGCCCGTTTAGTTCCGGTTTCAGTTATATCTTCGTATCCGAAAAGTTTCTTTCTCTGCCTGATTCTGATTTCTTTGCTGTAGACATAGACTTCCTGATCGTGATGAAACCAGCTGTTATCGGACATAAGCTTATTCTTAACGATATCATCCGGTTTACTTATTATTGTTTTACCCATATATTCCTGCTTTCACTATTCTATTGTTCTTCGATAATACAATCAATCATTCTCTTGCTGTATTAAAGCTTTCTGTAGAGATCCTTTGGATCTATTCCATTTTTCCTGGCCTGTATATTCCAGCTTTTATTGGCAATCATGATATAAAGAGATCTTGGGAAATGATGAGGTTCTTCATAGATGTCAACAATGGTTTTATCGCTTCTGATGGCATCTGCCAGTTTTCTCATCCCCTTCTCCATCCTGCTGGACGGTCCGATTCTGAACGGTATCTTCTGAATGAGTACGCCGATGAGTTCGCCTGCCGTCATTCCCAGTCCGCCGCCATATTCAAAGCCCATTTTCCTGGACCATAAGCTGACAGCGGTAAACAGATTGACCAACTGCTGTTTTTCATACAGTCCCATGTTGGTCAGCACATAAATCTTTTTACCGGAGCCTTCATACTTTTTCTCGAAGATTTCAAATAATCTGATTACCTGAGAAGGCAGTCCATCCACATATAGCGGCATGCATAAGACAATGTTTCGGACCTTACTGAGTTCTTCCACAAGAAGATCAAGATTATTCAGATATCTGGAAATGAAGATCTTCTCAGCCTGGTTATCAAGCATTTTATTGAGTTCATCAGCGAACTTTGATGAATTGCCGTTGTTGCGCATGCTGCCGACGAGAAGAACCGTCTTTCCGCCTTCAGGAAGAGTTCTTTTCTCCGGAACATAATCATCTTCTGTTTCCTCAAAGAAGACTTCCCTGACATGACAGCGGAAATTCATGCACATGGCCTTAACATATCTTTCAGCATCCCTCTTCTGCTAATCGTTCAGCTTCTCACCATAGAAGATGAAGGTAAACGGTTTGTCTTCATCGTAACGCTTCTGATGATGTGTCTCCCCTTCTGTTATCTCAAACTGGGGAAGAACATATCCCAGGCATCTGTCGATGACATTCTTGACAAATCCTGAGAAGCCGCCGTAAGTATACCGGGAAATGATCCTGATCTCTTCAGCCTGATGGACAAGATAACCCATGTCATCATAACCGTCTTTAACCACGCATTTCCCCGGGGTCCTATTCCAGCAGGAAAAGCAGCCGATGCAGGGTCTGATCAGCCCGTTATCACTGATGATATGCCAGTCAGAGTACTCAGTTCTAAACTTCTGGAACTGTTCATCACTGAGGTCGTGTATCAGCAGTTTCATCTTTAGCCTCCTTATTTACAGGATTTCCAGTCCGGGAAGAAATGAACAGATGATATACTTCATCAAGAATTGAAAATGCCGCGATCGACATTATCAGATAACAGTAATACCTGGCAAAGCTGAACATCAGAGCATATGGCAGGAAGAACATCAGAATGCTGACGAGTTTGTTCCATATCGAATGGGTCGACAGCAGATGATGATAAATGATCCCCACGACCAGATACAGCATTCCTCTCGCCGATATCAGGGCCATGATCAGATATAGGGCGCGTCTGCTGAGAGCGGCTTCCAGAAGCGGCCAGACCTTTACCAGCATCACACCATTGAGCATCAGATCAGACAGTGAATCCAGTTTCCGGCCGTATTCACTTTCTATCTTGAATTTTCTGGCAACGAAACCGTCAATGGCATCAGTTAATCCGCATAAGCTGTAGACGATCAAAAACATCTTGGTATTTGCTTCAATTCCTATCAGCACCAAGGCTCCTATCAGTCTCAATGAAGTGATGTAATTTGCCAGATTCTTTTTCATTAATGCATCCTTCTGTGTTACTCGGAAATAACAATTCCCAATTCATCAGCCATGCTTTTTCCCATGGTGATGAGTGAATCGCTTAAGATCGCAAACTGGATCTCCATTTCATAATCCCGGTTATCATTTATCCAGTCATTTACAGCCTGCAGGGCCTTACGCCAGGCTTCTTTCTGCGGATATCCGTAAATGCCGGCTGAGATCAGCGGAAAGCCGATGGCATGACAGTCATGCTGACGGGCAAGATCAAGGGAATTCCGGTAACAGCTGTATAACTGCTGCGGTTCACCGTGATGTCCGTCATTATAGATCGGACCAACGGCATGGATGATGTATCTGCACAGGTTAAAACCCGGAGTGATTACCGCCTGTCCGGTCGGACATCCGCCGATGCGATCGCAGGCCCTCTGTAACTGAAAAGGTCCGGCTGCCGCGAAAATGGCTCCGCATACTCCTCTTCCCTGCTGAAGCCAGGTGTTTGCTGCATTTACTACCGTATCGATGTGGAGATCGGTAATCCCCTTCTTCAGTATCCTGATCCTGCTCATCTTATCTCCTTTTAATGAACAGCCAGATCTGATATGGGAGTATCATAACCTGCGAAAGAGCCAGACTTCCGCAGATGATCAGAACTCCCCTGTTAATGTCAGTCTGACTTTTCATGAAATAGAAAGCGGCAATTGACAATATCGTTATGGCGGCGCTTCTGGCCAGCAGAGAGAAACCAAAGCTCTGTTCTTTTCCGGTTGAAAGGCGGAGCTTTACGGCAAAGAGATAGATTCCAAACAAGCCGATAAGGGATACGGTGATACCAATGATGATTCTCAATGACAGATCAATATCTCCGAATGCTATCAGTCCAATACCGAAGAAAATCATCATCAGACAGGCTCCGATGAGAGTAGATTTAATGTATTCTTTCATCTTTATCCTTCTTTCTAAAGCGTGATACTGGTTCTGGGAATCTGAACCAGGAAATCAATACCGTGTTCTTCACAGTATAAGGCCATCTTATGAAATACCAGGTCGGTCTTCTCTATCAGCCTCGGCATGCCTCTTACCGGTTTTGTGAGTGGAGAAAAGAAGTTATCCCAATGCAGGGGAATGATCAGCTTCGGCTCCGTCTTCTCGACGGTCTCCCGGAAGAAGTTTCTTTCTGTTTCCTCATCCGCCTTTGCCAGACCGGCAACGCCGAGAAACAGCACATCGCACTTGTAACCGTTTAACTGTCCTTCAATGTAATTGAAACTCGGACGGATAAGATATCTCTTCCCTTCTGCCTCCACATAGAAGTCATAGGATCCGCCTTCCCGGTAATCTCTTAACCGGGCCGGCTGTCTCAGGGGTTCATCGATGGTCTGTCCCAGGTCATTGTTAAGGATGGTTGGCTTGGAGTGCAGAGATCTTAAGACCTTTACCGTAAATCCGCCGGTTACATAGGTTTCGTTTTCCCTGAACTCGGTCAGCTGATCTTCCGGTACATCGCCGCCCCGGCAGACATTCAGAGCTGAAGAGCTGCCATAAACATGAGCATGAGTCTTATTGACGAAATACGGTACGTCCATGACGTGATCATGATGGCTGTGAGACACGAATACGGCCTTCAGACGGTCGATTCCGTGATTTCTGATCAGTTCATCTGCCAGCACGGTATCCGTCTTCTTGGAGCCGCTAATGTATCTGGCAAGGGACGGTCGGGTAATGTGCACATCAAACATTACCTGATCTTTACCGTCATCAAACAGCAGCGTTGTTGTTCCGAAGAATGTTACTTTCATATTTAATATTCCTCCAGAGTGTCAGAAACCTCAGGATCATTCGGCCGGAACCGGTACCGGTTCGGGATTTTCAATCGGTTTCTTATTCATGTTTCTGGGAAAATCATGGTATCTGGTACTGAATGCGAACAGTGATACCGTTATATAATACAGTGCCAGGGCGATGACATGGATCATCAGTCTGGGTCTGGCAATCTCATTGGTGAATAGCAATACGTTGGCGACCAGAAGAATGATCGAGCCAAACCTGATCTTCTTGGGCATCGTAAATGAGGTGATGAGCATGCCTCCCAGGATGAGACTGTACAGGAAAATGTAGACTCTCATGTTAAATGACATGTTCTTGGTAAGATAAACAACCAGGAACGCTACCACCGATAACAGTACCCACATGATGATCTGCCACTTTTCCGGCTTATCATACTTGATGAACTGATAGGACAGTGCTCCTTCACCTACGCCGTAAATGATGATGCCGACGATGAAGCTGTAGTTGATGGCAATATCGGCAGCTGTAAACAGTATCATTGAAATGATGATGAACTTACTTAGAGCACTGGGCTGTTTCCGATAACCCTGATAGCCGATATACAGCAGGATAACGCCAATGGCCAGCTTCAAGGCGGATCTTGAGGTCATGAATTCCGGCATCAGCCAGTAAAGCAGTTCCTGGAAACAGAACAGGAAAGTCGCAATGAAGAGCAGAACATAATTACGTTTATTGAATTTTGCTGTAGCCGGCAGGGAACCTTCCTTTACTTTCCTCTTGAAACGGTGTTTCTGAATACCAACCGTTATTCCATAGATGAGCAGCAGAATCACGAAAATAAGCAGACAGTAAGCCAGGATGATGATCTGCCGCCAGCTGAGATTAAGAATATTGGCATTCTCCAGGGCCACGGCAAACTCGGATGAAGTCCCCTTCGTTACATCCATGGCTTCGAATGAATCACCTACGGATACATTAAAGTAATTGGTCACATAGAGATCATTGTCATTTCCGGAGAAGACTACTTCGTAATCACCGGCCTTCATATCTCCGTAATACACCTTGGTGATCTTACTGTTGGTATATCCTACCATCAGAGGTAACGTATGCAGCTGAACGGTCTGATCCTTGTTGGACTTGAGATAGACGGAATAATCGTTGTCCTTAGGCAGCAGGATGATCGTTTCTCCCTTGGTCCTTTCCATGAAGATGTCAGGAGTAAAGCCTCTTTCATCTTTGGTATAGACTGATCCGCTGAATTCGAAGGTTTCCTCAACAGTTCCGTCTGCCTTGAGGAACTTTATCAGTCCCCACTCGTCCGGATTCATGTTTATCAGGGCAATATCCACATCGCCGTTGATGACCAGCCTCAGATAATGCATGTTTTCCGTATAGATATTTGCCGGTTTATCTGATGAGAACAGCCAGGATAGATAGACTTCCGGAGTATGTTCTCTGGCCAGGTTTCCCAGCAAAGTAGCATCTGATTTCGTATACTTGGAGTTAATGCTGGATTTGAACAGATAACCCAGGATCGTATAAGTTACATAGGTAAGCAGGCTGTTGGCTTCGGACTGGTTTTCGTCATTGATCAGGACCTTATCGGAAGCTATGTCCATCAGACAGGTCATGATGTTTGAGATCCTCTGATCGGACCACAGCGCAATGATCTTGTCCTGCAGGCGTTCAGAATAGATGGCACTGGTAGGAACGATGGCCAGTATGTAGTTAAGTATCAGACGCAGTCTGGTATCCCATTCAACATTGTTGAAGAAGTCAATGCCGAAGTTATCCCGATGAATTGCGTTAGCTTTTTTGACCTGGATGTAATAAGTGCTGTCGGTCTGCTGAGCCGGGGTATAGAGAGTGATACCGTAGCGGTCATAGCCCCAGTTGGCAAAGGCCAGGTTGGGAACCGGGTCCATTTTACCGCAGATGTTGAAGATATTCTTATATTCATCTTCCATCGCCACTTTGGTCGTACGCGGAGTGGCAAAGGTATAGGCATAAACACTGGAGGTATCAAACACGTCACTGTCGACCAGCAGCTTGGCTACGATATTACTGACGGCGGCTGCGCGGGAGAAGCCGGATACCCAGACTTTCAGGCGTCGGCCATGCAGATTATTACGGGCTACATAGCCGAAAAGACGGTCATATACCAGCTTGGCCGCACTCAGGAAGCCGACATGGATGTCTTCATCGCCACAGGTAAAATTAGAAAGCCATTCATTCTTGTAACCACCGCCGCAGACCGCGATGGCAATCAGCGTAAAGTCTCCGTCATCATCACTGAGTTCCTTATATGCCATAACGGTAGAAACCGTATACAGTGAAGGCTGCTTGTCATAGTCGTCGGTTCTCTGATTCTGGAAACTGCATTTGTCAAAGAAAGCGTGAACATGCGTCGCGGGATCTTCAATACCGTGAGGGTCAAGATTCGGTCGGAAAGCGGAGATCGCCATGCCTAAGGAAAGCCGGCAGAGATCGTGATTGTAGATCTCCGCATTTTTGGTAAACCACTGATCATTGTAGTCAAATTTAAAACTGCCCAGTTTCCCGGTAGTACTGATGTCAAAGGTTACCTCGATTTCCTTGTTCTCATTGATGTCAAGGTTTTCTTCGGCCTTTGTTTCAATCTGCAGGCCGCTCAACAGGCAGGCTGCCGTAACAAGACAGATAATAATTCTTTTAATGATCTTCATCGCCAATTTCCTCTACTATGTATTTAATTAATAATATGATTTAATTTTCCTCAATAAGTAATTATACAAGATAATGAGATTTAATGCCATAAATACAAAGAAAAACCCGGGATTATTATGATCCCGGGATGCATTATTTTAATACGATTTATAAAGCGTAGTTATCGAAGAAATCGATGATGCCGTCTTCCACATCTTCCTTCAGATCTGCATAGTTGTGGATCTCATGACGATAGCCGGTATACAGAACGGTATCGACCTGATGACCGCTGTCAGCCAGCCAGTTAGCGCACTGGTATACGCCGGTACCATACTGCCCTACCGGGTCCTGATCGCCGGCAATGTTGTAGATTGGCAGTTCAACCGGGACCTTCTTTGCCCACTGTTCACCGGTAATGTCCTTCATCATCTGCAGGAAGTACAGCCAAGCCCGGTTGCTGGTCGGCTTGGTAAAGGCATCAAAGGGATCGCCGGCATGGTCATTCTGGACATAAACATCGTCACAGATCCATTCATTGCCCAGCTTAACCCCTTCTGTACATCTGGCAAACATCCAGCCCATGAAGGCTCCGCCTAAGGTTGGGTCAGACTCATCGCCCTTTCCTTCATCAACAAGTTTCCTGACGATGGCGATGTTATCATCAAGATTCGGCCAGACACCGGTCGTTCCGCAGATGGTAGCAGCTGCCAGGTCCTTGCCGTACTTGGCGATGTACTGTCTGGTAATGAAGGAGCCCATGGAATGACCGAACATGAAATACGGCAGATCCGGATACTTTTCCACCACCAGATCATGCAGTTTCTTTTCATCTTCCATCATGGTCGTAAAGCCCCTGTCACCCCAGTTGCCCCAGGTATCGTTTTCCAGTGCGGTCTTGCCATGGCCGACATGGTCGTCGGCAGCCACGATGTAGCCTGCCTCCATGAAACTGGTGATCATGTGCAGATAACGTCGGGAATGCTCACCAAAGCCATGGATCAGCTGAATGATTCCCTTCGGGCGGCAGGCCGGCACATAGATCCATCCATAGACGGTATCGCGTTCGTTAAAGGAATGAAATTTTACTTCATGCAACATATAATGATTATTTCCTTTCTGCAGATCTCTCTGCTTGATTCCACTTTAATTGTTTCATGTCAGAACATCATCAGTAGATCTTCTTTTTCTGCTGATGACCCACCATCATCGTAAGCAGCGAATCCGGAACCAGTTTTCTCAGATGATAAACAGCCTTCATCGACAGTGACGGAATGATGACCGGATTATTTCCCCTCATCTTCCTCAGGCACTCGTCAACGCAATTTTCCGCGCTGATCCCCTTCAGGGCAAAGGTTACTGAAGCATTGCGGTTGAAGTTGGTATCAACCGGTCCCGGGCAAAGAGCAAAGACCTTTACATTCGATTTTCTCTCCTTAAGTTCCCGGTGGACGGCCCGGGTCAGTGACAGGATGTAGGCCTTGGAAGCATAATAAGTCGCCATGTAGGGTCCGCCCGGAAAGAAACCAGCACTGCTGGCAACATTCAGAATGATACCCTCATCATCCTTCTGCATTTTCCGAAGTATTTCCTTAAAGAGAATGTGCATGGCAACGTCATTGATCATGATCATGTCGGTTTCTCTCTTGAGATCGGTCTCCAGGAAACTTCCCGCCAGACCAAAACCGGCATTGTTGATGAAGACATCGATCTTTTCATTTTCCACTTCTCTTGCCAGTCTCAGGCATTCCTCTTCTCTGGTAAGGTCAGCGCTGATTATCCGGTGATCGATCTCCAGTTCTTCCGCCAGGGCCTCCATCTTTTCCCGGCTGCGGCTGCACATGATGATTCGGTATCCCTGCCCGGCATATCTTCTGACAAATTCCTGTCCGATACCGCTGCTGGCGCCGGTAATAAGTACGGTCTTCATTTTAAAAGCCTCCTGATATTGGTTGAATCTTCCAGCGACAGATAACAGTCAAGGGTTTCGTTTCCCCTGGTCAGTTCACCGTTTCTGATCAGTTCCACAAGCATACGGCTGGCGGCCAGTCCTTCCTCATAGGCCGGCTGAACGATCGTTGTTATCGAGGGTCTGGCGATCCGGGTCCACTCCAGAGAGTCAAAGCCGATCAGGCCCAGCTTATCCGGAATCAGCTGGAAAGACGCTTCCAAAGCCATGTACACCTTGTTAAGGAGCCAGTTGTTCGCAACAATGATGCAGGTTCTCAGATCGGAATTGAGATAGGGATCAAGCTGTTTTCTGATCAGATCTTCACTGATCTCGTGGTTGGCAATGATGATGTTATAGGGTTTTCCGGCATTATTGACGGCTTCCAGAAATCCGTCATATCTTTCCCGACGGGTATAGATGATGTCCGGATCAGCCGTAACCAGAACGAACTGCTGATAACCGGCAGCTGCCATCTTCTCGACGGTATCCTTGACCGCAAAGTAACTGTTGGTCTTTACCCAGTTGTAGCGGCTGTCCCTGATGGGAGAATCAAAGATGACCAGTGGTTTCCCCTGCCCGATCCGGTTATAGATATTTTCAAAGCCGCTGGTCGGCTGCACGATGAAACCGTCAACGCCGATGGAGTTGAAGGATTCAATGTACATTTCTTCCTTGGCAGGATCATATTCGCTGTTGCCGACGATCATCTGATAACCGTCTTTCTGTAACTGTTCATTGATCCCCTTCAGAACCTGATTGGCAAAACTATTGGTGATGTCGCCAATGATGATTCCCACCAGAGAACTGTTCTTGCGGTTCAGACTGCGGGCCGCCATGTT
The DNA here is from genome assembly GCA_017445225.1 of Erysipelotrichaceae bacterium. Classification (GTDB taxonomy): domain Bacteria; phylum Bacillota_I; class Bacilli_A; order Erysipelotrichales; family Erysipelotrichaceae; genus RUG521. The sequence continues at coordinate 246 of JAFSUN010000007.1, read as the reverse complement.
CGGCTTATAGCCGGTAGCTTCAATGGCGCTGGCTATCCGGTTGCCGGTTTCTTCGCTCATCTTCTCATGCATGCCGTTGAGATAAAAGGAAACCGTTGTCTTGGAGACGCCAGCCAGTTTCGCAATATCGTTTATCGTAATCTTCTTTTTCATTTTACTAAACCAGTTTACCTTTATTTAAGTTTACCTGATAGTTTACCAATTTTCAATCATAAATACTTCAAATAACTGTTTTTTCTCTGATGT
>JAFSUN010000006.1 GCA_017445225.1 Erysipelotrichaceae bacterium | reverse complement strand
AGCACTTTCTTGTTAAGCGTGTCACAAAAATCATTGAAATAATACCCTTCTTGTATTAAACTAAAGTTAACTGGTTTACATTCCAGTGTAGAAATGGGAGATTAGTATGAATCTGTTTGACGAATTAAAAAAGATCGGAATTGTTCCTGTAGTAGTTATTGATGATGCCAAGGATGCTGAAGCTCTGGCAGAAGCCCTTATCAAAGGTGGATTACCGTGTGCGGAAGTTACCTTCAGAACAGCTGCCGCTGCTGAAGCCATTTCCCGCATCACCGCAAAGTTCCCGGAAATGCTGGTTGGCGCCGGTACGGTCCTGACAATCGACCAGGTTGACAGAGCCATCGCCGCCGGAGCCAAGTTCATCGTTGCTCCTGGTCTCAATCCGAAGATCGTTGCCTACTGCATTGAAAAAGGCGTTCCTGTCTGCCCTGGTACCCAGACCCCAAGTGAAATGGAACAGGCCATGGAATTCGGTTTGAATACCGTAAAGTTCTTCCCTGCTGAACCATCAGGCGGACTGAACATGATCAAGGCTGTTGCGGCAGCCTATACTACCCTCACCTTCATGCCTACCGGCGGCATCAACGCCAAGAACGTCAGAGACTACCTGGCTTATGACCGGATCGTAGCCTGCGGCGGCAGCTGGATGGTCAAGAAGGACCTGATCAAGGCCGGAAAATTCGATGAGATCGAGGCCATGGTCAGAGAAGCTGCTCAGATCGTTAAGGAGGTCAGAGGATGAAACTGAATTTAAGAGATAGAAATACCTGTACATACGATGCCGTATCCCTCGGCGAGATCATGCTGAGGCTTGATCCGGGAGAAGGCCGAATCAGAACCGCCAGAGAATTCAAAGCCTGGGAAGGCGGCGGCGAATACAATGTCGTCAGAGGCCTTCACAAGTGCTTTAAGATGAAGACCGGTGTCATCACAGCCTTCGCTGACAATGAAGTCGGCGCCCTGATGAAGGACTTCATCGAACAGGGCGGCGTAGATACTTCCCTGATCTATTTCAAGAAGACCGATGGAATCGGACGCATCTGCCGTAACGGCATCAACTTCACCGAAAGAGGCTATGGCATCAGAGGTGCAGTCGGCTGCAGCGACAGAGCCAACACCGCCATTTCTCAGATGACTCCGGAAGATGTTGACTTTGAATACATCTTTGGAACTCTGGGTGTCAGATGGCTTCATACCGGCGGCATCTATGCAGCCTTAAGCGAACAGTCCTGCGAGACCGTTCTGGCTGCCATCAAGACTGCCAAGAAATACGGAACCATCGTTTCCTACGACCTGAACTACCGCCCTTCCATGTGGTCAGCCATCGGCGGACTCAAGAAGGCTCAGGAAGTCAACAAGGAAATTGCCAAGTATGTTGACGTCATGATCGGTAACGAAGAAGACTTCACTGCCTGCCTCGGTCTCGAGATCGAAGGTCAGGACCAGAACCTGAAGGAACTCAACCTTGACGGTTACAAGAAGATGATCGACAAGGCTGCTGAAACCTATCCTAACTTCAAGGTAATTGCTACCACGTTAAGAACCGTCAAGACCGCTACCGTCAATGACTGGAAGGCCATCTGCTGGTGTGACGGCAAGATCTATCAGTCCAGAGAATACAACAATCTGGAGATCCTTGACAGAGTCGGCGGCGGCGATTCCTTCGCCAGCGGCCTGGTTTACGGTTTAATGACCACCGAGAATCCGGAAATTGCCGTAAACTACGGTGCAGCTCACGGTGCCCTGGCCATGACCACTCCGGGCGATACCTCCATGGCAGATGTCAAGGAAGTTGAAGCTCTGATGGGCGGCGCCGGTGCCAGAGTAAAGAGATAGAATACTCCCCTTTCATAACAAAAGACCCGGTTGATTCCGGGTTTTCTCATGCAAAAAAGAGGCCTGAATAACTCAGACCTCACGTTGCCTTAACACTTCCGGCAGATCCCAGTCTGCGGAAATACTTTGACAGCATTACCGAAACGATCGTGGCAACAACGCGATAGATCATGTATGCCAAGTAATCACCTCCTGACAATAATATGTCAGCATGTAGGCGAAAACCTAAAAATCAGTTGTCAATGGCCGCCTCAAGTTCAAAATAGAACAGCGAGCCTTCCCCCTTCTTGGTAATGACACCGTATTCTGACTTGTGTTCGTCGAGAATGGCCTTGTTGATGGCCAGACCGAGACCAGAACCGGTCTGCGAACGCCTGTAGGTCTTATCGCTCTTGAAGTAGCGGTCCCAGATGTAAGGAAGGATCTCCTCATCGATGCCGGGACCGTGATCGGCTACTTCCACGCGGATCTTATTGCGGGTGGTCAGGAAAGCCTTGACGATGACCAGGCGGTCATCACCATAGTGCTTAAGGGCATTGGAGATGAAATTGTATAATACTTCGTTGATCCTTCTCTCATCACCATAGGCTACCAGTTCCGGTTCACATTCCAACTGAATGGTGATGTCCTCACTCTTGACCATGTCATTGAAGCGGGCACAGCTGGCCATGATGGTTCCCGAAAGATCAAACGGTTCAATGTTCAGACTGACAGCACCGGCCTGCAGGCTGGAAAGGTCCAGAATGTCCGAGACCAGTTTGTTGAGGTTGTCGGTTTCCGTCAGGATGATGTCGAGATGTTCGTCTCTTTTCTCCTTGTTGTCGCCGGAAATGTCCTTGATCATCTCAGCATAGGCCTTGATCATCGTGATCGGGGTCTTGAGGTCATGGGAGACGTTAGCCATCAGTTCCTTGCGGATGACTTCCAGGTTATTGAGTTCATTGGCGGCCAGATTAAGCGTTTCCGACAGTTCATCAACTTCGTTGAATTCGCTCTCTTCAAAGTTCAGATCGTAATTTCCCTGCGTCAGCTTTACTGATTCATTCTTGATGTTCAGGATCGGCCGGGTGATGACGCGGGAGAAAATGAAGGAAATGATGACGGCCATGACAAAGGTCAGCAACATGATGATGAAGAACTGGGATTGCGATGTTCGGATCACATTCTTCATGGACTGCAGCGCAAAGTTGGCAATGACATAGTAGACCGTATTGTTGTATTTCTTCTTCTCACCGTAGATCATGACTTCCTGATTGGAGAGATCCAGATAATTGCCGACAGTATAGAAGCTGCTGCCCGGTTCGCTGTTCATTTCATCAATGATCGTCGGGTTGACGCTTTGATCATGATAGATGGCACAGCCGTTTTCACCCAGCACGTCAAACGCCCTGGTTACCGTCGTCTCGGTATTGTAGATGATGATGCAGGCGTTGTTTTCAGCCGTCAGATTGTAGATAGACATGTTCTTGGTCTCATCATCCAGTCCGGAAAAGGAAATGTCGGAAATGTCCTTGTTAAGTTCAACGATCTGACTCTTCAACGTCCTGATGTAGGCCGGCTGCAGCATCACGATCTGGAAAAAGCACAGTATCAAAAGAATGCTGAGGGCAAACAGCATGAAATACAGCCAGGTCTTGAAACTGATGGAATTCAGAAACAGCTTATTCTTTTTCAAACTTGTACCCTTCTCCCCTGACGGTCTTTATCAGGTTACCGTAAGTGCCCAGATTCTTTCTGAGCATTTTGATGTGCGTGTCAACGGTTCTCTCAATGCCGTAGAAATCAGATCCCCAGATGCTGTCGAGAAGCTTGTTGCGGGAGATGACGATGCTGGGATTGTTGATGAAATAGACCAGCAGGTCAAACTCCTTATTGGTAAGATGGATCTCGCTGCCGTCAACGGTGACAATGTGACGGGGAATATCAACGACGATGCCCTGATACTTCAAAACTTCCTCATGGCTTTCCCGACGGTTGCGATTATGTCTTTCAATGACTACTTTCACCCTGGCCATTACTTCCTTGGGTGAGAATGGCTTGGTTACGTAGTCATCGATGCCCAGATCAAAGGCATAGAGTTTGTCCTCTTCCTGGGTACGGGCTGACAGGATGATGATCGGCACATCCTTCAAACTCTTTATCCGGCGGCAGGCAGTATAGCCGTCGAGATTGGGCATCATGATGTCCAGAATGACACAGTCAAAGTCTCTTTCCGCCACCATGTCAATGGCTTGGGAACCATCGGAGGCCTGCCAGACCTCATAGTTATAGAGCTTGCCGTATTCGGTAAGTACTTCTCTGATCTTGATCTCATCATCGACGATTAAAAGCTTATACATTTGGCACCTGCTTTCTAATTCATGATTTCGGCCCGGTTGACCTTGACGGATTCGCGTTCATCAATGACGCCTTCCACATAGATGACACTGCCGGTCTTCAGATGACTGCGGTAGGTTTCGTAGGTACGGGGCATGAAGGCCAGGGAAATGCTGTCCATTTCATCGGAACATTCCACAAAGGCCATTGGTTCTCCCCTTCTGGTTCTGATCTCTCTGATCGAGCGGATCAGTCCCAGCAGTCTTACTTCTCCCCGGTAATTCCTTACCTTGTCAATGGTCCAGCAGTCCTGATAGATCTCCCGGTATTTTTCCACCGGATGGCCCTTCAGGTAGACCCCAAGCATCGTATAGTCCAGCTTGGTATTTTCGATCCGGTCATCATCGATGAAGGCACTCATGATCGGTCGGGACAGTAATTCCGGAATGATGCGGCGCTGGCCGTCATTCTCGACGGTTATGGCTTCGCAATAGCGCAGATACTTGCTCAGGTTGTGCAGCAGCGTATTGCGGCTGTAGCCGAATTCATCCAGCGTTCCGGCCCTGATCAGCTGTTCGATGAATTCCTTCCTGGCGTTGATCACATAGGCTCGGGTAATGAAGTCATAGAAATCGGCATATTCACCGTTTTCTTCTCTTTCCTTCAGCAGCGAACTCAGCTGCGTGCGGGAAATATCCTTGATGCCGCTGAGCGGATAGCGGATGTTGTTTCCTTCACGGACATATTCCAGGGCACTGCGGTTTATGTCAGGCGGCAGGATGCCGATGCCCTTGCGGCGGCATTCCAGGATGTACTCGCTGGTTTTCTTCAGATTTCCGGAGACACTGTTGAGCATCTGCTGATAGAACTGCAGCGGATAATTGGCCTTCAGATAGGCCTGCTGATAACTCAGTGAGGCATAGACGACCGAGTGCGCCTTGTTGAAGCCGTAATTGGCAAATCTTTCAATCTGATCGAAGATGCTTCTGGCTTCATCGATCCGGTAACCGTTATTAACGGCCCCTTCCAGGAACTCTTCCCTTAATGACTGCATCTGTTCTTCGTTCTTCTTGGAGACGGCCTTGCGCAGGATGTCCGCCTTGCCAAGGGAGAAACCGGCAACGATCTGGGTGATCTTCATGATCTGTTCCTGATAGATCATGATGCCGCTGGTAGGCGCCAGAATCTCTCTGATCCGCTCATTAACATAGGTTATTCTTTCCGGATGTTTCCGGTTCTCCAGATACAGAGGTATGTTATCCATCGGTCCCGGCCGGTACAGGGCGATCGCGATGCACAGGTCCTCAAAACAGGCCGGTCTCATGTTTCTTAACAGTTTGCGGATGCCTTCCGATTCAAACTGAAAGATGCCGCTGGTATCACCGCCGGCAAACAGCCGGTAGGTCTTTTCATCGTCAAGCGGGAAGCGGTAACTGGTGATCCCGCAGTCCTTTCGGACTTCTTCAATGATCCTGGAAGTAACTGCCAAGTTGCTTAAGCCCAGGATATCGATCTTGATCAGGCCCATGTTTTCCAGAAATTCCATCGTGTACTGGGTCAGGTTTCCCTGTTCATCGTTCCTGATCAGCGGAATGTGAGCGATCAGCCGGTCATTGGAAATGACGATGCCCGCTGCATGCATGCTGGTCTGCCGGGGCAGTCCTTCGATTTTTATGGCTCCGGAGACGATTTTATCATATTCGGGATCGCTCTTGACAGCCCGTCTGAACTGGTTATTCTTCTGCATTTCCTCAGCAATCGTGATGTCGCTTCCTCTCGAAAGAGATTTGATCAACAGCTTGGTCTTGGATTCAGACAGTGAATGGACCTTGCAGCTGTCGATCAGCGCCTGCCGGCAGCCAAAGGTCGTAAAGGTAATGATGTGAGCGACCCTGTCCTGTCCATACTGACGGCTGATGTATTCAATGACCTCCTGGCGGCGGTCATCGGGGAAGTCAATGTCGATGTCCGGCATCGTAATTCTTTCCGGATTGAGGAATCTTTCAAAGATCAGATTATGCTTCAGGGGATCGATCTGGGTAATGCCCAGACAGTAAGCCACCAGTGAACCTGCTGAGGAACCGCGGCCGAAACCGACATAGATGTTATTGCGGTGACAATAGAGGATGATGTCCCAGATGATCAGGAAATAATCCGCAAATCCCATCTCCAGGATTACCTTCAGTTCATATTTCAGACGCCGATAGTAACTCTCAGGTATCTGATCACTGCCGAATCGCTTTCTTAATCCGGCTACGGTCAGACTCTTCAGATAGGATTCACTGCTGGCACCGTTGGGACATGGGAACTTCGGCAGCGTTGCTACGGGGATCTGATCCAGATCGACGTTGCACATGTCGGCGATCACATTGGTATTGCCGATGGCTTCGGAATCAAAGTCATTGAACAGTTCCTCCTGAGTTCGCAGATGGCATTCGCTGCGGAAGCGCAGATTCTGATCGTCAAGAGTAGTCTGATTTCTGATTGCCGTAACGATCTGATAACTCTCATAGTCTTCCCTGCCCTTCCATAAGGCCAGCGGCATCGCTACATAGCGAAGATTGCTGCTGCGGCAGAAGTCGGTCAGCAGGATGTTCAGATCGCGGATATAACGTGATTTGCCGGCTTCCAGTCCGATGTAGAAGTGTCTGATCGAACGGTAGATCTCCAGAAGCTGCTCGAGTTTTTCCCGGTCACTGCGCAGGCAGCGTTCCAGATAACCGGATTCACTCTCGATGGAAATGACTACAACATCATCACTCAGCAGCTTCAGATCATTGATGGTGAGTTTGTTGCCGGCATTAATGTAAGTAGAGATCCTCATCAGCAGTTTATAGCCTTCATTATTGACGGCATACAGAACATAGCTGCACGTATACTCATCGACGCTGATTTCGATCTGCAGGCCATATAAGGGCTTCAGAGCGGCTTTCTTACATTCCTCAGTTAAATACTTGTATCCGTACATAACGTTCCTGTCGCACAGGGAAACGGTCTTATAGCCGTTTTCCGCACAAAAGCCGACAAGGTCTTTTATCCTTATCGTGCTTTCAAGCAGTGAATAACAGGAATGATTGTACAGTAAGTTTGCCATTCTACTTTCTTTCTGCTACCAGTCTGATGATCTCCTGGGTCTCTTCATAACTAAGCTTGGCGGCTCCCGAAGCGAACGGATGGCCGCCGCCTCTGAATTTGGCCGCAATGTCATTGATGACGGTGCTGTGAGATCTGAGCGAACAGTTGATGTGATCGTCCTCTTCCATGAACAGCAGCCACTTGTCAACTCCGACGATGTGTTCCATCAGATGGATCATGTCCTTGGACTGCTCCAAAGTGATGTGCAGTTCATCCATGTCCTTCTTCATGACATAAAGATAAGCGGTGTCATCAATGAAGACGACCTTCTGACTTAAGGCCGCCTGGGCCTTGAAGAGATCCATCGTCATGTCGTAGATGATGCGATTGGTGCCGTTGATGTCAAAACGGCAGCCGATGTTATCCTTGTTGGTGATGAAGGCCATGTCCTCAAACAGCCGCCAGTCGCAGTTGTCGATCGTCATCTTCAGGGTATCGGTCGACATGCCGGCATAGATGTACTGAGCGGTCAGATGGTCCATCTTCCAGCCATTTACCTGAATGAGTTCACTGATGATCTGTGAACAGCTGGAAGCCTCAGTATCAACATAGTTGAAGAAGCCGTAGTCATCGACGGCCGGATGATGGTCGATCTTCAGGATGGCCTTGCACTTGACGTGGCTGTCATCATCGATGCGCTGTTTATTGGAGGTGTCGACCATGATGGCCAGACACTTACCCAGTATTTCATCAGCGGGATTGTCCATCGGCGGTATGAACGGCGGATTGTCAATGGTTTCCTTACCGTAGGTATAGATGTGCTTTTCCGGATAGTTCAGCTTAAGAACGCGGTTCAGTGAGAGCTGCGAGCCGAAGGCATCATAGTCCGGCTTGATATGGCGGTATATGACTATGTAGTCATTCTCTTCAATGATCTCCTTGATCTTTCTTAACTGTTCGACATTTTTCATATTCTGTTCTCCATTATTGTTTGCTGTGAGTTGGAAAATATCCAGGTATCACATTACATTTTACCATATATTTGAACATCTAACCATTGCGAATGCATGTAAAAAGAGAAGCCCTGGCTTCTCCTTTTGATTGTTATTTGAGATGCAGAAGTCTGACGGTATCTCTGGCGATGACCAGTTCCTCGTTGGTCGGAATGACCCAGACCTGGATCTTGCTGTCATGAGCGGAGATCAGAGCTTCCTTGCCGTGAATGGTCTTGTTGAACTCTTCGTCAAGCTTGACACCGAGAGCTTCGGTCAGCAGAGCGCAGATCTCGCTTCTGACGGCGGCATCATTTTCACCCAGGCCGGCAGTGAAGACGATTCCGTCAACATGGCCCAGCTGGACATAGTAGCTGCCGATGAAGGAAGCAACTCTCTGAGCATACATCTTTCTGGTCAGCACGGCTCTTTCGTCGCCCTTAAGGAAGGCTGCGTCAACGTCTCTGGCGTCGCTGGAGATGCCGGAGATGCCCAGCATGCCGCTCTTCTTATTGAGGGTATTGATCAGTTCCTTGGCACTCTGGCCGGTCTTTTCCATCAGGTAAGGGATCAGTGACGGGTCGATGTCGCCGCTGCGGCCGCCCATCATGATGCCGGCTAACGGGGTAAAGCCCATGGAGGTATTGATGCACTTGCCGCCCTTGACCGCTGCCAGGGAAGCACCGTTGCCCAGATGGCAGGTAATGACATTGACGTCTTCCTTCTTCTTGCCGACCAGTTCAGCAAATCTCTCGGATACGAACTTGTGGCTGGTACCATGGAAGCCGTATCTTCTGGCCTTGTACTTTTCATAGTATTCCAGCGGAATCGGATACAGGAAGGTTTCCGGAGCCATGGTCAGATGGAAGGCGGTATCATAAACGGTAACATGTCCGACGTTCGGCAGAGCATTGGCAAAGGCCTTGTAGCCGATGTAGTTGGCCGGCATGTGGAGCGGGCCCAGGTCCTTCATGTCCAGGATGTCCTGAGCAACTTCCGGAGTAACGACGGCACTGTCAGCGTATTTTTCGCCGCCATGGAGAACACGGTGGCCTACGGCATCGATCTCATCCATTCTTTCAACGATCTTGTAATCGATGAGAGCCTTCAGAAGCATGTCAACGGCCTGCTGATGATCCTTGATGGGTTCAACATGAGAGATCTTCTTGCCATTGACTCTGATGGTGAAAATGGCATCATCCATGCCGATTCTTTCGACGACACCGTCAGTCAGAACGGTTTCCTCGGGCATCTGGAATAACTTGAACTTAAGAGATGAACTACCGGCATTAACAGCCATTACTTTACTCATAGCTTTCTTCCTCCTTTATGAGCTTTTCGACAATAGTATTGATTTCACTGTTATTATATGACAATATCAGGCGATATTGTTCAAGTCTTTTCTGATAATCAGCGTATAAATGAAGTTTTTCCTCCAGGTCTTCCAGGGCTCTCTCCCCTTTCTTGAGGGCATCAAATACCGCATTGCGGGAGATGGAGAGATTTTCGGCGATCTCCGAGAGGGAAAGATCTTCATAGTAATAGTATTTCAGGATCTCCAGCTGTCTTTCCGACAGCAGCTTTCCATAGAACGGCAGCAGCAGATTGACGTGCTCAAACTTATCATTCATCTACTACCGTCTCCAGATAACCTCTCAGATAGAAGTCCGTAATGGAATCCAGATCCTCACCATAGGTGATGAAGCGGACCGGAAGCTTGTACTGATCCTTGATGGCCATGACGATGCCGCCCCGGCTGGTACCGTCCATCTTGGTAAGTACGACACCGGTTACTTCGGTAGCCTTCAGAAACAATTCGGCCTGTGACAGACCGTTCTGGCCGGTCGTAGCGTCAATGGTTAGCCAGATCTCATGGGGAGCCCCTTCGATTTCCCGGCCCGTTACCCTCTTCATCTTGGCCAGTTCCTGCATCAGATTGTTCTTGTTCTGCAGTCTTCCGGCCGTATCGGCGATGATAATGTCGACCGGGTTTTCCTTATAGTAACGGCAGCCGTCGACCATGACGCTGGCCGGATCGGCATTTTCCTTTCCGGTAACACAGTGAATGTTCAGCCTTTCTGCCCATCTCACCAGCTGAGCTACGGCTCCGGCACGGAAGGTATCGCCGGCGATCAGTCCGACAGTCTTGCCCTTCTTCATGAAGTAGCGGGCCAGTTTGGAGATCGTCGTGGTCTTGCCGGATCCGTTAACGCCGACCATCATGATGAGATTGTTCTTCTCATGATCGAGGTTAAGCGGCTTTTCACTTTTTTCATCATAGATCTCTTCCATGATGGTGATCAGCTCTTCCATCGCCGCTTCCTTGCTGGAAATCAGGTTATCCCTGATGCGGTTCTTCAGATCATCGATGATCTTCTCACTGGTCAGAACTCCGACATCGGCCTCGATCAGCGTTACCAGCAGATCTTCCAGCAGATCATCGTTTAAGGCGGTATAGCCGCCGAACAGCTTGGTTATCGCCGTGGAGAGAGACTTGGTTTTCCTGGTATAGCCCTCAAAGTAATCATTGAGCTTGCTGTCACGGCGTTCATTCTTTTCCTTCTTACTGAACAGTCCCATTGTTATCTTCCTCCTCAACGTATTTCAGTGCTTCCTTAAGCTTGACTTTAATCACCTTGGAGACACCCTGCTGCGGCATCGTGATGCCGAAAAGCGTATTGCATTCGGTCATCGTGCCCGGACGGTGGGTAATGACGATGAACTGGGAGTCTTCAGAGAACTGGTGAATGTAGCGGGCAAAGCGGTCAACATTGCCCTGGTCAAGGGAAGCCTCAACCTCATCGAATATGCAAAGCGGCATCGGTCTGGCCTTTAAAATGGCAAACAGTACGCAGATGGCGATCAGACTCTTTTCACCGCCGGAGAACAGTCTGATGTTCTGAATGTTCTTTCCCGGAGGCTGAACATCGATGTCAATGCCGGTGTTCAGGATGTCATCAGGATCCTCAAGGATGAGTCTGGCACGGCCGCCGCCGAACAGAACGGTAAAGACATCGTTGAGTGACCGGTTGATCTTGGTAAACATCTCCCGGAACTGAACGGTCATCACCTTGTCCATGTCGTTGATGGCCTGTAAGAGCTGATCCTTGCTGGTCTGCAGGTCGCCCAGCTGTTTCACCATGAAGCTGTAGCGGTCATTGACTTCCTCGTAATCCTGCGGAGCATCGAGGTTGACATGGCCGAGGTCAGTGATCTCCTGCCGTAACTGCAGTACTTCCTGCCTGGCTTCATCAAGATCAAAGTCGGCCGGTACGCCGGAGGCATATTCAAAGGTCATGTGGTATTCCCTGGACAGCCTTTCGATCTGATTATCTCTCAGGGTTTCCAGTCGGGTCTTTTCGATCTGACAGTTATTCATGTTCATTCTGACGGTCTGAGCTTCGCCCCGGCGCTGTCTTAACTGGATCTCCTTGCGCTGCAGATCCTGAGACATCGTTACCCGACGGCTTCTTCTGGTGCTGATCTCATTGGCCAGCATGTCTCTTCGGGCATAGGTGGCATTTAATTCCTCAACCAGATTGTCGACGTAGTTTTCACTGGTTTCATCACCATCGGTCTTGATGCGGTCGTATTCTTCCTTCAGATTCTCATACTTATTGCGCTTCACGGCCACGATCTGGGAAAGCGAAGCCAGCTGAATCTTGCGGGCGATCAGAGCATCCTCGTCTTCGTCCTTCTGCTTCCTTAACTGCTGCATGGCATTGTTCAGGGAATCCAGAGACAGACGGGTATCGTTTATCTGAACCTTCAGATCCTCAAGCTGAGACTGTAAGGTCATCGGCGTATCCATCTGTTTGTTGAAACCGCCGGTCATCGAACCGCCGCGGTGAACGACGTCACCCTCGAGGGTTACGATGTTGTACTGCTGCTTCAGTCTGATGGCCAGTTCATTGGCATTTTTCAGGTTATCGGTAACCAGGACATTGCCTAATAATGAAAGTAAGACGCCGTCAAACTTTTCCTCGCAGTCCACGAAATCACTGGCCAGTCCCAGAAAACCGTCGGTATGTTCAGCTACAAACAGGTGTTCCTTGTTGACATAATGCGGTCTGATGACGCTCATCGGTAAGAAGGTTGCCCGGCCTGACTTATTGTCCTTCAGGTATCTGATGGCCGCCCGGGCACTGGCTTCATTGTCAGTTACGATGTGATAGAGAGCGCCTCCCAGAGCCGTTGAGATGGCCAGCTGATAACCATCATCAGGAGTAAACAGGTTGGTTACGGCATCATAGATGCCCGGTAAGGCCCTTCTGGCTTCCAGTACGGCCTTGACACCGGCCTGGCGCGTAAAAGGTGCCTGAATCTGGGATTCCACGATCGACTTACGGTTGATCAGGTAATTCAGGCTGTTGTTGGTGCTGTCGATCTCTTCCTGCTTGTGCAGGATCGCTTCGCCATAGCCGGAAATGTTCTGATTGAGAAGCTCGATCTCGGCTTCCAGCTGGGTCAGACGGTTTTCACGGTCACGGTATTCAAACAGAGCTTCATCCAGCATGATCTTGGTCTGTTCAATCTTGGCCTGATCATTGCCGGATTCCCTGATGTACTTTCTTCTTTCGTCTACTTCGACTTTTCTTCTCTCCAGTACCTGGATCTCACCGATGACCTTCAGCAGTTCATCCTGCTGTTTCTGGGTCTCGTTATCGAGATTGTTGATAGCTTCCTTGGTCTCATCGACTTCCTTCTCCAGCAGCAGCAAGGCCGCCTGCAGAGAGGTATCCTGGTAATTCAGGTCGTTGATCTGCTCAACCATGGTATCCAGGTCGGCCAGGTAGTTTCTGATGTCATTGACGATGACGGCTACCTCGATCTCGGTCAGCCGGGCTTTCTTGATCTGATAGAGCTGGGCCTTGTGGGCCTGCCTCTTCAGCGGAGCGACCTGCTTTTCCAGTTCGTTGACGACATCCTGCATCCGGTCGATGTTATCCTGGGTGCGAAGGAGCTTGCTGACGGATTCATTCTTTCTCTTCTTGTATTTGGCTACACCCGCAGCTTCTTCAAAAAGAGCCCTTCTTTCAATCGGTTTGGCTTCGGCAAAGGCCTGGATGTTGCCCTGGGAAATGACGCTCAGGGAATCCTTGCCCAATCCGGTATCCAGGGTCAGATCGACGATGTCCTTCAGACGGCACGGGGTCTTGTTGATCAGATATTCGCTTTCATTGGTATTCTTGTATAGTCTTCTGGTGATTTCCAGTTCTTCATATTCGGAGTTAAGCAGGTGCTTGGAGTTGTCGAAGAAAAGCGTTACTTCCGCAACGTTAACACCCCTTTTGCCCTCGGATCCGGAAAAGACGATGTCACTCATGCTGACACCTCTTAAGCTCTTGGCACTCTGTTCACCCAATACCCATCTGATGGCATCGGTGACATTGCTCTTGCCGCATCCGTTGGGACCGACTATTCCCGTATACTGCGAGTCAAATTCAATGACCGTAAAATCGGCGAAGGACTTGAAACCCTGCAGTTCAATTCTTTTAAGAAACATCTTAAAACCTCATTTCACCTAATTATTATATAAAAAATAAGCGTTTAATTAAAGGCAATAAATCAAGTTAGAAAAGATATCATGTGACTAGCAGTTTTAGCATGTCTTTTAGTCAAAATGGCAGTTTTGCGGACGTAATTAACTGCTTCAGAGGTGATATAATACTCAACTTTTGATTTTCTTAAGTTTTTTACTTTTCTGTTATGCTATAATACTGTTTTGTGGAGGATTATTTATGAACGAAAGATTCAAGGACTTTTTCAATCAGAAACATGAAATTGATTATAAACCCCTGACCATGTTCCAGATGATTCAGCAGACTGCCAGAAAGCATCCGACTGAAATCGCCTATGAGTTCATGGGAAAGAAGACAACATATTCCGAATTCATCAGAAAGATCGAACTGACTGCCAAGTCACTTACCAGCATCGGCATCCGTGAAGGCGACGCCGTCACCATCTGCATGCCTAACTGCCCGCAGGCTCTCGATACCTTCTATGCTCTTAACCGCATCGGCGCCATCGCCAACATGATCCATCCGTTAAGTGCCCAGAGCGAGATCACCTTCTACCTCAACATCTCCAACTCCAAGGCCATTCTGACCCTGGACCAGTTCTATGAGAAGGTAGTAGCTGCCAGAAAGGCCTGTGACCATACCGTCATCATCATCATGGCCGATGTCGCTGATGAACTTCCGAACTATCTGAAGCTGCCTTACAAGATCAAGGAATTCGGCAAGTACAACAATCTGCCTAACGCTGCCTATACCGTAACCTGGAAGGATTTCATCCATTACGGCAATAAGTTCCCGTTACCGCTGCCGAAGATCACCTTCGAGATCGACCGGACGGCCGTCATCCTGTATTCCGGCGGTACTACCGGCACCACCAAGGGCATCTGCCTGAGCGACCTCAACTTCAACGCTTTGGCTCAGCAGTCACTGATTGCCATGGCCGTACCTTACGAACCGGGGCTGAAGATCCTGGCCGTCATGCCGTTATTTCACGGCTTCGGTCTGGGCATCGGTGTTCATACCTGTCTGGTCGGCGGCATTGACTGCGTGCTGATTCCGCAGTTCACCGTCAAGAGCTATGCCAAGGATCTCATGACCAAGAAGCCTAACTTCATCGCCGGCGTTCCAACCTTATACGAAGCCCTGTTAAGGACCAAGGGTCTTGAAAGAGCTGATCTCTCCTTCTTAAAGGGCATGTATTCCGGCGGCGACTCCCTGTCCATCGAATTAAAGGCCAAGGTTGACGCCTTCTTAAAGGATCACGGTGCCACCATTCAGGTCAGAGAAGGTTACGGAACCACCGAGTGCGTTACCGCTTCCTGTCTGACTCCGTTAAATGATTACCGTCCGGGCTCCATCGGTCTGCCCTACCCTGATACCAAGTACATCATCTGTGAACCGGGTACTCAGAATGAAGTAGCCATCGGCCAGGAAGGCGAGATCTGCCTCACCGGCCCGTCCGTCATGCTGGGCTATCTGAAGAATCCGGAAGAGACCGCTCTGGTCTTACAGAAGCATCCGGATGGCAATGTCTACCTGCATACCGGTGACCTCGGATCCATGGATGCCGACGGCTTCATCTACTTCAAGAACAGGATCAAGAGAATGATCGTTACTTCCGGCTACAATGTCTATCCCAGCCAGGTTGAAAACATCATTGATGCTCATCCGAAGGTTCTTTACAGCTGTGTGATCGGTGTACCGGATCCCTACAAGATGGCCAAGCCCAAGGCCTTCGTCGTCCTGAAGCAGAATGTTGCGGCTGACGATACCGTCAAGCAGGAGATCAAGGATTACCTGAAACTCCATGTTGCCAAGTATGCCATGCCTTATGACATCGAGATCAGAGAAGAACTTCCGAAGACCCTCGTCGGCAAGGTAGCTTACCGCGTACTGGAAGAGGAAGAGCTTGAAAAGATCAACAGGCAGAAGGAAGAAGAACTCAAGGCCAAGGAAGAAGAAGCCAGAAAGGCCGAAGAGAAGAAAGCTCTCAGAGAAGCCAGGAAACATCAGGAACCGGCAGTTGAGGAAAAGGCTCCGGAAGCTTCCGAAGAGACCAAGTCTGAATAAGAAACAAGGTGTGTAGCTCATACACACCTTTTCTCTGTCAAAAAAAGGTTTCAGTTCTGCTGAAACCTTTCTTATGTGATTAATCAACGCTGAGGGAGCCGATGCCGATGATCTTTCCGTTCTTGCGGGAGAAGATGCAGGTCTCGTTACCCTTGAAGCTGATGGTGGTCTTTTCGCCAAGGCTGTAGACGACACCGCCGAACATGACGCTGGTCAGGATGTAGTTGCCGACATTGGCTCTGACCGTGGTTTCCATACCGGTCGGCATGGATGAATAGATCTCGCCTTCCAGCTTGCCGCCGTTGCCGATCTCGATGAACTCCGGTCTGACACCGATGACGAAATCATCTTCGGTCAGTTCCTGTTCATCGCCATAGTCTTCCACTTCATCGACCATGGCCACATGGTACTTGAACAGGGTATCCTTGTTGCCCTTTTCAACATAGCCCTTCCTGGAAGCCTTGATGTCAAGCAGTCTCTTGGCTTCCGCTTCATCGGCGTATACCTTGTCGAACCACTCTCTTAAGGAGAGTTTTTCATTGAACCTGAAGGTTACCTTCTTGTCATCGAAGATGGTGAGCTTCAGGGAACCGTCAGCTGCCTGGGTGCCCTTGGCATCGATGAAGTTGATGGCCGGGTTACCGACGAAGTCAGCGACGAACAGATTGTTCGGATGATTATAAACGGTTAACGGAGCATCATACTGCTGCAGGACACCGTTATCAATCAGGCAGATCCTGGTTGCCAGGGTCATGGCTTCCATCTGGTCATGAGTTACATAGACGAAGGTGCTTCCGGTTTCCAGATGCAGTCTCTGCAGCTCGGATCTCATTTCCAGTCGCAGCTTGGCGTCAAGGTTGCTTAACGGCTCATCCATGAACAGAACGCTCGGCTCCGGTGCCAGAGTTCTGGCGATGGCCACACGCTGCTGCTGGCCTCCGGAGAGCTCAGCCGGATATCTGTCCATGAACATGCCGATCTTTACGATCCGGGATACTCTTCTGACGGAGAGGTCGATCTCTTCCTTGGTCAGCTTGCGGACCTTGCGGACCGGCTGTCCGTTCTTGATGATGCGGAAGTCCTTATCCAGGGTCTCACCGTTCTTCTGGTGAGCGGCGACGGCATTGTTGACGGCCGTCTTCAGTTCGCCAGCCAGCTTATCCGCCGTACCCTTCAGGTCCTTGACTTCGTGGAGCTTGTAACCCATCAGTTTCTTGGCGGTATAGGTTGAGATCTCAAAGCGGTCGATCAGCTTGATGTTGAGCTTGTTCTCATCGATCTTCCCCTTCTTGTCGTAGCATTCATTGACGACCTTGACGACCTCTTCCGGACGGGCCAGGATCTCTGCCAGGCGGTTATTGACCTTGGCATCGAAATCATAGTCATCCATCTCTTCCTTGATGTTGGTCAAGCCAAAGGAGATGTTTTCATAAACGGTCATGTTCGGCCACAGAGCATAGTTCTGGAACAGGAATCCGACCTTACGCTTATTGGCAGGAATGTTGATTCCCTCGGCTGAATCATAGACGACTCGGTCACCGATGGTGATCTTTCCTGAGGTCGGGGTTTCCAGACCGGCGATCATTCTCAGGGTAGTGGTTTTTCCGCAACCGGAAGGTCCCAGCAGGGTTACGAAGGCATTATCCTCGATTACCAGGTTAAGGTCTTCGACCGCATAGAACTTGTCCCAGCGCTTTGTGATGTTTTCCAATACAATTTTCGGCATATGTTAACCTCCGATACCTTCATCCAGGCTGGCGCCCGTGATCTTGTTTACTAGGAAATTGCTGATTAAGATGGTTACGATCAGGATCAGGTTGATGCCGCTTGAGAAGGCATACAGACCCATTTCATCGAAGTAGTCCAATGTTGTTGAGAGAATGAAGCCCTGCACGCATAGCAGCATGAACAGTGACAGCTCTCTCAAGCAGGTCATAAACGGCAGTAAGAAGCCGGAGACGATCGATGATTTCTGAATCGGGATGATGATCCTGGTCATTCTCTTGATCCATGGGATGTCCTGAATGATGGCTGATTCCTCAATCTCATTGGACAGCTGCAGCATGGAGTTCAGAGAGCTTCGGGAAGCGAACGGTATGTACTTGACGGTACCGACGATTACCAGAGCCAGATAGGTGTTGAAAAGATTGATCTTGCCTGATGAGAACAGTATGAAGTAGGCAGCGCCTACGGCTACTGAAGGCATCAGGTAAGGCAGGAAGGCCATGGAGTTGACATAGCTGGCCAGCTTGCCGTGACGGTCCTTACTGACGGCATAGCCGATCAGGGTGCCGATGACACCGGCGGTCAGACAGCAGATGATGGCAACCAGGATGGTTCCGCGGAAGGCATTCCAGATGGTCTTGTTGTGCAGGATGCCCAGCTGGCCGTACATGCCGCTTTCGGTGATGTTCTCACTGGTGACCCACCACTTGGTGGTCAGATTCTTGGTATTACCGGTATACAGGAAGGAATAATCGCCCGGGTTCGGTAAGAAGGTCTCAAACGCGAAGGAGATGATCGGGAAGATGGAAGTGAAGAAGGTGATCACAACGAAGACGAGTGCGATGACTACTCTTCCGGTCTTACCCAGATTGACCTTGGTGATCTGGCCGCTCTTGCCGGTAACGGTCGTATAGGACTTGCGGGAATGCAGTGAACGCTGGTTCAGGTACATGATGGCGACGCCGAACAGCATCATGATGATGCCGATGATCGAGGCCTCACCGGTGTACTTGTCGTTCATGGAGACATACTTGGTCGCCAGGGTCGGCAATCCCAGATAATGCGGTACCGGGTAGGAACCGATGGTGCTTCCAGCAACCAGCAGAATGGTTGAGAGAATGGCCGGCTTTACCATCGGGATGGTAACGCGGGCAAAGATCTTCCAGCGCGGCGTATCGAGGATGGTTGCGGCCTCTTCCAGGTTGGCATCCATGTTCTTGAAGATGCCGCCGATCAGGATGTAGGCAAACGGTGCATAGTGCATGCCCAATACGACGATACACGGGAATAATCCCAGGCACCACCAGGCCGGCATGTGGATG
This sequence comes from Erysipelotrichaceae bacterium, assembly GCA_017445225.1. Lineage (GTDB taxonomy): Bacteria > Bacillota_I > Bacilli_A > Erysipelotrichales > Erysipelotrichaceae > RUG521. The sequence continues at coordinate 53,082 of JAFSUN010000006.1, read as the reverse complement.
TTGAACAGTGAAGCCATAAGGCCGTCAGCCGTTCCGGTTACCTGGTTGGAGTTGAACAGGTTCTGCCAGACGACAGCCAGGGTCCACTGCGGCATGATGTACGGGAAGATGAAAATGGAACTTAGATACTTCTTTAAGACCATGTTGGTTCTGGTAATCAGATAGGCAAAGATGCCGCCGAACAGGATCGCAAAGGTGCACGCGCCAATGGCCAGAATGACCGTATTGGTCAACGGGTCCCAGAGATTGGTCTTGGCCAGCCGGCTGGTAAACAGGTCGATGTAGTTCACCAGGGTATAACCGCTGGTCTTGCCGGAAAGATACTGGTCAATAGTGCCGGGGTGGATCGTGATGGTGTCACGAATGATGGCGACGATCGGGGCGATCGTGGTAAAAGTTACCAGAATGCCCGTCAGAATGAGAATGACATTCTGCGGTTTGCTGAGATAAGTCTTAATGCTGTTGAGTCTAATTTTCATTGATTTTGACATAGAATTACCTCTCTTACAGAAAGTGCCTTCAAGGATAACTGCAATGAAGGCACTATCGATTAACTAATTATGGTTTCAGTAAGTATGCCACGGTTTACTGTGGTGTATACTTGTCAAGCATTTCGATCCAGGAACCGACGGTGAAGGCAACGCTTGCGCAGTACTTAGGATCTTCAACGACTAACTTACCGGTCTTTACCCACCAGTCATAGCCTCTGTCCTTGGTGGTATCGCATACGACCTTGGATGATAAGCCTTCTGAATGATGGTATTTGGCTTCGGTATCAGCAGCTACCTTCGGATTTGATGAATAACCGCCTAAGTCCTTGCCCCAGGCTGAGAAGCCGTCAACGGTTTCAACCATGTAGGCGATGAAGGCACAGGCTGTCCAAGGTAACGGTGAGTTATCGGTTACGAACAGGTAATGGCAGTAAGCATAGCCGCCGATTCCTTCGTAGCCAGGCTGGTAAGCGGCAACGTTCAGGTTGGTTACTGAGGTTTCATCGGTTTCTTCAACGGAACGAACCTTTGAGTAAACTAACAGACCGAACTGATCAACTGATGACTTCTTAACGAGGATGTTGCAGATCGGGCCGTCGTCTGTCTGCTGGTTGTAGCTGTTGACCCATAACTTGATCCAGGCTAAGGCATAGGCACCGTTAGGACCTAATGCTAATGAGGTAGCATCAGCCTTTACAGCATCAACGGTCTTCTGGAAGTAAGCCTGCTTGTCAGCCGGCAGCTTGTCGAAGGCTTCCTTTAAGTAGTTGGCATATTCGTCCTTGGTCAGCATGTACAGGAAGTTCTTGCCGACGATCTCGGAGTCAATGCCCATGAACAGGCCATGTTCGCCTTCAGCAACGAAATCCCAGCAGTTGGTGTACTTCTTATCAGGATTTACATTGTTGTATTCGAAGATCTTGTTCAGAGTCTGTAACGGCAGATAACCGTCATACTTGGCTGCATCGATGTTGTTGGCTTCAGCCCAGCCCTTCGGAATGAAGGTATCCAGGACACCAGGCTGTACCATCTTGGATTCGATCTGGTTGCCATCCTGAATCAGGGTCATGGCGAAGGTACCGGTTTCCTTTAAGCCGTCAGCGGTCAGCTGATCGAAGATCTTGTTGTTCTTCGGCTGCTGCCATTCATAGTTTAAGGTATAGCTGGAATCAATGGTCTTCAGGTATTCAATGAACAGCGGTAAGGCGGTCTTGCCACGGCTGGAGTTACCAACACCGTAGAAGGTCTTGCCCTTTGACTCTTCAATGGCCTTCTTGGCCAGTTCTTCCAAAGTCATGTTCTGAGCTTCAGCGATGATCTTCTGAACGTTTGAAAGATCCTTATCGCCGCTGCCCTTGTTGTTATTATTATTGTTAGAACAAGCTGCTAAGGAGAGTACTAACAATAAACTCATGAGCATACAAAATAATTTCTTCATTAGTTTAGATTGTCCTTTCTTTGTAAGCACTTTCATTTTAGGGCCTTTTCACTAAAGTGTCAACGAAGATTTCACACGTTTATCACAAAAAGTAAAACGATTTCCAAAAAGAAAGACCTTTCGGTTGGAAAGGTCTCATTCAGATGGTTTTTCTAAGCAGATCACACAGCTCATCGACCGAAACATCGCTGTCATTTCTGATGTCCTCGACAACGCAGTGCTTAATGTGACTGACCAGCAGTTCCTTTTTGAAGGAACCCAGGGCAGACTCAATGGCAGCAGTCTGATTGATTATATCCAGGCAGTATCGGTCTTCTTCCAGCATCTTCTGCAGGCCTCTGATCTGCCCTTCGATCTTCTTCAGGCGGCTGGTAAGCCGGGTGATCTCCGCTTCGTTTCTGACGGTCTTCCGATTGCAGCAGTCACTCATCAGTCGCTGATCACTTCCAGTACTTCGTAATCCTTATCGGTTACGGCCTTGGCCAGCACGGCATCATCGACCGGCTGTGAAAGCGTTACGATCGCCGTTCCCTTTTCATGGGATACTTCGGCACTTACGACACCATCGACCTTTTCCAGGGCCTTCTTGACAGTGGCTTCGCAGTGCATGCACATCATTCCTTCGATCTTTAAAGTCTTTTTCATTTCCGTTACTTCCTCCTCGATTTCAATGTTAAGATTGTTCTTTATCTTTCTGCCCTTCTCTTCATAGAGCTTGAAGCCGTTAAGCCTCAGGGCATTACTGCAGACGGTAAAGCTGGACAGGCTCATGGCAGCCGCTCCCAGCATCGGATTCATCTGCCAGTTTACCTTGAATATCAGCTGATACAGGCCGATGGCCAGAGGTATGCAGATGACGTTGTAGAAGAAGGCCCAGAAGAGATTCTCCTTGATGTTTACCAGGGTAGCTCTTGAAAGCCTGACAGCCGCCGCCACATCAGTCAGGCGGTTTTTGGATAATACGATGTCTGCCGCATCAACAGCGACATCGGTACCAGCCCCGATAGCTACTCCCAGGTCAGCCTGAGTCAGGGCTACGGCATCGTTGATGCCGTCACCGACCATCATAACCTTGCCGTACTTCTGCAGCTTCTTGATGATGTTCTGCTTGCCGCTGGGCAGTACCTGGGCGACGACTCTGCTGATACCAGCTTTCTTAGCGATGTTTTCGGCCGTGATCTTATTGTCACCCGTTAACATTATCACTTCGATTCCCAGGTCTTCCAGCTGCCGGACCGCTTCGCGGGAATCGTCCTTTATCTTATCGGCTACGGAGATGATGCCGTACAGCTTCCCCTCTTCGCCGAACATCAGTGGGGTCTTGCCCTGCCCGGCCAGTTCTTCGATTTTCCTTCTGATATCAGCCGGCAGCTCGATCAGGGAACTGATGAACTTCAGGCTGCCGCCGTATATGTCTCTGTTCTGGTATCTGGCCTTGATGCCGTTACCGGCCAGGGTCATGAAGTCAGCTATTTCAACGGTCTTAACATCATTGTTTTCGCCGTATTCACTGACGGCCAGGGCCAGCGGATGCTCGGACATCCTTTCCATGGAGACGGCCAGGGAGAGGAACTCTTCTTCATCAATGTAACTTATCACGTCAGTGACTTCCGGCTTGCCTTCGGTAATGGTACCGGTCTTGTCGAGGGCGATGATCTGCATCTTGCCGGCTTCTTCCAGAGCGACAGCGTTCTTGAAGAGGATGCCGTTCCTGAAGCCGACGCCGTTGCCGACCATGATGGCTACCGGAGTGGCCAGTCCCAGGGCACAGGGACAGCTGATGACCAGAACGCTTATGGCCCGGCCGATCGCAAAGCTGAAGTCCTTACCTGCCAATAACCAGCCGCCCAGAGTCAGTAATGATATGATAATGACTGCCGGTACAAAGTATCCTGATACCGTATCGGCTATCCGGGCGATCGGAGCCTTGGTAGCGGCCGCATCGGTGATCATCTTAATGATCTGGGAAAGCGTGGTATCCTCCCCTACCCTTAAGGCTCTCGCCTTCAGATAACCGGCCGACAGGATGGTGCCGCTGCTGATCTGATCGCCGGTCTGCTTGTCGACGGGGATCGATTCACCGGTCAGGGATGATTCATCAATGGAACCATGTCCGTAGATGATCTCACCGTCAACCGGAATCATGTCACCGCTCTTGACCACGAAGACGTCTGAGACCTTCACAGAAGCGATCTCCACGGTTTTTTCCTGTCCTTCGACATCCAATACCGCCGTCTTCGGTGACATCCTGATCAGGCTCTTAAGGGCATCGGTGGTCCGGCCCTTGCTGATGGCTTCCAGAAGCTTACCGACCGTGATCAGCGTCGGGATCATGGCCGCTGACTCAAAGTAGAGATTATGCATCAGGTGGTGCGCCATCTCGTGATTGCCGACTGCCTGATAATCGATCATAAGATATAATTCCGCCAGGGAATAGCCGAAACTGGCCGCCGACCCCAGGGCTACCAGGGTATCCATGTTCGGGGATCCGTGCATCAGGGAACCAAATCCGCTGGTAAAGAACTTGCTGTTAATGATCATCGTGATGATCGCGATCAGCATCTGCGTCAGCGCCATGGCTACCGGATTCTCCAGGAATGCCGGAACCGGCAGATTCAGCATGTTATGGCCCATCGACAGATACATTAAGATCAGTAAGAAGATCACCGATCTGATCAGTCTCTTCTTAAGTACCGGTGTTTCCCGGTCGATCAACAACTCGTTCTCTTCTTCAGCTGATTCGTTTTTCTTACCCATTATATGTGCACCATAACCGGCATCGGTTACGGCTTTGATGATTTCCTTTTCACTGGCTGTGCCTTCCACTGCCATTGAGTTGGTCAGCAGTGATACCGAGCACGATGTAACACCGTCCAGTTTGCTGACGGCCTTTTCCACTCGGTTCTGACAGGCTGCACAGGTCATTCCGGTTACCGCATATTTTTCCATATGTCACCACCTCCAATTAAAAGTATACCCCCCGGGGGTATACTTTTCAATACTTATGAATGAATATTTCAATGGAATAGTTTGGTGATGTCCTGGATCGTTACGAAGACAAACAGGATGAATACCAGTCCCAGACCGATGTACATCACGATGTTTTCGGTCTTTTCGCTTAAGCGGTGACCGACGATCTTTTCAATGAGACACAGCACGATGCGGCCGCCGTCGAAGATCGGGATCGGGATCAGGTTCATCAGGCCGACGCTGACTGACAGCGAACCCATCAATGACAGGATCGACAGGAAGCCATAGGAAGCTGCTTCCTCGGTATAGCGGTAGATCGATATCGTACCGCCCAGATCTTCCAGTCCCTGCCCGACAAACAGGCGGGCAATGGCCTGGAAAGTGGCGGTAATGATGTACCAGGTGTATTTGGCGCCTTCGACAAAGCCTTCCAGGAAGGTGATCTTCTTCTGGATCATCTCTCCGGCACTGATGCCGATGATGTAGCGCTTTTCTTCCTCGTTGTATTGAGGAGTAACCCGGATCTCCAGGATCTGGCCTTCCCTTTCTACCGTAAAGGTCAGGGTGTCCTTCTTGTTCTGATTGAAGACGATGATGTCATAGAAGGTTTCCGGTTCCACATGCTGGCCGTCATCGGTAGATATCTTCTTGATGACGTCTCCGGCCTTGAGTCCGGCAGCGTAAGCCGGATAGTTGACATCGACGGCGGTGATGACGGGTGCCGGATAGACATTGACGAACCCGTTGATCTGGAAGATCGAGGAGAAGACCAGGCAGGCCAGCATCAGGTTGAATACCGGTCCGGCCAGTAAGATCATGATCCGCTTCCAGATGGCGACCCCGTAAAAGGTCCTTTCCTTTTCAATGGTAAAGATCTTGGTCGGATTGCCGTTTTCATCAAATTCGATCGGTGTCTCTTCCGCTTCAACCATACCGTTGAAGCCGCCCAGAGGGATGGCTCTCAGGGTATAGAGGGTCTCCTTCCCCTGCTTGGAGAAGATCTTCGGTCCGAATCCCAGGGCAAACTCGCGGACATAGACGTTGAAGCGCTTGGCCAGCAGCATGTGCCCGAATTCGTGGATGAAGATGATGATGCCCATCATCAGGATGAAGTATATGAGTGTCTTAACACTGCTGAAAATTCCCATTTATCAAATCCTCGCTAACTGTCTTACCTTCTCCTGCGCCCAGCGGTCGCTTTCAATGATCTGCTCGACGGTGGGGTTGCTGATGTACTCAGCACGGCTGACAGTTTCAAATATCAGTTCTTCGATCGCGGTAAAGGCGATCTTTTCATTTAAGAACAGCCTGACCGCCTGTTCGTTGGCGCCGTTCATCACGGCTGAGAGGTTTCCGCCGGCCTTACCGGTATCATAGGCCAGTTTAAGCAGCGGAAAGCGTTCGTAGTTCATCATTTCAAAATGGAGGGTACCGACCTTTACCAGATCCAGAGCTTCTGAAGTGTTCGGATATCTCTTCGGATAGGTCAGAGCGAACTGGATTGGGATCCGCATGTCGCTGACGCCCAGCTGAGCCATGACGGTGTGATCATTGAACTCGACAAGGGAATGAACGATGCTTTCCCGGTGGATCACGGTCTCGATGCGGTCATAGTCGATGTCAAACAGCCAGTGGGCTTCCGTTACTTCAAAGCCCTTGTTCATCATCGTGGCGGAATCAATGGTGATCTTCTTTCCCATGTTCCAGTTGGGATGACTTAAGGCCTGAGCGAGCGTGACGTTCTTCAGTTCTTCCCTCTTCAGGTTGCGGAAAGACCCGCCGGAAGCGGTGATGATCAGCTTATTTACGTCCTTCTTCCGATTGCCCATCAGGCACTGGAAGATGGCTGAGTGTTCGGAATCGATCGGAATGAGTTCAACTTTGTTCTCTCTGAGCTCCCGGTTGACGATCTCACCGGCAGCGACCAGGGTCTCCTTGTTGGCCAGGCAGACGTTCTTCTTATGACGGATGGCATTGATCGTTGGTAAAAGCCCAACAAATCCCTGCAGGGCATTTACAACCCAGTTTCCTTCTTCAATCGAGGTGATTTCGATCAGCCCCTGATCGCCATGGAAAAAGCGGGTTGCCGGATATTCCTTCTGAAACTGCTCGGCGATAGTTTTATTCTTCACACAGGCGTACTTAAGCGGCGAAGTCCTAAGATAATCTCTCAGGGCTTCGGTGCGCTCGCCGACGCTCATGGCTTCAATGGTGAATTCGGTGGGATGCTGACGGACGACATCGATTGTCTGAGTACCGATGTTGCCGCTGGCCCCTAGCAGGATCAGGTTCTTCATAACATGACCACCATCAGGGCATAGGCCCACATGCAGCTGAAGGATACCGAGTCGATGCGGTCCAGTATGCCGCCATGGCCCGGGAAGAGGTTGCTGTAGTCCTTAACATCATAGTGTCTCTTGATGGCTGAGAACGCCAGGTCGCCGATCTGCGAAACCAACGGCATTGTCAAGCCGAGAACGATGATGTAATTGGCCGGCAGTCCCTTTACCAGCAGTAACCCGAACACGATGGTGGTGATGGCCCCGGCCAGATAGCCGCCGATGGCTCCCTCAATCGTCTTGTTGGGTGAAATGCGGGGATTGAGCTTGTGCCTGCCCAGAGCCCGGCCGCTGAAGTAGGCGCCGGAGTCGGTCATGACCACTCCGAGGACGACCATGAACATACAGGCACTGGTATAATCGTACATCCGCATGATGCCGGTCAGCATCAGGGCGATGATGTTGGAAATCATGTAGTATAAGCCGATCTGTTCGAGATTGATCTTCTCGTCAAACACCAGCCAGCCAAACAGCACTATCAGCATTACAACGGCACAGATGATGTAGTAATTAAGGCCGAATGACGAAGAGAAGGTCAGCGCCAGCGTCATGACGTAGCAGATCAGTTTGAAGTTCTCACTCCAGCTTTCCTTAAACAGTTTCATGATCTCCCAGCTGGCACCGATGCAGGCTAAGGCAGCGAGGATCTTAAAGGCGATTCCTCCGAAATAGAGGATCGGGAAGATGATGGCTATCATGATGGCCGCGGTTATGATTCTCTGTTTCATTTGAGACCTCCGAATCTTCTCTGTCTTGTCTGGTATTCCTCAATGGCCTTTTCAAACAGCTCAGGCGTGAATTCCGGCCAGTGGACGTCGGTAAAGTACATCTCGGCATAGGATACCTGCCACAGCAGGAAATTGCTCAGGCGGTAGTCCAGAGACGTCCTGATGAGATAATCCAGCGGCGGGTACTCGGCCGTGAAGAGATATTTCTCAAAGGTTTTTTCATCAAGAGGTTCGGTTGCCTTGCCGTTACGGACATCTTCAACATAGTTGTTGATGCCTCTGACGATCTCACGGCGGCCACCGTAATTCATGGCAAATACCAGCGTCATGTTCTTATTGTTCCTGGTTCTCTCAATGGCTCTTAACAGAACCTTTTTGGTGTTTTCGGGGAAAGGATCGATCTCACCGATCATCTGGATCCGGATCCCCTTCTCCATTAATTCGCCCATGAATTTGTCGAAGAACATTGCCGGCAAGGACATCAGGTAGTTGACCTCTTCCAGAGGTCTCTTCCAGTTCTCTGTCGAAAAGGCATATAAAGTCAGAACTTCTATGCCTAATTCATTTGCCTTGATGGCGATATTGCGGACATTGTCGACGCCGATGTAATGGCCGTATGTACGCTTATGGTTGTGTTCCCTAGCCCAGCGACCATTGCCGTCCATGATAATGGCTACATGCTTTGGTACTTCGTTGGTGGTCATTAGAGTGTCATTATTTCCTTATTCTTTCTGGCCGCGATCTCGTCAACCTTCTTGATGGACTCATCGGTAGCCTTCTGGATCTTCTCCAGCATCTCCTTCTGGGTGTCTTCCGGAATGGTCTTGTCCTTCTTGATGACCTCATTGGAATCTCTTCTGATGTTGCGGCAGGCGACCTTGGCCTGTTCAGCCAGTTCCTTGACCTTCAGAGTGTATTCCTTTCTTCTTTCCTGAGTCAGCGGCGGTACGTTGATGCGGATCTGCGTGCCCTCGTTCTGAGGTGTCAGACCGATGTTGGCAGCGAAGATGGCCTTTTCAATGTCCTTGACAATGTTCATTTCATAAGGCTTTACGAGAAGCTGCTTTCCTTCGATGACGGAAATGGAAGCGATCTGATTGATTGGCGTATCCATGCCGTAGTAGCTGATCTCAACGTCCTTCAGAAGGTTCGGGTTGGCACCTGAAGTTCTGATCTGGGCGAGTGAGTTTTCAAGGCTCTTGAGGGTATTACCCATTCTGTCCTTGGCAACTTTGATTTCATCCATAAAACTACCTCCCTTTTATTACGGTACCAATCTGTTCGCCGTTGATTACTCTGGCGATATTGGTAATGTCATTCATGTTGAAGACGATGGTCTCAATGTCGTTTTCCAGACACAGGCTGGCAGCCGTGACATCGACGACGGAAAGATTCTTTTCCAGGATCTCCATGTATCCCAGATGTTCATACTTGGTAGCGGTGGGATCCTTGCGCGGATCGGCAGTATAGACACCGTCTACGCCGTTCTTGGCCATTAAGATGGCTTCAGCCTGGATCTCAGCAGCTCTCAAGGCTGCAGCCGTATCGGTTGAGAAATAGGGATTTCCGGTTCCCCCGCCAAAGATGACGACTTCACCCTTTTCCAGGTGTTCGATGGCCTTGCGGGCATCGGCGATGTCACAGACCTTGGAAACTTCGATGGCTGACTGTACGTAGCTGGGTACTCCAAACGTATCGCAGGCTCCCTGGATGGCCAGGGCATTCATTAATGTCGCCAGCATGCCGATGTTGTCGGCCTGGCTTCTGGGCAATCCCAGCTGAGCAGCGAACTTGCCGCGCATGATGTTGCCGCCGCCGACCACGATGCCGATCTGGCAGCCCTTCTCGGTAGCGTCCTTTAACTGCAGGGCCAGGTTCTTCAGCATGTCCAGACTGTAGCTGCTTTCCTTGGAAGACAGCGCTTCGCCGCTTAGCTTAAGTAAAACTCGTTTGTACATGGAACATCATCCTCTCTATTTGAATTCATCCGGATTCAGGAATACTTCTCTTGGCTTGGAACCGTTGACCGGTCCGATGGCCCCCTCCTGTTCCAGACAGTCGATTACACGGGCAGCTCTATTATAACCTATGCCGAAATATCTTTGAATAGCCGATGTTGAAGCCTTGCCGGTGGTAGCGACGAATTTCTTGATCTCATCGTACATCGGATCGGCACTGGTATTGCCGATGAAGTTGGCGCCGCCGTTTTCATCAACGACGAAGGCGTCATCGTAGACCGGCTTGCTCTGGCTCTTGACGTATTCGGTAATGTTGTTGATCTCCTCATCGCTGACGTAGACACCCTGAATGCGGTTAGCCCGGTTCTCACCCATCGGAATGAACAGGCAGTCACCGTTGCCCAGCAGTCTTTCAGCACCGACCTGGTCAAGGATGATCCTTGAGTCGATGGCACTGGAAACGGCAAAGGCCAGACGGCTGGGGATGTTGGTCTTGATGGTACCGGTTATGACATCAGTACTCGGTCTCTGGGTGGCGACGATCAGGTGGATGCCGCTGGCACGGGCCAGCTGGGTGATCCTCTGAATGCTGGCTTCCACGTCCTTGCCGTTGGTCAGCATCAGGTCAGCCAGCTCATCGATGATGACGACGATGTAGAACATGTGCTTCAGCGTCGTATCCTTGAGCGCCTTGTTGTTGTATTCGGTGATGTTGCGGACACCGGCCTTCTGGAATTCATTGTAACGGTTTTCCATGATAGTTACGATCGCCTTGAGGGCATTGGAGGCTTCGTTGGTGTCGGAGATGACCGGACCGATCAGGTTCGGGATGTCAACATATGGGGTAAACTCAACCTTCTTGGGGTCGATCAGCAGCAGCTTGACGTCATTGGGCGTCGTCCTTAAAAGTAAGGAGATGATGATGCTGTTGATGCAGACGGATTTGCCGGAACCAGTGGAACCGGCGATCAGCATGTGCGGCATCCGGTCGATCTGCGGATAGATCGGCTCGCCGGCCAGGTCCTTGCCCAGGCAGAACAGCAATGGCTTATCAGCCAGTTTCTCAGGAATGGTGTTGAACATTTCTTTCATCCGGACGCTGCTTCTCTCCACATTGGGGATCTCGATGCCCACGGCGTTCTTGCCGGGGATCGGAGCTTCAATGCGGACGTCCTTGACGGCCAGAGCCATCTTGATGTTTTCCTGCAGTGAGGTGATGCGGCTGATCTTGACATTGGAATCCGGCTTGATCTCAAACTTGGTGACTGAAGGTCCGATGTGGATCTCCTGTAGGTTGCAGGGGATGTCGAACTGGTCAAGTATCTCGATCAGCTGTTCGCCCTTCTGACGGGCGTTATTCTTATTCGCCGTGGAATTGACATTCTTGGCGTTCTCCAGCAGTGAAAGTCTCGGCTTGGTATAATTGACGAAATTGGAGTAACCGGCCGACTTGGAAGCCGGCTTGACGGCGGCGGTCTCCGCCTTCTTTTCCTTCGGTTCTTCCTTTACGGCCTTGTTGTTGAGGGTAATGTCCTTGAATTCGGTCGGCTTGACGAAAGGCTTGATGTCGATCTCCTCGGTCGGCTCCTTGACGGTGGTCTTCGGAGTGACGAACTTGTCGTCGATGTCGATCATCTTCGGCCGTTCCTTCTTCACCGGTTTTTCCGCCGCCTTGGCTGCCGCCTTCTTCTTTTCGTTCTTGATCTGCAGTTCTTTGATGTTGCCTGACAGCTGCTTTACCTTTTCAACATCGACAAACAGGATCAGGCCGACAGCGATCATTACTGCGGCTACCACAAGGGCGCCGATCCAGGTCAGAAAACCGCTCAGCAGTGAATAGAAGATGTTGCCGATGGCGCCGCCCTTGCAGGGAGCGGTTCCGTTGAAGATGGCCTTGGAGTTGCTGAAGAAGCCCTTCAGGGCTACCACACCGCCCTCCCGGGATTCCGGCAGAGCCATGATGATCTTGATGCCCAGCAGCACTAACAGCGTGCCCAGAATACGGGTCTGGGTCAGGGATGGGAACCCCTGCTTGAAGACCATGTACAGTCCCAGCAGGATCAGGACAAAGTAATAGACGTAATAGAGGTTTCCGAAGAAGTATCTTGAAAGACCGGCCATCAGCTTGCCCAATGGACCGGTATGTTCACTGAAGATGGCGATGATGCCCAGGGCGATGAAGATGCCGCCATACAGTTGGACGATCAGTTTCTTCTCGGATTTGGTCAGTTTCTTCTTTTTCTTCCTTCCTGACATTTTACCTCCTATCTTGCCGGCAGGTTGATCTCAATGATCGCCGGCAGTATCATCGGCCGCTTGCCGGTTTCCCTTAAGACATAGCGACTGGCATTTTCTCTTAATTCGGCTCTGATGGCCATGTTGTCATAGGTTCCCTCAGCGACATGCTGCTCGATCAGTTCCACGGCCATCTTGCCGATGTTCTTGATGACATATTCGGAATCCTTGACATAGATCACACCGCGGGACTGGATGTCCGGCCCGGCGATGACTTCCTTGGTATTGTAGTTGATGGCGATGCCGATGATGATGACACCGTCCGTAGACAGGGTTTCCCGGTCTCTTAAGACAAAGCTGGTAATCTGCTTGTTGTTCTCGTCCCCTACCATGTTCTCTCCGACATCGATGAAATCGGAACAGGACAGCAGGATGCCATCATTGAAATAGGCGATCTGACCGTTGTCGAGGATGATGATCCTGTCCGGGGTATAGCCGATCTCCAGCGCCAGATTAGCAGCGGAGATGAAGTTGCGGTATTCACCCATCGTGGGAATGAAGTACTTCGGCTTTAACAGTGACAGCATCATCTTGATGTCCTCGGTGCTGGGGTGAGCGCTTAAGACCGTCTTGGAATCAAGCTTGACGACGTGAGCGCCGTCCTTGTAGAGTTCATCCTCCAGGGCACTGGCCTTCTTTTCCAGGCCGGGAACGATCGGTGAGGCGATGATGACGGTGTCCTCTTCGGTGAGGTCCAGGATGTCATCTTCATCAGTGGCGATCCGGTTCATCAGTTCAAACAGCTTGTGGCCGGAACCGGAAACGATGATGACGATGTTCTTGATGTCATTGTTGAACTTGCTCTTGGGGATCTCGATTCCTCTGGGCATCGTATAGTATCCCAGTTCACTCAGGGCTTCAATGTTATTCCTTAATTCATCATCATAGAAGAAGACGGAACGGCGGAATTCCCGGGCCATGGCGATGATCTCCTTGATGCGGATGTAGTTCTGATCGTAAACCGTGACAACGATCCGTCCCTGAGCATCCTCAAAGGTCGTTCTGATCAGATTGGATATGCGGTGCTTGGGCGAGGTAAAGTCCGGCTTGTCGGCATAGGAAGCCTCCATCAACAGGGCCAGGACGTTCTTCTTGCCGATTTCGGCAATGCGGGAAACATCACAGTCAAAAGCCCTGTCGTGGGAATTGAAGTCGATGACGAACTGCTCGGCAATGACGATCTCGCCGTTCTCGGTTTCGATCGCCAGTCCCAGGGCATCGGGAGTGGAGTGAGTAAGGCCAAAGGTCGTGAGCCGGATGCCGTCAATCACGTATTCGGAATTGCGGTCTATTTCATGGAAATCGACCTTGTTATAGTCGGAAGAAGGCATCAGATTCTTCAAGATCACCCGGCACATCCGGGGGCCGTAGACCGGCACCTTGATTTCCTTTAAGAAGATGGGCAGACCGTTCATCATGTCATCGTGAGCGTGCGTGATCACTACCGCAGCTATCTTGTTGCGGTTGACCTTGAGGTATTCAAGATCAGGAGTAATGTACTGAACGCCAAACTGAGTATCCTCAGGATACTTGATTCCGGTATTAACGATGATGATCCTGTTGTCGATCTCAATGGAATACATGTTGTTTCCATTTTCATCCAGACCGCCCAGGGCTACGATTCTGAGTCTGCTCATATGGTTGACCTCCTAAAGTTGGATACCGTTTAATGAATTCTTTTTAGCTTCCGTAATCAATACATCTATTATATCACCAACGGCGGCCTCTTTTTTTACAAAGTTGACCAGCTTTTGCTGAGGGGTATAGCCGGAATAGATCTCCGGATTGTTCTTGCTGGGACCGTCGACCAGCACCTTGACGGTGCGGTTTTCCCACTTCTGATTCTGGATCTTGGAGTAGTAGTCAAGACGCTCATTGAGTCTAAGCAAACGGTCCTTCTTCTCTTCCAGCGGGGTGGCATCTTCCATCCTGGCAGCCGGGGTACCGGGGCGCGGTGAGAAGATGAAGGAGAAGGCATTGTCGTACTTGCAGTATTCGACGATGTCCAGGGTATCGAGGAACTGCTGCTCGGTCTCATTGGGGAAGCCGACGATGATGTCGGTGGAAATCGAAACTTCCGGAATTCTGGCAACCAGCTTGTCATAGAGTTCCTTATACTGATCGCGGGTATATCTTCTGCCCATCAGTTTCAGGATTTCATTGTTTCCCGACTGCAGCGGCAGATGGATGTAAGGCATGATGTTGCTGTAGGTGCCGATCACGTCGACCATCCGCTCCGTGAAGTCCCACGGATGCGAGGTCATGAAGCGGATGCGCTCGATGCCCATCTGGGCGGTCTTTTCCAGCAGATCGGCAAAGTCACCATTACCATCGAGTTCCTTGCCGTAGGCATTGACGTTCTGACCCAGTAATAATATCTCCTTATATCCTGATTCCTTCAGGTCTCTGACCTCTTCCAGGATGTCGTTCATTAAGCGGGAGCGCTGCTGTCCCCGGGTATAGGGTACGATGCAGTAAGTACAGAACTTGTCACAGCCGTCCATGATGCTGACGGACGCCTTGTGCGGCAGGCTGCGGCGTGAAGGCAGACCTTCATAGATGTTTCCCTGCATGGAATAGACGCTTACCGACTTCTTATTGGTTTCCATGATCTTTTCGATCATTGCCGGTATCTCCGGCAGATTATGCGTGCCGAAGATCAGCTGAACGGTCGGATGACTCTTCAGGATCTTCTCAACGACGACTTCTTCCTGGGCCATGCAGCCGCAGACTCCCAGGATCAGCGACTTCTTGCGCTGCTTGTAGTTCTGCAGGAAGCCGATCTCTCCTAATACCCGCTTTTCGGCATTGTCGCGGATGGCACAGGTATTGAGAATGATGATGTCGGCCTTTTCCAGCATTTCGGTGGGCTGATAGCCCATCTCTTCCAGGATGCCGCTGATCACTTCGCCGTCGCGGACATTCGCCTGGCAGCCATAGGTTATCACATGATAAAAGAGTCCCCGTCCCAGTTGGCGCTGCTTTTCGGTCAGCTTGACGGGATCTCTGATGATCGGGGCCTGGTAACGGGAGCGGAATTTTGCCTTGTTTAAATCGGGTAGATTGTAATTCATGGTGTACCTCGCGATATCACAAAAAACCAAGCAATTCGCTTGGTTACTGTTTTTCGCTTATGGCCTCCATTGGGCAGGTTCCCATGCATGCACCGCAATCAATGCATACATCCGGGTTGCTCTCAGCTTTTCCGTCATCACCGAAATCGAGAGCTCCAACCGGGCAGACACCTACGCAAGCACCACAACCGATACACAATTCCTTATTAACTTCTACTGGCATAATTAACACTCCTTTTCTCTGCAAGGTAATTATAGCATAAATGAATTCGTTTTCAACACTCTGGTTTTATCTGAATTCTTTCAATGAATTTCGCCTTTTTCTCTGAATCGCTGATCTCACAGAACAGCCCGCACAGGATGGCCGGATTCTCGCTTACCGTATAGCGGGTCTTCTCTCCGCTGACCATCATATCCAGAACTTCATCAACATCCCTTCCCAGAACGGAAAGATACGGTCCGGTCATGCCGACATCGGTTAGGTAGCCGCAGCCGTCAAAGATGTCCTCATCAGCCGTCTGAACATGGGTATGAGTTCCGACGATCAGCTGGACACGGTCCTTGAAGTAATGCATGAAGGCCTGCTTTTCGCTGGTGGCTTCCCCATGGAAATCGACGATCCTGATGTCGCAGTCCGTATTGTCAATCAGCTTGTCCATTGCACTGAAGGGACTTTCCGTGCAGTTATCCATGAAGATGGAACCGTAGATGTTGTAAATCCCGACCTTCAGGTCATTCTTTTCAATTATCAGATACGGCTTGCCGATGCTGGCGGGGAACATGTTGGCCGGCCGGATCAAGCGGTCAGCACTGTTTATAAAGGTCAGAATGTTATCCTTGGAAAAGGCATGATTGCCCAGGGTAACGCAGTCGACTCCCAGTTCCACGAATAAGTCATAGATCTTTCTGGTGATCCCCTTGCCATGGGCGCTGTTCTCCCCGTTGACGATCACGATGTCCGGCTGGTATTTTTCGCGTAAAAAAGGAAGATGCTCTCTTAAAGCATTTCTTCCTGATTTTCCAACGATATCTCCGATGAACAGTACCTTCATGTTACTTGGCAGTTTCGGAGGCGCGGGTCTCTCTGATGACGGTAACCTTGATCTGACCCGGATAGGTAAGCTCATTCTCGATCTTGTCCTTGATCTCTCTGGCCAGACGGTAACAGGCCACATCATCAACCTTGTCAGGCAGTACCATGACTCTGATCTCACGGCCGGCCTGGATGGCATAGCTCTTGTCGATGCCGTCAAAGCTGTTGGCGATCTTTTCCAGATCTTCCAGACGGTTGACGTAGTTTTCCAGGGACTCATATCTGGCGCCCGGTCTGGCGGCACTTAAGGCGTCGGCAGCCGCGACCAGGTTGGCAATGACGGTCTTCGGTTCGGTATCGCCATGGTGAGAAGCGATGGCATTGAGAACGGTCTCGTTTTCACCGTGCTTCTTGCACATCTTGACACCCAGTTCGACGTGGGAGCCTTCCTGTTCGAAGTCAATGGCCTTGCCGATGTCATGCAGCAGTCCGGCTCTCTTGGCATAGTACTGGTTCAGTCCCAGTTCAGCGGCCATCATGCCGGCCAGGTGAGCAACTTCAATGCTGTGCTCCAGAACGTTCTGGCCATAGCTGTAACGGTATTTCAGACGGCCGACCATCTTGATGAGTTCCTTGTCCAACTTGCCCAGTCCGAGCTTAAAGACAGCCTCTTCACCGGCCTTCTGGATGACTTCGTTGAGTTCATTGGTCTTCTTATTGACAACTTCTTCGATCCTGCCCGGCTGGATCCGGCCGTCCTTGATCAGATGTTCAAGGGTCAGTCTGGCGATCTCTCTTCTGATCGGGTCGAAGCAGGAAATGGTAATGGTTTCCGGCGTATCATCGATGATCAGGTCAACACCGGTAGCCTGTTCGATGGCCCTGATGTTACGTCCTTCACGGCCGATGATCCGGCCTTTCATTTCCTCGGAAGGCAGACCGACAACGGAGACGGTCCTTTCAATGGTTTCTTCCTGAGCATATCTCTGGATGGCAATGCCGATGATGTTACGGGCATTTTCACTGGCCTTTTCTCTGGCTTCCTCTTCCTTTTCCTTTAAGTAGGCAGCGGTTTCGTTGGCGGCCTGCTTTTCAACGATTTCGAAGAGTTCGGCTTTCGCCTGGTCAGCGGTCAAGTTGGCCACTCTCTCAAGTTCGACGATCTGAACATCGATCTTCTTCTTCAGATCTTCTCTCATCTTATCGATCTCAGCAGTCTTGCTGTTGAGCTTTTCCAGTTTATCATCAACCTGTTTTTCCTTGTTCTGAAGTTTTTCCTCACGGAAATTGAGGGAATCATCCCGTCTTAAAAGCTTGTTTTCAAGATCATTGACTTCCTGACGGTGTTTCTTGATTTCCTTTTCAGCCTGGAGTTTTAATTCATAAGCGGAATTCTTTCCATCGAGGATGGCCTGTCTCTTGACGTTTTCGGCTTCGATCTCGGCTTCCTTGAGAATTAATTCAGCTTTTTGTTGATTTTTATTTAAGCCCATCTTGGTCAGGATCTGTACGATGACAAAGCCAATGACCAGGCCTAATAAACCAGATAAGATGAGGTGCAGAATACTAAATTTCATAATGTAAATGACCTCCATCTGTTATTTAAAAAATCTACCCAACTATAATATCAAATTTTGTACAATAATTCCATATTATTAATTTAAAAAAGAAAAGGCCAATGGCCTTTATTCTTCGCTTTGCTTGTCCTTGAGCAGTCTGTCCCGGATCTCTCGGTCGAGTTCATCCATGATCTGCGGGTTGTTCATTAAGAAGTTGCGGACGCTTTCCTTGCCCTGGCCGATCTTGTCGCCCTTGTAGGAGAACCAGGTGCCGCTCTTCTCGATCAGGTCAAACTCCACACCGAGATCGATGAGTTCGGAAGTATGAGAGATACCCTCACCGTAGCGGATCTCGATCTGAGCGGTCTTAAACGGCGGAGCAACTTTGTTCTTGACGATCTTGACATTGGTCTTGTTGCCGATGATCTCACTGCCCTGCTTGATGGCTTCACCCTTCCTGATCTCGATTCTGATGGAGGAATAGAACTTCAGGGCCTTGCCGCCGGTAGTGGTCTCCGGATTTCCATAGATGACGCCGATCTTCTCTCTTAACTGGTTGATGAAGATGACCGTGCATCTGCTCTTGTTCATCTCCCTGGTAATTACTCTCAAGGCTCTTGACATCATGCGGGCCTGAACACCAACAGAACTGTCGCTCATGACACCGTCCAGTTCCTGCTGAGGAACCAGGGCGGCAACGGAGTCAACGACGATCAGATCGATGGCCCCGCTCTGAATGAGCATCTTGGTGATGTCCAGAGCCTGCTCACCGCTGTCGGGCTGGGAAAGGATCAGTTCGTCGATCTTGACCCCGAGCTTCTTGGCATAGACGGGATCGATGGCATTCTCAGCATCGATGAAGGCCGCCTTGCCGCCGGACTTCTGAACTTCGGCGATGGCATGCAGGGCCAGCGTAGTCTTGCCGCTGGACTCCGGTCCGTAGATCTCGATGACACGGCCGCGCGGATAACCGCCGACACCCAGTGCCTTATCGACCAGCAGGCTGCCCGATGAGATGACATCGACGTCAACCTTGGCCGTATCTCCCAATAACATTATGGATCCCTTTCCATACTGCTTTTCGATTTCCTTCATTGTTTCCTTTAAGATCTGATCATTCTTTTCAACCATAATGCATGCCTCCAAATACTATCTAGTTTTCCGCCGGAAGAACTCCTAATAATTCCTTTATTCTTTCCACGGTTAATCTTACTATCTCATTTCTAACTTCATTCCTGCTTCTTTCCCGGATCAGGTCTTCATAGACATTAGCCTGATCACCGATTTCAATGCAGGTATATACCAGTCCGGCCGGTTTGCCTTCCATTACATCCGGCCCGGCATTACCGGTAAACGATACGCCGATATCGGTCGCAAAGATCCTTCTGACATTATGGGCCATCTCATAGGCACACTGGCAGCTGACGACCCCGTATCTATCCACCGTCTGCGGGCTGACCTGGGCAACACCGGTTTTAGCTTCGTTCCAGTAAGTTACGATTCCGCCCTTGAATACCTTGGATACCGAGGGTATGTTCCCCAGAGAGCTCATGAACAGGCCGGCCGTCAGACTCTCACAGCCGGAAACGGTCAGTTCTCTTTCCTTTAACAGATCAACCAGCTGCTGCATCTTACTTGCTTTCCCAGATGAAGTCGCGGGTCTGATTGTAGTAATCAATGCCGCCCAATACGCTGACAATGGTCGAGAACCACAGCAGGAAATCGGAGAACGGGAATCCCATCAGTTCAAACGGCAGATTGTTCAGCAAAGTAAAGATGATGCAGAACATCTGGCTGGCGGTCTTGACCTTGCCAAGCATGCCGGCAGCCATTACCCTTCCGTTCTGAGCAGCCAGCATCCTGGTGCCGTCGACGATGATGTCGCGCCAGATCATGATGACGACCGGAATGGCGGGAATGACATTGGCACTGGCCAGCAGGATGAACATCGTAGTCGTCAGACACTTGTCGGCAATCGGATCGACGAACTTTCCGAAAGTCGTTACCTGATGGTTCTTTCTGGCCAGATAGCCGTCCAGGAAATCAGAGAATGAAGCGATGGCAAACAGGATCAGGACGATGATGTTCTTTAAAGGCAGGGACACGAACTTGACGGTATAGACCGGCATTTCGATTCCGAACTGGGCATAGGGAAATATCCAGACAATCACGATGATTGGAATAAGTATTAATCTGAACAATGATATTCTGTTTGGTAAATTCATACGGCGTGTTCTCCTTAACCTTCACATTATACCACAATTACGACGGTTAATTATCCCGGAATGTTCCCGCATACATAATAACACATAAATTGAATTTAATTCAAGTACATTGTAAAAAAGAAAGGGATCTGATCCCTGTCGGTCTGTAAGCCATGTTCTGTACTGAGATTTCTCAGCGGCAACAATTTATCTACGCTTGCACGTCCATCGGCTCTTCTTAATTCGAGCTTTCAGATTCCCCTACCAAATTTGGGTTTCTCACTTGCGGGGTTTACCTCGTTCCACCCTGCCGGTTTCCCGACAGGCTACGTCACTGTGGCACTTTCAGGCAGCTCGTCCCTAGTTTCCCTTAGGAGTCGCCACCGCCGTCTACGCCTGGCTTTATTTATTATACCAGCACAAACACTACCATCATCACAGACGGTGTGAGCATGGACTTTCCTCTGCGGAAGGATTTCCACAGCTATTGCCCGACCGACAGGAATATTTGTTCCCATCAGTATTATACCGAAATCGCGGCTTTTTTCAACAGAAAACGGAACCCTGTAATCAGAGTTCCGTTTCATCAGATCTTACTGAATGTTTTCAACGTTGTGGAAGACATGCTGAACGTCATCACAGTCATCCAGCAGTGCCAGTAAGCGCTGGAACTGCGCCAGGTCTTCCCCTTCCAGAGTTACCGTATCATTTGGCAGCATCTGGATCTCCAGTACGTCAAACTTGATCTCGCCCTTGCTGGCTTCCAGAGCATCCTTGGCATTGTAGAGATCCTTGGGATCAACATAGATGGTTACGTTTCCTTCTTCGGATTCAATGTCGTTGACATCGACTTCGGCCATCATCAGAATGTCGAGTGCTTCGTCCTCGGTTCCCTCATAGGAGAGGATGCCGAGATTCTCATAATTGAATGATACGCTGCCGCTGTTGGCCAGGTTGCAGCGTGACTTGTTGAAGCAGCTTCTGATCTCTGCCAGACAGCGGTTGGAGTTGTCTGACAGCGTATCGATGATGATCGTACTGCCGGAAGGTCCGAAACCTTCATAGCGGTTATCCAGATAAGCTTCCGCTGCACCGCCTTTGGCCTTTTCGATGTTGCGCTTGATGACATCGGCCGGTACCTGGGCAGCCTTGGCTTTTTCAATCACTCTCTTTAAGGAAACGTTCATGGAGGGGTCAGGAACTCCACTCTTGGCAGCCATGTAAATTTCCTTGCCATATCGTGAATAAACTTTTGTCTTTGCCGCAGCCGTCTTGGCCATTGATGCAGCACGCACTTCATGTGCACGTCCCATATAACTTCCTCCTTTTTTAAACCGAAATAATTATACTCAAATCCTGTTTTACTGACAAGACTTAACTGTCGCGCATATTGACATGCAGCTTGCCGGTCAGCTGTCTGATGACTTCACTGTGGACCGGATTGATGTCGCTTTCCGCCAGCGTCTTTTCAGCCGACTGATAGACGATGTTGATGGCGACGGACTTCTTGCCTTCCGGAATGTTGCTGCCGCGGTAGATGTCGAAGATTTCCACATCCTTCAGCAGCCGGCCGGCCGCCTTCTTGACGGTCTGAACGATCTGCTGACCGCTGACGCTCTCATCGCAGATGAAGGCCAAGTCATAGGTAACGGCCGGATAACGGTTGACCGGCGTGAACCTGATCTTGCCGGCCTTTTCCTCATAGATGGCCGTCAGGCTGATCTCACCGATGACACAGTCATCAAGGTCGTATTTCTTCTTGCATAACGGATGAACGACGCCGAAGACACCGATCTTCTTGTTGCCCAGGTACAGTTCGGCACTCTTATAGGGGTTTAATACCTCATTAGAGCTGCTCAAAGGTTTGACGCTCAGGCGCTTTTCGTCGTATCCCAGGCGGTCCAGCAGTTCATAGATCAGACCCTTCATGGTGTAGAAGTCGTTGCTGCGGCTTTCCTTCTGCCACTTGGAAATGCCGGTATTTTCGGACATAGCGATGCACAGATGGCTTTCTTCCCGGCCGCCGTCTTCATAGACGTTGGAGATCTCAAACAGTCCGTATTCCTTATTGCTGCGGGCCAGGTTGTAGCTGACGGTCTCCAGCATGCTGGAACTCAGGGAACTGCGGAAGAATCTTCTCTCCTCACTGATGGCGTTGGCGATCCGGACCGGTTCACCGATCGGCAGCAGTCCTTCATCGATCTTCTGGCGGGAAACCAGCGAATAGGAGATGATCTCGCTTAAGCCGAAGCCGTTGAGCATCTGCTGGAGAACTCTCTTCTTTCTCTTATACGGCGGCAAGCCACCCTGTACGGTCGGCATTAACGGCAGTGTTGATCGGATGTTCTCATATCCTAACAGTCTGACCGTCTCTTCGCTTAAGTCCTGCCAGCAGGTAATATCCCTTCTGTAGGAAGGAATGTGGCATCTGATGGTATCTTCATCAACCTTCTCCGGCTGGAAATCCAGTCTTTCAAAGGCGCTCTTGACAGCCTCATAGCCAAACTGGGTACCCAGCAGTTTGTTGATTCTGCTGACTGAGGCATCCAGTGCCAGAGGCTCATAGCCTTCCGATCCGCATAAGACGGTCTCTTCAATGCCGTCGGCGTCGGCCAGCTGCAGCAGCAGCTGAACGGATCTCTCCACCGCCTTACGGCCGCCCAGAGGATCCAGTCCCTTGGTGAATCTGGTAGCAGCCTCGGTATTCAGATCCAGACGTCTGGAGGTATTTCTGATGCAGACATTGTTGAAGTGAGCGGCCTCAATGATGATGCCGTGGGTCTCCTCGTCGATCTTGGAGTCGTCACCGCCCATGATACCGGCGATGCCGATGGCCTTGCCCTGATTGGTGATCATGATGTCATCTTCATAGATCGGATATTCAATGCCGTCCAGAGCGGTATAGGTTTCCCTTAAGCCCTGTTTGACGGTGATCTCCTTGCCGGGGATCTTGGCCAGGTCATAGAAGTGCAGCGGCTGACCGGTTTCCAGCATGACGTAGTTGGAAATGTCAACGACGTTGTTGATGGCCTTGATGCCGGCTCCATGAAGCGCCTGAACCAGCCACTTCGGTGACGGCTTGATGACGACCTTGTTGATGACCTTGCCCCAGAACAGCGGACACTTTTCGGTTTCGCTTCTGATGATCAGATCGGTGGGGATCTCCTTACATTCATAGTGATAATCCGGTAAGGTAACCGGCTTGTTCAGCATGGCCCCTACTTCCTTGGCCAGAGCCCAGACCGACAGGCAGTCGGCTCTGTTGGGAGTCAGGGAGACATCGTAGATGATGTCATCCAGTCCCAGGTATTCCAGAACGTTGCGGTTTCCGACCGGTGCATCATCGGGAAGAACCTCGATGCCGGCCAGCTGCTGTTCAGTAAGCTGCTTGCGGTCGACGCCCAGTTCGAACAGAGCGCAGATCATGCCATCGGAGAGTTCGCCTCTGACGACGCCGGACTTGATCTCCCCGCCCGGTAATACGCAGCCCGGAAGCGCCACGATGACCTTCTGACCGGCGGCCACGTTGGGAGCGCCGCAGACGATCTGTCGAACGCCTTCACCGGTATTGACCTGGCAGACATGCAGGTGATCGGAATTGGGATGAGGAACGCAGGAAAGGACATGGCCGATGATCAGGTTAGTGCCCTGGGCCATCTTTTCCATGCCCTCGACTTCCAGTCCGCCGCGGGTAAGCTTTTCTGCCAGCATTTCCGGAGAGACGTCTGACAGATCCATGTATTGTTTTAACCAGTTATATGTGATTCTCATTGGTCATACCTCCTACTCGAAGCGCTTGTAGCCTTCCAGGAATCTGATGTTATTGTTGTAGAAGTTACGGATGTCATCGATTCCATACTTCAGCATGGCAACTCTCTCCACGCCGACGCCCAGCGCGAAGCCGGAATACTTATCGGGATCAATGCCGGCCGTCCTTAAGACATTGGGATGAACCATGCCGGAGCCAAGGATCTCGATCCAGCCGGTACCCTTGCAGACGGGGCAGCCCTTGCCGCCGCAGACATGGCAGGAGACGTCGATCTCCTGGGAGGGTTCGGTAAACGGGAAGTAACTCTGTCTTAATCTGATCTCTCTTTCAGCACCGAACATGCTTCGGGCCAAAAGTTCCAGGGTGCCCTTCAGATCGCCCAGGGTGATGCCTTCACCGACGACCAGTCCTTCTATTTGAATGAACTGATGGGAATGAGTGGCGTCGTCATCGTCTCTTCTGAAGACCTTGCCGGGGCAGATGACCTTGATCGGCAGATGAGTGCCCTGGTTTTCCAGAACGCGCATCTGAATGGCCGTGGTCTGGGTCCTTAACAGTCTCTCGACGTCGACATAAAAGGTATCCTGCATGTCGCGGCTGGGGTGATCAGCCGGGATGTTGGCCTTCTCAAAGTTGTACAGGTCGTATTCAACTTCCGGTCCTTCGACCACGGAATAGCCCATGGCGACGAAGATGTCTTCGATCTCCTGCTGGACGACGGTCAGCGGATGCAGGGTGCCGTAATGATACTTCTTATATGGCAGGGTAATGTCGATCTTGTCAGCTTCCATCTTCCGCAGCATCTCTTCGTTCTTGACCGTGGCGGCTCTTTCGCTGATCAGTGCTTCAACGTTCTGCTTCAGGCTGTTGACGGCCATGCCGAACTCCTTGCGCTTTTCCGGCAGGATGCTCTTCATCTCCTGCATCATGGCACTGATGGTGCCCTTCTTGCCCAGAAGTTCCACTCTCAGCTTTTCCAGATCAGCCGCACTGGCCGTCTCCCGGATCCGGTCGGCATACTCTTTTTTCAGTAATTCCCAATTGTGTTCCATACTCTCTCCTTAAAAAATAAAACGTCCTGCTCAAGGACGTTTAAAACGCGGTACCACCTTAATTAATGCCTGCAAAGAGGCACACTCATTAGGCTTTAACGCAGCCGTACGGGGATGATTGGTCCCGCTCCGAGGTGAATTCATATGTGATTACTGAAGGCTTTCCACCAGCCGCCTTCTCTCTGTAGCAAGAGCACATACTACGTTCCTCTTCAACGCATTAACAACATTATAATCTCGATGTTTCTTTTTCGCAACGGGGTATTTCTACTCCCAGCCGACGATCTTGACCAGCTCCGAATAGAGATATCCGGTCGCTGATATCGGGTAATGATACTGGTCATTGGTGTTTCCGGCATACAGCATGTCAATTATCCTGCCATTGGCATCCCTGACGATGTCGGTAATGACGACGATGTGATTGTACTTGCCCTTGTCGCGGCCGACCATCAGGACATCACCAGGTTCGGCCAGACCGATTTCGACGTTGCGCTGGTAGACGAACTTCGGTGAGGTGTCGTTATTGGCCAGGTACTTCAGCCAGTTGGAGATGCTGGTCCAGGAATAGGAGAAGCCGGTCTTGCTCTGAGCGGAGCTGTAGGACTTGGAGAAGCTCTTCCACTGCTTACTGGCGGAGCCGCTGTAATCCATCGGAATGCCGCCGGCATTCATGACCTGGGAAGCGAAGTTCATGCAGTTGGAAACGCACTTCTTGAAGAAGTCGTTCCGCTTGGTCGCATACTCATTGGCATAGGCTACGGCTGCCTTGCGGTCATACTTGTTCTTGGCGGTCATTGAGAAGCTGAGTTCCTTGTTGTTGGCCCTCTCCAGGGATTCAAAGAACTCGTTGTTCTTGGCTGCAAGCCCGGAAATGTACTTGGCATTCAGGCTGTCGATCTTTTTCTTATATCCGCTCGATGAAGTGCATTTCTTATACAGATAGATGTAGAAAGACTCTTCCTTCCACTGTTGAGAGAGCTGATAGATGCCGTCGACCTTCTTGACGAAGAACTCGTTTTCCACCTTCTGCTGAATGATGCGGTTATCCGGCAGATAGTTGAAGGCGAAACGGCTGGTTTCCAGGGTCTTGATCTTATAGATCTTGGTCTTCTTATTGTACGATATGGACTTGATCTCCAGATCCCACTCCACATCGGTCATTCGCAAGTCATAGGGGCTGGCCTTTCTGGTGGTCACCTGGTTGTTCAGAGCGCTGTCCCACATGTAGCCGCGGTAGCCGGAGCAGAACAGCACACTCGGTTTATAGGTTATCTCCAGATTCTTTATCACATGGAAATAGTTGTTCTCAAACGCCTTAAGCAGCGCAACCATCTCATCATTGATCTTGGCCTTGTTGGTAATGGTGCCGCAGTAGTCATTTTTGTTAAGTTTCTTAACATAGTCGACATACAGCTTGCGGCCTTTGACGGCGGAATATGATGAGTAATAGTTCTTGCCGTTGAGGGTAACCTTGGCCCTGACCTTGAAGTAGTAGGTCTTGTTCAGGGTGCCGGCATCAAAGACAACGGATGTTTCCGTGGTATTGGTAAGTTTCTTGAAGTTCTTGGTCTTGCTGGTGGAATAGTAGACGTCGTAGCTTTCGGCCAGAGCGGTTTCAAACCAGCTGACCGTCAGGGTCTTGCCGTCCTCATCGCCGTCAACGGTAATGACTGGCTTGCCGATGGTGATCTTGTGGCTCTTGACGGCACTGTAGGAGCTCTTGACGGTCTTGCCATTGACTTCGGCAATTCCTCTCAGCTTGTAATAATATGTGGTGTTCGGTTTGACGCCGGTATCCAGATATTCGCATTCTTCCACCGTCGCGATCAGCTTGAAACCGCTGGATTTCTTGGTTGAACGGTAGATCTGATACTTCTGAGCATTGGCCGTCTGCGTCCAGACCAGATAATTGGTATTCTTGTCATAGGTCACCAGCTGTTCGATCTTGGGCTTGCCAACCTTGACAGCCTCAACGATGGCCGGTGTAAGTTCCCGGGCCTGAACAGCTTCAGCGGTTCCGGCAAAGGAGAATACTGCCAGAGCGGTAGCGATGATGAGCAGAGCTTTTCTGATTGATTTCATGATACTATTTCCTCCCGTATCGGAACTGATAGGCACAGATGGCGGCCGCCGCAGCGACATTAAGCGATTCAAAGCGGTCCATTTCGATCTTTACCCGCAGATCGCTGGCCTCGATCGTTTCTTCCGTTAATCCCCGGCCTTCATTGCCGAAGATCAGGGCATATTTGTCAGGAACAGCGGTCTCCCGTAGCATGGAAGCTTCTCTAAGGCAGGTAGCGATCAGGGTAAGACCGTCCTTTCTTAACTCTCTGACGATATCCGGCATGCTTTCCCTGATGACAGGCAGATGGAAGATCGCTCCCTGAGTAGACTGCAGGCATTTCTCATTGTATTCATCACAGCAGTCATTGCTGAGATAAACGGCATCATAGCCAAGAGAATAGGCAGTGCGGATGATGGTTCCCAGATTACCGGGATCCTGAACTCTTTCCAGTACGATAACCATTTCCTTCTTATCCGGTTTTTTATCTGATTTTCGGCAGATGGCGATGTAATCGTTCAGGGAAACATTGCTGGAAAGCTTCTTCATTACCGGATCAGACACCTCAATGGCTTCCAGGGGGAATTCATTCTTAACCCCTTTTCTGATGATCAGCGTCTCCAGCAGCTGCGCCTGTAGAGCTTCCAGGATCAGATGCTTTTCCTGAACGACAAAACGGCCGGTTTCATCCCGGTATTTCTTCTGCTTCAGCTTGTCCCAGAGCTTTACTCTTTCATTCTGGACAGAATTGATTTCCATACCTAAATTCTAAAGAAAAAGTTCTGAACAGTAAAGTCCAAAACTCCGATCCTATTCTTCAACAAGTTTTCTCAGCATGTCGGTAACGGTTTGGGTTCTTATCCTTTCCAGTCCGAATATGACCGGATTGGAGGAATTCATGATCACCGGCCAGCCAACCATCTTCAGCATCTCGATGTCATTTTCATTGTCACCGATGGCCATGACATCTTCTGAAGAAATGCCCATATGTATAAGAAGTCTCTCAAGGGCTGATCCCTTATTGACGCCCTTAGGGGTAATGTCGATCCAGCAGTCGGTACCGATGACGACGTTACAGCACTGGCCGAATTCTTCCTTCCAGTAGTCGATGTCGAAGATGCCGTCTTTTTCAAACAGCGAAACCTTGAAGTATTCTTCCGGCAGTTCCTTGAGGTTATCGACGATCGTCGTATCATTGCCGACGAAATTGACCATGTGATCATAAAAGCTCATGTTCTTGGGCTCAATGTAGCAGGTATTGACACCGCTTACCAGGATTTCACAGCCTTCCTTCAGCCGGCCGCGGTCGATGATCTTATGGGCGATGTCGGGGTCCATGACCTCCTTGTCGATGATCTTGTCACCGATGATGCTCAGACAGCCGTTTTCACAGATATATCCCATTCTCTCCTTAAACGGATAGAACAGTTTCTGCAGATTGGCATACTGCCTTCCGCTGGCCGCCACAAAGAACACCCCTTCATCGATCAGTTTTTCAATCAGTCCAAGGTCCTCTTCGGAAACTGTCTTATCTCCATTGATCAGCAGCGTTCCATCCAGATCGCAAGCCAGAGCCTTTATTCGCATACATAATCACCCGGCAAAATACTAACAGAAGATCGTTCTTAATGCAAGAAACAACGTATTACTTGGAAATATCAGCATTAATCTCTCTGATATTCCCTGTAGCTTTTAATCTGATAATCGTTTTCCAGAATGCTCTTCAGTGTAACAATTATTTCTTTATTATTCATGAACCACTCTGAAACATCTTTATCAGTCATAAGCTTTGATGGTTTTTTTCCCGGGTAAAGCCAACTTTCTATTTTTTCAGTGCAGAAATTGATCAAAGACACATCTGTTTCTGACAAAGCCAGATTATCCGCCTTATCCTTCATCGCTGGTAATATGAGTGCTCCGTATTTCTCTGCATCTGTTACGGTAAGTTTATTTATGTCAATCAGTCTTACTTCGTATCTCAATTCATTGAATTCTTCAATCCATTTTTCCTGAGCCCATTGATCAAACAATCCCCATCTCAATGAAATTCCTATGAATTTTTCCAAAGCCACAATTTTCTGCACTCTGTAATCAGGTTCAATGCAGATTCTTCTCCAGAGTTCTGAATAATCCTTTAATTCTATCTGCTGCATTGCTGATACTATTTCCGGTACATCTCTGGCATCAATCCCGGAATATAACATGAGCATCGGATCATTCTGCATTGAACTTCTTAAACATTTAACTGCTGAAATTATCGCTCTGTCTATACTGTTTTCTGTTTTACTTGCTGTTTCCGTTTCATTATCTTCATAATCATCGATATACTCATTATCATTTTCTATTAGTTCTGTATTGTACTCTCCCTTTTTATTTGTTAACAATTCTGGAATAACATACATTCCTATACTGCTATCCCATACCGCGTCTTTTCTGATATTTGGTCTTTCTTCCGGTTCTGGGTAAAACTTTCTTCCAAAAGCTGTTACTGATAGTGCTAGTTGTATCACAAGCAAAGCAGATATTGCAAGGAATATTAGACTGCCTATAATATATTTTACTTTTTTTTGTTTAAAACTTTTTGTTTTCATACAATAACCCCTTATTAATTAGTCAGGATATTTATAGTATCTTTTGGGAGATCCGTACGAGTTTCCAGTAAATGGATTATAAGAACTGCTCTGTATAACCTCTGCATTACCCCATTTAGATCTAACTATCGTAGGCGTACCTGAGGAATTCCAGGCACATACTTTAGCAAAATGACCATCAGTACCATTTCCCAAAGCATAGTTTGAATAGTAAATAACATCGCAATTATTAAGTGAAGAACTATATTCCAGTACATCACCGTTCCTGCTGGAATAATTCCCCGTTTTACTCATAAATGCATCTAATTCTGATGCTGTTGGATTACTATTCCATGGCCACATCCATTCATTATTAACTGACACTGAAAAAGCCAAGCAATTATATGTTGGTGTAGCTTCTCCATATGCAGGTGTACCAACACTTAGAAAAGAGTTGTCAGTCGGAGTATTATAATAAAAAGTTGAATCAACGTTTGTATAAAAACTCAGGTTGCCACCGGTAAGATATCCAGATGCCTTTTTTCTTACGGTTGTTCCTTCTTTTGTAGCTTGTATACAGAAACCTCTTGTTTCCCACAAACCATGTGATCCGGCTTTTCTACCAGGAACCCAAGTAGTTGGAGACGAGGTCCCACTATAATAATTCCCATTTCGAGACAGTGTTTTTAAGAGAACTCTTGGCTGTGAATTGTATGTGTTATAGGGATAATAAACTTTTACTGTTGATGGATTATTCTCATCTCCGTTAATGGTAACAGCATAAGTTATTGGATTTCCTTTAAGATAAAAACCATATGTTGGATAGGACACTGTAATATCATTAGTAGATAAAGCAAATACAACAGTATTTACAATAGTTAAAACAATCATGGATGTTAATTAAATATAAAACACTTTTTTATAAAGTTTCACAGATAAACCCCCAATTCTTATTTATGATTATTAAAAACAATCTTTTTTTTATTTCTATTTTCTCTCTCAGTTAATATTAGAAGTACAATTACCATAAATATTTCAATTATCATAATGGCAATAAAACAATGGAACAGTCTGGTTATCCAAACACCTTTTACATTGATAACGGAATTTGGATCATATATCAGTGAAAAAACAATACCCTTCGGTTTGAATATCTTTTCATTAATGTCCCATGACAGTTTTGTGGCAAAATAACCGTATGTTACATCTGAGAATATGACTGTATTAATTATAAAAATGATAATTACAACTGTTTTTTGGTTTGAAATCTTATGAAGTTTTTCCAGCAGTATATAATCTGCTTCTGAACTTTCATAATTCCTGTCAGCTGATGAAAAACTGTCTTCCCCCCGAAGTATTTCATCCGCTTCTGTATCCAATTGTTCAGCTAATTTCGACAGAACCTTATAATCAGGAAGATTGATTCCCCTTTCCCAACGGGAAACAGTGTTTTTACTTACTCCCAGTCTGTAAGCAATTTCTTCCTGGGTAATGGCTTTTGCCATTCTTTTCCGTTTAATGTAGTCGCCTGTTTTCTGTGGATCCATATGTGCTCCTGTTTAAATGCTAATCCAATATCTGTTATTAAATAAACACCTATACATGTTGATTTTGCGTTGATTTAGCTGATTACTTCTATATTATAATTCATTAGTTAATGCTCAGTGATTATCATTAGAAAAAAGTTCCCGTTTCCGGGAACTCTCATTACATTTCACTTACAATTGCGTGGCAGCGGTCGCACAGGCCGTTTTCATCGACGTGTTCGACAACGTTCCAGCATCTTGGGCAGATGTGACCTTCAAACTTCTCGACCTTTACCCAGCAGGTATCATATTCATCGCCTGCCGGTTCATTTACGGTTTCAAACTGTGAAGCGATTACCAGCTGAGCCAGATCATGGTTGCTTAAGCCGGCAGTGCAATCAGCATATTCAGGCTTCAGGCATAAGGTGATTTTGGCATCCAGAGCCTTTCTGATCATTCCTGAAGTCTTGGCGATTTCCAGAGCCTTCAGGATATCGCTTCTTACTGCCATGAACTTGTTCCATCTTTCCTTCAGTTCTTCTTCATTCTCGTAGTTCTGAGCGGTCGGGAACTGAGTCAGGAAGACGGTCTTTTCTTCCGGCTTGAAGAAGGAATAGACTTCCTCGGCAGTATGGGACAGGATCGGTGCCCACAGGGATACCAGAGCTTCGGTACACTGATAGAATACGGTCTGGACCTGTCTTCTTCTTAAGGAATTGCGGGCTTCGACATAGAGGATGTCCTTGGCATAGTCCATGTAGAAGGCGCTCAGGGTATTGGTCATGAAGTTGATCAGGCTGCTGCCGACATCGATGAAGTTGTAGGTGTCATAGCTTTCCCTGACCTTTCTGATCAGATCTGACAGCAAGACGAGAACATACTGATCAACGCTTTCCAGCTGATCATACGGAACATGGTGCTTTTCCCAGACAAAGTCCTCAACGCCGTTCTTGTCGGTGGCGGCGATGTTGCCCAGCAGGAAGCGGAAGGTATTTCTGACCTTGCGGTAGAAATCGGCATTCTGCTTCAGGATGTCATCCGAACATCTCATGTCCTGCTTGAAGTCGACGCTGGCTGCCCACAGTCTTAAGATGTCGGCACCGTACTTGGCGATGACATCCATCGGGTCGACGGTATTGCCGGCGCTCTTGTGCATTTCCATGCCGTTGCCGTCAACGACGTAGCCATGGGACAGGACGCTCTTATAGGGAGCCTTGCCGTCATGGGTGGCGACGCCGACGATCAGTGAGGAGTTGAACCAGCCGCGGTACTGGTCGCTTCCTTCCAGATACATGTCACAAGGATAATTAAGTCCTCTTCTGGCAAAGGTATTGTGGGAACTTCCGGAGTCAAACCAGACGTCCATGATGTCAACTTCCTTGGTGAACTGACCGTTCGGGCTTCCTTCATAGGTATATCCCTCCGGCAGCAGGTCCCTGGCTTCCCTTTCAAACCAGACGTTGGAGCCGTACTGTTCAAACAGCTGAGCTACATGCACAAAGATCTTTTCGTCAAAGATCGGCTTGCGGCTTTCATCGTAGATGATCGGGATCGGTACGCCCCAGACTCTCTGACGGGAAATGCACCAGTCCTTGCGGTCCTTGATCATGTTATAGATGCGGATGTAGCCCCATTCGTTTTCCCACTTGACGTCTTGGATGGCCTTCAGCAGTTCATCCCTGATCTTCTCGATGGAGCAGAACCACTGAGTAGTGGCACGGAAGATGACCGGCTTCTTCATTCTTTCATCATGAGGATAGCTGTGGGTGATCCATTCAAGCTTCAGCAGCTTGCCTTCTTCTTCCAGACGTTTGACGATGACCTTGTTGGCATCAAAGACGAACAGTCCCTTCAGCCAGTCGCCGGCTTCTTCCGTCATGCAGCCCTTTTCATCGACCGGGCACACGGTTGGCAGACCGTACTTCTGGGTGGTATTGAAGTCATCGATACCATGGCCGCCGGCGGTATGAACACAGCCGGTGCCGTCTTCATCGGTAACGTAGTTGGCCAGACAGACCACTGACTGCTTGTCGTCATACAGGCAGTGTCTGACGGTAACGTATTCCAGTTCGGAACCCTTGTAGGTCCGTAATACCCTGTATTCGGAAATGCCGAACTACTCCATCAGACTGTCTACGAGCTTGTTGAGCATGATCAGCTTGCCCTTTTCGCATTCAACAACGGCGTAATCCAGTCCCGGATTCAGCGTAATGGCTACATCGCCCGGCAGGGTCCAGGGGGTGGTAGTCCAGATGACGAACTTCTCATCGCCAGCCAGAACACCCTTGCCATCGAGTACATCGAAAGGAACGAAGATGGTCGGGTCCTTGCGGTCATGGTATTCGATCTCGCTGTCAGCGACGGCGCTTTCTCTTTCCGGTGACCAGTAGATCGGCTTTAAGCCCTGATAGATCAGTCCACTCATGGCCATCTTTCCGAAGGTGCGGATCTGGTCGGCTTCAAAGCTCTTGTGCAGGGTGATGTAAGGATGATCAAAATCAGCGACCGTTCCCAGTCTCTTCATGGTTCGCTTCTGGATCTCGATCTGCTGACGGGCATAGGTCTCGCACTTCTCGCGGAATTCGGAAGTCGTCATCTTCTTGCGGTCATAGCCCAGTGACGGCATCTTGTTCTCGATCGGTAAGCCGTGGGTATCCCAGCCCGGATAGAAGTTGATCTGATAGCCGGACATGTGCTTGCTCTTGATGACAAAATCCTTAAGGCAGCGGTTCATGGCCGTTCCCATGTGCAGGTTGCCATTGGCATAGGGCGGGCCGTCATGCAGCTGATAGACCGGCTTGCCTTCCTGCATCTTTACCATCGTGTTGTACAGATCGATGCTGTTCCATTTTTCCTGAATTCCCGGTTCCTTCTTCGGCAGATTGCCTCTCATCTCAAAACCGGTATTCGGCATTAACAATGTGTCTTTAAAGTCCATAATCCTTAATCCCCCTTAAACAAATAAAACGCCCTCTAAGGACGTTAATAACGCGGTACCACCTTAATTCGGGCAATGATGATTGCCCGCTCTCAACGGCCATAACGCGGCCCTGCGTGACTGACTACCTGTCGCCAGCCCGGCTCCAAAGTGATATCCTCCCGTTATCTTGACTGACTTGCACCGAACGTCAGTTCTCTGATTACCCTTAACGGCAGGCCTGTCTTTTTCCCAGCCTTTAAATTCACTATTTCAATTTATCCTATTTTGGGATTTTGTCAACCTTTTTATGTTTCTAATCGTACTTCTTAATTTCCACTACGGTATTGCCGTTTCTGGTAACCGCCAGATAGCTGCTGATCAGATAACGGCCATAACCCCGGACGGAGATGATGTCGCCTTCCCTGACCTCATAGTCGCACTGCGGCTTCAGCTGGTAATTGACGCTGACCTTTTCCCCTCTGATGAGTCCCTGGGCCTTTTCCCGGGAGTGTCCGATCAGAGCAGCCGTGATCTTATCCAGCCTTGTGGAACTGACCGTTGCCTTTCTGGTAAGGAAGCGGAAGGTCTGAGCCGGAAAATGATCGAGTTTTTCAAACTGGACCGTTGTCCGGGCGATCTTCGTCAGATTGTCGCATATGAAGTCGCTGATCTCCGGTTCACAATATAAATAGATGCTGTCATCATCGATCCACATGTCGCCGAAGGTCCCCTCGGTAATGCCCAGATGGAATACGGCGCCCATGACATCGCGGTGGCTCAGATCGACGAAGCGATGATTAAAGGAAGCCCTCAGGCAGACGATGTAATCCTTCTCCTCGAGGTATTCCCCGATGATAAGGCGCTTGCTGAAAGCTTCCTTATAGCCGCCGAAAAGACGGTACGGGCATCTATCGCCCAGATACTTCTCAGCCATGGCGATCTGATCCATGCCCAGGAAGTCAAAGGCCTGGGGAATCAGATCCCGGTCATAACGGAAAACAGCTTCTTCAAGCTGTTTCACGAATAATTCATAACCTCTGTAATGCTGAAGTACGTTTTCCTTCACTAGTCGTCGTTTTCGTTGATCTGACCGTCAACAAACATGGCCTTGGGAGCGCACAGGAACACGTCGGTTCCGACCTTCTGCATCTGGCCGTCGATTCCGTATACGCAGCCAAATAAGAAGTCGATCAGACGCTGTCTGTATTCATTCTGCAGGCGGTGAATGTTTACGACACAGGCCTTGTTTCTCTTCAGATAGTCAGCGATGCCGGTAGCTTCCTCGTAGCTGCGAGGTTCGAAAATGATCATCTTGGCATCGGTTCTCAGCATTGTCTTCTGCTGGGGTTCCTCGTATTCTGAAGTTGTAGGAGCCGGCTGTTCTTCTACGGCTTCTTCCTCTTCATCGTATAATTCATCATCACTTTCTGCTGTAATGAATTTCTTGAATTTCTCTCCGAATTTATCCATGTTAAAAGCCTCCTGTATATTTGAAACCATTATATCATATATTCCGAAGTGTGATACAGATAAAGCACCGGCAAAACGAAGTTTTTCGCGGGCATGATGTCTGTTTTATCCGGGAACTATGGTAAAATTATGATGTTGAAAAGGAGCCGTTTCATGGACATTTATCAGTTATACGCCAGCCGGCATGACTACCCTGATCTTGACTATGATAAAGCCGCTGAGCATCTCAGCCAGGCCATCCGCTGCCGGACCGTCAGTCATGTTGATACTGCCGAAACCGATCAAAGTCAGTTTGAAAGACTGCATCAGCTGATTCGTGAGAACTATCCTTTCATCATGAAGAATGCTGCCTGCAAAACGTTTGGAAACAGCCTGCTGATCGAGCTAAGCGGCAGCGATAAGACACTTAAGCCGGCGATGTTCATCGCTCATCAGGACGTCGTCCCGGTCATTGAAAGCACCGTCAGAAAATGGATCCATGATCCGTTTTCCGGTGACATCTCTGCCGGTTTCATCTGGGGCCGGGGCAGTCTCGACATCAAGGAAATGCTGATCGGATTTCTGGAAGCGGCCGAATACCTGCTGAGTAAGGGCACCAAATTTGCCAGGACCGTCTATCTGGCCTTTGGCGAAGATGAGGAAACCGTCGGCTCCGGTGCCAAGGCCATCTGCCGCTACCTGCTTTCCGAAGGCGTCGAGCTGGAGTTTGTCTGGGATGAAAGCGGCAAGATCAGGGATGGAAAGACCTATGGAGCTCCGGCAATAACCGTCGGGGAGATCGGCATGTATGAAAAGGGCTATGCTGATTTCGCCTTCCGGACCCGGTCAACCGGCGGTCACAGTTCCCTGCCCTTCTACGGTACTTCCCTGGGCAATCTGGCTACGGCCATCAATGCCGTCGTTTCCGAAAAACGGCCCGGCTCGCTT
The DNA here is from genome assembly GCA_017445225.1 of Erysipelotrichaceae bacterium. GTDB lineage: Bacteria > Bacillota_I > Bacilli_A > Erysipelotrichales > Erysipelotrichaceae > RUG521. The sequence continues at coordinate 16,697 of JAFSUN010000006.1, read as the reverse complement.
TCCGAAACCATAAAGGAATCCCTGAGGATCTTACAGCCTTTCATAACCGAAGAACCGCTGGTTTCCCTGGTCAGAAACATCGATGAGAACGAAGAAGCGATCCTGGAATATTTCCTTGCCGATCCCGAACTCTTTGCCCTTGCAGCCACTACCAAGGCGCCGACGATGATCACTCCCGGTGCCCCGGCGGCCAACGTAATGCCGGGTGACATGGAAGCCGTCATCAACTACCGGATGGTACCGGGTGATACCATTGAATCGCTGCAGCAGCACTACCGTTCCCTTCTTCCCGATAACGTTGAGGTCACCTTCCTGCGGGGAGTCAATGCCTCCAGGGCATCCCGTCATGACAGTTTCGGCTTCCGTTCGCTGGTAAGGGCTCTGAACCGCTATTATCCCGATGTCGTATTCATACCATCCGCCAATACCGCGGCCACCGACGGTCACAACTATGAGCCGGTCTGCAGCTGCGTACTGCGCTTTACCCCTTTCCTGGAGGATAACGCCATCAAGGCTGAAGGCATCCATGGGACTAATGAAAGGCTCTCCATCAGGGCTTTCCAACAGGGCTTGCGGGTTATTGTCCGAATGATGGAAATATCCTGTCTGAAGCAGGCAAAATAGCCTGAGCACTAATATTGAAATATATAACATCTGAAAGTAAAATTGATTAATACCGAGGAGGGTTTGCCGTGAAATATGACTTTGATGAGATCGTAAGCCGCGCTAATACCGGCAGCATGAAGTGGGATGTCCCCGCGGGTACCCTGCCGATGTGGGTCGCCGATATGGATTTCCGCTGTGCTCCGGCCATCAGAAAGGCCATTGAAGACCGCGTTGCCAGGGATGTCTTCGGATATACCCTGATCGGTGATGACTGGTATCAGGCTTACATCAGCTGGTGGCACCGCCGTCACCATCTTGACATCAGCAAGGACTGGCTCATGTTTGTTACCGGCGTCGTTCCGGCCATCTCCTCTGCCGTCCGTAAGTTTACGACCCCCAATGAAAACGTCGTCATTCAGACCCCGGTATACAACATCTTCTTCAACTCCATCATCAACAACGGTGCCCGCGTTCTGGAAAATCCGCTGAAGTACGATGGAGAGAAATACGAAATGGACTTTGAGGATCTGGAAAGAAAACTGGCTGATCCCCAGACAACGCTGATGATCCTGTGCAATCCCCATAATCCGGTCGGAAAGATCTGGAGCAAGCAGGAACTGGCCAGGGTCGGTGAGCTTGCGGAAAGATACCACGTCACGGTGATCAGTGACGAGATCCATTGCGATCTCTGCGATCCGGGTCATGAATACGTCCCCTTCGCTTCGGTAAGCGAGACCTGTCGCAATGTCAGCATCACCTGCATTGCGCCAACCAAGGCCTTCAATCTGGCCGGCATCCAGACCGCCGCGATCTTCTCAGCCAATGAGTATCTGCGCCACCGGATCAACCGGGCCATCAATACCGATGAGGTAGCCGAACCCAACGTTCTGGCTGCCATCGTTCCGGCCGCCGCCTTCAATGATTCCGAAGAGTGGCTCGATGAATTAAGGGAATATCTGTACCGCAACAAGCAGACAGTCAGGGAATTCGTTCAGAAGGAACTGCCGCAGATAAGAGTTATAGATTCCCATGCCACCTATCTGCTGTGGCTGGACTGCAGCAGAATCACCAACGATGCTACCGATCTCAAGGAACATCTCGCCCGCCACGGTCTTCTGCTCTCGGAAGGCGAAGAATACGGACGCAACGGCAAGTGTTTCCTGAGACTCAACACCGCTACCTGCCGCAGCAGGATCGCTCAGGGTCTTACCCTGTTAAAGCAAGGAATAGAAAGTTATGAGGTAAACTTATGAAGAAACTGTTAAAAGCAATGATCGCCTGTACCATCGTCTTACTCAGCCTGGCCGGCTGCAGCAAGCAGAACAATAACACTCCGGCCGCTCCCAAGACACTTCTGGAGCAGATCAGGGAAAGAGGCTACATCACCGTCGGTACCGAGGGAACCTACTTCCCCAACAGCTACCATGACGAAAGCGGTAAGCTGGTCGGCTTCGATGTCGAAGTAGCGGCCGTCGTCGCCAAGTACATCGGCGTTGAAGTCCAGTACTTTGAAACCGAATGGGCTTCCATCTTCACCGCTCTGGACAGCGGCAAAATCGATACCATCGTCAATGAATGCGGCTATAACGAAGACCGCGCTGCCAAGTACGCCTTCTCCAATCCCTATACCTATGTTCAGGGTGCCATCCTGACCAGAGGCGACAATGACAGCATTCACTCCCTCGACGATCTCAAGGGCAAGGTCGCAGCCAACGAATCAACTTCTCTGTTAGGTGCGATGGCTCAGGAATACGGTGCCACCCTGGATGCCGTAAATGCCATGGCTCAGTCCATCATGGAAGTCGTCAACGGCCGTGCTGACTGCACGCTCAACTACGTCACTTCCTTCGCCGCCTACATGAAGGAAAACCCGAACGTCGATGTCAAGATCGCCGTTCTGCTGGAAGCCAAGCCAACCGCCTACATCCCGGTAGTCAAGGGAAATGAGGATCTCAGAGACGCCATCAACGATGCCCTTAATAAGGCAGCTGCCTCGGGAGAACTCACCGCCATCTCCATGAAATACTTCGGTGTTGACGTCACCAAGGGATAAAGACCATGAGTGACCGGATCATTACAATTCTGGTCAATTCATTTGGCAGCTTACTGCTGGCGGGATTAAAAATGACGATCCCGCTGGCAGTTATTTCGTTTTCAATTGGATTGGTCATCGCGCTGTTTACAGCCCTGGTACAGACTGCCAACATTCCGGTCCTGCGCAAGCTGGCCCGCTTTTACGTGTGGATCATCCGCGGTACGCCGATGATGGTTCAGCTGTTCGTGGTCTATTTCGGTCTGCCCAGCATCGGAATTCTCTTAAGTTCCTTTGTCAGCGCGGTCCTGGTCTTCTCCATCAGCGTCGGCGCCTACTGCTCGGAAACCGTCCGGGCCGCCATTGAATCAGTGCCGCACGGCCAGATCGAGGCCGGCTACTGCGTCGGCATGAACTACTGGCAGATCATGTACCGGATCGTCATTCCCCAGGCCCTGAGAACGGCTTTCCCGCCGCTCTCCAATTCCCTGATCGGTCTGGTCAAGGATACTTCCCTGGCTTACAGCATCTCCATCGTGGAGATCATGGCCACCGCTCAGCGGATCGCCACCCGTACCTATGACTATTTCCTTCTCTACATTGAAGCCGCCTTTGTCTATCTGATCTTCTGCACCTTCTTACAGTGGCTGCAGAGATACCTGGAAAGAAAGCTGGAAGCTCTGAGGTGATCACATGCTGGAAATAAGAAACATCTGCAAGTCATTCGGTGATCTTGATGTCCTGAAGAACATCGACCTCACTGTCAACAAGGGCGATGTCATCGCCATCCTGGGACCTTCCGGAAGCGGCAAGACGACCCTGTTAAGATGCATCAACTTCCTGGAAAGAGCCGACAGCGGCACCATGAAGTTTGATGAAGACGTCTTTGATCTCCATAACGCCAGCCGTAAGGAGATCGCCTCGGTTCGCCGGAGAACCGGATTCGTCTTCCAGAACTACAACCTCTTTGCCAATAAGACTGCTCTGGAAAACGTTACCGAGGGCCTGATCGTCGCCCGCCATATGAAGAAGGCCGAAGCGGAAGAGATCGGCCGCAAATGCCTGGATAAGGTCGGCCTTTCCGAACGCTACCATTACTTCCCTTCCAAGCTGTCCGGCGGTCAGCAGCAGCGCGTGGCCATCGCCCGGGCGATTGCCGCCAATCCGGAAGTCATCATGTTTGATGAGCCGACCAGCGCTCTGGACCCGGAACTCATCGGTGAAGTCCTCTCTGTCATGAAGGAACTGGCCGAAGAAGGCATGACGATGCTGGTAGTGACCCATGAGATCAACTTCGCCCGCAACGTCTCCAACAAGGTCATCTTCATGGAAAACGGCGTCATCGTTGAGGAAAACGATTCGAAATCCTTCTTTGAAAATCCGCGGGAAGAAAGAATCAGAACCTTCATTCAGAACATCAACCGCGAAAACTGAAAACCGGAACAAATGTTCCGGCTTTTTTCTTCCTACTTGCCGCAAATAAGTTATAATAATTCTAAGGAGATCCTAATATGCGATTTGATTTTACTTCCGTGCCCGACCGCTATGGCAATGATGCGCTGGCCGTCGATGCGCCAACCAACTATGATTTTAATTTTGGTGAAGTAGAGAGAGAACCGGGTTATGATGTCATTCCGATGTGGGTCGCTGACATGAACTTCAGGACGGCGCCTTCCATCCGCAAGGCGGTCGTCGAAAGATCCGCCCATCCTTCCTTCGGTTATTTCCGGCCCCGTGATGAATATTTCGATGCCATCATCAGCTGGCAGAAAGACCACAACGGCCTGACCGTCAGGCGGGAAAACATCGGCTATGAAAACGGCGTACTCGGCGGCGTTGCCAGTGCCTGCCGCGTTCTCGCCTCCAGCGGCGATGCCATCCTGCTGCACTCCCCTACCTATGTCGGCTTTACCGGCGTTCTGACCAATAACGGCTATCACATCGTCCATTCCCCGCTGATCAACGAAAACGGAACCTGGCGGATGGATTATGAGGACATGGAGAGAAAAATCGTTGATAATAACATCAAGCTGGCCATCCTCTGTTCACCCCACAATCCCAGCGGCCGCGTCTGGAGCCGGGAAGAACTGGAAAAGGCCATGGAAGTCTATGAAAGACACGGTGTCTACGTGATCTCCGATGAGATCTGGTCCGACATTCTGCTCAACGGCAGAACTCATGTTCCCACCCTGAGCATCAGCGATTATGCTCGTGATCACGTCGTGGCCCTCTACGCCCCCAGCAAGACCTTCTCGCTGGCCGGGCTGATCGGCAGCTATCACATCATCCTCAACGACTGGCTGAAGACCCGGATCGACAAGGAAGAATCGCTTTCCCACTATAATTCCCTTAACGTTCTGAGCATGCATGCCCTGATCGGAGCCTACAGTGAAGAAGGCCGCCAGTGGCATGAGGAACTTAAGGAAGTCCTCTCCGATAACATCAACTGGGCCTGCGACTTCATCAATAATGAACTGGATGGAGTCCGGGTAAACAAGCCGGAGGGAACCTACATGCTGTTCATCGACATCGAAGAGTATTGCCGCAATCATGCTCAGAGTGTTGAAGAAGTCCTGCACCGGGGCTGGAAATACGGTGTCTACTGGCAGGATGGCCGGCCGTTCCATGGTGAATACAACATCAGAATGAACCTGGCTCTGCCCAAGTCAAGAGTAATCGAAGCATTTGAACGTCTTAAGAAGGAGGTATTCTAGACATGAAGATTTTTAACAGACTGCCGTCATTTGCCTGGATAATCGCTGCCGGTCTCGGAGTATGGGTGCTTTTCTACATCATCAGAAACTTCAAATTCAAGATAGTCACTAAGATCCTGATCGCCATCATCGGCAGCTGTCTGATCGTCGGAGGTCTGTATCTGTACTACAGATACCGCCGCCGGGTCCTGACGGGATTCTAGACATCATCCTTCCATTAAATTCAAGCATCACATAAAAAGAGGTCATCCTGCTCAATCCGGACAGGCATGACCTTTTATCTTGTCAGAAGAACAATAAAAAACATGGAAAGCTGTCTTTCCATGTCTTTCAGGTAAATCAATTTTGTACTATACAACCTCAATCAAGCCGTAGCCGCCTTCATTACGCTTGTAGACAACCGAGATGACCTCACTGTTGGCTTCTCTGAAGATGAAGAATGAATGGTCCATGAGTTCCATCTGCATGATGGCTTCTTCCACTTCCAGAGTATCGACCGGTACTCTCTTGACTCTGACCGGCTTTTCCGCTTCCTTTACCGGTGTCTCATCTACGAAGGTCTTGGCAAGCTTTTCCTTATGTCTTCTGGATAATCTTGTCTTCTGTCTTCTGATCTGGTCTTCCAGCTTGTCGATGGAAGAATCAATAGCGTCCTGAATTTCATGATTTACGACTTCCGAGCGTAAATATCCAACCTTGGTTGGAATAGTTATTTCCAGTTTGATGTCTTTACCATTTTTCTTGGCGATGACCTTGGCGGTCGTCTCCGGGTCGATGAGCAGATACTTGTCAAGGAATGACAGCTTATGCTCGATCCTTTCAATGGTGTCCTGACCGACGGTCAGATCTTTTCCGTGTACTTTAACTTTCATAAAATTGTATTACCTCCTACCGCTTACGCGGTTAATTTCCTTATCAGGTTATCAAAGATCTCAGCCAGCTGATTACTTCGATCATCGTATAGGAATCCATTCCGCAGTACTTGTAGAGATCCTCGTAGTACTGTTTCTTGGTTTCCAGATTCTTCTCCTTCAGCAGCTTTCGATAGACGGAAACGGCATCAAGACCGTTTTCCACATCCAGATCATGGTAGGAGACCTTGTCGTTGATGACTCCCTTGATGATCTTAAGCGAATATAATCCCCGCATGCGGGTGTCATAGACCATTCCGGACAGGAACGGCACCGACAGATCGACGAACCGCCGGCAGACATCTTCCAGCTCTTCCGTATATTCCGGGAAGGCCTTCATCAGTTCCCTGACCCTCAGCACTTCCGCTCCCTTGGCGTTATAGGCGAGAATGGTACCTTCCTTCGGCAGTTCCCTGAGCATGTGCTCAATGAACTCCTTACGGCAGTCCCCTTCCCCGATGTACTGGTGATGGGTGATCCGCCCGTCTTGGGTTACCACATCAAGCGAGTATTCAAAGCACAGCACCTGCATCGGGCTCATCTTTTCATAGGGAGGTATCGCATGCAGATCCCATTCAAAGTCGATGTAGGAGAGCGGATAGTGGATGTTGTTGTTCATCCAGTTCTTAAGGGCCAGCTTGTCAATGAACAGGCCGCCCTGGCGGTCAGCCATGACCTGAGCATATTGCTGGGCCGTACCCTCCAGCTTTTCCAGATCGACCTGGGAGAGATACTTGACCCCTTCCTGATACATCGTGTACTTGTATTGGGAATTGGTCAGATGAAGGATGCTGTTGTCTTCCATCAGTTTCTCATCCGGGAAACACAGATCGTAATACTGGCATTTCTTGCGGCCGGTACAGCGATTGGAACGGGTGATGTCATAGTAATCGCCGTCGAAGTGAAGCATGTTGTCGATGGTGATGTCAATGTCGATGTTGATGTTGGAGATGTATTTGATGATATCCTTGCTCGGGTGGCCGTTGCCATTGAGGAAACAGTCGGTCACCAGCCACAGCTGATCATCATCGAGTTCCCCTTCCCTTACGTAGTTCTTATTCAGATAGACCAGGTAGATCCTGCCGATGCTGATCTTCGCCTTATTGAGAACATCAACGGTCCAGCGGATGTTCATCGCCTCATCTTCCTGGGGACAGGTGGACAAGGTGGTGAAATAGAGGTCCCATTTATCTTCATTTTTATGCATTAGAGGAACTCTAACTCGAAGATAACGGTATGAGAAACGGGGTTTCAGCAGCCACTGGTACTGTTCCATGGCCTTGAAACTGTCTTCGTTGTCTTCATTGGCAATTCCGGTATAACAATTATCTATCTTGAATTTGTTTTTTATGCTTTCGTCAATGTCGATGTCGATATTCAGGAAGGGAAATCCTCTTTTATTATCTTTCAGGGACAGCTGATACATTTTTGGGCATCTTAGAAATTTGCGAAAATCCGAAATGTGCATACTTAACCTCAATCTCATTTTAACACATGTTAGTTGGAAATCAAAGTAACACGTTTAAAATGAATGTAAAAAAGATCAGTTCCTCAGAACCGATCTTCATTTATCCAGACAGTCAAGCCGGTAAGCGATGGATACGCCGTCATAATCCTCATAGGATCGGCCGTCTAGATAATACTCATAGCCATCGCCGTCAGCTTCATGCTTGGGAATTGATTTACTGACATCAATTGATTCGGCAACCCTGATCATCTTCAGAATGTACTCGCTCTCCAAAGGACGGAAACCGTGCTGGCGATGTCCGTGCGCAGAGATGATGAAGTCAAACTCCTTCATTCGGGCCTTCAGTTTTTCCATGCCTGCGATGAAGTCACTGACCTTCTGACCGCCGACATGCAGAATCGACACATGTCTCAATACCGCATCTCCCGCATAAAGCAGCCGGTGCTTACCATCGAGCAGGCAGATCTGGCCGGGAGTATGTCCGCCGATCTTGATGGCTTCCAGCTGCAGGCCGCCAAGATCAAAGAACTGTCCGTCTTCAACAGGCCTGATCCTGAAAGTCAGGCCGGCCTGTTCAAAGGCCCTTCTGTCTTCCAGGGTGTGGAAGAACAGGCGATCTATTGCCGACTGCCCCTTGCCGCCGTAGGCATGCATTTCCTGATAGAGGATGTCCTTCTTTCCGGTCACCGTGAACAGCTCCCTGATCATCCTTTCCTCTTCCCTGCCACACCATATCTCATCAAACTGATAATCTGCGGCGACATGATCATCATGACCGTGGCTGTTTACGACGATGTACGGCAGAGTGCCCATCAGCTTTTCAACTACTTTCCGGATGTTGCCGGCAGCGATGCCGGTATCAAACAGCAGGCCGCCCTTTTCTCCCTTGAAGAGATATTCACTGACCGCGCTGTTCTCGGAAAGCCTGTAAGTATGCTCATTAAGCTTACTTACCCGATAGCCTTCATATTCAAAGAGAAACTCATCAATTCCGAAGAGATGCTTTTCCAGGAAGGCCGCCATGCCGTCTTCGTTGTTGGTATATTCGGTGATGTAATCGCTGCAGGCCTTGGTATCATCGGTGCCGTTCTTCAGGCAGATGCCGAGGCCGGCGGCTTTAAGCATGCTGTTGTCATTGGTCATGTCGCCAAAAGCCCAGACATCCTTCAGATCGATGCCATGGCGCTGACAGTATAAGACCAAGGTCTTGCCCTTCTCGCAGCCGGGGTCCTGGAATTCCAGCATGGAAGGCTGGGTCTTGAAGGCATGATAGTGTTCGCAATCAAACTGACTGGCATATTCACAGGCTTCCTCGATGATCTTCGGCTCGCCCCTGAACATCAGCTTGCCCCGGGGCTTGGAGGCGATCTCTTCCCGGGTGATGATCCGGGCCTTCATTTCATTTCGTAACGAGGAGGCTCTGATCATTTCATCCATTCTGGTCACCTGCATCTCGCCGTCTTCATAGACATAGACTGCCAGATCATCTTCATATTTCTTCATGAAATCGAAGATCTCCCGGATATATTTTACTTCCAGGAAACCGTTGTCGATGATCTCACCGGTATGGTTATCCTGCAGCTGACCACCGTTCATGCCGATGATCATGTCAAAGACAAACGGCAGCCCCCACTCGCTGTAGTTTCCGACGATCTTCATGTCGACCGGTCTTCCTGACCCCAGTCCCAACAGGATTCCCTCCTCATGAGCTCTGATCAGCGCCGACCTGAGTCTGGCGGTCATCTTCCGATCATCCGTCAGCATCGTACCGTCAATATCGGCGACGATCAGTTTCGGTTTTGGCAGTTTTTCCGGCATTTTACATCACTTACCTTTCCATTATCAGGAACCTCTGATGACCAGACGTTCACAATGACCATGTTCCAATATATCACAGTCTTGGGGATAGATTAACAGATATGCCCCACCTGATGGCTGATTTTCATCCCACTGCAGGATGCTGACCACGGCTCTTCCGATATCTTCCGGCTCCAGCAGCGCATCAAAATGCGTTACCTTGAAGACATTCTCCCTGGTCAGCGGCAAACCGTAATCAGTAAAGAACTTCTCCAGCATCGGCGTGCGGGTACTGGCCGGACAAAGAGCGGCGACTCTGATGCCGTGTTCGCTCAGTTCCCGGTTCATCGATTCATTGAGCTCATACTGCGCCCACTTGCTGGCATCATAGGCCTGCTCGCTTTTGCTGGGGCGATAAAGCGATCGCTTGAGATGATTGGTCACGATGTTGATGATGGCCCCTTCCTTACGGTCAGCCATGGCCCTTGCGACCTTCTTGGTGCACAGATAGGTTCCCCGGGCATTCACATTCATCTGGCGGTCAAACAGCTCTCTGGCGTCCTTAAAAGTGCCCTCAAGATAACTGTTGGGGATGAAGATGCCGGCATTATTGATGAGGATGTCAATGTTATGTTTCTTCATGATCTCATCGAATACCCGGTCGATCTCATCGGGATCACCGACATCCAGATGCCTCGGCAGACAGCCGGTTTCCCGGGCGGTCTTCTCATTCTCCTCATCGTCAACATCAAGTGAAATGACCCTTATCCTTTTGGCCGAAAGTTCCCGGACAATCCCCCTGCCGATGCCTTTGGCCCCGCCGGTAACGACAGCCGTTCTGGTTTCATCAAGTTTCATGAACACACCTCTTTCATGCTGAATGCTTCCGGAAAAATCCCGGAAGCATCCTATTGTTTTGTTTAAAATATATTCCCGGTTCCTTAGTTGAGGGTACTTAATCGATGACGTCAAAGCCCAGTTCCCTGAGCCGGTAATCATAGACTTCCATGTTTTCACCGAAGGTCATGTACAGGCGATGCCTATACGGGGTCTTTCCTTCATACCAGGTTCCGAAGATCTGCGACTGGCCATGTTTTTCGATTCTGGGCTTGATGGTAAAGCCCTTGGTTCCCCACTTGCCTTCAAAGTGGAATTCCTTACCGGCGAAGCGGAAGATGGCATCCTTGTAGACGCAGGTCCCGTCATCCACATACGGTAACCGTTTCCAGTCGGCCTCCATGGAAACCTTATCGGTGAAAATCGGCACTTCCCCTTCTTTCCAGTAATAGCAGAAGTTCTTGCCGTGGAACGGATCGATGGAGATGATCGCCTGTTCTCTGCGCCCGTCATCTTCTCTTATGCCCATCATGTTCATGTAGATGTAGCCGAAGTCATTGGTAATGCCGTCGAAGTTTCTAACCTTCTGTGATACCAGCGAACGGTCGTGCTCGCCAAGTCCGAGAACCGGCCGGCCTTCATAGGTTCCTTTAAAGCTGCCGGGCTGGATCAGTGTGGAAACATTGTTGTAAAGGGATTCCGATTCGAGAATGGCATTGGGCCAGTTGTCAAAGTCCATCGTCAGGATGTCCTGCTCATTGACATGGAAGCCGTTCTCATCGATCCGGAAGGAAGCCCGGCCGCCGATCTCATCAAAGCCGAAGACACCGTCTTCATATTCCTGATAACCGCTGATCGGGGTCCCGGCCTGGCCGATAACATCGCTGTGCAGAGCCTTCTGAGTGCCCAGCCAGTCATCTCCCAGTTCCAGAATGTTGCCGAAGCGGTACTGGTTCTTCTTCATGTCAGCGTGTCTGATGTACAGCAGCGGCTTCTTGTTGACGTCCCCATCCGGGAAGATCATGCCCAGAACATCGGTAACACCGATCTCGGGATGACCGTCATATTCAGTATCGAATACCCTGGGAGTAGGTCCAACCAGGTATTCCTTCTTCATTTTGTCGACTCTGGCATAGAGGACTGCCCCATCCTTGTGGGCAAAATCTACTCTCTTTGCCATTGCTTAACCTCAAAGCCCATCTTTTCCAGCTTGTAGTCATAGGCTTCCATGTTTTCCGAGAAGCCAAAACTTAATTCATGATCATAAGGGGTATCACCCTCGTACCAGGTGCCGAAGATATGGGACTGGCCGTGCTTTTCAATGCGCGGTTCCTTTGTCATGCCCTTGGAGCCCCACTTGCCGTCAAAGTGCAGGGTCTTGCCGCCAAAGCGGAAGATGGCATCGATGAAGACGCAGGTTCCGTCATCAACATAAGGCAGATGGTACCAGTCGGCTTCCATGGAAACTTCCGTACAGCTGATCAGCGGTTCACCTTCCAGCTTGTACCAGGCACCGGCCGTGCCGGTCTGGTCCATGGCGATGAAGGCCATTTCCAGCTTGCCGTCCGGGCGGTAGCCCATCAGAGACAGGGAAATGTAGCCCAGGGAAGCCAGGATGTTTTCATTTTTGTGCATCAGCTGATAGTTATGAGCGTAGTGACCGATGCCGGTTACCTTCTTACCGCGGTAGGTTCCCTGCCACTTGGCCGGGAAGAAGATCTGCGGCAGATTGCCGAAGGAAGCCTGATGGTCGACGATGGCGTCAGAAATGAATTCCGCATCGAGCTTAAGGATATCCTTGCCCTCCTCAAAGGTGGCGTGATCCTTATAGAGACGGTATTTTGAATACGGTTCCTCGGTACCGAAACCGTAGCAGAACTCCTCACCTTCCGGGGTCTCTCTCTTGCGGTAGGTATCGGTAATCATGCCTTTCTGATGGAAATCATCAACATCGCTGGTCTTCTGGGTATCGAGGGGTCCGTCACCCAGTTCCACGATGCCGCCGAAGCGGTACATGTCGATCAGGGCATGTCTCATGAAATAATACGGTTTTTCTTCTCCTTCAATGTATATGAAGCCGAAGGGATCGCACAGGGCTACCTTGGCATCGTCATCCAGGGGATTGTGGAAAACGGAGGGCTGCAGGGAAAAAGCGTCTTCCGTACGGGCGATTTCTTCATAGCAGGCACCTTCCAGGGGATTCTTGAAAAATACTTCCTTTGCCATTTTTATAACTCCTCTCCATTGGTCTCAATGACTCTCTTATACCACCAGAAGGAATCCTTGCGATATCTGTTCAGGGTTCCCTTTCCTTCATTATCCTTGTCAACATAGATGAAGCCGTAGCGCTTCTTCATCTCACCGGTCGAGGCGCTTACCAGGTCGATGCAGCCCCACATCGTGTAGGCTCTGACATCGCTGCCGTCTTCAATGGCCCCTTCCATGGCCTTGATGTGTTCTCTCAGATAATCAATGCGGTACTGATCGTGAACGGTTCCGTCAACCAGTTCATCGACGGCGCCTAAGCCGTTTTCGACGACCATTATCGGCTTCTGATAGCGGCTGTAAACATAGTTGATGTAGTAACGCAGACCTTCCGGGTCGATCTGCCAGCCCCAGTCACTGCTCTTGAGATAGGGATTGCGGACACCGTTGATCATGTTGCCGGCGCCCTTGGTCAGTTCGGGGTCGGTCGAGGCGCACATCGACATGTAGTATGAGAATGAATAGAAGTCGACGGTACCCTTTAACAGGATCTCGTCATCTTCCGGCCTCTTGGTAATGGTAGCGTTCAGTTCCTTCAGATACTTATCGGCATAGGGATTGTACCTGCCGGTCATCTGAACGTCGCCGCAGTAGAAATTGTAGACTTCATTCTTCCACCAGGCACTGTAGACGTCGGAAGGACGGCAGGCATATGGATAGGCAATGGCGCCGGCGATCATGCAGCCGAAACGGAAGTTCGGGTTGATCTTACGGCCTTCAATGACGGTCAGCGCGCTGGCAACCAGCTGATTGTGCAGAGCCGTCATCCGGGCACTAGTCACTTTCGCCGATCCCTTCTGTGTGCTCATGACGTCGAAGATCCTTGATTCCGGCTTCATGCCCAGTGACAGGGTATCACCGGAGCCAAACAGGGATACGTTGATCTCGTTGAAGGTCAGCCAGTACTTAACCAGATCCTTATACTCATTCATGATGGTGGTGGTGTATCTGACAAAGCAGTCGATGGTCCGGCGGTCCTGCCAGCCGTTCCACTTCTTCGTCAGGCCATAGGGAAATTCATAGTGGGACATCGTTACCAGCGGTTCAATGCCCAGCTGCCGGCAGAGCGTAAAGACCTTGCGGTAATGTTCCAGACCCTTGGCATTGGGTTTTTCGTCATCGCCGTTGGGATAGATGCGGGTCCAGTTGATGGACATCCGGTACATCTTGAAGCCCATTTCGGCAAACAGACGGATGTCTTCTTCGTAACGGTTGTAATGATCGATGCCATCGTGAGAAGGATAGTTCATCCCTTCTTCAATGGTCTCGGTAAACAGACGCGGCTGACTGACGGTACCGGCCGTGAAGTGGTCGGCACAGCTTTCGCCCTTGCCGTCCTGCTGCCAGGCTCCCTCACACTGATTGGAAGCCGTGGCCCCGCCCCAGAAAAAACCTTTTGGAAAACTCATTGATTCTCTCCTTTTTCATATGCTTAACACTTGCAGGTGTTGTTTACATTCTCATTTCCTGTTGTTCGCAGGTAAAAGCTGAAAAAACAGAGGTAGTAAAGACCGCGAGATCCTTACTACCCCTGAAGATGTTTCTAGAAATCCTTTTCGTTCTTGAAGCCGAACAGATAGGTCATTACGGCAGCTACGACGATGGAAATGACGATGGCGATAATGCCTAAGATGAAGTTCTTGGTCGGACCGCCGGCAAAGGCCGTAACGGCTACCAGGTTGCTGGAAGCAACGATGGTGTATTCAAGAACGTTGAAGATCTGGCAGAAGAAGGCACCGCAGGCTGCGCCGATACAGGACATTAATAACGGGGTCTTGTAGCGGACGCCGATACCGAAGATGGCCGGTTCGGTGATGCCGCCGACAGCGTGAGTAACGATGTAGGAAGCACATAAGGCCTTGTTTTCAGCATCCTTGGCCTTGAAGAAGGCACCGATCTCCATGCCTAACAGCGCGAATACGGACAGCATCATGCCAGGCATGATGATGCCTTCGGATCCGCCGTTGGCTGTGTAGACGCCGATGGCGATCATGAACAGCGGAATGTGCATGCCGAACATGATGGCGAAGATGAAGACGCCGCCGACGATGGTACCGATGAGTACTCTTGGCAGCCAGCCTAAACCGGCAACCCATAATACGAAGCCGGCCAGCTTGTCACCGAGGATAGTGCCCAGAGGGCCGAATAAGCATAAGGCGATCGGCAGCATTACCAGCACGGTGCATAACGGTACGAAGACCATGTGCAGAGCATGCGGGATGTACTTCTTGAAGAACTTCTCAATGTAGCTCATGGCCCATACTGACAGTAAGGCCGGAATGGTTGAGGAAGCATAGGAAGCAGCATACATCGGGATGCCGTAAACGGTGAACGGAACGCCGGAATTGGTGATCTCGATCAGGGTCGGATGCAGCAGCATGGCACCGATGAAGATGCCCAGGATCTGGCTGGCGCCGAATCTCTTGGCAGCTGACCAGCCCATGAAGACCGGCAGGAAGTAGAAGCCGACGTTACCGACAAAGGTAAACAGTCTGTACAGATCGCTCTCGGCTGATAAGACCTTCAGCATGGTCGGACCTAAGACGGTCGGGATCAGGGAGACGAATGATGAGGCAACTACTGCCGGGATGATCGGGATGAAGCTTTCAGCGAGGGCTGAAATGGCATTGTTGATGGCTGCTCTGACGGTGAGCTTGCCACCGGCATCGAGGTTCTCATCGACGGCTTCCTGCCTGGTCAGATGATACTTGTCGCACAGCTGGTCGTAGACATCAGCGACGGTTGGGCCGATGATGACCTGCAGCTGGCTGCCGGCGATGGATTTGCCCAAAACGCCCTTGATGCGGTCGAGCTTATCGCCCTTCAGCAGTCCCCAGTCCTTCAGTTCAAAACGAAGTCTGGTTACGCAGTGCCAGGCATTGGTAATGTTTTCCGCTCCGCCTACTGCTTCAACAATTTCAGTAATCAGATTTTCATAATTTGCCATAGTATTCTCCTTTTTCTTTTCTATTAAACAGTCGGGTGACTGTTCTGGCCTTATTCACTTTCTTCCCGGCGATACAGGCGGGAGATGTGCAGGGTTATGAACAGCAGTTCATCATCGACCAGCGGTCCGAAGCCGCTTTCTTCCAGCAAGGTCCTGACCTTCAGGGCGCATTCATATTCCCGGGGATTGGTTGTCATTACGGTCTTCAGCAGTTCGTTGTAGGCATCAACGCTCTGGAAGCTGGTCTTTCTCAGAAGATAATGCATGTGAGTGCAGAAACGCGAGTAGCTGATGGAATCGCGGTTGATCTCGATGCCCAGTTCCTCGCCGATCAGACTGGTTATCTTTTCGATCACCATCGCTTCCCTGGCCTGCTGCTGGGAGGCTTCGGTCTCGGAGTTGATGATGTTGAGGGCAATGTAGCAGGCCTCATCGGAAGGCATCCTGATCTTCAGCTTCTGGTCGATCAGCTTAACGCCGAACTTGCCGACCTCCATTTCATCCTCGAAGCGGAAGCGGATGTCGTTCTTGATCGGCAGGGCGAAGTACATTCCCTTGTTTACCCTCTCGATGGCGAAGTTGATGTGGTCGATCAGCGAGAACAGGAGGTTGCCGCTGACGGCCAGATTCTTTCTGATCGCGTAGTCACGGATCTCCATGGCAATGTCGACGATCTCATCGCTGATGTTCCTGATGAGACTCAGATAGCGGTTGTCAACATGATAGAAGGTCCTTTCAATGTCGCGGATGTCCACTTCGGTGGGCGGTTTCTTAAAACCTATCCCCTTGGAGAAAACGACAACTTCGTTTCCGGCGGAATCCTCACAGATGGCAACGTTGTTATTGATATTCTTAACGACCTTCATATCTTTCCTCTGCTCTATTTCCGATGACTATTGTTGTGAACCTCCCATAAGCTAAAGACTTATGGGCTTCTTAAGAAGTTTGATATTTAAGCTTTGTTCACCTGACAATAGTAAGTGTACCATGATCAGGCTATCCTTATTCTTAACGGGCTGTCCACTTGCCCTCTACTGTATAGAGTTGTCAAACTCACAACACTACTTTTCTTAAGTATATTCAATGCTCCATTAATGTCCGCATTGATACACATGCCATT
>JAFSUN010000005.1 GCA_017445225.1 Erysipelotrichaceae bacterium | reverse complement strand
TTTCACTTTTTTTCCTGTATGCTGTTTCATCTTGTCCACTATCTCTGTTCTCTCTCCTCAACCCCTCCTTTCTCCCCTCTTTACCACTGCCTTCCACACCTTTTCTGGCTTTCTGAAAAGGTCTAAGAGTGCGGGGGTTGCTGTTAAAAAACTGTCAGAGACATGTTTTCATCTCTGACAGTTTTCTGATTATTTAGCGGTTGCTGATGTCAGCCAGCTGCTGTATTACTACCTGATACTGCTGACGGTACTGTTCCAGCTTGCCCTTTTCCTCATCGATCTTGGCTTGCGGGGCCTTGGAGAGGAATCTCTCATTCGACAGCATCTTCTCGCCTCTGGCGATCTCGCCTTCCAGCCTGGCCTTTTCCTTGCTGAGTTTGGCCTTTTCGGCTTCATAGTCGATGATCTGACCCATGTCGACGGTCAGGGAGCCGTTGTTCAGCGGTCTGACAGCCAGATCACCGGACAGGGAGCCAACCCAGTTGACCTTGCCGAGCTTATTGAGCATGTTGAACATTTCCCTTTCAACCGGCAGGTCGTTTCCTTCCTTGTCCTGAATGGAAATGTCAAAGGACTGGGAAGGCTTGATGTTGTAGTCAACACGCAGCTGCCTTACACCGGTGATGACATCGATGAGGGTGTCAACTTCGCCGACGCTGGCGGTGTCGATGTCTCTGACCTCAGGATAGGATTCAATGCACAGGGCTTCTTTTTCATGCGGCAGGGAGGCATAGATGTTCTCCGTAACAAACGGCATGTAGGGGTGCAGCAGTTTGATGATGTCGGTAAGTACCACTAACAGGGTGCTCTTGGTGGCCTTTACGACTTCCGGATCCTCGCTGGTCAGGGTACTCTTGGTAAGCTCGATGTACCAGTTGCAGAAATCGTTCCAGACGAAGTCATATACCTCATTGCCGGCCAGGGCAAATTCATACTTGTCCATGTTGGTGATCACGGATTCAATGGTCTTATTGAGCTTGTCGATCATCCAGCAGTCAATGTTGTTGAGATGGGAGAGATCGACATCGGCCAGTGAGAAGTCGCCGAGATTCATTTCCACGAAGCGGGTGGCATTCCACAGCTTGTTGATGAAGTTCCAGGAAGCTTCAACCTTGCTTTCGATGTAGCGCATGTCCTGGCCCGGGGTTGAATTGGTGGTCAGGAAGAAACGCAGAGCATCGGCCCCGTATTTGTCGATGACTTCACGGGGATCAACGCCGTTGCCCAGGGACTTGCTCATCTTGCGGCCCAGATTGTCTCTGATCAGACCGTGGATCAGCACATCCTTGAACGGATAGTTATTGGTGAAGTGACGGCCGCAGAAAGCCATTCTGGCGACCCAGAAGAAGATGATGTCATAGCCCGTTTCCAGCGTACTGGTCGGATAATATCTCTTATAGTCCTCGGTTTCATCCGGCCAGCCCAGGGTTGAGAACGGCCACAGACAGCTGGAGAACCAGGTATCAAGAACGTCTTCATCCTGGATCCAGTTTTCCGGATCCTCTGGATCAGTCTCAGAGCACAGGATCTCGCCGGTTTCCTTATGATACCAGACCGGGATGCGGTGGCCCCACCACAGCTGACGGGAGATGCACCAGTCTTCAATGTTTTCCAGCCAGCCGATGAAGACTCTTTCAAATCTTTCCGGATAGAAGTTGATCTTGGTTTCCGGATCCTTCTGCTTGTCCAGAACGGCCTGAGCCAGCGGCTTCATCCTGACGAACCACTGCTTGGACAGATACGGTTCCACGATGGCATCGGTTCTTTCGGAATGGCCGACCGGGTGAACGATCTTCTCGATATTCACCAGATGTCCCTCATTCTTTATTCTTTCAACCAGTTTCTCGCGGCAGTCAAAACGGTCAAGACCATTATACTCGCCGGCCAGTTCGTTCATGGTACCGTCCGGATTGATGCAGACCGGTTTCGGGAAACCGTACTTCTCGCCGATGATGAAGTCATTGGGGTCGTGGGCCGGGGTACACTTCATGGCACCGGTACCGAACTCGATATCGATGTAGTCATCGGTGATGACCGGCAGCTGCTCATGGTTAGCCGGGTTGATGACATGCTTGCCGACGATGTGCTTATAGCGGGGATCATCGGGATGCACGACGACGCAGACGTCACCGAACATGGTTTCCGGTCTGGTGGTGGCGACATTGATCCGCTCACCGGTCTCCACGACGTCGTAGCTGAAGGTGTACATGCCGCCTTCGGTATCCTTATGTATTACCTCGATGTTGCTTAAGGCCGTCTGGGCAACCGGATCCCAGTTGATGATCCTTTCACCCTGGTAGATCAGCCCTTCATTGTACAGCTGAACGAATTCCCTTCTGACTGCCTTGCTGAGGCCTTCATCGAGGGTGAATCTCTCGCGGGAATAGTCAAAGCCCAGGCCCATGGCGGCCCACTGCTTCCTGATGTGGCCGGCGTATTCTTCCTTCCACTCCCAGGCTCTTTCCATGAACTTTTCCCGGCCGATCTCATAGCGGTTGGTGCCTTCGCTCTTTAATCTCTGGTCGACCTTGGCCTGCGTGGCGATGCCGGCATGGTCCATGCCCGGAAGCGAGAGTACGTCATAGCCTCTCAGTCTCTTGTATCTGGTGATGATGTCCATCAGCGTGAAGTCCCAGGCGTGCCCCATATGCAGCATGCCGGTGACGTTTGGCGGCGGAATGACCATGCTGTAAGGCTTCTTGCTGGTATCACCGGCGGTAAAATAACCGGCCTTCACCCAGCCTTCATACACTCCTCTTTCCACTTCCTTCGGATCATACTTGGTGTTTAGCATCTTGAATATCCTCCTTAAACAAAATAAAGCGCCTCATAAGGACGCTTGAACGTGGTACCACCTTTGTGTTTCACTCATTAGCTGTTAACGCCAGCGTACGGGATCCCTTACTGCCTTTCACGGATCCGGCTCCGGGCCGACCTTCAGCTGTTCCCCTTTGTCTTTTCACCAGCCAGACAATCTCTGCAAATCGGAACCAGGCTTACTCCTGCCCTTCTCAGCTACTGAAATGATTATATTCTAATATCCACCGAAAAGTAAACCGGAAAAGGCATTTTTTGTCTTTTTTCGCCAAATAATGATCCACCCGCCTAGCGGGTGGTTTTTCGGTTTCGGGCAAAGCCCTTGTCTACAGGCAGCGCACAAGTGCGCAAATTGGTGCCTGCCAGCCTGCATATTATTTACTAGTTACCCTTTGAAAGGGTCTCTTGGATC